>NZ_JAOYTN010000002.1 GCF_026105875.1 Brevundimonas sp. BT-123 | reverse complement strand
CTGCCGTCGCCACACCGGCCTCCTGCTCCCGCAAGATCCCGATGATTTGCTCTTCCGTGAACCTTGATCGCTTCATTCTGTCCGTCCTTCGTTGGGCGGACTCTAGCTATTCCTGGAGGAGTTTCAGGGGGTCACGTCAGCCCGCACACGTTCGCATCGCCGCCACGCTGACCAATCTGTTCGATCGATTGTCCGAACGCGGCGATGCGCCGGGCGGCATGTTCCACATGCCCTTGACCCAACGCGATCTCGGCGACCTGATCGGCATCACGCCGGTGCATGTGAACAGAACCCTCCGCGAGATGGATCGCCTGAACCTGATCAAACGGTCCGACCAGACGATTTCGCTGCTGGATGTTGATCGGCTCCGCCGTATCGCTGGGCTGCCTGTCAGGAATTACGTGTCGGGTCGAGACTGGATCGCGAGCGTCTGACGCCGTAGATCGTAGCACCCCAGCGCGGGGCGGTCGGTCGCTGATACGTCCGGATAGGCTTATGCGTTTCGCCGTTTCGCGAAGGCAACGCTGCTTGAGGATCGGGAGAGCATTCCGCCATTGGACTAATCCCCGGTGCCGCAAGGCTTTCAGCGACCGATTTACATGGACATTCGATATGCCAAGCATGTCGGCCAGATCGGATTGGGTCAAAGGGCAATCAAAAGTATAGTCACCGGCCAGGTTTACGGCTTCCAGACGCAGATAAAGTTCGCAGATCAGCTGCCCCAATCGGGTCACTGCATCCTTCAGCCCCAAGGCCACCAGCCATTGCCGATGTATTTCAGCATCAATGAGGGTCACGCCACAGCGTGTGCGCGAGACGCGGATGGTGCTAAGAAAAGCGCGGCCTTGCGGCCGCGCTTCCAACTGTCTTTGTCGAGATGATCAGCCGCGACGGTTGTCGTAATCGCGGCGTTCGTAGCGGATCTGGGCCGAGAGGCGGTCGAAGCGACGGTCCAGGTCCTGGCGTTCCCAGGCGGTCAGGCCGCCGCGGCGGTAGTTGGCCTCCAGGCGCAGCAGGCTGTTGAACTCTCCGCGCAGACGGGTGGCTTCGCGGCGGCTCAGTTGGCCGTTGCGGACGCCCTGATCGATGCGACGATCCAGGTTGGCCTGGCGGGCGTTGATCGACTGCCACGAGCCATAGCCGGCGTGATGGGGCGGGGCCGGGCGGTGATGATAGGACTGGGCGAAGGACGGCGCGGCGACCGAGGCGGCGGCTAGGGCGATGGCGGGGACGATGAGTTTGCGCATGGCGATCTCCTCAAATGTTCTGCCGGTCGGGGTGACCAGCGATGAGGCGATCTGAGCACCCGGCGACTGAGCCGGTTCTGAACAGGATCGATCAGGTTCGGTTCATCTGGATGAAGAGACGTCACGCCGCCGTCTTTTGATCTGGTCTCCGGTTTGGAGCAGCGTTCGCTTTAAACTATACGACGTATTCAGCGCCCGTTCAGATGATCGGGACTAGATCGGTCGCCATGTTTCGTAAACCCGCCCCTCTCCTGATCGCCCCTCCGGCCCTGGCCCTGGCTCTCGGTCTGGCTTTTGCGCCCGTCATGACGACGTCGGCGCAGGCCCAGTCGCGCGACCAGGATCAGCGCTCGCAGGACCGTGGTCCGCGCGTCAGCCCCGACGAGGCCCGTCGTCGTGGCGGCGAGGCCGGCGGCGGTCGCCCGATCGACACCCAACCCCGCCGCGATGGCAACTATTCCGTCCTGGTCGAACGCGACGGACGCGTGCGCGAGGTGGTGGTCGACGGCCAGACCGGACAGGCGCGTCCCGACAACAACAATCAACGTCGCAGGCCGAACTGATGCGGGTGCTTCTGGTCGAGGACGACGCGGATCTGTCGCGTCAGCTTAAGGCGGCGCTGGGCGACGCGGGCTATGCCGTGGCCCATGCGCCGGACGGCGAAGAAGCCCATTATCTGGGCGAGAACGAACCCTATGACGTCATCGTCCTGGACTTGGGTCTGCCCAAGATCGACGGCGTGTCGGTGCTGGAACGCTGGCGGCGCGAGGGCAAGACGACGCCGGTCCTGATCCTGACGGCGCGCGGCGCCTGGTCGGACAAGGTGGCGGGCTTCGACGCCGGGGCCGACGACTATCTGACCAAGCCCTTCCATACCGAGGAGCTGCTGGCGCGTCTGCGGGCGCTGCTGCGCCGCTCGGCGGGCATCGCCTCGGCGACCTTGTCGTGCGGCGGCTTGCGGCTGGATCCCCGTGCGGCCCGGGCCAGCGTCAATGGCGAGCCCCTGCGCCTGACCTCGCTGGAGTACCGGCTGCTGCACTACATGATGATGCATCAGGGCCGTGTCATCAGCCGCACCGAGCTGGTCGAACACCTCTACGATCAGGACTTCGACCGCGACTCCAACACCATCGAGGTCTTCATCGGCCGGGTGCGCAAGAAGGTCGGATCGGACCGGATCGAGACCGTGCGCGGCCTCGGCTATCGGCTGACGCCGCTGGCGGGCGAATCCGACCCGGCGTGACCGAGGCGACGGCTTCGAAACCGAACGCCGGCGGGCCCCACGACTGGGGCCGCTGGTTCGGTCGCCCCGGTCGCTCCCTGACCCGCCGGCTGATCTGGCTGGCCTCGGCCTGGATCGTGGTCGCTCTGGTCATTTCAGCACTGGTGCTGACCCAGGCGTTTCAGGAATCCGCCCTGCGGCGTCTGGGCGCCATGCTGAACGAGACGATCGACGAGATCGTGGTCGGCGCCAGTCGCACCCCGCAAGGCGAGGCCATTCCGCAGATCCAGGACGCGCGAACCCTGCGTCTGTTGTCGGGCAAATACTGGCAGATCATGGAGGTTCGCCCCAATGGTCAGTTGGTCAGCCTGGCGCGATCGACCTCGTTGTGGCGCTATGACCTGGCCCTGCCCGCCGACCTCCCCGCGCGGCTGGATGCGGCCTTCGGCGACGTCATCACCTTCAACACCACCGGCCCCAAGGACGACGCCGAGACGCGCGAGCCGCTGCGCGTCGCCGCCAGCATGAAGTCCATCCCCCGGCACGAACACCCGGTCATCTTCATCGCCGCGCTGGATCGCTCCGACGTCGATGCGGACACGCGTCAGTTCGCGGGTGTGACCTGGATCGCCTTCCTGATCCTGGGGCTCGGACTCGTATCGGCGGTCTTCATTCAGGTGCGCATCGGCCTGCGTCCCCTGTTCGACCTGCGCGACGAGATCGCCGACGTGCGCAAGGGCAAGTCCGCCCGGATCGGCCGCTCGTATCCGCAGGAAATCCAGCCTTTGGCCGAGCAGGTGAACCGCCTGCTGGATCACAATCAGGAGGTCGTGGATCGCCAGCGCACCCACGTCGGCAACCTGGCCCATGCGCTGAAGACGCCGATCTCCGTCATGCTGGCCGAGGCAGGGACCGATGAAGGCGACTTGCCCGAACTGGTGCGGCGCCAGACCAAAATCATGCAGGGCCAGGTCGATCACCACCTGCGCCGCGCGCGCGCCGCTGCGCGCGCCGCCCACGGTCTGGGCGAGACGACGCCCGTCGCCGAGGTGCTGGACGAACTGGCGGTCATGATCGAGCAGGTCTTCCGCGACAAGAACGTCGAGATCGACTGGCGTGCGCCCGACACCCTGTCCTTCCTGGGCGAGCGTCAGGATTTGCAGGAAATCCTGGGCAATCTGATCGAGAACGCCGCCAAGTTCTCCAGGCGACGGGTGCGCGTCTCGGCGGGCGGCAGCGGGTTGGGGCAGATGATACTGGTGGTCGAGGACGACGGCGCGGGCCTGCCTGCGGATCAGCGCGACACGGTCATGCAGCGCGGCGCGCGGCTGGACGAGAGCGCGCCGGGTTCGGGCCTGGGCCTGTCGATCGTGGACGACCTGACGCGCGCCTACGGCGGGCGGCTGATGCTGTCGGACAGCGACATGGGCGGGCTGAAGGCGGTGCTCGAACTGCCGGCCGCCCAGGTCGACTAGGACTGCAGGTCGTCGCCCCGGCGGTAGCATTCGCACGCCGCCCGCTCCAGGGCCGCCCGATCCAGCACCGTGATGCGACCGCGCGAATAGGCGATGGCGCCCGCCTTCTGAAGCCCCTGCGCCGCCTCGTTCACCGTGGTCCGCTGCGAGCCCAGCATGGAGGCGAGATACTCCTGCGTCAGGTTCAGGGTGTCGCCCTCGACCCGGTCGTGGCAGCGCAGCAGCCATTTGGCGAACCGCTGCCCGGCGTGGTGCAGGGCGTTGCAGGCGGCCGACTGCTCCAACTCGCCCTGAAGTCGCGCCATGTAGTCGGCGACGGCGTCGCGAACGCCCGGCCGCTGAGCCGACAGGGCGCGGAACTTGGCGGCGTCCACCCGGCGCGCCGTCCCGGCGACCTGAGCCACGCTGCGGGTATGGGCATGGTGCGGCACGACCGAGGCGACGACGCCCAACACGCCTTCGCGCCCGATCATCACGGTCTCCACGGTCCGGCCGTCCTCCAGCACCGCGACCGACGAGCAGAAGCCGCTGTCGATGAAATGCAGATGTTCGATGGCGTCGTCGGGCTCGCTGAACACATGGCCGGGCGCGAATTCCACCGGGGTGGCGATGGCGAGGAGCGCGTCGCGATCGTCGGGGTTCATCCCCTGGATCAAGCGGTTGCCGGACGAAAGGCGGTTCATGAGTTCGCGCATAAGGCGATCTGAGCGTGGCGTCTGTCGAATCTCGACACAGCGTTGCTATATATCACGCGGCTTTCTGGGGAAAAGTCGTGTCTTTACCGCGTTGTGTACGCGATCGGGCAGAGTGTGGTCGAGGCTCAGCGGGTGACGCGGCCGACCAGGCGCCCGGCTTCCAGCACCTCGACACCCGTGCAGGAGGCATGATGCGACAGTTGAGACCGCGCGGCTTCCAGCGCCGCCGCATCGTCGGCGCCGTCGAAGAAGTCGAGCATCGGACGGCGATCCGCCTCGTCGAAAAAGTGAAACTCGTAGATGTTCAAGCGAACGCCTCCCAAGGGCGCGAACCCTAGCGGCATACGTCGCTCGGAGTCTGTCGGATGTCGACACAGGGGCGAAGCGGAGCCTTTGCCTCGGCCGGCGCGTTGAGGGCGTCCTGACGTGGGAGACATCATGAACGCCGCCAAGACCCTTCGCCTGCCGCCGCTGGCGACCCTGATCGAATGGGCGGCGCGGGTCGGCTATGGGGCGCGGGGCTTCGTTTACCTGTCGGCCGGCGCGCTGACCCTGCTGGCGGCGACGGACCGGATCGGCGATGCGGTGGGGACCAGCGGGGCGGCGGGCTGGTTGGCCGAGCAGCCGTTTGGCAAGGTCTGGCTGGTGCTGCTGGGACTGGGCCTGTGGGCCTTCGTCGGCTGGCGGGTGTTGCAGGCGGTGTTCGACGCGGATCACGAGGGAACGGACCTGAAGGGCTGGACGACGCGGGCGGGCCAGGCGGTCAGCGGCCTGTTTTACGGCGTGCTGGCGTCGGGGGTGTTCGAATATCTGGACGAGTTCGGCGAGGCGACGAACGCTTCGGCGGCCCAGGCCGAGAGCGTGGCCGAGAACCAGGAGAAGGCGGCGATGCTGCTGGGGATGCCGTTCGGCGAGGTGCTGCTGATCGGGGCGGGGCTGGTGGTGCTGGGGGTCGGCGTCGGCAACATCGTCCGGGCGATCCGCGACGACTTCGACGACGCCCTGGCCTGTCCCAAGGCCTTCTGCGGCACGGCGACGGCGCTGGCGCGGGCGGGCTATGCGGCGCGCGGGTTCGCCTATCTGCCGCTGGGGGTGTTCGTGGTTCTGGCGGGGCTGCATGCGCGCTCGGGCGAGGTGACGACGACGGCGGCGGCGCTGGACGCGCTGGAGGCCCAGCCGGGCGGATCGTGGATCCTGGGGCTGACGGCGGCGGGGCTGATGGCCTTCGGCGCCTTCGCCTTCGTGGAGGCGCGCTGGCGCCGGATTCGCCCGCCCAGGGATTTGAGCCTGGGCTGAGACTTGTCGCGCGGCGCGGCGTCGCCATATGCTTTGCAACACACGCTGTTCCAGAAGGCCGCGCCATGAACGCTCCACTCAAGACCCTGAAGATCGACTTCGTGTCCGACGTCGTCTGCCCCTGGTGCGTCGTGGGGCTGGGCGGGCTGGACACGGCGCTGGACGCCTTGAAGGCCGAGGGGATCGCCGCCGACATCGCCTTTCAGCCGTTCGAGCTGAACCCCCAGATCGCGCCCGAGGGCGAGAACATCGTCGAACATATCGGCCGCAAATACGGCGCAAGCCCTGAGCAGTCCGCCGCCAACCGCGCCATGATCCGCGAGCGGGCGGGCGAGGTGGGCTTCGACATGCGGATGACCGACGACAGCCGCATCTGGAACACCTTCGACGCCCACCGGCTGCTGCACTGGGCGCACGAGACCGCGCCCGAGAAGCAGAAGGCGCTGAAACAGGCGCTGTTCACCGCGCATTTCACCGAGAACCGCAACCTGACCGACGCCGGCGTCCTGACCGCCGCCGCCGAAAAGGCCGGGCTGGACCGGGCCGAGGCGGGCGAGGTGCTGGCCTCGGGCCGCTACGCCCAGGCCGTGCGCCAGGCCGAGGACCTGTGGCGTGCGCGCGGCATCACCTCGGTCCCGGCCGTGGTGGTCGAGGGCAAATATCTGATCTCGGGCGGTCAGCCGGCCTCGGTGTTCGAAGAGGCCCTGCGCAAGATCGCGTCGGAGGTGTGAGGGGGGTGAATGGTGAGTGGTGATTGGTGAAAAGAGGCGCGCCTACTCGCCAGTCACCACTCACGACCCACCTTCAGCCCGGCGGTTCGGCTTTCGACCCCGCCCCTGCAAAAACACCGTCTATTTCGTCTAATTCGTCTGATCTCGGGGGCGGCTTCAGGTCGTCCAGCGCCTCGAGGCGGGCCATCAGGGCGTCGCGGCCGGCGTAGTCGCCGCGCTTGAGGGCGCAGGCCTCGCGGGCGATCTGGCCGACCTGTTCGGCGACGGCGGCGGCGCGTTCGCCCAGGTCGGGTTCCTTGGGCTGGGCCGGGGGCGGCGCCGGCGGCTTCGGCGTGGGCGCAGACGAAGGTGCGGGCGGGGCGGCCGCCATCCGGGTCAAGTCGGCGTGCAGCCGCACCCAGCGCGCGGCCTCCAGCGCGCGCCCGGCCTGAAGCGCCCGGTTCAGCCGCACCAGGGCGTGGGCCGCCATGGCCCCATAGTCGGGCAAGCCGTCGGCCGTCTCGGCCTCCAGGTCGATCGGCTCGCGCAGCGGATCGGGCTGATCCTCGCGCCGCCAGCCTTCGTCCTTGGCGCGGGCGCGAAAGGTACTGACCGCCATGCCATAGACGGCGCTGACCTCCTCGGCCGTGGAGCCCGCCAGATAGGCCGTGCCCGCCGCCTCCCACGCCTCTTTCGACAGCCGGCGATAGGCCCGGTTCTGCACCCGGTCGGCCGCGCGCGCGGCGGGGTCCGATGTGACCAGATCGGGCAGCCGCAGCAGATGCATCGGCAGGCCGTGCGCGCGCCAGAAGGCCGCCTCGGCCTCGGGCGAGGAATCGTGATGCAGGGCGTCGCGATAGGTCTGCTCCAGACCCGCCTCGCGCAGGATGCGGATCTGATCCAGCGCCTGCTGGGTCATCGCATCGTAAAACGGATCGCGCGGCCCCTCGAACCCGCCGTCGTCATAGCTGTGGTCGTCGTCCATCCCATCCCCGGCCTGTCGCCCGCGCCCGACACAGGACGCCCCGCCAGTCTAAGGCCGCCCCGAACCGTGATAGGGTAGAGGGCCTCGATTTTGCGAAAGACGAGGGATTTCAACGGCCGGGGCAGGGACGTCGTGCATAGGTAGACGGGCTGGCTATGCATTCCCTCTCCCGACGGGAGAGGGCTTGAAGCCCGCAGAGCGTCAGCGATGCGCCTTGGCTGACCCGAAGGGCGGCGCGAAGCCGCCAAAGGGTGAGGGGCGTTCGTCTGCGGCGAGGGCCGACCCTCACCCTTTCGCGTTTCCAATCGCTTCGCTCTCGGACGCTCAAGCCCTCTCCCAACGGGAGAGGGAAGGCTTAAGCCCGCTTCTTCGGTGCAGGCGCGGCGTCGGCGGCGGTGACCAGATGCCCCTTCCAGCCGGGGGGCGGCAGGAACTTGCCGGACTTCTCCTCGCGCGTGCCTTCGCGCGCGATCCGGGCGGCGTCGCGTCCGGCCTTCAGAACGGTTTCTCGGTCGAAGAGCATCTTCATTTCGGCCCCCAATCTAACAGTTCGAGCCCGTCGTCGCTACTCGCATAGACCTCCCACGCGTCCACCAGCGGTTTGTAGGTCGTCTCCAGATAGTCGAGGCTGAGGGTGAAACGGCGGCGCAGCGCAGCCTCGGGAATGTTGTGGCCTCCCTGGGCCACGCGACGCGCCACGCGGGCGACGGAGAAATCGGCCGAAGGCGGGCGCAGATAGATCAGTTCGACCCGGTATCCGGCAGCCTTGAACCGGCGGATGCGCGGGGCGTGGGAGCGGGTGGCCAGCGTCGTTTCCAGCACCACGTCGGCCCGCTCGACGAACAGGGCGTCCAGCCGTTCCAGCACCAGCCGCCCCGCCGCCAGATCGCGCGCCGCGCCTTCCCCCGCCAGACCCCGCGCGACCTCGTCCGGGTTCACGAACCGAAACGCCTCCGCCCGCTGACGCAGGAAGCGGTTGATGAAGGTGGTCTTTCCGGCGCCGTTCGGGCCGGCGAGGAGGACGAGGGTGGGCATGAGATGAAGAGGCGAGACCCCTGCGTTTCAGTCGGCAAGCGCTGCTTGCTTTGGCCCAAGGCGGTCAAGCGCCAATGATATCAATCGGTCGTCGAAAATCCGCTGCTTGCGTTCGGAGGCCGCCGGACCAGCGGGCCATGCAGATAAGCCCTTGCGGATGCCCTCGATGGAGGGTGAGGCACCTTCGATGTGAATGAGCCAGTCCACCGTGGCTAAGAGTTCCATGCCCAGCGGCGACTCAAATCCGTCGATAATTTGAGACGTCATCTCGAGAACTGGCAAAAGCGCAGCTGCCTCAGGAGCAGTGAAATAGGCTGACAAGCGAGTTCGCTTATTCTCATCGAAATGGATCAAATCCGAAGGACCAGCATCACCAAGACGCTTGTCACAATGAAGATAACTGCCGTCCAACCCATCTAGAAGGTGTCTCAGCCGGTCAGAGTAAGGACCGTAACGATTAGCTTGAAAGTTCAGAGACAGAGGGTCTTGGAACTCAGACTTGCTAACGCTTCTATGAAGAAACCAAGCAAGCTTCTGAACTTCCAACAAGGAACAATCGAGGCCCAATATACTATAGCGACGTACGGCTTCGGCTACGAGCGCGCGAGCTGGGGTGAGCTTCTCGCTGCCCTTGCTCTTGGCAACGTTCTGATACTTCGAGGTTGGTTCAAACACGACGATCTTAGTATCTGGTAAATCGCCTAGGATGCGATCGACCAACGGCCTAACGTCAGCCCAATTCAGCCCGCCATTGCCGGCTCCTAGAGGAGGTATAGCAATAGAGCGGACCTTGTTCTCAACGATGAATGACCTCAGATCCTCAAGGCCTGCTTCAATCCACTCCAACTTGGAGGGGTGCCGCCAGTGCTTCTTCGTTGGAAAATTAACGATCCACTTTGGTCCGTACATGTCTGTACGGTAAGTGGAGAACACCTCTCCCACCGCAATCTTTTCGGCCTCGCAAGCAATCGCGTAGGCTTTGTAGTTCTCCGGAAAGGCTTCCTTGAACATCAAGGCAATGCCCTTTCCCATCACGCCCACGGTGTTAACCGTGTTGACCAGCGCTTCTGTGTCAGCTTCTAATAGATTTCCTTGCGTATATTCTATCATCAGAAATACCAGGCTGGCTGGGCTATGATCCTTACCGCTGCGCCTGTAGCCGCAACGTGATGTTCCACTTTTGCCTTTGACGAATCACTGTAGCACGCGATCCCCAAGAGGGCATCAACGGGAACGTGCTGGTGCGCTAGCGCTTCGGCTTGATAACGTTCGACTTTTTCCGGGTCCTCAGGATCGCGCTTGAAGTCTCTGCTTTGAAGCAGCTTCCAGTCGATCCGAGAGAGGTCGTTGGGGTCTGCGGAGAAGTTCGCAGCCTGTAAATAAGCGTGCCGGTCGCTAAACACAACGTGAGTCCCGCGACTTTGAAGGTGGTGGAACGAGCTGACCATCACAACGATGTCGGCATTGGGGCGCTTGATGATGCCGTTGTAGCCCGTCTTAATGTTGAGCATCATCGGCGAATATGGCGTGAAATAGAACGGCACGTAGTCGCTGAGATGCCCACCGTGCGGCGGCGGCAAAACCCGACCAGCTCGACGGCTTATGAGGTCCGGGTTGCCGATCGAAATGAAGTTGGGATCGCGGTGTCCGCTGCTCGCGCAGTGAAGGCCATTCTCGAGAATCCACCTCAGATTCTCAATGTGGGTGATCCTGAAGATCAGCGCTTTGTCGGGGTTGAGATTGGCAGACGTCCGACGCGCCAGCGAAATCATGATTCGATTCAGTTATTGATGCCGAAGCATCTCCTTTCGGAACGAAAAGATGCAAACCAATTCGCAGCCCCTCACACCTTCACCTCCACCACCCCGCCCCCGGCCCTGAACTTCGCGCTCATCTCCGCCATGCCGGCTTCGGCTTCCGACAGGGAGGCGCCGGCGTCGTTTTGGGCGGCGGCGGCGTCGCGGATGTCCTGGCTGATCTTCATCGAGCAGAACTTGGGCCCGCACATGGAGCAGAAGTGGGCGGTCTTGTGGGCCTCCTTGGGCAGGGTGGCGTCGTGGTATTTGCGGGCGGTTTCGGGGTCCAGACCCAGGTTGAACTGATCCTCCCAGCGGAACTCGAACCGGGCGCGTGACAGGGCGTCGTCGTGCAGGCGGGCGGCGGGGTGGCCCTTGGCCAGGTCGGCGGCGTGGGCGGCGATCTTGTAGGTGATGACGCCGTCCTTGACGTCCTGACGATCCGGCAGGCCCAGATGCTCCTTGGGCGTGACGTAGCAGAGCATGGCCGTGCCGAACCAGCCGATCATGGCCGCGCCGATCGCGGAGGTGATGTGGTCATAGCCCGGCGCGATGTCGGTGGTCAGGGGCCCGAGCGTATAGAAGGGCGCCTCGTGGCAGTGCTTCAGCTGCTCGTCCATATTCTGCTTGATCTTGTGCATCGGCACGTGGCCGGGGCCCTCGATCATGACCTGGCAGCCCTTGGCCCAGGCGATCTTGGTCAGTTCGCCAAGGGTGCGCAGCTCGGCGAACTGGGCCTCGTCATTGGCGTCGGCGATGGAGCCGGGGCGCAGGCCGTCGCCCAGGCTGAATGACACGTCATAGGCGCGCATGATGTCGCAGATGTCCTCGAAATGCTCGTAGAGGAAGCTCTCCTTGTGGTGGGCCAGGCACCATTTGGCCATGATGGAGCCGCCTCTGCTGACGATGCCCGTCACCCGCTTGGCCGTCATCGGCACGAAGGGCAGGCGCACCCCGGCGTGGATGGTGAAATAGTCCACGCCCTGTTCGGCCTGTTCGATCAGGGTGTCGCGGAACACCTCCCACGTCAGGTCCTCGGCGACGCCGCCAACCTTCTCCAGCGCCTGATAGATGGGCACGGTGCCGATGGGGACGGACGAGTTCCTGATGATCCAGTCGCGGATGTTGTGGATGTTCCGGCCCGTCGACAGATCCATGACGTTGTCCGCGCCCCAGCGGGTGGCCCAGACCAGCTTGTCGACCTCGTCGTCCACGGAGCTGAGGACGGCCGAGTTGCCGATGTTCGCATTGATCTTCACCAGGAAGTTGCGGCCGATGATCATCGGCTCGACCTCGGGGTGGTTGATGTTGTGCGGGATGATGGCTCTTCCCCTCGCGATTTCATCGCGGACGAATTCGGGGGTGACATAGTCGGGAATGCTCGCCCCGAAGCTCTCGCCATCTCGCTCGGCGCTAACGCTCGCGACGCGATCGCTCGCTCCTTGAGCGCCTACGCTGGCAGGGTTCTGGCGCCTGAGGTTCTCGCGGATGGCGACATATTCCATCTCGGGCGTGATGATCCCGGCCTTGGCGTATTCGTACTGGGTGACCGGGCGGCCCTCGACGCCCTTGAAGACGCGGTGGTTGGAGGTGTCGAAGCGCGGGGCCAGGTGACGGCCGGACGCATGGCCGTTGTCCTCGGGCTTGACCTCGCGCGGATTGGCGACGGGGGCGATGTCGCCGCGATCCAGCTGCCAGCTGGATTTCACGTGGGGCAGGCCGCGCTTGATGTCGATGGTGACGGTCGGGTCGGTGTAGGGGCCCGATGAATCGTAGATCGTGACCGGCGGCTCGTTGGCCGAGGGGTGGACGGCGACCTCGCGGAAGGGAACGCGGATGTCGGGGTAGAGTTCGCCCGCGACATAGACCTTGCGGCTGCCGGCCCGTTCGCCGGTCGGGATGGTTCCAGTCTCGCGCATGACCTGCTCGCGGGCGTCTTTCAGCGCCAGATCCACATTGGGTTCTTCGGGCAGGGCGGGCGGGGTGACTTGGATGTTCATGGCGGCCTCAAACGGTTTGAGGTCCGCCGACGTCGGGCGCGAGGGGTCCTGTGACGTCAGGACCGATAGCGTTACTCATCCCTTCGCCGGCATGACCCGGATCAGGTTCGACGGGTCAGAGGAGAAACCTCTATCTCAGCCGCTCGATTGCGACCCCCCGGAGAACGCCCGCAGGCTAACCCGCGTCGCGGCGGATGTCGAGTTGTCCGAAACTGCACATAAGTCGTTGTGGGCGCGGCGGATTTATTGGGTTATGCCAAAGCTTGTGCCGGATGCCGGCGTCGGCGGAGTGGAACGAGGATATGAGCCTGAACCTGGAACGCGTCCTCTATGTCAGCCGCGCGAGGGGCAACGCCGACAGCCTGTTGATGCAGGTGGACATCCTGGCCACGTCGCAGCGGAACAATGCGCGCGACGACATCACCGGGGCGCTGCTGATCCACGACGGGCGGTTCCTGCAGGTGCTGGAGGGCGCAGCCCGGGATCTGGACCGGCTGATGGCGCGGCTGGTGGGTGATCCGCGGCACGACGAGGTGACGGTGATCGAACGCACGCCGATCGCGGGGCGCAGCTTTTCCGGCTGGGCCATGGCCAGCTTGCGCGTGACTCCGGCGCTGGAAGAGACGCTGCGGGCCGCTGTGGGCGGCGCCGGCGCGCCCCTGAAGACGGTCGAGCGGATGCAGGACGCGGTGCTGGCCCAGGCGGCCTGAACGCGCTCTAGGGCGCCGACCAGCCCTTGACCGAGACGGCCGCCGCGCGCGGATCGGCGTCGAAGCGGAGGTAGGCCTTGGCGTGGCCGTGGCCGGGGACGTAGTCCAGGCTGGCGGTCGCGGTCTGGTCGCCCAGAACCCCTTCGATATCCACGGCGGCGGCGGTGTCGTCGCCGTCGTTCTGGACCCGGACGGTCGCGACCTGGCCTGCGGCGGTGACGTCCACGGCGACGATGCGGGCGCTGAGCGCGGGCGGGGCCTTGGGCTGGAGCGCCTCCCACACCACGATACCGATGGCGGTCAGGGTGATGACGGCGCCGAGCAAGGCCATGCCCCATTGCAACAGAGGGCGGGTCGACGCGGCGGGCTTCTTCTTCGTGGGCATGGGGTCAGACCAACAGACGGGCGGCGGCGGCGCCGATGGCGGCGGGGAAGCCCAGGACGACCATGGTCTGGACCACGCCGGCGACGGCATGGCCGTCGGTGCGGCCGAACAGGAACAGGGTGAACAGGCTGACGGCCAGGGCGATGGCGTAGCCGGGCAGGGTGAAATGCAGGAAGGCCTTGATCGGATGATCGGCCTCTTCCTGACCGGCGAAGCCCGCCTTGAAGACGATCAGGTGCAGCAGAAGGATGGAGACGGCGATCAGGGCCAGGATGTGGGCGGGCGTCGCCTTGTAGGCGATCAGGATCATCTCCTCGGTCGGGGCGACGTTCATTGCGAAGAACAGGGCGCCGGCCGCCATCAGGAACAGTTCGCCGAAATAGGAGGCTTGATCCTCGTCCGTGTCGCCTCCGCCATCCCCGCTGAGCTGACGCCGGGCCAGAAGCGCGCCCATGGCGCCGGGAATGGCCTGAAGCGCGACCATGCCCAGGCCCTCGCGCGGCGGCGCATCCCATTCGACGACGCCGAACAGGATCAGCAGCACCGAGGCGGTGATGAAGCCGACGGCCAGGGCCACGGCGGTGTCCAGCGCATCGTTGACCGGCCCGCGCCGCTTTGAGAAGCCGGCGTAATAGGCCAGGCCGTAAAGCAGCGGCAGGCCGGCGACGATGAAGGTCAGCAGCCGCCAACGATCCATGATCACGCCCTGCGCCCACATCTCCATCGTCATCAACAGCGGGATGTTGAACACCAGGGCGCCGGCGAAGGCGCGGCCCAGATCGCGGACATAGGCGCGCTCGCGTTGCAGATCCAAAGGGGGCGCGGCGGCGGTCATGCGGCGGCAACGCCTGGATGTCGGCTTTGGCTCCGGACCGCTTGTCGAACGGCGTTCAGGCGGCGTTCATTCGCAGCCAAGCTTAGTCGCGTCATCGAGGGAGAGGGAACGATGAAACAGATCAAGACGACCGCCATCCTGGCGGTTCTGGCGTGCGCGGGATTGACGGCCTGCGCCTCGGTGGAGGTCGGCGGCGCGCCGATGGCCCTGTCGCCCGCCATGGCCGAGCAGGCGCGGATCGGCAGCGTCACGACCACGACCGGCTGGCTGGACGCCGAGGACGACTTCGCCGACACCTTCAACGACGAGGTGCTGAACGAAATGGGGCTGTGCGCCGGCGGCCGGCATCGGCTGAACCTGAACATCCATGTCGAGGCGCTGAGCCGGGCGCCGCGCCTGGCCATTCTGGCCGGCGATCGCGCCGAACACCGGATGCGGGCGACGGCGGAACTGCGGGATCCGGCGCAGGGCGGTCAGGTGGTCGGGCGTTATCCGCTGGTCGTGACGGTGGATGCGGGCGCCGGGGTGCTGGACGCCCTGATGGACCGGCAGGCCGTCACGTCCCACGCCTTCGCCCAGGCCCTGTGCGACGCCGCCTTCGTCGCGCCGACGCGTGTGGCCGAGGCCGGCGCACCGGGCTGAGGCCGAGGGCGGGCGAGGGGACGGGCGGCTTGGGCTGGTGGGCTGGGCTGGCGCTTTTGAATGTCATGGGCGCGGGCTATCAAGACGGCGAACAGGAAACCGTACCATGCATCTCGCCCGTTTCGCCCGCATCCGCCTGGCCCATCTGCCGACGCCGCTGGAGCCGCTGCCCCGGTTGTCGGAAGAGTTGGGTCTGGATCTGTGGATCAAGCGCGACGACTGCACCGGCCTGGCCGGCGGCGGCAACAAGACCCGCAAGCTGGAGTTTCTGCTGGGGGCGGCGTTCGAACAGGACGCCGACACCCTGGTGACGCAAGGGGCGGTGCAATCGAACCATGTGCGCCAGACGGCGGCGGCGGCCGCCGCGCACGGCCTGGCCTGCGAGATCATTCTGGAAGAGCGTACGGGGTCCAAGGCGACGGACTATGTCGGCAACGGAAACGTGCTGCTGGACCGGCTGTTCGGCGCGACCCTGCGCACCGTGCCGGGCGGGACGGACATGGTCGCCGAGCTGGAGAAGACGGCGGCCGAGGTGCGGGCGCGGGGCGGCAAGCCCTATGTCATTCCCGGCGGCGGATCGAACCCGACGGGCGCCTTGGGCTATGTCGATTGCGCGCGCGAGATCGTGGTCCAGGCCGACGAGATGGATCTGGAGGTCCACCGCATCGTGACGGCGACGGGCAGCGCGGGCACCCATGCGGGCCTGGTCGCCGGGCTGGCGGTCATGGGGGCGGACATTCCCGTGCTGGGCATCGGGGTGCGGGCGCCCAAGGACAGGCAGGAGGCGAACGTCTTCAAACTGGCCGAGGAGACGGCCGCTCTGCTGGGCCAGCCCGGCCGGGTGACGCGGGAGATGGTCGTCGCCGACTGCGACTATGTGGGCGAGGGCTATGGCCTGATCGACCAGGGGGTGATCGACGCCCTGACCCTGGCCGCGCGTCTGGACGGGATCGTGCTGGACCCGGTCTATTCCGGCAAGGCGATGAAGGGGCTGATCGCCCTGGCGCGGGCCGGCCGGTTCAAGGGCGAGACGGTGGTGTTCCTGCACACCGGCGGGGCGCAGGGGCTGTTCGGCTATCAGACCGAGATCGAAGGGGCGCTCGGCGCTTGAATCCGGAAAGGTTCGCAGATGTCAAAAAAGCCGACCCCGCAAGGGATCGGCTTTTTGTTTTAGCCCCCCGAAAGGGGCGGGGATCGCACGCGATCCAACGGCCTAAACCGTGAGTTCTATCTAATCGGGTTGAACGGCAGATTCAAGAGAAGTGGCGAAGGTTTCTCTTCAGGGTTGCTTTTCGCTCGATAGGGCGAGACCGAATGAAAGAAATGTACCCAGCGCTCGCCTCAGTCGGCTGCTGATCTCGCGAATATCCTTCTCAGCGAGGTTTCTTGGCTTCAGACGATTGCCCTTGGCGTCTCGCAGCGGCTTCAGCCGTTCTGAGGCGACGGCGTAGACATGATTGCAAACCGCCCATGATGTGTCCGCCGACCCGGGATTTGGATTGTGCGCCAGCCTGTATCCATGAGGATTGTTCGACTGATCCACCTTGGTCAGCGGCAGAACGACGTGGATATCGCGTTCGATCTTTCCGCCACGCACGATGACGACGAGGTGCTGATAGTCGAATTCCGGCGGCCAGTTCAGGGGGCTGAAATCGCACCAATACACGTCGCCGACGCGGGTATCGCGCGTCAGTTGAGACTTGGGCTTTTGCGCCTGTGTGGGTAGGTCTTTTGTCGTGATGGCAGCCCTCATTTCCGGGTTGGACGTCAGGGTCTTTCGTGGCGTGATCATTTCTAGGTTGTGGATTCGAAAATCCAAGCTTGCAAGGCTGGATGGTGTAGAGCTGGAGTCTGATCGCATGGCCGTCAACATCGAACCGGCCCCGCCGGCGCTGTCTTTGACGGCGGTGTTTCTGCGGTTCTTGCGGTTCGGGTTGCTGGCGTTTGGCGGGCCGGTAGCGCAGATCGCGATGATCCGGCGCGAGCTGGTCGATCAGGACCGTTGGATGTCCAGCGCGCGGTTCAACCGGTTGCTGGCGGTGTTGCAGGTCCTGCCGGGGCCTGAGGCGCACGAGCTGTGCGTGCATATGGGCATGCGGGCGCGGGGGCGGATCGGCGGCCTGCTGGCGGGCCTGGGGTTCATGCTGCCGGGGCTGATCCTGATGCTGGGGATCGGCTGGGCCTATGTGGCGCTGTCGCCGGTCGTGGGCCTGCTGGCCGGGGCGTTTCTGGGGGTTCAGGCGGCGGTGGTGGCGGTGATCGTGCGCGCCGTCTGCAAGATCGGATCGCATATTCTGGAGGATCGCTGGCTGTGGGCCGTCGCCGTCGTCGGCTTTGCGGCGACCCTGGCGGGAGCGGCCTTCTGGATCGTGCTGGCGGCGGGCGGGGCGGCCTATGTGCTGGTTCGGGCCGGGCGGGTCGGCCTGGCGGGCGGTGTCACGGCCATGGCGGGCGTCGCAGCCTTGGCGATGCACGGGCTGGGGGACGGCGGGCCGGTGTTTGGACAGACAGCGGGGCAGGGCGGCGACGGCGGCTGGGTCGCGATGTTCTGGACGGGGCTGAAGGCGGGGCTGCTGACGTTCGGCGGCGCCTATACCGCCATTCCCTATGTGCGCGCCGATACGGTGGGGCGCGGGCTGATCGACGATGGGGCGTTTCTGGACGGGATCGCCTTTGCGGGCGTGATCCCGGCGCCGCTGGTGATCTTTTGCACCTTCGTCGGCTTTGTGGTCGCGGGCTGGGGCGGGGCGCTGGCGATGACGGCCGGGGTGTTCGCGCCGGCCTTCGCCTTTTCGATGATCTTCTATGAGCGGCTGGAGGCGGTGGTCGAAGATCGGCGGCTGCACGATGGTCTGGCCGGGGTCGCCGCCGCCGTCGTCGGGATCATCGCCGCGACCAGCGTGGAGCTGGGCTGGGCGACCTTGCAGCGGGCCCCGTCGATGGCGGCGGCCGTGGCGATCTTTGCGGTCGCCCTGGCGGTGGCGTGGGCCTGGAAGAGCCGCTACGCCGTGCCGGCAGTTCTGGCCGCTGCGGCGGTCGTGGGATGGGGCGTGATGCGATGAGCAAGATCCTGGGCGTGATCGGCGGCATGGGACCGGCGGCGACGGTGGCGTTTCTGGCGCGGGTGCAGGCGCTGACGCCGGCGGAGGGCGACGCCGATCACATCCGGGTGGTGATGGACCTGAACCCCCAGGTTCCCGATCGCAACACGCGGCCGGGCGAGGCCGAGGTGGTGCTGGGGCAGATGACCGAGGGGCTGGCGGCGGCGGGGGCCGAGGTGATCGCCATGCCGTGCAACACCGCCCACGCCCAGGCGGGCGGAATCCGCGCGGCGTGCGCCGCGAAGGGTCTGCGCTTCATCGACATGATCGCGGCGACGGCGGACGCGGCGGCGGCCTCTGGAGTGAAGCGGATCGGGGTGCTGGCGACGCCGGGGGGCGAGCGGCTCTACACGCAGACGCTGGCGGCGCGCGGGGTCGACACTGTGCTGCTGGAGGGTGCGGACCGCGAGGCCTTTATGGGCTTGGTCTATGGGGTCAAGCGCGGCGATGTCGGCGAGACGGCGCGGGCAGGGATGTCGCGGCTGGCCCAGGCCTTGGCGGACGCGGGCGCGCACGGGCTGATCGCCGGCTGCACCGAGGTTCCGCTGCTGCTGAGGGCCGAGGATGCGCCGGTCCCCCTGACGGATTCGGCCGAGGTGCTGGCCCAGGCGTGCGTGACGGCGTGCCGGGAGACGTCTCGCGTCTGAGGCGCGGTTGCGGCTTGCTCCGCGCGGTCGGCCTGCCTAGTCATGAGCGGTGTCTATTCAGTCCCTGATCATTGATTGCGACCCCGGCGTGGACGACGCCGTGGCGCTGTTTCTGGCCTTCGCCGCGCCCGAGCTGGAGCTGCTGGCCGTCACCACGGTCGGGGGCAATGTTCCCGGCGCCAAGACCCAGCGCAATGCGCGGATCATCCGCCAGATCGCCGGGCGCGAGGAGGTGCCGGTGTTCGGCGGGGCCGAGCGGCCGCTGAAACGTCCGCCGGCGGGGGCAGGCGCGTTTCACGGCGTCGAGGGTCTGGGCGATCTGGAGCCGTTCGAACCGACGGGGATCGTCGGCGACGGGCCGGCCGCCAACGCCATCGTCGATCTGGTGATGAGCCGGCCCGAAGGCTCGGTCGCCCTCGCCGTCCTGGGGCCGATGACCAATCTGGCGCTGGCGATGCGGCGCGAGCGACGCCTGGCCGAACGGCTGGGGCCGGTGGTCGTCATGGGCGGGGCGCGGTCGGAAGGCGGCAATGTCACCGCATCCGCCGAGTTCAACATCTGGGCCGATCCGGATGCGGCGGCGGTGGTGTTCGGATCGGGCTGTCAGGTGGTCGCCTTCGGCCTGGATGCGACCCACCAGGTGCGCGCGACCGAGGACCGGATCGCGGCGATAGAGGCCATCGACAGCGAGGCCGCGCGGGCGGCGGCGTCGACGCTGCGGTTCTCGCAGCGGGTGGAGCGCGAGATCGTGGGGTGGGATGCAGCCCCCTTGCATGACCCCTGTCCCATCGCCTGGCTGATCCGGCCCGACCTGTTCGAGACGAAGCCCTGTCGGATCGAGGTGGAGACGGGTTCGGACCTGACGCGCGGGCATACGGCGGTGGAGTTCCGGATCGATCCGGCGACGGCGCGGCATCGCTGGGCGGTCGCGGCGGACGCGCAAGGGGTGTTCGATCTGATCGTCGCTAAGCTGAAGGCTCAAGCTCTGGAGGCTGAGGCGCTGGAGGCCGGCGCATGAGGATCACCGTCGTCGGCTCGATCAACCTGGATCTGGTGGCCACCGCGCCCCAACTGCCGGCGCCGGGCGAGACGGTGACGGGGGCGACCCTGGCGCGTCATCCCGGCGGCAAGGGCGCCAACCAGGCGCTGGCGGCCGAGAAGCTGGGGGCCGAGGTCTGTCTGATCGGGCGGGTCGGCAATGACGCCATGGCCGGCGAGGCCCTGGCCCTGATGGAGGATCTGGGCGTCGATCTGGCTGGGGTGGAGGTGGATGTGGCGGCGCCGACGGGCGTCGCCTTGATCGCCGTCGATCCGACCGGCGAGAACCAGATCGTGGTCGCGGCCGGGGCCAACCATATGGTCACCCCTGAACAGCTGCCTCAACGGATCGAGGGCGCGCTGATCGTACAGCTGGAGCTGCCGATCGAGACGGTCGAGGCGGCGGTCGGCCGGGCGACGGGCTTCGTCTGCGCCAATCTGGCGCCCGCCGCGCCGGTGTCGGAACTTCTGCTGCGCCGCGCCGACCTGATCGTCGTCAACGAGACCGAGGCGGCCTTCTACGGCGACGGCCTGCATCGGGGCGGCGGTCGAGTAGTGGTGACCAAGGGTGCGCGAGGCGCGGCCATGTATCAACGCGGCGTCGAAATGGCCTGGGCGAGCCCGCCGGCCGTCGAGGCGGTCGATGCGACGGGCGCCGGCGACGCCTTCGTCGCCGCCATCACGGTGGCTTTGCTGGAAGGGATGGACCCGGCCGAGGCGCTGCGCTTCGCCTGCGCCGCCGGAGCCTTCGCCGCGACGCGCCCGGGCGCGCAGCCGTCGGCGCCGGAGCGTGATCAGGTCGAGGCGCTGTTGGCGTCCTGAGCCTCACCCTCGTCGGCGTCATTCCGGGGCGTCCTAAGGGCGAACCCGGAAGCCAGGAGGGGGAGCTGGATGCTTGCTGTTTCCATGGCGCGGCGCTGGTCCCGGGTTCCGGGTTCCTCGCTGCGCTCGGCCCCGGAATGACGATTTGGAAGGCGTTCGCCAATCCGCTCCTCCCCGCGAAAGCGATACTCGAACGTAACAAAGTAACAGCCTTCGGGGTTGGCGTTGGGGTCGGGGGCGCGTAGGTCTGGGGTTCGGGATTTGTGGGGACTTCAGACGATGATGATGCGTGGACGTGGGGTTGGGCTGGTTCTGGCGGCGGTGCTGCTGAGCGGCGTGGCGGATGCGGCGTTAGCCCAGAACGCGGCGCCGGCTGCGGGGCCGATGGTCTATCAGCAGCCGCCGGCGCCGATCGCGGACATCCTGGACGCCAAGCCGACGCCGTCGTCGATGCTGAGCCCGGATCGGCGGACGCTGGTGCTGATGGATCGGTCGAACCTGCCCAGCATCAAGGCCCTGGCCGAGCCGATGCTGCGGCTGGCGGGGACGCGGATCAATCCGAGGAACAACGGTGCGGCCGAAAGCCGGGTGGCGTGGCTGACGGGGCTGAGCCTGCAGGCGGTGGACGGGGGGCAACCTCGCGTCGTGGCCCTGCCCGACGGCGCGCGGTTCACGGCGCCGCGGTTCTCGCCGGACGCCAAGTCGCTGGCCTTCGTGCTGGACCGGCCGACGGGGCTGGAGCTGTGGGTCGTGGATGTGGCCTCGGCCCGGGCGAGGAAGCTGACCGATCCGGTGGTCAATATGACGGGCGGGACGGGGTATGAATGGCTGCCCGACAGTTCGGGCCTGCTGGTCGAGGCGGTTCCGGCCGGACGCGGTCCGGCGCCGGACGTGACGGCCGCGCCCACGGGGCCGAACATTGAGGAGACGGCCGGGCGTGTCGCGCCGGTGCGGACCTATCAGGACCTGTTGTCGAATCCCGGCGACGAGGCCCTGTTCGACCATTATTTCACCAGCCAGCTGACGCTGGTTCCGCTGAACGGCCGTGCACGGACGATCGGGGCGCCGGCGGTCTATCTGGATGCATCCGTGTCGCCGGACGGCCAATACATCCTGCATGAGATCGCCAAGCGGCCCTATTCCTATGCGGTGCCGGACGACCTGTTCCCGACCGAGATCGTGGTGACGGATCTGAACGGTCGCGTGGTGCGCACGGTCGCCGACCTGCCGCTGAGGGACGATGTGCCGACCGCCTTTGACGCCGTGGCGCCGGGGCCGCGCGCGGTCGAATGGCGGGCCGATGCCCCGGCGACCCTGACCTGGGTCGAGGCGCTGGACGGCGGGGACATCCGGCGTGAGGCCGAGTTCCGGGACCGGGTCTTCATGCAGGCCGCGCCGTTCACGGCCGAGCCCGTCAAGCTGATCGACCTGAAGGAACGGTATGGCGGGATCGTGTGGGGCAAGGACGACCTGGCCATCGTCAACAGCCGCTGGTTCAACACCCGGCACGAGACGCGGTTCGTCGTCGATCCTTCCAATCCGGGCGAGGGCCGGGTGCTGCTGGAGCGGAACTATCAGGCGCGCTACGACAATCCGGGCCAGCCGGTGACCCAGCCGAATGCTCAAGGCCGCTCGGTGATCCGATTCGATCCGCAGGGGCGCATCCTGATGTCGGGCGCCGGGGCGACGCCGCAAGGCGAGTTCCCCTTCCTGGCCGCGATGGACCCGGCGACGGGACGCAGCGAACGGCTGTGGACCTCGGCCAATACGGATTACGAGGCCGTGATCGGCTTCCTGGATGCGGACGGCAAGCGGGTGGTGACCCAGCGCGAGACGCGGCTGGATCCGCCCAACCTGCAGATCCGCGACCTGACGACGGGCCAGACGACGCGGCTGACCAACTTCCCCGATCCGGCGCCGCAGCTGGCCGAGGCGACGCGGCAACTGGTGACCTATGAGCGGGCCGACGGGGTCAAGCTGTCGGGGACGCTGTATCTGCCGGCCGGTTACGACAAGGACCGCGACGGGCCGCTGCCGATGCTGATGTGGGCCTATCCGGCCGAGTTCACCGATGCGGCGGTCGCGGGCCAGACGGTGGATGTGCAGAACCGGTTCGTGCGGCCGGGCGGGTCCAGCCATCTGTTCCTGCTGACGCAAGGCTATGCGATCTTCGACAACCCCTCCATGCCCATCATCGGCAAGGACGGGGCCGAGCCGAACGATACCTATGTCGAGCAGCTGACGGCCGATGCTCAGGCGGCGGTGGACGCTGTGGTCGGCATGGGCGTGGCGGACCGCGACCGGATCGCCGTGGGCGGCCACAGCTACGGCGCCTTCATGACGGCGAACCTGCTGGTTCACACCGATCTGTTCCGCACCGGGATCGCGCGCTCGGGCGCCTATAACCGCACCCTGACGCCGTTCGGCTTCCAGTCCGAGCAGCGCAACTATTGGGAGGCGACCGAGGTCTATACCGAGATGTCGCCCTTCACCTATGCGAACAAGCTGAACGAGCCGATCCTGCTGATCCACGGCGAGGCGGACGACAACTCGGGCACCTTCCCAGTCCAGTCCGAGCGGTTCTATGCGGCGCTGAAGGGGCTGGGCGCGACCGCGCGTTACGTCACCCTGCCGCTGGAGGCGCACGGATACCGCGCGCGGGAATCGGTGGGCCACACCCTGTGGGAAATGACCCGCTGGCTGGACCAGTATGTGAAGAACGCCCCACCGAGGCCGGCCGCGAACTAGGTTCAATCGACCTGGTACGTCATTCCGGGGCGTCCGCAGGACGAACCCGGAACCCAGGAGGCACGCGTTAGACGTTCAAGTGCGTTCGGCGCCGCGCTTGCGGCCCTGGGTTCCGGGTTCTTCGCTCCGCTTAGCCCCGGAATGACGGCTTTGGATTGGCGTGTCGTCAGGGTCTGACGATGAGCCGCACGACCTCGCCGGCGTGGAGGCGGTCGAAGCCGGCGTTGATCTCGTCGAGGGAAATGACGCCGCTCATCAGGCGATCGACGGGCAGGCGGCCCTGGCGATACAGGGCGACGTAGCGGGGGATGTCGCGGCTGGGGACGCAAGTTCCGATGTAGGAGCCCTTCAGCGTGCGCTCTTCGCCGACCAGGGAGACGACGTTGACGGCCAGCGCCGCATCAGGCGGCGGCAGGCCGGCGGTGACGGTGGTTCCGCCGCGCCGTGTCATCTTCCACGCCGCCTCCAGCGCCCGGACCGAGCCGGCCATCTCGAAGGCGAAGTCGGCGCCGCCGTTCGTCAGGGCGCGGACCTGATCAACCGCATCGGGGTCGGCGGCGTTGACCGTTTGAACGGGGCCAAGGGTGCGGGCTAGGGCCAGCTTGTCCTCGGACAGGTCGACGGCGACGACGGGCGAGGCGCCGCTGGCGAGAGCGCCGAGCACGCTGGCCAGGCCCACGCCGCCCAGGCCGATGACGACGACGCTCTGGCCCGCCTTGACGCCGGCGGTGTTCACCACAGCCCCGACGCCAGTCAGGACGGCGCAGCCGAACAGGGCCGCCTCTTCGAACGACAGGTCGGGATCGATCCTGACCAGGGAGCGTCGCGAGACGACGGCGCGCTCGGCGAAGGCAGAGCAGCCCAGGTGGTGGTTGACCGGCTCGCCCTCGCGGAAAATGCGGCGGGCGCCGGACAGAAGCTCGCCCCGGCCATTGGCGGCGGCGCCGGGCTCGCATAGGGCGGGACGGCCGCCGGCGCACGGGTTGCAGTGGCCGCACGACGGCATGAAGACCATGACGACGTGATCGCCGATGGCGAGATCGGTGACGCCGTCCCCCAGCGCCTCGACCACGCCCGCCGCCTCGTGTCCCAGGGCCATGGGCAGAGGGCGGGGGCGGTCGCCGTTGATGACCGAAAGGTCCGAGTGGCACAGGCCCGCCGCCTTGATCGCGACCAAGACCTCGCCGGGGCCGGGCGGGTCCAGGGTGACGGTCTGGACCGACAGGGGGCGGCTGTGCGCGTAGGGGCGGGCGGCGCCAATGTCAGACAGGACGGCGGCGCGGGTCGTGAGGGTCATCGGAACTCCCTTTGGCGCGCGCTGTGGCCAGCGCGTTCGTGATCAGGCGTGTACCGATAGGCGCTTGACCTAAGGTCGTCCAAGCTAGAGCGTCGGGATCGAGAGCGACGGTTCGCGTCGCCGAGGGAGACGACGATGCCGAAAAGAGACGAGGGCGCGCTGGCGCAACGGGCGACCTACAAGGCCTTTCACATGGTCTCCACCCGCTGGGCCGACAACGACCAGTACGGCCATATCAACAACGTCAAATTCTACGAGTTCGTCGACTCGGCGGTGAACGCCCATCTGCTGATCGCCAATGCGCTGACCGAATCGATCGGCCTGGTGGTGGATTCGGGCTGTCGCTACACCTCGTCGCTGAAGTTTCCCGATGTGATCGAGGTCGGGATCAAGGTCGATGCGATCGGCACCTCCAGCGTCACCTATGGCTTTGCGGTCTTCAAGCGGAGCGTCGACGTTCCGGCCGCCATCGGCCATTTCGTCCACGTCTATGTCGACGCCGAGACCCGCCGGCCCAAGCCGCTGCCGGCGCGGCTGAGGAGCGTGGTGGAGAACCTGCGGGCGGAGTGAGGGCTTTCGCCCCTCGCCTGAAATCCAGCGCCTGTTTGCGTGATGCCGATGTCTTCCGACCCCGCCGATCTCGATGACGCCTTCTATCTAAGCTTTACGGAGGCGGATGCAGCGACGACCGGCGACGATCCGCGCGGAAGCCTGGAATTGGTCGTGTCCATGCGCATCGCCTTCGTGGCCCGGGCGTGGATCACGCGGGCCAATGCGCTGTTTCGCGGCCGAGGCTATACGGCGGCTCAGCGTGCGCACCTGTATGTTCTGGCGTCCAAGCCCAAGGGGCTGACGCAGTCGGAGCTGGCGGCGATCCTGCGGATATCGGAGGCCTCGCTGTCACGCCGCATCAAGCTGTCGATCGAAGAGGGGCTGGTGTCGCGTCATCCGTTTTGCGGCGACGGACGCGCCAACCTGATCCAGCTGGAGCCCAAGGGGCTGGATGCGCTGAACGCCTCCGATCGCGTCGCGCGCGAGGATCGCACCCGACTGCTGGCGGGCGTCACCGACGAGGAACTGGCCATCACCGCCAAGGTGCTGAAGCTGCTGACGGATCGTATCCCGCAACCGCCTGAACGGTCCGACGCCTGACGGCATCGGACCGCCCTTAACGTCAGTCGCCCGCCAGGACCCAGGTGCGTTCGTTGGTGGGGTCGAAGACGAACCGGAACTTGCGCATCATGGGCAGGCCGATATTGGGGGTTCCGCCCTCGATGAAGCGCAGCTTGGGGCTGTCGACCACGACGCCGCCGACCTTGACCGGGCCGTCGGCCTGGGCCTCGTACACCGGCTGGGTTCCGGCGGCCGAGGTCGCGATGCCGATCTTGCGCGGCTCGCCCTTCAGCTTGATCTGGCTGACTAGAGACAGCGGCAACAAGAAGGCGCTGTCGTTGCCGGTGTCCAGGGTCGCCTCGACCGAGGCGCCCGGCAGGTCCAATGCTACGACCGGCAGCCGTTCGTCGTCGGAATAGGCGTGTCCGGGGCCTTCGGGACGCTGGGGCGCATCGGGCGCCATAATGCGAAGTTCGCCTTTCGCCAGGTTCATCTCGACCAGTTTTCCGGGGAAGCTGTTGGGGCCGAAGATGCCGACTTCGTCCTCGTCCCTGAACTCGAAGACCGTGGCGGGGCCCTCGGTGATCTCATAGCCGCCCAGGGTCACGCCCTTCAGGCTGGTCGTATAGCCGGGCACCATCAGGCCCGTGCTGCCGTCCCTGGACTGGGACGGTCCCACATTCGGCATGCCGATGTCGTCGGCGTAGGACTTGTAGATCAGGTTGCCGTTGGTGCCGGTGTCGAAGACGACGGGCGCAGGATGGCCGCCGTTGATCCGCATCATCAGAAGCGCCCGGCCGTCCGAGACATAGAGCGGGATGCGGGCCACAGCGGCCGCCGGCGCCGGAGAGGTCGCCTGAGGGGTCGCTTGAGCGACGGGTGCGGCTTGCGCCGCAGCGAGGCCAGCCGATAGGCTGGCCCCGGCCAGGCAGGACGCCGCCATGGCGCGTTTGAACAGGGACCGGATCATGCATTCCTCCATGGACGTCGATAGTCCGATTAGGACTATCGAGTCGGATCGGGTCAAATGAACAATCGGCAAGGAAGCCTGACGGAGCTGGAAGGCGCCATCCTGTCGGAAATCCATCATCGCGGGGCCACGACCGCCTTCAAGGTGCGCAAGGCGTTCCAGGAGTCGATGTCTCTGGAATGGAGGGGCAGCGCGGGCGCCGTCTATCCGGCCATTCGACGATTGACGGATCGTGGCGTGATCGACGCGGCTGAGACGGGTTCGGGCCGGGGCACGGTTCTTCTGTCCCTGACGCCGCAGGGAGTCGCGGTGATGGAAGACTGGATCTGTGACGCCGAGCGCGCCGCCAGCGTCGGTCTGGATCCCTTCCGCCTGCGCTCAGGCATGTGGGAGCGCCTGCCGCCTGTCCGAAAGGCTGAGGCCATGGCGGCCCTGAGGCGCACGGTGGAGGCGGAAATCGCCGCCTTGCGTCAGTATGTGGTGTCGCTGGACCCGATCGAGCGTCCCCGCATCGAACTGGCGATCAACCTGCAGCTCAGCCGTCTGGACTGGCTGGACGGGCAACGCGCGTCATAAACCTCGCGCCCGGCCCTTAGGCGTCGAGAATGACCTGGCCGTCTTCCTTGACGAAGGGCTTGGCAAGAGGGTCGGGCAGCAGGTCCAGCACCGTCTCGGACGGGCGGCAGAGTTTCACGCCCAGGGACGAGACGACGATGGGGCGGTTCATCAGAATCGGGTGGGCCGCGATGGCGTCCAGCAGCGGGTCGTCCGACAGGCTTGTGTCGCCCAGGCCGAGGTCGGCGTAGGGCGTGCCCGTTTCGCGCAGGATATCGCGCACCGATCCGCCCATCCGTTCGACCATTTGGGCCACCAGCGCGCGGCTGGGCGGGGTCTTCAGGTACTCGATCACATGCGGCTCGATCCCGACGTGGCGGATCAGGGCCAGGGTGTTGCGCGACGTGCCGCAGGCGGGGTTGTGATAGATGACGACGTCCATTGGCCTCAGTCGCAGCAGGGGGCCAGTTCGGCCAGCAGGGGTTGGCAAAGCTCGGCGCGGCCCTGGCAGCAGTCCTTGAGCAGGAACAGCACGACCTCGCCCAGTCGATCCAGATCGGCCCGGTAGATGATCGACCGGCTGCGCCTTTGGGACGAGATCAATCCGGCGCGCGACAGCACGCCCAGATGCGCCGACATCGTATTGGTCGGAACGGCGAGCCGGTCCGCGATCTCTCCGGCCGGCAGGCCTTCCGGCGCATGGCGGACAAGCAGCCGAAAGGCGTCCAGTCGCGTGGATTGCGCCAGGGCGGCGAGCGCGAGAATAGCCGGTTCGGATTCCATCATTCCAAGATACTGGAAATATGGTGTCATGCAAGCTAGAGGGGGCGCTGCGGTCGTCGGTCGACCGGGATGGAGCCGCCTATGATCGTCGCCTTTCTGATCTTCGCGGTCACCATCACCCTGGTGATCTGGCAGCCGAAGGGGCTGAAGATCGGCTGGAGCGCGATGGGCGGTGCGGTAGCGGCGCTGTTGCTGGGCGTCGTCACCCTGGCCGACATCCCCGTAGTCTGGGACATCGTCTGGAACGCCACGGCGACCTTCGTCGCGATCATCATCATCAGCCTGTTGCTGGACGAGGCCGGCTTCTTCGAATGGGCGGCGTTGCATGTCGGACGATGGGGCGGCGGCCATGGACGCAGGCTGTTCGTCCTGTTCGTCCTGCTGGGCGCGGCGGTGTCGGCGGTCTTCGCCAACGACGGGGCGGCGCTGATCCTGACGCCCATCGTCATCGCCATGCTTCTGGCGCTCGGCTATGGCCCCAAGGCGACGCTGGCCTTCGTCATGGCGGCGGGCTTCATCGCGGATGCGGCCAGCCTGCCGCTGGTGGTGTCCAACCTGGTCAACATCGTCTCGGCCGACTTCTTCGACATCGGCTTCGACCGCTATGCGGCGGTCATGGCGCCGGTGAACCTGGCGAGCATCGCGGCGACGCTGATGGTGCTGTTTGCGGTCTTCGGGCGCGAGATTCCCAAGGCCTATGACATGGAGCGCCTGGCCGCGCCGTCCAGCGCGATCAAGGACCGGGCGACCTTCCTCTGGGGCTGGATCATCCTGGCGTTTCTGCTGGTCGGGTTTTTCGTGCTGGAGCCGCGAGGGGTGCCGGTGTCCGCCGTCGCCGCGACGGGGGCGGTCGTCCTGCTTTTCGTGGCGGGGCGCGGCGCGGTCATCAGCACGACGAAGGTGCTGCGCGAGGCGCCGTGGCAGGTCGTGATCTTCTCACTGGGAATGTATCTGGTCGTCTATGGGCTGGGCGACGCCGGTCTGACACGCCAGATCGCGGGCCTGCTGGACGGATTCGCGCAGGGCGGGGTCTGGGGCGCGGCCTTCGGAACCGGGTTCCTGACGGCCTTCCTGTCGGCTATCGCCAACAATATGCCCACGGTCCTGATCGGCGCCCTGTCGATCGACGCCTCGGGCGCGACCGGCGCGTCGAGGGAGGCGATGATCTACGCCAATGTCATCGGCAGCGACCTGGGGCCGAAGATGACGCCCATCGGCTCATTGGCCACATTGCTGTGGCTGCACGTCCTGGCGCGGAAGGGCGTGAAGATCGCGTGGGGGTATTATTTCAAGGTGGGCGTGGTGCTCACCCTGCCGGTCCTGGGCGTCGCCCTGGCGACCCTGGCCTTACGCCTGAGCGTCTAGGGCCTCAGTCGTCCAGACGGCCGATGAGGAACAAGGCGCCGACGGCGGTCAGGGCGCCCAGGGTGAAGGCGGTGACGATGGCGCCGGCGGCGACGGCGGTGGACACGGTGACCGGGCGGGCTTCGTACCACTCGACGATGTCGGCCTCGTGCAGATCCTCGTCCATATAGCCTTCGGCTTCATAGATGGTGTCGTCGGCGGTCATGACTTTACGCTCCGTCTGTCTCGCCCGGATCAATACGCCCAAACGGTCGAGGTTCCACCCCCGCTGCCTATCGTGACAGGATGACGCTCTTCGTTTAGGACCGCCCGCTCAGGTTCAGAACGCTCAAAGACGATCCCATGGCCGGCCACTCGAAATTCAAGAACATCATGCACCGCAAGGGGCGCGCCGATGCGCAGCGCTCAAAGCTGTTCTCCAAACTGTCGCGCGACATCACCGTGGCGGCCAAGTCGGGCCTGCCGGATCCGGCGGCGAACCCGCGCCTGCGCCTGGCGGTCAACAACGCCAAGGCCGAAAGCCTGCCCAAGGACGTGATCCAGCGCGCGATCAACAAGGCCTCGGGCGGCGACGTCGATACGATGGAAGAGGTCCGCTACGAGGGTCGGGGGCCGGGCGGCGTGGGCATCATCGTCGAGGCCCTGACCGACAACCGCAACCGCGCGGCGTCGAACATCGGCGCGGCCTTCAAGAAGAACGGCGGCGCCCTGAGCGAGATGAACTCGGTCGCCTTCATGTGGGACAAGGTCGGCAAGATCACCTACGCCGCCGAGGCCGGTTCGGAAGACGCCGTCATGGAGGCCGCCATCGAGGCCGGCGCCCAGGACGTCGAGAGCGACCTGGTCAAGCCCGACATCTATGAGGACGCGCCGGGCCACACGATCTGGACCGCCTTCGAGGACTTGAACGAGGTCGCCGAGGCCATGTCCAAGGTGCTGGGCGACCCCAAGTCCACCGCCATCGTCTGGAAGCCGCAGTCCGAAGTGCCGGTGACCGGCGAGGCCGTCGGCACCCTGTTCAAACTGCTGGACGCGCTGGACGCCGAGGACGACGTGTCGGCAGTCTATTCCAACGAGGACATCTCCGACCAGGACGCGGCCAAGTACGCGGGCTGATACCGAACGACCGCGAGTCATTCGCACGGAACCGGGTCGTGCGCCGGGCGTAACGAGGCTTCACCGTTACGCCTGGAGCCACCTATGGATATCACCCAGCTGATCCTCGACGACCATGCCGAACAGCGTCGGCTGTTTGCGATCATCGAACAGATCGACCCCAAGGACACCGATGCGCTGAGCGCCGTCTGGTCGCGGTTGTCGGCGTTCCTGGATGTGCACGCCGAGGCCGAGGAGCGGTTCTTCTATCCCGAGCTGCTAAAGCAGGGCGAGGGCGCCAATGACGCCGAGGACGGCACGGTCGAGGGCGAGACCGAAGACGCCATCGAGGACCACAACAAACTGCGCGACGCGGTCAAGGCGGTCGAAAAGCATAAAGTCGGCACCAAGGCCTGGTTCGACGCCGTAGGCGAGGCGAACGTCGTCAACTCCAAGCACATGGGCGAGGAAGAGCGGCAGGGGCTGACCGACTTCCGCATGAACGCCGACGTCGAGACGCGCCATGCGCTGGCGGTCAAGTTCGCCGCCTTCGAGGCCGAGTACATCACCGGCGTCAAGCCGGTGAATAAGGACCCCGAGACCTATATCGAAAAGCACGGCTGAAGCGGTCGCTGCGACCACGATGTCGCAGCATCGTCCGTCCAAGGAACATCCGCGCCCGGCGCATCGTTGAGCGCGGATGAATCTGGGTAGTCTGGAAGGCACCGTCCTGCCGATCCTCGGCGCGGTCATCGCGGGCGGGGTCATCGGCTTCGAGCGCGAATGGCGGGGCCGGGCGGCGGGCCTGAGAACGCACATCTTGGTCAGCCTGGCGTCGGCCCTGCTGATGCTGGCGGCCATGTCGCAGGCGGACTGGGCGTTCCGCGCCCTGCCGGACGAGAACATCGTCACAGACCCGACGCGGATGGCGCACGGCGTGCTGACCGGGATCGGGTTCCTGTGCGCAGGCGTGATCTTCCGCACCGGATTTTCGATCCACGGGCTGACCACGGCGGCGTCGCTGTGGATCACCTCGGCGATCGGCATTCTGTTCGGGGCGGGCCTCTATGCGCTGGGCGCGGCGGCGACGGTGGTCACGGCGCTGATCCTGATCGGGCTAAAGCTGATCAGCGGGCGTTTGCCGGCGCGCACGGTGGTGGACGCCGAAGTGTGCTGGGAACGACGCGAGGTGTCTCCGGAGCCGGCGATCGAGACGGCGCTGAAAGCCATCGATGCGGACGCGCGACACGACCGGTTCGAGCTGATTGATGGCCTGACCGTTCGACGGACCTGGCGTTTGAAGGCCGCCGAGGAAAGCCAGCTGAAGCGGCTGGCGGAACAGCTGTGCGCCATACCGGGCGTGGTCGCCTACAGCCTGGACCCGCGCGACGACTGAAACCGTTCATTGCCCGATAACCCTCTTTGCGGCATGAGGGGAACGGATGGCGAACGAACCTGTCAGAATCATCGGCCTGGACCCCGGCCTGCGACGCACCGGCTGGGGAGTCGTCGTGTCCGACGGCGCGCGCCTGAGGTGGGTGGCGCATGGGGTGGTGGCCCCGCCCGAGACCGCGCCGTTCAGCGAGCGGCTGCTGCATCTGTTCGAGGCGCTGGCGACGATCTGCGCCGACCACGGCTGCGAGGAGGCGGCGGTAGAAGAGGTGTTCGTCAATGTGAACCCGTCTTCGACGCTGAAGCTGGGTCATGCGCGGGCGGCGGTGATGCTGGCGCCGGCCAAGGCGGGTCTGACGGTGGCGGAATATTCGCCGAACCTGATCAAGAAGGCGGTGGTGGGCGCAGGCCATGCCGACAAGAGCCAGATCGCCTTCATGGTCAAACGGCTGCTGCCGACCGCAGGCGAGGTGAAGGCGGATGCGGCCGACGCCCTGGCCGTCGCGATCACCCATGCGCAGCTCAGGAAGCGGACCTTGCTGGAAGCGATGCACCGGGGGGCGGCATGATCGGGCGGTTGAGAGGCGTGCTGGCCGAGGTCGGGGAGGCGGAGTGCCTGATCGACTGCGCGGGCGTGGGCTATGTCGTGTCGTGCGGGGCGCGGACGCTGGGGCGACTGCCGGCGCCGGGCGACGAGGCGACGGTGCATGTCCATTCCCAGTGGAGCGAAGATGCGGGGCCGCGCCTGTATGGATTTCTGACGCGTGACGAGCGGCGGGCCTTCACGACCCTGTTGGCCATTCAGGGCGTGGGGCCCAAGGCGGCGCTGGCGGTGCTGGATGTCCTGCCGCCCGGCGAACTGGCGTCGGCTGTGGCGCGCGAGGACAAGGCGGCGGTGGCGCGGGCCAACGGCGTGGGGCCGAAGCTGGCGCTGCGGATCGTGACCGAGCTGAAGGGCAAGGCCTTGGGCGACGCCACCTTTGCGCCTGTCGCACCCGGCATGCACATCGAGATCGCACCGCCCGTTCCGTCCATCACCGGCGAGGCCGTGTCCGCCCTGCTGGGGCTGGGCGTCGCCGAGGTCAATGCGCGCCGGGCCGTGGATCAGGCGTTGATTCGTCTGGGCGAAGAGGCGGAGCTGTCGGCGGTGATCCGCGCGGCGCTGCAGGAGTTGGGGCGGTGAGGGGGCGTGATTGGGGAGTCGTGAGTCGTGAGTCGTCGGCGACTATGAATCACGAGTTACGACTCACGATTCACCCCGGAACATCGACATGACCCGCGTCATCTCCCCCGAGGCCGAGACCGGCGAATCCTTTGATCGCGCGCTGCGGCCGCAAACCTTGTCGGAGTTCGTCGGCCAGTCGCAGGCCAAGGGCAATTTGAAGGTCTTCATCGATGCGGCGCGCGGGCGGGCTGAGGCGCTGGACCATGTGCTGCTGTTCGGACCGCCGGGACTGGGCAAGACGACGCTGGCGCAGATCGTGTCGCGCGAGCTGGGCGTGGGCTTCCGGGCGACCTCCGGGCCGATCCTGGCCAAGGCGGGCGACCTGGCGGCGATCCTGACCAACCTCGAACCGCGCGACGTCCTGTTTATCGACGAGATCCACCGCTTGAGCCCCCAGGTCGAGGAGATCCTGTATCCGGCCATGGAGGATCATGTGCTGGACCTGATCATCGGCGAGGGGCCTTCGGCGCGCTCGGTGCGGATCGACCTGGCGCCGTTCACCCTGGTGGGGGCGACGACGCGAGCGGGTCTGCTGGCCACGCCGTTGCGCGACCGGTTCGGTATTCCGCTGCGGTTGGAGTTCTACACGCCCGACGAGTTGACGGCGGTGGTGCGCGGCACGGCGCGCAAGATGGGCGCGGGGATCGATGAAGGCGGCGCGCGCGAGATCGCGTCGCGGGCGCGCGGCACGCCGCGCATCGCCGGGCGTCTGCTGCGCCGGGTGCGGGATTTCGCCTCGGCCGAAGGGGCCGAGACGATCTCGAAACTGGTGGCGGCGCGGGCGCTGGCGCGGCTGGAGGTGGATGAGGCCGGGCTGGACAGCCTGGACCGGCGGTTCCTGAAAGCGCTGATCGAGAACTATGGCGGCGGGCCGGTCGGGATGGACACCCTGGCGGCCGCCATCGCCGAGGCGCGCGACGCGGTCGAGGACGTGATCGAACCCTATCTGCTGCAACAGGGCTTCATCATGCGCACCCCGCGCGGCCGCATGGCCTGCGCCAAGGCCTATGCGCATCTGGGCCTCAGCGCGCCGGCGCAACCGGCCGCCGGCCCCGTGCCGGGCGACCTGTTCGAATAGGCGTTGCCAAGCGGAGCGGGCGGGGGTTTGCTGGGGGCGAACCGGAGCCGTCGTCCCATGATCCTGCGCACCCTGGCCGTGATGGCGTTTGCGGCCGGCCTGACCGGTCTGGCGCCGCCTGCGAGGGCGGCGGCCCCCGTCTTCACCGACAAGGCCTGTCCGGCCGTCTGGCCGACCGACGTGCGCAAGGTGACGTGCGGAACCCTGACGGTGGACGAGGCGCGCGACGGTTCGGTCAGCGACCGGCGCATCGACATCGCGGTGGTCATCTTCAAGGCCAGCGCGCCCTACAAGGACGCCTCGGGCCAGGCGCTGCCGCCGATGGTGATGTTCCACGGCGGGCCGGGCGGGGCCCTGACGCCGGGGGCGGGACGGATGCTGGCGGCGCTGCGTCGCAATCCGGAAGCCTTTGCGGTGGATCAGGACGTGATCCTGTTCGACCAGCGGGGCGGCGGGGCGAGCAACCCGTCGATGGACTGTCCGGGCGTCGAGCTGACCGATGCGGGGCCGCCGTCCGACAAGGATCGCGACGGGCTGATCGCCTGTCTGAAGGGCTATCAGGCGCAAGGGATCGACCTGAACCAGTACAACGCCGCCGCCATCGCCGATGATGTGAAGGACATGGCCCAGGCCCTGGGTCTGGCCAAGATCGACCTGTGGGGCGGATCTTACGGGCCGCGCATCGAGGCAGCGGTCATCACCCATCAGCCCCAGATCGTGCGCGCCGCCGTGATGGACAGCCCCTGGCCGCCCGAGGGCAACTGGGCCGTCGGCACGCCCGAACAGGTGTCGGCGGCGGTCAAGATCATCCTGGCCAAATGCGCCGCCCAGGCGGCCTGCGCGGCGCAGCATCCGGACCTTCAGGCGCGGTTCGAGGCCGAGGCGCGCAAATGGCTGGCCGGTCCGGTGACAGGCAAGGACGGGCGCACCTTCAACGTCGACGACCTGTCGGCCTTCCTTATGGACACGACCTATAGCGCGGCGGGGGTGCGCAGTCTGCCGGTCGATCTGGACAAGATCATCGCCGGCGACCTGACGCCGGTCGCGGAGATCGCCGAGGACCGCACCTATTATTTCGAGGGCCAGCACATGGCCCATCTGTGCAAGGAAGAACTGCCGTTCGAATCCAAGGCGCGGCTGGCGGCCGGGGCGGCGGGCGATCCGGTGGCCGAGGTGCTGGTCCCGTCGCTGTCGCGGCTGTTCGACGTCTGCGCGGCGGTGGGCGAACGGCCGGCGCTGCCGATCGAGAATCGGCCGGTCCAGACCGACATCCCGACCCTGTTCGTCGCCGCCGAGATCGATCCGGGCTGTCCGCCGCCGCTGACCGAGGCCGCCGCCAAGGGCTATTCGAACAGCCAGGTGGTGATCGTGACCAATGCGACCCACGGCGTCATCAACGCCAGCCCCTGCACGCGCAAGATGGCGCGCGACTTCCTGCGTGATCCGTCCAAGCCGGTGGACCGGACCTGCCTGCCCGCCGCCGACACGCCGCTGGACTTCACCCTGGATGCGCCCGCCGCATGAGGATGATGCGCCATCGCAGCCCGCTTCAGAAGCGCCTGATGATCGCAGCGGCGCTGGTTCTCGCCGTGTGCGCGGTCGGCGTCTGGGTGCTGATGCAGCCGTCGAACACCCCGTCGCTCGAGCCGGCCGATGCGCGGGTGATGCGCCAGATCCGCACCCAGGCGGGGCGCGGCGCCGAGCTGCGCTACGCCGAGAACGGCGAAAGGCGATCGGTGTGCGGCTATGTCGGGCGCGTCGCGGGAGGGCCCGCGGTGGGCTTCGTCTCCATCCCCAACCGCATCCTGTTCAGCGACGACCCCCTGCCGACCGAGTTCCGTGAAATGCGCCAAAGCTACTGCCCCGGTTTCATGGCCGCGCCGAACCGCCGGCCGTGATCCGTCGTCGGTTGAATGGGCCAGCACTCGCCCTGATCGCACAGATCTCGGCGACAGCGGCGATCAGCCTGCTGGCGATCCATACGGCCGGAGCGGGGACGGCGTCGGTTGCGGTCCAGGCGGCGGCGTTTCTGATCGGGGCTGTGGCGCTCTGGGCGGCGTCGCGGACGGGGCGGCCGGGCCGGGGTCCGAGGTTGATCGTGGCGCTGGCGATCCTGGTCGTCGCCGTCCTGATGCTGACGACGGGCGTGGAGATGCAGGGCGCGCATCGGTGGCTGGCGCTGGGGCCGGTTCTGATCCACCCCGCCTCGCTGCTGGGCGCGCCGCTGCTCTGGCTCGTGGCGCAGGATGCTGACGATGTGTGGACGGCAGGCGTCGCCGCCCTGGCGATCCTGACGTTCGGTCTCGGCTTCGACGGAGCCGCAAGCCTGGCCTTCGCGGTGGCAACGACCGGGCTGCTGACGGCGGCGAGAGGGTCGTGGAAGACGCTGGCGCCGCTGGCGGCCCTGTCCTGGATTCTGGCGCTCTGGGGGCTGACGCGTTCGCAGGCCCTGCCGCGCGTTCCCTATGTTGAGGATGTCGTGCCGATGGTCTGGGCGGTTGCGCCGGTCCTCGGGGTGGCGGCGGTGATCGCGCTGATCCTGCTGTCGGCCCCGTTGCTTTGGATGGGATGGCGCGCGCGGGGCATTGGAGCCGCCGTCGGATTGGCCATGGGGGGCTTCTGGATCGGTCTGTCGGCGGCCAATCTGCTGGGCGCCTATCCGGCGCCGGTGGTGGGATATGGCGCTTCGCCTGTGATCGGATGGCTTGTCGCGATCGGACTGGCTATGGCGACTGCACGACGCACGAGGTTTCAGTGACCGCAATCTCCGACCAACCCACCGCCGGCCGTTTCGAGGGGCGCGATCACCTGTTGCCGGTGCGCGTCTATTATGAAGACACCGATTTCACCGGCCTGGTCTATCACGCCAACTATGTGCGCTATTTCGAGCGGGGGCGGTCCGATTTCCTGCGCGCCATCGGGATGGGGCACGCCGATCTGCTGGAGGAGGCCGAGCCGCTGGCCTTCGTGGTGTCGGAACTGAACATAAAATATCTGAAGCCCGCGCGGATCGACGACGCCCTGGTGGTGCGCACCGTCTACGAGCAGGTGAAGGGCGTACGGCTGATTATCCGCCAGAGCGTGGAGCGGGCCGGCGAGGTGCTGTGCCGGGCCGAGGTGACGGCGGTGTGCATTCATCTGGACGGACGGCCGCGACGACCGTCGAAGGGACTGGTCGAGAAGGTCACGCCGTGGCTGGCGGCCGGCGGGACCGCCGACTAGGATCGCGCCAACGGAGGGGAAACGTCATGGCCGCAGAAACCTACAAGATGTCCGCCAGCGCGGTGATCGTCACGATCCTGCTGTTCGTGCTGCTGATCGGCGGCGGCTTGGTGGGCTGTCCCTATTACAAGGTCTGGGAGCGCAAGATGGCGGGCCAGGCCGAGCTGCAATACCAGCAGGGCGCGCGCCAGGCCCTGATCGCGCAAGCCGCCGCAGAAGACGAGGCGGCGATCAAGCGGGCCGAGGCGGCGACGCGCCGGGTCCTGGGCTGGACCGACGCGGCCAAGCGCGGCTGCGCTGAACTGGGCCGGGCGGGCGATCGCCAGTGCGAGGAGCAACTGCTCAAGGACGCCGCCACCTATTCCATCGCCAAGGAAGGCCACGAAGGCGTCATCATCAGCGTCGGCGCACCCGTCTCGGTCGCGGTCGATCCGAACGCGCGGCGGACGGCATCCGAGTAACCTGCTGTTAACCCTTATGACGCGCCTGTCAGATGACGGGCGGACGGGTCGGGGCTAAACGGGCCGGACGCCACACAATGGTCACGTCCGCTCGGTCGAAGAGGGGACGTGACGATCTCGATTCCGCCCGGAGCGCCTGAATGACCACGCCTATCGACGCCGCGATGATGAACCCGGTCGAGCTGTTCATGACCGCCGACTGGGTGGTCAAGAGCGTGATGATCGGACTGGCGGCGGCCTCGATCTGGTCGTGGACCATCATCATCGACAAGGCGGTGCGGTTCACGGCGCTGAACAAGCGCGCCGACGACTTCGAAAAGTCGGTTCAGTCCGGCCGGTCACTGGAAGAGGTGGCGTCCCAGGCCGGGCCCGAGCCGGACCATGCCCTGCCGCGCATGCTGGTGATCGCCCTGTCGGACTGGCGCGAGGCGCGTCAGCGCGGGGTGTTGAACGAACATCAGGGCGAGCTGCTGCTGGTGCGGATCGATAAGGCGATGAACAGCCTGATCTCGCGCGAGGGCCAGCGGATCGAGAATGGCCTGGGCGTGCTGTCGGTGGTGGCCACTGCCTCGCCCTTCATCGGCCTGTTCGGCACGGTGTGGGGCATCATGAATGCGTTCGGGCGGATCGCAGCGGCGGGCAACACCAATCTGACCACGGTGGCGCCGGCCATTGCGGAAGCCTTGTTCGCCACGGCCATCGGCCTGGCGGCGGCCATCCCGGCCTATATCGCCTACAACAAGTTCTCGATCGACGCGGGCAAGTTCACAGGGCGCCTGGAGGCCTTCGCCGACGACCTGCAGGCCGCCGTAGCGCGCCGCCTGGGCAGCCCGTCGGCCCCGCCGCCTCCGCCCCCGCCGTCCAGCGACCTCAGCCTGAAGCGGGGCGTCTGAGCCATGGCCCTGGGCGGTGGTGGTGCGAGCGGCGGCGGGCGGCGGGGACGCAGGGGGCGTAAAGGGCCTCTGACCGAGATCAACGTCACGCCCCTGGTGGACGTGATGCTGGTGCTGCTGATCATCTTCATGATCTCGGCGCCCCTGCTGACGGTGGGGGTGCCGGTCGAACTGCCCAAGACCGAGGCCAGCGCGGTCGAGATCAAGTCCGAACCTCTGTCGGTCAGCATCGACCAGCAGGGCGCGATCTTCGTCGGCGACAGCGAGACGGCGTTCGACGCCCTGTCCACGCGCCTGTTGACCGAGGCCGGCGGCGCCGACAAGGCGGCCGAGCGACCGGTGTTCGTGCGGGCCGACGGGCGCGCGCCCTATCAGGCGGTGGCGCGGGTGATGGCGCGGTTGAGCGCCTCGGGCTTCACCAAGCTGAATTTGATCACCGACACGGCGCCGGAGGCCTGAAACCTTTGCGTCGGCCGAGCCCCGCCATCCTCGGATCGCTCGCCCTGCACGCCGGGGTGGTCGCGCTCGCCTTCGTGATGGTGTCGCACAAGACGGACGAGGACGAGACGCCGCTGGTCGCCTCTGTGCCGGTGACCATCGTCTCGGAGGAGGTGGTCCAGGCGGCGCCGGCGGACAATCCGCAGCCCGAACCTTCGCCCGACGACGCCGCGACCGCCCCGGTGCAGCAGCCCGATCCCGTGCCGCCGACGCCGGAGCCGACCCCGCCGCAGCCCCAGCCGCGCCCGACCCCGACCCCGCCGCGGCCCACGCCGCCGCGCCCGGCGCCGGCACCCACGCCGACGCCGAAGCCCACGCCCCGTCCAGCGCCTGCGCCCACGCCAACCCCGCGCCCGACGCCTACGCCGCCTCGACCTCAGCCTAAGCCGACGCCGCCCGCACCCACGCCTGCGCCGCCGACCAAGGCCCAGCCGACCCCGCGCCCGGCGACGCCGGCGCCCGCCCGCCCCGCGCCCCAGCGCACCGAGCCGAGTCTGGATCTTGACGCCCTCGCCGGACCGACGCGCCCGACCAACAATCGCGGCCGGCCGGCGACGGGGCAGCAGGGGGCGGGCGCGGCGTCCCAGGCCACGGGCCCGCAGATCACGGCCATCTTCAACCAGGTCTATCCGAACTGGATTCTGCCCTGCGACATTCCCGGCGCGGGCCAGCTGCGCATCCAGGTCGAGCTGACCCTGTCGGCCGATGGGCGGATCACGCGCGGGCCCAGCCTGATCAACGCCCAGTCGTCGAACGTCTACCGCGCCGCCGCCGACGGCGCCCTGCGCGCCCTGCGCCAGACCGCGCCCTTCGATGTGCCGCAGGGTTTCCCCGGCGGGGTCTATCGCCCGACCTTCAACACCGAACGGGCCTGCCGCAATCGGTGAGCGTCAGGCCGTTATGAGATGCAGGGCAGCCTTTCCGCCCTTCACCGCGTCGGGCGCCAGGCGTCGGTCGAACGTGGCCAGCCGCCCGCCGTTCGAGACGGCCAAGGCCAGCAGATAGGTATCCGTCAACTGGCCCGAGGTGAGCAGACGATCCTGCGCGATCAAACGGTCGCCCAGCAAACTGATATTATCCGGCCAGAACGCATGGCTGGGTTGGCTCAGCAAGGAATGAAGCGCTGGCAACACCTGCGCAGGCGCGCCCGGCGAGTTTGGATATTTCGGATTGCTGAGGATTCGAAGCGCGCCGTTCTCGGTCAACGGACAGGTCGCCCAACCGGCTTGATGCTCACGGGCGAACCAAGCGTGGGCGGTGAGATGCTCGGTATGGGCTGGGTCGATCAGTGCGATCAGGACGCTGACGTCCAGAAGCGCGATCAAGGCAGTTCATCGCGCAGAGCGTTGATCTGTTCGGTCGTCACCACAGCGCCCTTGCGGTGCGGCAGGAGGCGAATGCCGTTACGGAACTCGGGCGACGTGTCCGGCTTGGCCTGCGCGATCGAGCGGCGCGCAAGATCGGAAATGACTTCGCCCACAGAGGTTCGGGTCTGAACCGCGATGGCCCGTGCAGCGTTCAGCACGTCGTCGTCGATGGCGAGTGTAGTGCGCATGGCTGCAAGATAATGCATCACGCATCACGCATCAATGATCGTCGCCGTCCCGAATGTCGCCCCATTCCCCGTGAAGCTGGCGAAAGTCGAACGGCCCGGCGATAAGGGGCGGCGATCCTTCGAGACTTATGGGAGCATCTGATGCGTCTGAACCTTCTTCTGGCCTCCGTGGCGGCTGTCGCGATGGCGGCCCCCCTGACCACCGCCGCCCAGACGCCGCAGCAGAACCAGCCGGTCGAGGTCGAGATCGATCAGGGCGTGCTGCGCCCGCTTCAGATCGCGGTCGTGCCGTTTACCGGAACGCACGGGTCGGACATCTCCAATGTCGTCAGCGCCAATCTGAAGCGGTCGGGCTTCTTCGAGCCGCTGAACCCGACCAACTTCATCGAGACCGGGCTGACGCTGGCCAATGCGCCGAACTTCCCTCAGTGGACCCAGATCGGCGCGCAGGCGGTGCTGTATGGCGGGGTGACGCTGCGCGGCGACCAGCGGCTGGACGTCGGTTTCCGGCTGTATGATCCCTACCGCCAGTGCCAGCTGGTCAGCTATCAGTTCACCGCGACCCAGGAGCAGTGGCGCCGGATCGCGCACAAGATTTCCGACATCATCTATCAGCGCATGACCGGCGAGGCCGGCTTCTTCGATTCCCGCGTGATCTTCGTGTCCGAGGAGGGCACGCAGCTGAACCGGATCAACCGCCTGACCATCGCCGATCAGGACGGATTCAATCCGACCTATCTGACGCAGGGCGACGAGGTGATCATGTCGCCGCGCTTCTCGCTGTCGCAGCCGGATGAGATCACCTATGTGGCGCTGGGCAAGGATTACAGCCGCATCTACCTGTATAATCTGACGACCGGCCGGCGCGAGAGCCTGGGCGAGTTCGACGGTCAGGTGCTGGCGCCGCGCTTCTCCAACGACGGCAACAAGATCGCGTTTTCCATCATCCGGGGCGGCAATACCGACGTCTATGCGATGGATCTGCGCAGCCGCCAGATCACGCGCCTGACCAGCGATCCGGGCATCGATACCTCGCCGTCGTTCAGTCCGGACGGCAGCCAGATCGTCTTCACCTCGGACCGTTCGGGTTCGGCGCGCCTGTATGTCATGCGGTCGGACGGATCGGGCCAACGACCGATCTCGCGCGGCGGCGGGATCTATACCGCCCCGTCCTGGAGCCCGACCGGCAATCTGATCGCCTTCACCAAACAGGGCGGCGGCCGGTTCTCGACCGGAGTGATGAACGCCGACGGCTCCGGCGAGCGCATCCTGTCCTCCAGCTATTTCGAGGAAGGCCCGAACTGGGCGCCGAACGGCCGATACGTGATGTTCGCGCGCCAGACGCCGGGCGGCGACACGCGTCTGTGGACCGTCGACCTGTCGGGGCGCGTGGTGTCGCAGGCGGGCTATAACGGACGCGGGACCGACCCGGCCTGGTCGCCGCTGCTGGACCGCGGCCCGAGCAATCTGGGCGTGAACCAGGGCGCCGACAGCTGCCCCGCTTAAACACCGCACCGACACCGTCGGAGCCTTAAAGCTCAACTGTGCGTTATCGCCTCTAGCGTCGAAGAATCGGCCGAGGCAGACAGTAAAGCCAAGCTTGAGGCCCGCCCCTTGCCAGAAACGATACGTCAGGAGACGACCCCATGAAGACTTCCCGCATTCTCAAACTGGCGATGGTCGGCTGCGCCGTCGCCGCCATGGCCGCCTGCACCCGAAAGCCCCCGGTCGAGACGGGCGTGCCCGGTCCGAACGACGGCACGACGCAACCGACGGGACCGGCCTATCCGACCGCGCCCACCGGCTCGGTGACTGGCGGCAACATGGGTTCGGCCGCGCCGGGCACCGAGCAGGACTTCGTCGTCAACGTCGGCGACCGGATCTATTTCGACCTGGATTCCTATGAGGTCCGTCCCGAGGCCATGCCGCGCCTGGACGCCCAGGCCCAGTGGCTGCAGCGCTATCCGTCCGTGACGGTCCGCATCGAAGGCAACGCCGACGAACGCGGCACGCGCGAATACAATCTGGCGCTGGGCGCCCGTCGTGCGGAATCGGTGCGGACCTATCTGATCAACCGGGGCATTCCCGCCGGCCGGATCGACACCATCAGCTTCGGCAAGGAGCGGCCGATCGCGGAAGGCTCGAACGAGGACGCCTTCGCCCGCAACCGCAACGCCCACACCGCCATCGTGTCGGGCGCGCCGCGCTAGTCGGCGAAAGACGACTGATCTGAAGGGAGGCGCCGACCGCAGGGTCGGCGCCTCTTTTCGTTTCCGCGCTTGTCCTGACGCCGGGCCGGCGGCAGATACGTCGTCACAGGGATCGGGGGATCAGCGAATGGACATCGAAGGGGCGGGCGCCGTCGTCACGGCCGGACTGGCCGCAGGCGCGATCGAAAAGCCGACAGGCAAGGCGGGCGAGGATCACGCCCACGGCGTCTGTTCCGATTGCGGAGCCGAAACGGGCGGCAACTTCTGCGCAAACTGCGGCCAGCCGACCCATGTCCATCGCAGCCTGCTGCATTTGGGCGAAGAGTTGCTGCACGGGGTCATGCATTTCGACGCCCGCATCTGGCGCACCCTACCGCTGCTGTGGCTGAACCCCGGAAAGCTGACGCGCGAATGGGTCGAGGGCAAGCGCACGCGCTACGTCTCGCCGCTGGCGATCTTCCTGTTCACCCTGTTCGTGATGTTCTTCGCGCTCAGCTTCATGCCGCACCCGGAATCCAAGGCCGAGGGCGCAGAGATGGCCGAACGCATCGCGTCCCAGCGGGTGGGCCTGGCCGAGGCCGAAAAGGCCCTGGTCCAGATGCGCGCCGAAAGCGGCGCCCAGCCGGACCCGACGATGCAGATGGCGATCAACGCCGGACAGAAACTGGTCGACGACCGCCGCGCGGCCCTGGCCCGGCTGGAGATCGAGCAGCGCGACGGCCGCGCCGACGGGTTGAAGCCCGGCAGCTGGCAGGCCGGGATCAAGGACATGGCGACTGAAGAGGCTGGCGAAACCAAGCTGAAGGTCATGGGCAAGGACGCCGAGAAGGAAGGCCACGGCATCGGCGCCACGGTGTTGAAGAAGCTGCAGAACCCGGACCTGGCGGTTTATAAGTTCCAGCAGACGGTGTACAAGTTCGCCTTCCTGCTGATGCCCTTGTCGATCCCGTTCGTGGCCCTGCTTTTCCTGTGGAAGCGCAGCTTCACCCTGTACGACCACGGGGTGTTCGTTCTGTATTCGCTGACCTTCATGGCCATGCTGCTGATGCTGATGGTCATCGCCGGAACCTTCTGGGGGACATTCGGCCTGGTGGTGATCAATCTGGCGGCGCTATCGATCCCGGTGCACATGTTCGCCCAGATGAAGGGCGCCTATTCGCTGTCCTGGTTCTCGGCCCTGTGGCGGACGATCGCGCTGTTGGTGTTCTGCAACATCGTGGTCGGCCTGTTCATCGCGGCCATGGTCTATCTGGGGCTGGGCCATTAGCTCGGCCTTGCGGCGGCCCCAAATCGGTGAAAGCTAGACGCATGACCAAGCTCTCGATTTCTCGCGTTCATCTCCTCGCCGCCGCCGCCCTTGGGGTTGTCCTGATCGGAGGCGGCGCGGTCGCCCAACAGGCCCAGCCCAACATCATGGAGCGGACCGAGTGGGACAATCGCCGCCTGGACCAGCTGGACCGCAATGTGCGCCGTCTGGAGCGGGCGCTGACCCAGAGGAACGCCGTCGGCCAGCCCGTGCTGGTCGAGCCGGACCCCGAGGTGGTGACGCTGCAGGGGCAGTTCGCCCTGATGGACAGACGCCTGGGCGACCTGGAGGCCACGGTGCGCCGGATCAACGGCGACAACGAGCGGCTGACCTTCCAGCTGGACGAGGCCACGCGCGAGAACGAGACGCTGAAGACGCGTCTGGCCGACGCCGAGGGCCGGTTGCAGAAGCTGGAAACCCAGGCCGAACTGAATGCGCCGATCGAGGCGACCTCGCCCACCGGCGACGCGACGCGGGATCTGGCGGCGGCGGTGGCCCTGCTGGCGACCGACAAGCCGCGCGGCGAGCGGGCGCTGGAAACGGTGATCGCGGCCTGGCCCGATACGCCGCAGTCGCGTGAGGCCAACTCGCGTCTGGGCGACCTGCGGGTGGCGGCGAACGACAAGGCCGGGGCGGTGCCCTACTACGCCGCCGCGCTGAAGGATTGGCCGCGTATCGGCTGGGCGGCGGATACGACGTTGAAACTGGCCGACGCCCTGTTCGCGACGCAGAGGAAGCCACAAGGGTGCGCGGCCCTGGCTGAATTTACGCGCCGCTATGCGCCCGCCGCCTCTGACCCGCAAAAGGCGCGGGCGGCCCAGTTGAAGACGACGGGTTCCTGCGCCTGACGCCTGACCCGGATGTCAGAGCGCGAGCGTTCGCGCGGCTGGATGCGCGACTGACGCGCGATACAGGGCGGCCGCTGGCGCTGGCCCTGTCGGGGGGCGGGGATTCCATCGCCCTGTTGCGGCTGACGACGGACTGGGCGCGGACGCGCGGGCGTTCGGTGCTGGCCCTGACCGTCGATCATCGGCTGAATGCGGACAGCGGTGGCTGGACCGAGTTTGCGGCCCGGGCGGCGAGGGACGCCGGGGCCAACTGGCGCGGGTTGAGCTGGGACGGGGACAAGCCCGCGACCGGGCTGACGGCGGCGGCGCGGGCGGCGCGGCATGATTTGATCGCGGAGGCGGCGCGCGCGGCGGGGGCGTCGGTCGTCCTGTTCGCCCACACCGCCGACGACATCGCCGAGGCCGATCTGATGCGAAGCGAAGGCTCGACCCTGGGACGGGTGCGCGAATGGTCGCCGTCGCCGGCCTGGCCCGAAGGGCGAGGCCTGATGCTGTTGCGGCCGCTGCTGGGCGAGCGGCGGGCGGCGTTGCGGGACTGGCTGGCGGGGCAGGGGGCCGACTGGATCGAGGACCCCGCCAACGCCGATCCCCGCTTCGGCCGCAGCCGGGCGCGGCAGGCGCTGGCGGGCGCGGCGCCTCGGTTGATCGATCAGGCGTCGGCCCAAACCGGGGCGCGGCCGACGATGGACGGCGAGGCCATGGCGCGCGTGGACCGGGACGTGGGCGCGCGGGCGCTGGCGGCGGCCCTGGTCTGCGTCGGCGGCGGATCGACGCCGCCTCGGGGTGCGCAGTTGGACGCCCTGACGGCGCGGCTGAAGGCGGGCGAGGACTTCGCGGCGACCCTGTGTGGGACGCGGATCGAGGCTGTCGGGCCGGCGGTGCGGCTGATGCGCGAGGCCGGCGAGCTGCGCAGGCGGGACATTTCGCCGCTGGCGCTGAAGCCCGGCGTCGAGGCGGTCTGGGACGGGCGGTTCGTCTTTTGCGCCGATCGTGCCGGTTGGTCCGTCGTGGCGGCGCGGGCGCGGTTGGCCAGCCTGTCGGACGCCGACAGGGCCGAGATCAATCGGCTGCCGGCGGCGACACGCGGGGCTTGGCCTGTGTTGATCAGGGACGACGCTGTGGCCCCGGTTCTTGCAGGCGAAGGGGTCGAACGGCGCGGCCTTGTCGCGGAACGGCTCAGGCTGGCGCTGGACGAAACGACGCACGAAGACGACCTGATTTCCGCCACCCGATAGCGTAACGCTGATTAAGCCCCTATTTTCCCAGACAGACACATCCAGACCGTTGATCCCACCGGGGTCGCGGACGACCGAGGACCTCAATGAACCTGCGTAATCTGGCGATCACCGGCGTGATCATTCTGGCGTTGCTGGCGGGCTATGCGGCGCTGTCGCAGGGCGGCGCCATGAACGGCGTGACGGGCCAGCCGGCCGGCAAGCCCGAGGCCATCAGCTATTCCCAGCTGGTGCAGCGCGTGAACGCGGGCGAGGTCAAACAGGTGACCATCCGCCTGGACAAGGTGAACGGCGAGCTGAAGAACGGCGAACGCTTCACCTCCACCACCGTCTATCCGAACGAACAGCTGGTGGCCCAGATGCTGGCGGCCAATGTCGAGATTGACGCCAAGTCGGGCGGCCAGTCGATCTGGATGAGCCTGCTGCTGGGCATCCTGCCCATCGCGCTGCTGATCGGGGTGTGGATCTTCTTCATGCGCCAGATGCAGGGCGGGGCGAAGGGCGCGATGGGCTTCGGCAAGTCCAAGGCCAAGCTGCTGACCGAGCACAAGGGCCGCAAAACCTTCGACGACGTGGCCGGCGTGGACGAGGCCAAGGACGAACTGCAGGAGGTCGTCGACTTCCTGAAGGATCCGGGCAAGTTCCAGCGTCTGGGCGGCAAGATCCCCAAGGGCGCCCTGCTGGTCGGCCCTCCCGGCACCGGCAAGACACTGCTGGCGCGCGCGGTCGCGGGCGAGGCGGGCGTGCCCTTCTTCTCGATCTCGGGTTCGGACTTTGTCGAGATGTTCGTCGGCGTCGGCGCCAGCCGCGTGCGCGACATGTTCGAACAGGCCAAGAAGAATGCGCCCTGCATCATCTTCATCGACGAGATCGACGCCGTCGGTCGCCATCGTGGCGCCGGCCTGGGCGGCGGCAATGACGAGCGCGAACAGACGCTGAATCAACTGCTGGTCGAGATGGACGGCTTCGAGGCGTCCGAGAACATCATCCTGATCGCTGCGACCAACCGTCCCGACGTGCTGGACCCGGCCCTGCTGCGTCCTGGCCGTTTCGACCGCCAGGTGGTGGTGCCGAACCCGGATGTCTCGGGCCGCGAACGCATCCTGCGCGTCCACATGAAGGACGTGCCGCTGGCCGCCGACGTCAACGTCAAGACCATCGCGCGCGGGACGCCCGGCTTCTCGGGCGCCGACCTGGCCAATCTGGTCAACGAGGCGGCCCTGATGGCGGCGCGCAAGGACCGTCGCATGGTCACCCACCGCGACTTCGAAGACGCCAAGGACAAGGTGCTGATGGGTTCGGAACGCCGCTCCATGGCGATGAACGAGGAAGAAAAGCGCCTGACCGCCTACCACGAGGCCGGTCACGCCATCGTCGCCATGAACGTCAAGATGGCCGATCCCGTGCACAAGGCGACCATCGTCCCGCGCGGCCGGGCGCTGGGCATGGTGATGCAGTTGCCGGAGGGCGACCGCTATTCGATGAAATACCAGCAGATGATCGACCGGATCGCCATCATGGCGGGCGGCCGCGTCGCCGAGGAGCTGATCTTCGGGCCGGAGAACATCACCTCGGGCGCCAGCTCGGACATCGAACAGGCGACCAAGCTGGCCCGCGCCATGGTCACCCGCTGGGGCTTCTCGGAAAAGCTGGGCACCGTGGCCTATGGCGAGAACCAGGAAGAGGTGTTCCTGGGCCACTCGGTCGCCCGCAGCCAGAACATCTCCGAAGAGACGGCGCGCACCATCGACGAAGAAGTCCGTCGCCTGGTGACCTCGGGCTGGGACGAGGCGCGCACCATCCTGACCACCAAGGCCGAGGACCACGAGAAACTGTCTCAGGCCCTGTTGGAATACGAAACCTTGTCGGGCGAGGAGATCAAGGATCTGCTGGAGAAGGGCGTCGCGCCGAACCGTGACGAGAACAACTTCCCCAACGCCGGGCCTTCGGTCTCGGTGCCGGTGACGCCGGTGTCGGACGGCACGGACATCGAGGTTCCGGTCGCCGCGCCGGCCGCGACCAGCGTGCCGACGGTTCACTAAGCTCAGGCCTGATCTGAAGACGAACCCGCCGGGAGAGCGATCTCCCGGCGGGTTTTTCGTTGCGCCGCGCGGGCTTGGGGCTCAGATCGCAGCATGATCACCGAGAATAGATGTGCGCGTGAACTCCCGCAGGTGATGGGCATCGTCAATGTGACGCCCGACAGCTTTTCGGACGGGGGGCGGTGGGCCTCGACTGAAGGCGCGATCGATCAGGCCATGCGGCTGGTTGCGGACGGAGCGGACGTGCTGGACATCGGCGGCGAGAGCACCCGGCCGGTGGCCGAGCCGGTGGGCGAGGCCGAGGAAGTCGAGCGGGTCGCGCCGGTGATCGCCGGCGTCCGCGCGCGCTGGGGCGGGGCGATCAGCGTCGATACGATGAAGCCCGCCGTCGCCCGCGCCGCCGTCGCGGCCGGGGCGACGATGTGGAACGACGTAACCGCGCTGAGCCATGCGCCCGAGAGTGCGGCGGTCGCGGCCGAGCTGGGTTGCGACGTGGTGCTGATGCACATGCAGGGCGAACCCCGCACGATGCAGGCGGACCCGCGCTATGACGACGTGGTGGGCGAAGTCCGGGACTATCTGCGCGGCCGGGCCGAGGCGGCGATGACGGCGGGCGTGGCGCGCGAGCGGATCTGGCTGGATCCCGGCATCGGCTTCGGCAAAACCCTGGCGCACAATCTGGCGCTGACGGCGCGACTGGACGCGCTGGTCGATCTGGGCTTCCCGGTGCTGTACGCCGCCAGCCGCAAGCGCACGATCCAGGCCATCGATCCAACGGCGACCCTGGCGACCGACCGGCTGGGCGGGTCGCTGGCGCTGGCGCTGGAAGGCGCGCGGCGCGGGTCGCGGATGGTGCGGGTCCACGATGTGCGCGAAACGGTGCAGGCGCTCAAGGTTCAGGCTGCACTTATGGCGGCGGTGACAGCGACGGAGTGAAGCCCCGCGACGGACGGTCGCAGCCGGTGTAGAGGGCAGGTCTGCAACAGCCCTGATGCGCCCCATGCCCCTGACCGCCTACATCGCCCCCATCGCCATGCTGTGCCTGTCGAACGTCTTCATGACCTTCGCCTGGTACGGCCATCTGAAGTTCGATCACAGGCCGCTGTGGATCCTGGTCATCGCCAGCTGGGGCATCGCCTTCTTCGAATACTGGCTGGCGGTGCCGGCCAATCGCATCGGCATCCAGGTCTATTCGCCGGCCGAACTGAAGACGATGCAGGAAGTGATCACCCTGTTGGTCTTCGCCGGCTTTTCGGTCCTGTATCTGGGCGAGAAGCTGACGGTGAACCATCTGGTCGGCTTCGCCTTCATCGCGTTGGGGGCCTTCTTCATCTTCAAGGGGCCGCTGGGCGGCTGATCGCGGCTTGCTCCGGACCGCGGCCTGTTCCATCTGGTCGCCATGTCCTGGGTGATGTCGATCAATCCGTGGGCGACGCTGGTCGTCGCCGGTCTGCTGGAGGTCTTGTGGGCCTCGGGCCTCAAGAACGTCGGCGTCAGCCGGCCGTGGACCTCGCTGGGGGTTGTGATCGCGCTGGCGGGCAGCATGATCCTGTTATGGGTCGCCACGCAGAAGCTGCCGATCGGCACGGCCTATGCGGTCTGGACCGGCATCGGGGCGGTGGGCGCGGCGGTGGTGGGCGTCCTGGTCTACGGCGAGCCGGCGACGGCGGTCAGGGCCGTGTGCATCCTGCTGATCGTGTCGGGCATCGTCGGGCTGAAACTGTTTTCGGGAGCGGCGGCATGAGCGCGCGTCATCAAGGTCGGGTGCTCATTCTGGCCGGGTCGGACAGTGGCGGCGGCGCGGGCATCCAGGCCGACATCAAGGCCGTGACCATGATGGGCGGGTTCGCCGCCACCGCCATCACGGCCGTCACGGTGCAGAACACCCTGGGAGTCCACGGCGTCCATCCGCTGCCGCTGGATCTGATCGCCGCCCAGGCGCGGGCGGTTCTGGAGGACATCGGGACCGATGCGGTGAAAACCGGCATGCTGGGCTCGGTCAAGGTGGTCGAGACGGTCGCGGCCCTGCTGGACGAGGCGGACGCCCCGGCGGTGGTCGATCCGGTCATGGTGGCCAAGGGCGGCCATCCGCTGTTGCCCGATGCGGCGGTCGATGCGGTGAAGCGCCTGATGATCTCCCGCGCGGCCCTGCTGACGCCCAATGCGCCCGAGGCCGAGGCCCTGACGGGCTTTGCGGTCCACGATCTGGACGGCCAGAGGCGGGCGGGCGAGGCGCTGCTGGCCATGGGCGCGCGGGCCGTGCTGATGAAGGGCGGCCATGTGCCGGGGACGACGGTGATCGACCTGCTGATGACCGCAGACGGCGAGACGGCGCTGGAGGCCGAACGGATCGACACCCGCCACACCCACGGCACCGGCTGCACGCTTGCGAGCGCGTGCGCGGCGGGCCTGGCGATTGGCCGGCCGCTGGAGGTCGCGGTGGCCGAGGCCTGGGCCTATGTCGGCGAGGCGATCCGCCGGGCGCCGGGCCTGGGCGGCGGACACGGGCCGCTGGATCACGGCTGGCCGGTGCGGGGATGAGCGAGCTGGAGACGGAACTGGCCGCCATCGTGCGCGCCGACGCTGGTTTGATGCATGTGCTGACGACCGTCCGGGCGCTGGACCTGCCCGACTGGCGGCTGGTATCGGGGGCGGTCTATCAGGCCGTGTGGAACGCCCGGACGGGGCGGCCGGCGGGCTATGGGGTCAAGGACTACGACCTGGCCTATTTCGACGCGTCGGACCTGTCCTACGATGCAGAGGACGTCGTCATCAAACGCGTCGCCGCCGCCTTCGACGAGCCGTTCCGCAGCCAGGTCGAGGTCCGCAACCAGGCGCGGGTGCATCTGTGGTTCCAGAACCGGTTCGGCGAACCCTATGCGTCGTTGCATTCGACCGACGAGGCGCTGGGGCGGTTCGTGGCGCCGGCCTTTGCGGTCGGGGTTCGGCTGGAGGCGGACGATCGCCTCAGCATCGCCGCGCCGTTCGGGCTGGACGACGTGTTCGCCCTAACGATCCGGCCCAATCCGAGCCGGCCGCTGGCCAGGGGCTGGGCCAAGGCCGTCGAAAGCGCGCGGGCGCGCTGGCCCGAGCTGACGGTGATCGAGCCCTAGAAGGGGCCGTGCTTGCCGTTCGAGGAGAACTCGGGCGGGGCGGCCTTGTGGACATATTGTTCGGCGACCAGCCAGGCCTTGAAGGGGCGCAGGCACCCCAGGCACAGGGCGACCAGGATCGGCAGGGTCACCACCAGATGCACCCAGATCGGCGGATGCACGGTGAAGTCGAACACCATCAGCAGGATCATCCCCACCACCCCGACGGCCGTCATGACGAAGAAGGCCGGCCCGTCCGCCGGATCGGCGAAGGCGTAGCTGAGCCCGCACTGAGGACATTCCGTCTGCAGCGTCAGATAGCCCTTGAACAGCGGTCCCTTGCCGCAGCGGGGGCAGCGACAGGCCAGGCCGGTCTTCAGGGTGCTGAGGCGCGGATAATCGGTCATGCGGCGACTATGGGCGCTTAAAACGGCGCTGTCGCGTGGACCGGTTGTCCTAACGCCATCCCTCATCACGGTGAACAGCGGTTAACCGCGATTAAAGGCCTTGTGCGGCATGGGTCGGGAGATATGTCCGGGGCCTCGCCGACAAAGCGCATCCTGAAGACGACCGTGGCCGCCGCCACGGCCGGCGCCGTCGTGTTCGCGCCGATGGCGCCGCTGGCCCAGGAAGTCGGGCGCTCGCGCGATCCGCTGTCCATCAATATCGGCGCCAACGCCGAGTTCACGCGGGTCGAGTTCGGCGGCGTGATCGGGGTGCGCTCGCGCGTCAGCCGGGAGGGCGACAAGGTCGTCGTGCGGCTGGGGACCACCGCCGCGCCCGACGTCTCGCGATTGAAGGTCGATCCGCCGGCCGGGGTGAAGTCGGTCGAGACGCGGCCGAGCCGTGGCGCGGGCGGCACGGACCTGATCCTGACGCTGGAACAGGGTGCGGATGCGCGCTCGGGCGTGGCGGACGGGGCGGTGTGGCTGAACCTGTATGCGCCCGGCAAGGCGCCGGAGGGCGGGGACGCCGCTGCGCCGCAGACGACCAAGGCCGTGGTGCCGGTGCGGGCCGAGACGGCCGGCGGCAAGACCGTCCTGACCTTCGACTGGGGCGCGCCGGTGGGGGCGGCCGTCTTCCGCCGGGGCGATGCCGTATGGGTCGTGTTCGACACGGCCGCCCGCATGGATATGAGCGGCGCCAAGGCGCTGGGATCGGCCAAGAACGCCCGGTGGGCGGCCGGGCCGGGCTATACGGCTCTGAGGATCGCCGAACCTGAGGGGCTGGGCGTCTCGGCGCAGGGTCAGGGCGGGACCTGGACCGTGACCCTGGGCGGCCCAGACGGCGCGGCGGGCGGGGTCGAGGTCGGCCGGTCCGACGACGGCGCGCCGGTGCTGGTGGCGCAGATGGCCGGGGCGACCAAGGCGATCTGGCTGACCGATCCGCTGGTCGGGGACCGGTTCGCGGCGGTGACGGCCCTGGCGCCCGGCAAGGGATACGCCGGCGGACGGCGCACGGTCGATCTGAGCCTGATCCCGACGGCGCAGGGTCTGGCTGTCGAGACGGGGGCTGACGACCTGAAGATCGAGGCGGCGGGCGATTTGGTGACGCTGAGCCGGCCCAAGGGGCTGGCCTTGTCGTCGCCGGCGGCCGGGCTGGAGACGGGCGACCACAATGCGGATGCGCCCAAACGGGCGGCCTATCCGGCGCTGATCGACGAGGCCTGGGCCGCGACGGGCGAGGCGGGATTCTCGGACCGCTATCGCCGGCTGCAAGACGCAGCGGGGCTGGAGACGATCGCGGCGGCGGACAATCCGCGCGCGCCGATCGAGGCGCGGATGGCGCTGGCGCGGTTCCTGGTCGGGTCGGGCCTGAACTATGAGGCCATCGGGGTGCTGAACGCCCTGATCGCCAAGGCGCCCAACCTGCAAGGCGAGCCCGAGGTGCGCGGCCTGCGCGGCGTGGCGCGTGTCGGCGTCGGGCGGCTGGAGGAGGCCCAGGTTGATTTCGCGGGCGCGGCCCTGGCCAACGATCCGGCGACCAAGGTCTGGCTGGGCTATATCGCTTCGGAGATGGGCGACTGGGAGGGGGCGCGTCGCAACTTCGCCGCCGGCGCCCCGGCCATCGACAGCTTTCCCAAGGAATGGCGCGCGCGGTTCGGCGCGGCCCACGCCATGGCCGCGATCCAGTTGAACGACCTGCCGGCCGCCCAGCAATTGCTGACCTATGTCTTCAGCCAGGATGCGCCGGCGGTCGATCAACTGACCGCGCGTCTGGTTCAGGCGCGGATGTTCGAGCTGAACGGCGACAAGAACCGGGCGCTGGCGATCTACAAGGCCGTGGCGCGCGCGCCGCTGGACGGGATCGCGACGCCGGCGAAACTGGGCGCCATCAGCCTGGAGCTGGACAAGGGCGCGATCACGGCGGATCAGGCGACGGCCCAGCTGGAACAGCTGAAATGGCGCTGGCGCGGGGATGCGACCGAGATGGCGGTCGTGCGCAAACTGTCGGGCATCTATCTGCAGCAGGGGCGATACCGCGAAGCGCTGGACGCCCTGCGCGGCGCGGGCAAGCGGATGGCGGGCGTGCCGGGCGCAGCCGAGGTGCAGGCGGATCAGGCCAACGCCTTCCGCGCCCTGTTCCTGGACGGGGCGGCGGACGGTTTGCAGCCGGTGCAGGCGCTGGCGCTGTTCTATGACTTCCGCGAACTGACCCCGATCGGGGCGGACGGCGACGAGATGGTGCGGCGTCTGTCGCGCCGGCTGATCGACGTGGACCTGCTGGATCAGGCCGCCGAACTGCTGAAGCACCAGGTGGACGAGCGACTGGACGGGGTGGCCAAGGCCCAGGTCGCGACCAATCTGGCCACCGTCTATCTGATGGACCGCCAGCCGGAGAAGGCGTTGCAGGCCATCTGGGGCTCGCGCACCACCCTGCTGCCCAATGTGATGAACAGCGAGCGCCGGGCGCTGGAGGCGCGCGCCCTGATGGATCTGGGCCGGTTCGACCATGCGCTGGAGGTGCTGGACCGAGATCAGTCGAACCCGGCGCGCGAGGTGCGGGCCGACATCTTCTGGAAGCAGCAGAAGTGGGGCGAGGCGGCGCCGATCTATGAGGCGCGGCTGGGCGATCGCTACAAGACCGCGACCATGCCGCTGACGCCGGCCGAGGAAAGCTGGCTGATCCGGGCGGGCGTCGGCTATTCGCTGGCGGGCGATCGGGCCGCGCTGCAGCGGCTGAGCGGGCGCTTTGGGCCGATGGTTCCCGGCGCGCGGTCGGCGGCGGCGCTGCGGGTCGCGCTGGACGACAATCTGTCGGGCGTGGCGGGGACGGGCGACTTCGCCAATCTGTCCAGCCAGGCCGACACCTTCGTCGGCTGGGTCAACAGCGCCAAACAGGCGTTCAGAAAAGAAGCTGACGCGAAGAGCGCCGCCTGAAATTGAAACGGGCGGAGATCGCGTCGCGACCCCCGCCCGTCGAGCAGTGCCGGTCCTGCATCGCAGGACCGAAAAGGCTTAGCCGTTGACGGCGTCCTTCAGCGGCTTGGAGACGCGGAAGCGCACGGCCTTGGAGGCGGCGATCTTGATGGTCGCGCCGGTGGCCGGGTTGCGGCCTTCGCGCTCGGCGCGGTCGGCGGTGTCGAAGACGCCCAGGTTCGAGATGCGGATGTCGCCGCCCGACTTCAGGGTCGAGTGGATGTTTTCGACGATCGCGGTCAGCACCTTGCCGGCGTCGGCCTGCGAAACACCAGCGTCCTTGGCGACGGCGGCGATCAGTTCGGCTTGAGTGGTCATAAGAAGCGTTTCCAGTGTTAGTCGCCCGATTCCGAGCGAGGACCGGGGGATCAACACGGATTTCCCCATGCTTTGCAAGCGCCGATGACGCTTAAAGCCATATGGGGCGGGGGATTATCCGGTACCGGACGCCCGTTGGAAGCTCTCAACCAGGCTTCCGGCGACCAATCGCCAGCCGTCCACCAGCACGAAAAAGATCAACTTGAAGGGGAGGGAGACCACCACCGGAGGGAGCATCATCATGCCCATGGACATCAGCACGCTGGCCACCACCAGATCAATCACAAGGAACGGAACGAAAAGGAGAAATCCGATTTCAAAGGCCTTCTTCAACTCGCTGATCATGAAGGCCGGCGTGACCACGCGCAGGGGCAGGTCCTGGACGTTCTGGGGCGGGTCGATCTTCGACAGCCGGGTGAACAGGGCGAGGTCCCCGCGGTCCACCTGGGCCAGCATGAAGGTTTTTACGGGTTCGGACGCCTGATCGAAGGCCTGGGGCAGTTCGATCTGCTGATCCATCAGCGGACGGATGCCCGAATCATAGGCGTCCTGCCAGGTCGGGGCCATGACGATGGCGCTGAGGAACAGCGACAGGGACACCAGGACGGCGTTCGGCGGCGACTGTTGCAGGCCCAGCGCCGTGCGTAGCAGCGACAGGACCACGATGATCCGCACGAAGCTGGTGGTCATGATGACGATCGACGGCGCCAGGGACAGGACCGTCATCAGACCGACCAGCTGGACCACGCGCTGGGTCAGGCCGGCCCCGGTGCCCAGGTCGATGTTCAGAGCCGAGCCGCTTTGCGCCGCCTGCTGGGCCAAGGCCGCGACGGGCCAGGCCAGACAGACCAGGGTGGTGAACAGCGACAGCAGGGCCGCGCGCTTCAGCTCGGCGCCGGTCGGCTTGACGAAGACGGCGGGCTTCACTGGCCTAGCCCCTGCTGACGCGGTTCGATCAGTTCGCGGCCTTCGCCCAGCAGGATCAGCCGCTCCTCGTCGTCGATGCGGACCAGGACGAGGCGACGGGCGGGGTCCAGCACCAGGGTCTCCACCACCTGAAGCCGGCGCTCGCCGCGCTCTGCGTTCAGCCGAGCCAGGATTTGCGGCGCATAGCGGCGCGCAGCCCAGGCCGCGATCCCGATCAGGCCGAGGGTGAAGGCCAGGCCGAAGACCGCCCGGGCGAGATCGAGGAAATTCATGACGCTGCAAAGGCCCCGCGCAGTCCGCGCTTAGACCCTGAATGTTAACCAGCACGGTTAACGACCCGTTGAGATAACCCCCTATTAACCATCCAGGCGGCATTTTCTGCCCATCGCGCGCATCCGCGTCGCACGGGAGACCGCCATGGGCGTCGCCGACATACCGCTGCTGGGGCAGATCAAGGGCCGGTTGGGCTGGCTGGACGCCCGCCAGCGGGTCATCGCCGAGAACGTCGCCAACGCCGACACGCCGGGCTTCGTCGGGCGCGACCTGAAACAGCCGACCGACTTCGCCGCCGCCATGCGCTCGGGCGCGGGTCTGCAGATGGTGCGCACCAATGCCGCCCATATCGCGCCGGCCGGTTCGCCGGTGCGGTTCGCCCCGACCAAGGCGCCCGACTCGGAGACCACGCTGGACGGCAACTCGGTGGTGGTCGAAGAGCAGATGCTGAAGATGGCCGAGAGCCGCATGGCCTATGACGCCGCCATCGGCTTCTACCAGAAATCCATGTCCATGATCCGCATGGCCGCCAAGCGGCCGGGCGCCTGAGGCTGATGGCCGAGAAGGACTGACCCATGCCTGATCCCATCCCCCCTTCGAACAGCGCCATGGCGGTGGCGGCCTCGGCCCTGAAGGCGCAGCAGTCGCGCATGCGCGTCATCGCCGAAAACATCGCCAACGCCCAGTCGACGGCGCGCACGCCGGGCGGCGAGCCCTATCGCCGCCAGATCCCGGTTTTCCAGGCCCGCGAGGTCGATGGGGCGACCGGCGTCACTCTGGCCGAGGTCCGGCCCGACCAGGGCGACTTCAAGATGGACTATGACCCGTCGCACCCGGCCGCGAACGCGCAGGGCTATGTGATGCGGCCCAATGTCGATACCCTGGTCGAGGCGATGGACATGCGCGAGGCGCAGCGCGCCTATGAGGCCAATCTGAACGTCATCGAGACGGCGCGGTCGATGGACAGCCGCACCCTCGACATCATCAAACGCTGAGGGCTAGGCCATGAACCCGATGATGGCCGCCAAGGCCTATGCCGCCGTTCAGGGCGGCGCCATGCCGACAGCAGCCCAGGCGCCCGGCGTCGGGGACGGCGGCTTCGCCGACCTGGTCAAGAACGCCATGACAGACATGACCCAGCAGTCGCGCGCGGCCGAAACCCAGATGACCCGCTCGGTCCAGGGCCAGGGCAATCTGATCGATGTGGTCACGGCGCTAAGCTCGGCCGAGGCGTCGCTGGAAACGGTGATCTCGGTCCGCGATCAGGTGATTTCCGCCTATAAGGAAATCATGGCGATGCCGATCTGACAGCGGGTCAGAAGTAGCGTTCGCCGATCCGCAGGGTGTCGCCGGGCGAAACACGCGCATCGGCGGTCAGCGGCTGGGCCTCTTCGACCTGTGATCCGGCGCGACGTACGAAGACGCGGCGCGTGTTGGCGCGATAGGTGAAGCCTTGGGCCGTCGCCACGGCGTTCAGCACCGTCAGGTCCGGCAGATAGGGGTATTCACCCGGCCGATTGACCTCGCCCAGGATGTAGATCGGCCGATAGGTCAGGACCTGGGCGGTGACGCGCGGCTGGTTCAGATAGCCCTGGCTCAGAGCTTGAGCGACGGCGTCCTGAAGCTGGGCGCCCGTCAGGCCGGCGGCCTGGACCTCGCCGATCAGCGGCAGGGCGATCCGGCCGTTGGCGTCGATCACGAACTCGCCGCCCAGCGCCGCCTCGCCGAAGACGTCGATGCGCACCTTGTCGGCGGAGGCGAGGCGGTAGTCCGACACGCTCTGAGGCGCAAAGGCCGTCAGGCCCAGCGACAGGATCGCGACCAGCAGGCCGATGCCTCTTCTTGCCCCCATGTCATCGCCCCCGATCGTTCCGGGTGTGAAGGCTAAACGCGTCGGTTGTTCGGGTCTAGGGGCGGTCCGACAGGATACGGGCGGCGAGATCGCGGGCCTGGCCGCGCAGGTCCGGCACGGCCGTCATCTCCCAGAAGGCGCCGCGCGTCAGGGGGCCGATGGCGTGAAGACCGCGTGCGGGCGCGCCCGCTCCGTCCAGCAGGCCGCCCTCATCATCGACCTGCAGGCCCAGGCCCAGGGTGTCGGGCCGACCGTAACCCTTGTCGAGGATGTCGCGGATCATCGATTCGGTGCTCTTGGAGATCACGCCCAGCGGCCCGGTGCAGTTCACGACAAGATCGAACCGCTCCTTGATGGCGCGCTTCTTTCCGCGAGGACGCCACGAGACCTCGATGACGTCGGTCGCCTTAAGCTCGGTCAGCTTGCCGGCCAGGATCGTCAGTTCGCCGCCGGCCAGCATGGAATGGATGTCTCGGGCCGGGCCAGGCGACAGGCGGTGGCGATGCACGTCCCACAGGGGGCGCAGATGGCGCAGGAAGCGGCTGCGCTCGACCCGCGACCAGCCGCGCCAGATGTCGCGCGCGGAATGGCGCAGGCGATCGAACACGGCGCGCCAGTCCGCCTCGGCCGTCGCGGTCCGGATCTGACGCAGGATTTCGGCGGGGCTGCCAGAAAACGTGCCGACATAGGGTGTGGGCGGAACGGTCGCGTGGGCGCGGGGCAGAAGGCCGTGACGCGACAGGGCGGTCATGCGGCGTCCGGGCCGGCGCAGGGTGAGGGCCGCATCTACCATCGTCAGTCCCGACCCGATCAGCAGGATATTGCGGGCGTCGCGCGCGGTCTGGGGATCGAAACGCCACGGGTTTTCGACATAGGCGGGGGAGGCGCGGACCGCGTCCTCGACGCCGGGGGGCGAGGCGGGCTCCAGATTGCCCAGCGCCAGCACCACCTGATCGGCCGCGACCTCTCCGTCGCTGGTCACGATATGCCAGCCGTCGTCCTGGCGATCGATGGATTGCGCCTCGGCGCCGATCAGGGTCAGGCGGTCGGGAGCGTCGTCCAGCGCCTCGTCCAGCAGGGCTTGAAGATAGTCGCCGTAGACGCCGCGGGTGATGAAGCCGTCCTGGGCGCGCCACGACGGCTGTTCGGCCAGCCAGTCGGCGAGGTGGCTGGGGTGGTCGGGAAAGGCGCTCATATTGTCCAGGCGGACGTTCAGCAGATGGCCGGGATTTCCAGTGTCATAGGCGGTGCCGGGACCGAAAACGCCGCGCCGTTCGATCAGGGTGACGCGCACGACGCGCGAGGCCTTCAGCAGATTGACGGCGGTCAGCAGGCCGCTGAAACCCGCGCCGACGATGGCGACATGCGGTCCATTCTGCTGCGGCACGCGCACCCCCGTTTTTCGTTTCCGTCACTGTCGATAACACGCGCCGGGCCAGAGGGATCATGGCGATAAATATCTATCTGGCCAGTAGGAATAACGTGATCAGCGGTTGCGACCCCTGGCCTTGCGGATGTCGCGCAGGGCCAGCGGGAGGAGCGTCCAGGGCTCGACGCAGTAGCGGACGAACAGCCGTTTGGGGTCGTGCAGCAGGCGATAGGCCCATTCGACGCCGGCGCGTCCCATCCAGCGCGGGGCCGCGCTTTGAACTCCCGCCTCATAGTCGAAAGCGGCGCCGACCGACAGGATGACGCAATCGGGCAGGCCCTCGAAGTTTTCGGCGATCCAGAGCTCCTGGCGCGGCATCCCCATGCCGACGAACAGGATGTGGGGCTTTAAGGCCGTGATCCGATCCAGGACGGCGGCGTTCTCGGACGAACCGGGGCGGGCGTCGAAGAAGCCGTGGTGGATGGCGATGTCGGCGTCCGGATAGCGGAGCTTCAGCCGGCGGGCCGCCTCGTCGCCGACGCCGGGCGCGCCGCCGACGGACAGGACGCGCCAGCCCTCGCGGTTCGCCACGCTCCAGAAGTGGTCGCGCCAGTCCAGATAGGTGCAGCGGTGAAAGCCCCGACTGTGAAGGCCCAGGGCGCGCGAGAAGGCCAGAAGCGGCGTCGAATCGACCTCGATCAGATCGGCCTTGTCGTAGAAGGCGCCGAGTTCAGGCCGCTTCTGCATCAGATACAGGCTGTGCAGGTTGTGATTGGCGATCAGGCTCTTTGCCCCCTGTCGCACCGCCTGCTGAATGTGGTGCAGCACCTCTTCCGGCTTCACCAGATCCATCGCTTGCCCCAAGATCGTGACCCGCTCGCGGGCGCGGCGGTTCTGGCGGAAAGGCGCGCGCGGCTGGGCGCGACGCTCTGTGGCGAAGCGCTCCGGCGCAGAGGGGCTGAGAGACGGGTCTGCCATGAGGCGCTTCTAGGCGACCTGGCCTCAAGACGGGGTTAGAAAACAGGCTTAGCGCCCATTAAGTCGCCACCGAACGCGGATCGAAAACGACGTGCGGCTTGGCTTGCCGCGCTGCGTGCGCAAGAAATCTCGCAAAGGCGAAAAATCCTTGTTGACCCCGCCCGGAGCCTCCCTTAGAGGTCCGCGCCTTCCCGATGGAAACGCCGCAAGGCACTGCCGACGGGGCCCAGATGGCGGAATTGGTAGACGCGCTGGCTTCAGGTGCCAGTGGCTTAACGGCCGTGGAGGTTCGAGTCCTCTTCTGGGCACCATCTTTCAGAAAGCGTCGCACCGAACGGTGCGGCGCTTTCTTTTTTTGGCCTATCGGAATGCGCGCGGCGCATTCCTGCTTGAGGCCATGTTCGTGGGCCTATCGCCTTGCGCGCGGCGCTCCGCTGCTTGAGGCCCGTTCGTGGTTGAGCTTGCCCGTTTCGCGCGCCGCGTTCGCCGTGTAAGAGCCTGAGCATGACCGTTTACCTGTATGAGGGCGACCTGCCCGACGATCTGGACCTGGGGTCCGAGGTCGCCATCGATTCCGAGACCATGGGCCTGCGTTTTCGCCGCGATCCGCTGTGCGTGGTGCAGCTGTCGTCGGGCGACGGAAACGCCCATGTCGTGCGGCTGAACCGGCCCGCCTATGACTGTCCGAATCTGAAGCGGGTGCTGACCGATCCGACGGTGACCAAGATCTTCCATTTCGGCCGGTTCGACATCGGCATGTTCCTGCTGCACCTCGGCGTCGAGACGCGGCCGGTCTATTGCACCAAGATCGCCTCCAAGCTGGCGCGCACCTACACTGACCGGCACGGGCTGAAGGACGTGGTGCGCGAGACGGTGGGTGTGGACCTGTCCAAGGCGCAGCAGTCCTCGGACTGGGGCGCCGAGACGCTGAGCCAGGCGCAGCTGGACTATGCGGCGTCGGACGTCCTGTATCTGCATGCGGCCAAGGCCAAGCTGGACATGATGCTGGCGCGCGAAGGGCGAACCGAACTGGCCGCCGAATGTTTCGACTTCCTGCCGACGCGGTCGGCGCTCGACCTGGCCGGCTGGGACGAGACCGACATCTTCGCCCACAGCTGAGGCGCGCTTGACCGAACACGGCGAACAGTCCCGCATCGAGGCCGACGAGGCCAGGGTCGCCCTGGCCGGCGCGCGCTGGCGTGCGCGCTCGCGGCGGGTGAAGCTGTATCGCCGCGTCCTGCCGATCATCATTCTGGTGCTGGCGGGCGGCGCCCTGACCTGGACCGTGTTCCGCACCGTCATGTCGGGCGTTGAGCGCAAGGCCAGCCAGAGCCAAGAGGTCCGCCTGGATGCGCCCCTGTTCCACGGTCAGGATGCGCAAGGCCGTGCCTTCACCGTCGGCGCCCAGGGCGCTGTGCGCGACCCCAATACCGGCAAGTTCAAACTGATCGGCCCGGCGCTGAAGCTGAACCTGGGCGGACGCAAGGTCACCGAACTGACGGCCGACGGCGGCATCTATGACGAACAAGCCAAGACGGTGACGATCGGTCCGAACGTGCGCATTTCGGACGGCGGGACGGGCTTTGTCCTGACCACGCCCGAGGCGGTGGTCGACACCTCGACCGGAAACGTCACCGGTTCAAAGGGCGTTCAGGGTTCCGGCCCTATTGGAACCATCAACGCATCGTCCTATGCGATCTACGATCACGGACAGCGCGTCGTGTTCGACGGTGCAGGCGACAACAAGGTGAAGGGCGTTCTGACGCCCAAGGGGTCAGGCGGATGATCGTGACGAAGATTTCGAAGACGCTGGCCGTCGTCGCGGCGGCGGCCGTCGTGGGCATGCCGGCCCTGGTCGATGCCCAGGCCCAGGCGACCAATCAGCCCGTCGCCTATGGCGCGGACTCGGTCGAATACGCCCCCAACCGCATCATCCTGCGCGGCCGGGCCGAGGCGACGCAGGGCGGCAATCGTTTCCGCGCCGACACCCTGACCCTGGTCAGCGGCGAGGGCGGCGATCTGCAACGTGCCGAGGCCAGCGGAACCGTCTATTTCGTGACGCCTGACCAGTCGATGCGCGGCGCCCGCGCCGTCTATAATCTGGGCAATGGCGAGATCGTGGTGACGGGCAACGTCATCCTGACCCAGGGCAAGAACGTCCTGACCGGCTCGCGTCTGGTCTACAACATCAACACCGAGACCGCCCGCATGGACGGCGCGCCGCGCGGCGCCGCCGGAAGCCGCGTGCAGGGCGTCTTCTATCCCAACTCGAACTGAGGCCGTCTGGCCGTCACGGACCTGAGCATTTGGCGCGCAAGGAACTGTCAGCCCTGAATCTGGACGAGCGGCCGCAACCGGCCGCCGTGGCGCCCGCGCCTGCGGAAAAGGGCCTGCGGGTGATGAACCTGGCGCGATCGTTCGGTCAGCGTCAGGTGGTGCGCGACGTGTCCCTGACGGTGCAGCGCGGCGAGGTCGCGGGCCTGCTGGGTCCCAACGGGGCCGGCAAGACGACCTGCTTCTACATGATCACCGGCCTGATCCCGCCGGATTCGGGCGCAATCTGGCTGGACGGCGAGAACATCACCGGCCAGCCGATGTACCAGCGCAGCCGCATGGGCCTGGGCTATCTGGCGCAGGAAGCCTCGATCTTTCGCGGCATGACGGTCGAGCAGAACGTCAAGGCGGTGGTCGAGCTGAACTATCCGCGCGACCAGATCCGCGCCGAGACCGACCGGCTGCTGAACGAACTGCACATCGACCATCTACGCCATGCGCGGGCCACGGCGCTGTCGGGCGGCGAGCGTCGGCGAGTGGAGATCGCGCGGGCGCTGGCCGGACGGCCGTCCTTCATGCTGCTGGACGAACCCTTCGCCGGCATCGACCCCCTGGCCATCGCCGACATCCGCACCGTGATCCGCTATCTGGCCAGCCAGGGCATCGGCGTGCTGATCACCGACCACAATGTGCGCGAGACCCTGGACATCACCGATCGGGTGTCGATCATCTCGAACGGCGCGGTGCTGTTCGAAGGAACGTCTGACGAGGCGATCCACGACGCCGAAGTGCGCCGGGTGTATCTGGGCGAAAACTACATCTGACGATTGGCGTCTCCTCCCTGCGAAGCGGGGAGGGGACCGCGCGCAGCGTGGTGGAGAGATTCTTTGAGTCCCACCGGCGCTAGCGATGCGCTGAAGACCCCCTCCGTCACGGCGCTTGAAGGAAGCGCCGCGCCACCTCCCCATGAAATGGGGAGGAGACAAAAAAGCGCGTTCGTCTAGCGTTAACCGGTTCGGCGACATTCTGTTCCAGCAAGTTCCGGGCCACTCGGCGGCCTGGCGGGAAGATTTCGGACGTGATCGGGCAAAGGTTAGAGGTCAGGCAGGGGCAGGGGCTGGTCATCACGCCCCAGCTGCAGCAGGCGATCAAGCTGCTGCAACTGTCGAACCTCGAGCTGGAGGACTTCGTCGAGGCCGAGCTGGAGCGCAATCCGCTGCTGCAACGCGAGGAACCGGAAGGCGAGACGCCAGAACCGGTCGAGCGCATGGAGGCGGCCTCGGATAGCGAAATGTCGTTCGGCGACGGGGTCGCGGACGCCGCGGCGTCCTCGATGGACGCCGGTTCCGACGATGTCTACGGCGACGCCGCGCCGGGCGAGCGCACCAGCGACCGGATGACCGATGAGGCCCAGCCGGGTCTGTCGGACTGGTCCAGCGCCGGCAAGGGCGGCCAGATGTTCGAGGGCGAGGGCGAGCGGCCCGACGCGCACGAGCTGACCCTGTGGGAACACCTGCAAGCCCAGGCGTCGAGCGCGGGTCTGTCCCCGGCCGACCACGGGATCGCCCTGACCCTGATCGATGCGACGGACGAGGGCGGCTATCTGCGCGGAGAGCTGGCCGAGTTCGCCGACCGGCTGGGCGTGCCGCTGGCGCGGATCGAGGCGGTGCTGGGCGTCTGTCACGGCTTCGAGCCGACCGGGATCATGGCGCGGTCGGTGCCGGAATGCCTGAAGCTGCAGCTGATCGAGCGCAACCGGTTCGATCCGGCGATGGCGGCCCTGCTGGACAATCTGGACCTGCTGGCCAAGCGCGATCTGGCGGGTCTACGCCGCGTCTGCGAGGTCGATGGCGAGGACCTGACCGACATGATCGCCGAACTGCGGGCGCTGACGCCGCGTCCGGGGGCAGGCTTCGGCGGCGAGCCGGCGCAGACGGTCGTGCCGGACGTCCATGTGCGGCCCGATCCCGCCGGCGGCTGGCGGGTCGAACTGAACGCCGACACCCTGCCGCGCCTGTTGGTCGACAAACGCTATCACGGTCTGGTTCAGGCCGGCGCGCGATCGGATACGGAAAAGACCTTCGTCGCCGACTGCGCCGCCCAGGCCAATTGGCTGGTCAAGTCGCTGGATCAGCGGGCCAAGACCATTCTGAAGGTCTCATCCGAGATCGTGCGCCAGCAGGACGCCTTCCTGGCCTTCGGCGTCGAGTTTCTGAGGCCGCTCAATCTGAAGACCGTCGCCGACGCCATCGGCATGCACGAATCCACGGTCAGCCGCGTCACCTCGAACAAATATATCGCCACGCCGCGGGGCGTGTTCGAGCTGAAATTCTTCTTCACCGCCGCCATCCAGTCGGTGGACGGCGCATCGACCCATTCGGCCGAAGCCGTCCGTCACAAGATCAAATCCATGATCGACGGCGAGGGGCTGGAGGGCGACGTTCTGTCCGACGACAGGATCGTGGAAATCCTGAAGGAAACGGGCATCGACATCGCCCGCCGCACCGTGGCCAAATACCGGGAAGCCTTGAGGATTCCGTCCTCGGTCGAGCGCCGCCGGATGATGAAGACCGGCTGACATCCACAGCCAAGCGTGACCACAAATCGGTGATCTGGATTGACACCAAATCGGGTCGGGCGCGTTCTATCGGAATGCAAGTCCAAGTCAGCGGCAAGCAAGTGGATGTCGGCGAAGCGTTAGGCTCGCGCATCTCCCAGGAACTCGAAGACGGGGTCGGAAAATACTTCGCCCGAGGCGGTGAAGACGCCGAGGTCGTGGTGTCCAAGGACGGCCACAACTTCAAGGTGGACTGTTGGGTCCGCCTCGCGTCGGGCCAGACCCTGGTGACGACCGGCATGGGCGGCGACGCCCACTCGGCCTTCACCGAGGCGCTGGATCGGCTCGAAAAGCGGGTTCGCCGCTACAAGCGCCGGCTCAAGGATCACCACATCGGACCCAAGGGTCTGTCGCCCGAGAAGACCGAAAACGCCGCCCGCGAAGTCGCACGCAGCATCGTGCTGCGTGATCCCGACAGCGTGGAGGACGACGTCTTCGGCGACACCGGCGAGAACGACGGCCCGCCGCCGGTGGGCATGGTCATCGCCGAGACCGAGCACGAAATCCGCACCATCACAGTCGGACGGGCTGTGCTGGAGCTGGACATGACGGGCTATCCGGTCGTGCTGTTCCGCAATGCGGCCCACGGTGGTCTAGCGGTCGTCTATCGTCGTCCGGACGGCAATGTGGGATGGATCGATCCCGAGCGGACAGCCAAGTCCAACGGTTCGGTGAACTAAAGCCTCAGTTTGACTTCGGCGCGGTTGTCTCTAAACGGGCGGCCGCGCCGTTGTCTGCTGCGTGTATCGAGGTTGTGTAATGGACATCGGTGATCTGCTCGCGCCCAAGGGCGTGGTGCTGCGCAGCGGCGCGTCGTCCAAGCGACAGGCGCTCCACGCGCTGGCCGAGGCGGCTTCGCATGCGCTGGGCCTCGACGAAGCCCGTATCTTCGACGCCTTGATGGAACGCGAGACGCTGGGATCGACCGGGCTGGGGGCCGGCGTCGCGGTGCCGCACGCGCGTCTCACCGAGGTCGAGAAGGTGACGGCGGTGTTCGTGCGACTGGATACGCCTGTGGCCTATGATGCGGTGGACGACCGGCCGGTCGATCTGATCGTCGGCCTGTTCGCGCCGCCCAAGGCGGGGGCCGAGCATCTGAGGGCATTGGCGGCGGTTTCGCGCGCGCTGCGGTCGCCCGAACTGCGAGAGCAGCTGAGACAGGCGCGCACGACCGATGCGATCCGCGCCCTGTTCGTCAAGGACGCGACGGCCGCGACGGCGGCCTGATTACATAGTGAACGGCGGCGCCTGCGCGCCGCCATCCCTAAGATCAGTGAACGGAAACCGGCTCCAGCTCGTGCGCCACGGCGGCGGCGAAGGCGGTGTCGCGGTCGATCATGACCGCCAGACGCTCGCCGTCGGCGCTGTGGACGGCATAGAGCATCTGGCCGGGGTTCAGATCCACATCCTTGATCTCGACCGCCTCTTCAAGCAGGTCCGAGGCCTTGATCTCGCGCACATACACCAGGTCGGGGGCGCCCAGTCCGGCAAAGTCTTCCTTGGTCATCATCATCGGCGTCATTAGGACCGCCTCCTTCATAGTTGACAACGCCCGGATCGCCGGGCGGTTCGAATGGCTGTGGTTTTCAGCCGGCCGTGATCGGAATACGTCGCACCTGGCGCTCGGCCTCGGGCCGGATCAGGTCGACATGGAGCAGGCCGTGCTCCAGCCGGGCGCCCTCGACCTCCAGCCCGTCGGCCAGGACGAAGTTGCGAACGAAGCCGCGCGCCGCGATGCCGCGATGCAGAAAGGCCTGTTCACCCCTGCCGGCGTCGTCGCGCTTGCCGGCGATGGTCAACTGGCGGCCGTCCAGAGTGATGGCCAGTTCTTCGGGCGCGAACCCGGCGACGGCCAGGCTGATGCGGACGCCCGCATCGCCGATCTGTTCGACATTGTAGGGCGGATAGCTTTCGGCCGCGGCCTTGGCGGCGCGGTCGATCAGGGCGCGGGTGTGGTCGAAGCCCAGCAGAAAGGGGCTGTCGAACAGGAGTGTGCGCGTCGTCGTCATCTGGGTCCTCGAATAAAGCGACCGAGCGGCTGATCCCCCGCAATTGGCAAGACCTTCCGTCACAGATGAAGATGGGGGCTGGCGAGGCCGGGATCAACCGGCAGCCTTTGTGGTCCCCAATCTCGTCATCCTCGGGCTTGACCCGAGGATCAGGCGTTGCGCCCCTCATGCAGAGAAGCGTCGCGCGGCTGGGGCCGACTTCTAACGCGAAGCGGCGGATGATCCGGTCCTCGGGTCGAGCCCGAGGATGACGGACGGGGCGAAGGCGCCCCTAGTGGATGGCCTCGCCGTGCTGGGTATAGTCCAGCCCCTCGACCTCTTCATCCTTCGTGACGCGCAGGCCCGTGGTGAACTTGCAGATCATCAGGACGACGAAGGTGCCGACTGCGCTCCAGGCGATGACGCCGACCAGGCCGACAGCCTGTTTCCACACGGTCGCCCCCTCCGACAGGGCGTTGACCGTCGTGGTGGCGAAGACGCCGGTCAGCAGGGCGCCGACGATGCCGCCGACGCCGTGCACGCCAAACGCATCCAGGCTGTCGTCGTACTTCAGCGCGTGCTTCAGCCAGACCGCGCCCGCATAGCAGGCCGGACCGCCGATCAGGCCGATGAAGAAGGCGCCCTTGGGATCGACGAAACCGGCGGCGGGGGTGATGGCGACCAGACCGCCGACGACGCCTGACAGCAGGCCCAGCAGGGTCGGGCGCTTGCGATCAAACCATTCGAGGGTCATCCAGCCCAGGGCGGCGCTGCCGGCGGCCAGAATGGTGTTGAAGGCGGCGGTGGCGGCCAGCGCATCCGCCGCGCCCGCCGATCCGGCGTTGAAGCCCAGCCAGCCGACCAGCAGCAGGCCGGTGCCGATGGCGCTATAGACCAGGTTGGCGGGGGCCATGTTGTCGCGCCCGAAGCCGTGACGCGGCCCCAGCACCAGGGCGCAGATCAGGCCGGCGATCCCGGCGTTGACGTGGACCACCGCGCCGCCTGCAAAGTCGAGCACGCCGAGGCCGCCCAGCCAGCCGCCGCCCCAGACCTGATGGCAGATCGGCGCATAGACGATCAGGTGCCACAGGCCAAAGAACAGCAGGCTGGCCGAGAACTTCATCCGCTCGGCGAAGGCGCCGGCGATCAGGGCCGGGGTGATGATGGCGAAGGTCATCTGGAAGGCGACGAACAACAGTTCGGGCAGGCCGGGCAGCAGGCTGTGGGCTGTCCGGGCGGTCACGCCGTTCAGGAAGGCCGCCTGCATGCCGCCGATGAAGCCGTTGATCGCGTCCGGTCCCTTGCCGAACGACAGGCTGTAGCCGACCAGGAACCACAGGACCGAGACGATGGCGAAGGCGGCCGCCGACTGGGCGACGACGCTGATGATGTTCTTCTTCCTGACCATGCCGCCGTAGAACAGGGCCAGGCCCGGCAGGGTCATCAGCAGGACCAGAGCCGTCGAGGTCAGGATCCAGGCGGTCGCCGCCGTATCGATGGCCAGCGGCGCCTGATGCGCCAGCAGCGCCGGGGCCGCCAGGGCCGGTGAAGCAAAGGCCGCCGCCCCGGCGACGAGCGTGACGGCGAGGGCGGCGGGTCGGGTCATGGCGTCTTTCTGAGGCGGACGGCGGAAATCAGGCGGAGGTCTTCAGGCGTTCCGTGCGGGCGACGATGTCGGTCAGGGGCACGATGCGGACGAAGCGGTTCAGACTGTTGTCCCAATCCACCAGCAGACGCCGCGCCAGGGGTGAAGCTGTCGCCGCCAGATGGGCCTCGATCAGGCCCTTCAGTCGATCGGCCGCCTCTGCGTCGATGTCGGTCACGCCCGCCAGGTCGCCGTTCAAAGCGCGCTCGGCATGGCCGGGTTGGTCCAGCACGAACAGCTCGCCGCCGCTCATGCCCGCCGCCAGGTTCCAGCCGACCGAACCCAGGACGACCACGCGCCCGCCGGTCATATATTCGCAGCCGTGCGCGCCCAGCCCCTCGACCACGGCCTCGGCGCCGGAGTTCCTGACGGCAAACCGCTCGCCCGCCGCGCCGGCGACGAACAGACGGCCGGAGGTCGCGCCATACAGGGTGGTGTTGCCGCAGATCAGCTGATCCTCGCGCCATTCCGGCGTGCGGATCGAGATTTCGGCGCCCGACAGCCCCTTGCCGACATAGTCGTTGGCCTCGCCCGTCAGGTGCAGTTCCAGACCCTTGGCCGCAAAGGCGCCGAAGCTCTGGCCTGCAATGCCTTCCAGCCGCAGCTTCAGCCGGCCCGCCGGGCCTTGCGCGCCGAAGCGGCGCACGATGGCCGAGGACAGGGCCGCGCCGACCGTGCGCTGGGTGTTGTTCAGCGGATAGGACAGTTCCAGCGTCTGGCCGCGATCCAGGAAGCGGACGGCGTCCTTCAGCACGGAGGCGTCCAGGCTGTCGGCGATGGGCTTGCGCATCGTCTTGTCGGCCCATTTGCCGGCCGCGCCCTCGTCCACCTGAACCAGCAGCGGGTTCAGGTCCAGGTCGTCCAGGTGCGATCCGCCGCGACGGACCTGACGCAGCAAGTCGGTGCGGCCGATGATCTCGTCCATCGTGCGCGCGCCGATGGAGGCCAGGATTTCTCGCGTCTCCTCGGCGATGAAGGTGAACAGGTTCACCACCTTGTCAGGCGTGCCGGTGAACTTCTCGCGCAGGCGCTCGTCCTGGGAGCAGACGCCGACAGGGCAGGTGTTGGAATGGCACTGCCGCACCATCAGACAGCCCATGGCGATCAGGGCGGCGGTGCCGACGCCGTATTCCTCGGCGCCCAGCATGGCGGCGATGACCACGTCACGACCGGTGCGGACCCCGCCGTCGGTCCTCAGCGTGACCGAGCCGCGCAGATTGTTCAGCGTCAGCACCTGGTGGGCCTCGGCCAGGCCGATTTCCCACGGCAGGCCGGCGTGCTTGATCGACGTCTGGGGCGAGGCGCCGGTGCCGCCGTTGTGGCCGGCGATCAGGATGGCGTCCGCATTGGCCTTGGCCACGCCAGAGGCGATGGCGCCGATGCCCGAAGCGGACACCAGCTTCACCGTCACCCGCGCATCGGGGTTGATGGCCTTCAGGTCGTAGATGAGCTGGGCCAGATCCTCGATCGAATAGATGTCGTGGTGCGGGGGCGGACTGATCAGGGTCGTTCCGGGCACGGCGTGGCGCATCCGGGCGATGAACTCGGTGACCTTGAAGCCGGGCAGCTGCCCGCCCTCGCCGGGCTTGGCGCCTTGCGCGACCTTGATCTCGATCTCACGGCACTGGTTCAGATATTCGGCCGTGACGCCGAACCGGCCCGAGGCCACCTGTTTCACCGCCGAGTTGGCGTCGTCGCCGTTCGGGCGAGGGTGATAGCGTTCGGGATCTTCGCCGCCTTCGCCGGAGACCGAGCGGGCGCCGATGCGGTTCATGGCGATGTTCAGCGTCTCGTGCGCCTCGGGGCCAAGCGCGCCCAGCGACATGGCCTGGGTCAGGAAGCGACGACGGATGTCCGACACGCTCTCGACCTGGTCCAGCGGGATGGCCGTGCCTTCGCGGAAGTCCAGGAGGTCGCGCAGGGACAGGTCGGCCTGGGCGCGGACGACTTCGGAGAACTGTTTGAAGCGGCGATAATCGCCACGGTTGCAGGCGTCCTGCAGCAGGTGGATGGTCTTGGCCTCGTGGGCGTGGGCCTCGCCGCCCGACCGGATCTTGAAGAAGCCGCCGATGGCGGGCGACGGCACGGCCTCGCCCCAGGCGATGCGGTGCCGCTTCATCGCCGCCTGCTCCAGACCGGCCAGGCCGATGCCGGAGATGCGCGACGGGGCGCCGGGGAAGAACTCGGCGGTCAGGGCGCGCGATAGGCCCAGCACCTCGAACTCGCAGCCGCCGCGATAGGCGGAGATGACGCTGATCCCCTTGCGGGCCAGGGTCTTCAGCAGGCCCGCCTCGATGCCGGCCTTGTAGTTCAGACAGGCGTCGCGCAGCGTCAGGCCGGGATACAGACCCCGGTCCAGACGCTCCTGGAACAGGTCCTGGGCCAGCCAGGCGTTGACGGTGGTGGCGCCGACCCCGACCAGGACGGCGAACCCGTGCGGGTCCAGCGTCTCGGCGGTGCGGACCACGATGGAGCAGTAGGAGCGCAGACCGGCCTTGGTCAGGCGGCCGTGGACCCCGGCGGTGGCCAGGATCATCGGCGCGGCCAGACGATCCGCCGACCCGGCCTGGTCGGTCAGCACGATCAGGGCGGCGCCGTCGCGGGCGGCGGCCTCGGCCTCGGCCATGATGCGGTCCAGGGCGGCGCGCAGGCCGGCGCCCGGGCGGGCGTCGTCGGTCGGCAGGGTGTAGCTGCAGTCGATGACCACGGTCGAACCGGCGCCGACCGTGTCGATCATCCGCTCGTACATGCCGTTGGTCAGGACAGGGCTGTCCAGCACGAAGACGTCGGTCTGGGCCTCTTCCTCGGCCAGGATGTTGCCCAGGTTCTTGAACCGGGTCTTCAGGCTCATGGCGCCCGCTTCACGCAGGGGGTCGATGGGCGGATTGGTGACCTGGCTGAAGTTCTGACGGAAATAGTGGCTTAGCGGGCGGGGCAGGGCCGACAGCACGGCGGGCGGGGCGTCGTCGCCCATCGAACCGACCGCCTCCTTGCCATCGCGCACTAGGGCGTCCAGCAGCAGGTCCAGATCCTCGCGGCTGTAGCCGGCGGCGATCTGGCGGCGGGTCAAGGCCTCGCCCGAGGCCGAGCGCGGTTCGGGTCCAGGGCCGATGATCGGCTCCAGATCGACCATATTGTCCAGCCACGCCTCATAGGGGTGGGCGGCGGCCAGGGCGTCGACGGCCTCATGTTCGTCATAGACGCGGCCGTGCTTCATATCGACGGCGATCAGCTTGCCGGGGCCGATGTGCAGGCGGCGCTTCACCCGGCTCTCGGGGATCGGCACCAGACCGGCTTCCGAGCCCGCCATCAGCAGACCGTCGACCGTCTCGACGGCGCGCAGGGGACGCAGGCCGTTGCGGTCCTTGCCCGCCACGATCCAGCGGCCGTCGGCGGCGCAGATGGCGGCCGGGCCATCCCACGGCTCCATCACCGCATTGCAATAGGCGTAGAAGGCCCGGTGTTCGGGCGGCATAACCACGTCGTCCTTGGCCCAGGCCTCGGGGATCAGCAGGGCCTTGGCCATCGGCGCCGGCCGACCGGCGTGGACCAGCACCTCCATGACATTGTCGAGCGCCGCCGAGTCCGATCCGCCCGGCTGGACCACCGGCTTGACCTCGCCGTCGCGGTCGCCGAAGGCGCCGGCCGCCATGCGGATCTCATGCGACTTCATCCAGTTCAGATTGCCCTTCAGCGTGTTGATCTCGCCGTTGTGGGCCATCATGCGGAAGGGCTGGGCCAGCTTCCATTCGGGGAAGGTGTTGGTCGAATAGCGCTGGTGGAAGACCGCGTAGGCCGAGACGAAGCGCGGGTCCTCCAGATCGGGATACAGGTCGCCCAGTAGCTCGGCCCGCACCATGCCCTTGTAGGCGATGGAGCGCGCGGACAGGGTGCAGATATAGACGCCGGCCAGGTTCTCGGTCTTGACCGTCTTTTCGATGCGGCGGCGGCACAGATACAGTTCGCGCTCCAGCGCCTCGCCGTCCAGCGGTTGGCCCGCGTCGTCCAGCGGCGGGGCCAGCATGATCTGTTCGATCTCGGGCCGGGTCGCGCCGGCCTTGGTCCCCACGACCGACAGGTCAATGGGCGTCTGGCGCCAGCCATAGATCCAGAAGCCGGCGCGCAGGGCCTCGGTCTCGACGATGGCGCGGGCGCGATCCTGGGCGCCCAGGTCGGTGCGCGGCAGGAAGACCTGGCCGACGCAGATGGGCCCAGGACGCAGGGACTGGCCGATCAAGGCCACCTGTTCGGCGAAGAAGCCTTGGGGCAGTTCGGCCATGATGCCGGCGCCGTCGCCCGACAGGCCGTCGGGATCGACCGCGCCCCGGTGGGCCACGGCCTTCAGGCTGCGGATCGCATATTCGACCACGTCGCGGCGCGGCGTGCCGTCGATGGAACAGACCAGGCCGACGCCGCAGGCGTCGCGCTCGGAGGCGCAGTCATAAGCGTTGCCGGCTTCCAGCCGGTTACGGGTGTCGTTGTACTTGTCTAACCAGTCACCCTTTTGGGGCGCTATCGGCCCTTGGCCTGCATGAGCGCTCATGCCGCGACCTCCTCGGTGCGGGTCTTGAAGTAGCGGTCGATCTCGGCGGCGGCGTCCTGGCCTTCGCGGACGGCCCAGACAACCAGGGAGGCGCCGCGCACCGCGTCGCCGGCGGCGAAGACGCCGGGCAGGCTGGTGGCGAAGCTGACGGAGCCCACCTTGATCGTGCCGTCGTCGCGCAGGCGCAAGTTCGGCTCATGCGCCGCGAACGGCTCGGGCGAGAAGCCCAGGGCCTCGATGACGATGTCGGCCGGCACGTCGAAGTCGGCGCCGGGCACCGGCACGATGTCGCGACGCTGGCCGGGCAGGCTTTCCGTCAACTGCATGCGCGCGGCGCGCACGCCCGTGACCTGATCGCCTTGCGACAGCAGGGCCTTTGGTGCGGCCAGCCATTCGAAGACGACGCCCTCTTCCTCGGCGTTGACGACCTCGCGGGCCGAGCCCGGCATGTTCTCGCGGTCACGACGATACAGGCAGGTGACGCTGGCCGCGCCCTGTCGGACGGCGGTGCGGACGCAGTCCATGGCCGTGTCGCCGCCGCCGATCACGACGACCCGCTTGCCGCGCGCCTCGTGCCAGCCGTCCTGTTCGGCGTCGCCCAGGTCGCGGCGGTTCTGGTGGGTCAGATAGGACAGGGCGGCGACGGTCGAATCCGGCCCGCGACCCAGCGCGGACAGGATGCGCGGCTGATAGACGCCCATCGCCAGCAGGACGACGTCGTGGCGGTCGCGCAGTTCGGTCAGGGTCGCGTCCTTGCCGACCTCGCAGCCCAGCACGAACTGGACGCCGCCGTCGATCAGCCGGTCCACGCGGCGCTGGACGACGTGCTTCTCCAGTTTGAAGCCGGGGATACCGTAGATCAGCAGGCCGCCGGCGCGGTCGTGGCGGTCATAGACGGTGACCTGATAGCCTTCGCTGCGCAGGCGGTCGGCGGCGGCCAGACCGGCCGGCCCCGCGCCGACGATCCCCACGGTCTCGCCGCGCTCGGCGGCGGGGCGGATCGGTTCGACCCAGCCCTTTTCCCACGCCTGATCGCCCAGCCAGGCCTCGACCGAGCCGATAGTCACGGCGTCCCAGCCGGACTGGTTCAAGGTGCACGACCCTTCGCACAGCCGGTCCTGCGGGCAGATGCGACCGCAGATTTCGGGCATGGTCGAGGTCAGAGACGCGACGCGCCAGGCCTCGCGCGGCTCGTTTTCGGCCGACAGGCGCAGCCAGTCGGGGATGTTGTTCTGAAGCGGGCAGGCGTTCTGGCAGAAGGGCACGCCGCAGTCGGTGCAGCGCGACGCCTGTTTTTCGGCCGTCTCGGTCGAAGGCGGAATCGTGATCTCGCCGAAACCGCGCGCGCGCAGTTCGGCCGAGGCCTTGGACAGGCGGCGAGGTTCGACGACGAATGTCCCGCCTTGCTTCAGGGTCTTATGCATATCTCGCATATGCCGCAAACAAGGCGTTAGAGGCAAATATTATTGCGGCGAGGCGTTCTTAGCGGACCAAAAAGAATAAATCATCCAATCGGGCGCGTTTCGTCGTCAAAAGTTGCTGATGATGGCCGTTTGCGCCGCAACAGGATTTTGTTCCAGGGGTGCGACAATAGGAACCGGCGCGGCCTCGGGGCGTTCAAAAGACGGATTTCAGCAGACAACAGAGAGTGCGCCCATGCCCCGATGGACAACCCCGACCGGCCTGGGGGGATGGCTGACGTTGCTGCTCGGGGTGCTGCTGGCCGTGATCGGTGTGGTGCTGACGGTCGGCGGCGTTCAGCTCGCGATGCTGGGCGGCTCCTGGTATTATCTGATTGCAGGCCTGGGGCTGATCGTCTCGGGCCTTCTGCTTGTCTGGCGCGACGTGCGCGGGGCCTGGCTCTATGGCGTGGTCTTCGTCGCCACGGTGATCTGGGCGCTGTGGGAGAAGGGCCTGAACGGCTGGGCCATGATCCCCCGCCTGGTCGGGCCCTTGGTGCTGATGTTCCTGGTGCTGGCGACGCTGCCTGTGCTGCGGTCGCGCGGCAGCGGCAAGACGGCGGGCCTCGGCGCGCTCGGGCTGGCGGTGCTGACGGTCGTTTTCGGCCTGGTGGTCGGTCAGATCAATGCGCCCGGCATCGACAGCCCGGTGCCCGGCGCGCGCGGGCCGTTCGGCGATCCCGCCCTGATCAAGGCCGGCATGGACTGGCCCGCCTATGGCGGATCGGACGCCGCCCAACGTTATTCGCCGCTGAACCAGATCAACAAGACCAACGTCGGCCAGCTTGAGCGCGCCTGGACCTTCCGCACTGGCGACCTGCCCGGCGAACGGTTCGGCGCCGAGACCACGCCGCTGAAGATCGCCGACACCGTCTATCTCTGCTCAGGTCGCAACAAGATGTTCGCCCTGGACGCAAACACCGGCCGGCAGAAATGGGCCTATGATCCCAAGGTGGCGGACGAACAAATCCCCTACACCGCCGCCTGCCGGGGCGTGACCTATTACGCCGCGCCCAACGTCGATCAGGCCCAGCCCTGCGCGACGCGCATCATCGAAGGCACGCTGGACGGCCGGATCATCGCGGTCGATGCGCGCACCGGCGTGCCTTGCCCGGCCTTCGGAACCAACGGCGCCGTCAGCATCAAGGAAGGGATGGGCAATCCCTATCCCGGCATGGTGTCGATCACCTCGCCGCCCGTCGTCGTGCGCGGCGTCATCGTCACGGGCCACCAGGTGCTGGACGGCCAGAAACGCTGGAACGCCTCCGGCGTGATCCAGGGTTATGACGTCGTCACCGGTCAGCTGCGCTTCGCTTGGGACATGATGCGTCCCGACATCACCGCCGCCCCACCGGCCGGCCAGACCTATACGCCGGGCACGCCGAACATGTGGACGACGGCGACGGGCGACGAGGCTCTGGGCCTGGTCTATCTGCCGATGGGCAACTCGGCCGCCGACTACTATTCGTCGCTGCGCCGGCCGCAGGAGAACCAGTATTCCAGCGCCCTGGTCGCGCTGGACGTCACGACCGGCAAGCCGCGCTGGAGCTATCAGACCGTCCGCCGCGACGTCTGGGACTATGACCTGGGTTCGCAGGTGACGCTGGTCGACATGCCGACCGCAGGGGGCGTGACGCCGGCGGTGATCCTGCCGTCCAAGCGCGGCGAAATCTTCGTGCTGGATCGCCGCACGGGCCAGCCCCTGCACGGCGTTCAGGATCGTCCGGCCCCGCGCGGCGGCGTCGAACCGGCCCAACGCGCGGCGACCCAGCCCTATTCGCTGTTCAACACCCTGGCCAAGCCGGACCTGCGCGAAGTCGACATGTGGGGCATGTCGCCGATCGATCAGATGATCTGCCGCATCCAGTTCAAGAAGGCGTCGTATCAGGGCCAGTTCACGCCCCCGACCGCCGACCGTCGCTTCATCGAATATCCGGGCTACAACGGCGGTTCGGACTGGGGCAGCGTGGCGCTGGATCCGCGTCGCGGCGTGATCATCGCCAACTATAACGACATGCCCAACTACAACCGTCTGGTGCCGCGCGCCGAGGCGAACAAGCGGGGCTGGTTCCCCCGCGACGACCCTCGCTATCAGGCCGAGACGACGGGCGAGGGCGCCAAGGCCGAGGGCGCGGGCGATCCGCAGATGGGCGTGCCCTATGCGATCGACGTCAACGCCGGCTGGCGGATGCCCTTCACCGGCCTGCTGTGCAAGGAGCCTCCGTACGGCGGCATCCGCGCCATTGATGTCCAGAGCGGCAAGACCCTGTGGGACCGTCCGTTCGGCACGGCGCGCAAGAACGGCCCGTTCGGCATCCCCTCGATGCTGCCGCTGGAAATCGGCACGCCGAACAACGGCGGGTCGGTGGTCACGGCTGGCGGCCTGATCTTCATCGCCGCAGCGACCGACGACCTGATCCGCGCCATCGACATTGAGACCGGCAAGACCGTCTGGTCCGACGTCCTGCCCGCCGGCGGCCAGGCCAACCCGATGATCTACGAGCAGAACGGCCGCCAGTATCTGGTGATCGTCGCCGCCGGCCATCACTTCATGGAAACGCCGGAGGGCGATTATGTCATCGCTTATGCTTTGCCGCAGCGCGGCTGAGGCGAAGCACTAATCTCCCTCCCCCGCGGGGGGAGGGTGGTCGCGTCAGCGACTGGGTGGGGGCGGCTCGGAAACGAGCCGCCTTTTCTTATTCAGCGGGATGTCGCGTGCCGCCCCCACCCGGCCTCGCCTTCGGCTCAGCCACCCTCCCCGAACGGGGAGGAAGAACGTGCGCGACCTACGGCCTGATCTGGCCTTGGCCGCGCACGACGTATTTGTAGGTGGTCAGCTGCTCGGCCCCGACCGGGCCCCGGGCGTGGAGGCGGTTGGTGGAGATGCCGATTTCGCCGCCGAAGCCGAACTCGCCGCCGTCGGCGAACTGGGTCGAGGCGTTGATAAGGACGATGGCGCTGTCGACCTTGGCGGCGAACCGTTCGGCGGCGGCCGTGTCGGTGGTGACGATGGCCTCGGTGTGGCCCGAGCCGTAGCGGGCGATGTGGTCGGTGGCGGCGTTTAGATCCTCGACGATGCGGACGGCGAGGATCGGGGCCAGATATTCGGTGGTCCAGTCGGCCTCGGTCGCGGGCGTCATGGCGGGGACCAGGGCGCGGGCGTCGGCGTCGCCGCGCAGTTCGCAACCGGCGGCGATCAGGTCGCGGGCGACAGGGGGCAGCAGGCGCCGGGCCGCCGCCCGGTCCACCAGCAGGGTTTCGGTCGCGCCGCAGACCGAGACGCGGCGCATCTTGGCGTTCAGGACGATGGCGCGGGCGGTCTCCAGATCGGCGGCCTCATGCAAATAGGTGTGGTTCAGGCCTTCGAGATGGCTGAGCACGGCCGTCTTCGCCTCGGCCTGGACGCGAGCGACCAGGCTCTTGCCGCCGCGTGGGACGATGACGTCGATGGCGCCGTCCAGCCCGGTCAGCATCAGGCCGACGGCCTCGCGGTCGGGGGTGTCGACCAGCTGCACCGCATCGGCGGGCAGGCCGGCCTCGGCCAGGGCTTCCGCGATCAGGGCGGCGATGGCCAGGGAGGACTGAAGGCAGTCGGAGCCGCAGCGCAGGATGGCGGCATTGCCCGAGCGGATGCACAGGGCGGCGGCGTCGGCGGTGACGTTGGGGCGGCTCTCATAGATGACGCCCAGCACGCCGATGGGAGTGCGGACGCGGGCGATGTCCAAGCCGTTGGCGGGGGTCCAGCGTTCGGTCTCGACGCCCAGAGGATCGGGCACGGCGGCGATGGTCGCCACCGCCTCGGCCATGCCGGCGATGCGGGCGGAACTCAGCGAAAGCCGATCAATCAGGGCCTCGGTCATGCCGTTCGCGCGGGCGGCCTCGACATCGCAGCCATTGGCGGCGAGCAGGACGGGCTCGGCAGCCGTCAACTTTGCCGACAGGATTTCCAACGCGCGGGTGCGGGCGGCGGCGGGAGCTTCGCGCAAGAGCATGGCGGCGGTGCGGGCGCGCTGGCCCAGGTCGAGCATTCGGGTCTTCAGGTCGATCATCGGTCGTCCAGCACCATGTCGTCGCGGTGGATCAGCACCGAGGCCCCGCGATAGCCCAGCAGGGTCTCGATCTCGTCCGAGCGGCGGCCGCGAAGGCGCGCGGCCTCGTCGGCGGCGTAGGCGGCCAGGCCCACGCCGACGGCGCGACCGTCCGGGTCAATCAAGCGCACGCAGTCGCCCTTTTCGAATCCGCCCGAGACGGCCGTGACCCCGGCCGGCAGCAGGCTCTTGCCCGCCTTCAGCGCCGTGACCGCCCCGGCGTCCAGCGTCAGGATTCCGGTTGGCGACAGGCTGCCGGCGATCCACTGTTTATAGGCGGCCATCGGCCCGTCCGGGGCGGCGATCAGGGTGGCGCGGGCGCCGTCGCGAATGGCGCTGAGCGGCGACAGGGTCTGGCCCGAGGCGATGATGGTGACGCAACCCGCCGAACGCGCGATCTGGGCCGCCGCCAGCTTGGTCGCCATGCCGCCGGTTCCGACGCCAGCCTCGGCGTTGGCGCCCCCGCCCATGGCCAGGATGTCAGGGCTCAGCGTCTCGATCAGGGGCAGATGGGCGGCGTTCGGATCACGGCGCGGATCGGTGGTATAGAGGCCGTCCACGTCCGACAGCAGGACCAGCAGGTCCGCCCGCGCCAGCTGGGCCGTGCGCGCCGCCAGCCGGTCGTTGTCGCCGTAACGGATTTCCTCGGTCGCCACCGTGTCGTTCTCGTTGACGATGGGGATGACGCCGTGGGTCAACAAGGCCTCGACGGTCGCGCGGGCATTCAGCCACCGCCTGCGGCGTTCGGTGTCGTCGCGCGTCAGCAGAACCTGGCCCGCGATCAGGCCGTGCGGGTCCAGCGCCCCGGACCAGGCCGCCATCAGCAGCGACTGTCCGACCGAGGCCGCCGCCTGCTTGTCCTCCAGCCGTGCGCCCAACGCGGGCAGCCGGCCCCGGCCCAGGGCGATCGAGCCGGACGAGACGACGATGAGCTCGCGCCCCTCGGCCTTCAGCGCCGCCAAGTCCGAGGCGACGGCGGCCAGCCAGTCGCGCGTCGGCTGGCGCGTGGCCGCGTCGATCAGCAGGGAGGATCCGATCTTGACCACGACCCGCCGGGCGGCGCCCAGCGCCGACGCAGCGTTCGGGCCGACGGGGAGGGCGGCGCGCTGGGACATGAAGCTTTCTCTAACGCCACGGTTCGGGCTTGTCTCTTGCCGTGTCTCGCCGCAATGCAGAGGGATGATGGAATCCCTTTCCCCCATCGCCGCAGGCGGTCTGGGCAGTCTGGCGGCGGGCATGATGACGGCGGTGGGCGCCGTGCCGCTGTTGTTCTTCCGCAAGCCGGGGGTGCAGACCCAGAGCGCCCTGTTGGGTTTCGCCGCCGGGGTCATGCTGGCGGCCTCCTTCTTCTCGCTGATCATTCCGGGCGTGGACGTGTTGCAGGCGGGCGGGGCCAGTCCGGCGGCGGCGGCCGGCGTCATGGGGGCGGCGGTGCTGATCGGGGCGACGGTGATCGGACTGATGAACCGGTTCGCGCCGGTGGATATGCTGGCCATCGGGCCGGCGGGATCGCGCGACCTGTCGCGGCGCATCTGGCTGTTCATCATCGCCATCACCCTGCACAACTTCCCCGAGGGCGCGGCCGTGGGCGTCAGCTTCGGCGGCGGCGACATGCATCAAGGCCTGTCCACCGCCATCGGCATCGGCATCCAGAATATGCCCGAGGGATTGGCCGTGTCGGCGGCGATGGCCACGCTGGGATACGGCCGGTGGGCGTGTTTCCTGGCGGCCCTGGCCTCGGGCCTGGTCGAGCCGGTCGGCGGCCTGATCGGCGCCAGCGTGGTCGATCTCTTGCCCGGCGCCCTGCCGTGGGGGCTGGGCTTGGCGGCGGGGGCCATGATCTATGTCGTCACCGCCGAGATCATTCCCGAGACCCGCGAGAAGTCCAAGGGCGAGGGGTCGATGATCGGCCTGATGATCGGCCTGGTGGGAATGATGTTCCTGGACATCGCCCTGGGATGATGGCGGCGAAACGCGGCGTGACCGCGCAGCGGGGCGTTACATCGATTTACATGGCAGGCGGGGGTTGAAGCCGTCGGGGCCGAGAGGCTAGGCCTCTCGCTTCGCTGCTCGATTGTCCCCCGAAAGGAGCGCCAGCCTAAATGACGCGACCTCTCAAGCCTGCGGCTTCCCGTAGAAATTTCTTGTCTGGCCTGGGGCTTTTGGCCCTGATGGGCGCCGGAGTGTTCCCCATGCCTGTTTCCGCCCAAGCGTCCCGCACCGTCGCCCGTCACCGCCAGAAGATCGAGGATCTGATCGCGGCCATGACGGTCGAGGAGAAGGCGGGCCAGCTGAACCTGCTGGCCGATCCGTTCCGCTGGATGCCGACGGCGGTGAACCCGCTGGACGGCACGGGCGATCCCGCGCGCGTCACGGCCCTGATCCGCGAAGGCAAGGTCGGCAGCCTGTTCAACGGCATCGGCGCCGAGGCGGGCCGTCGCATCCAGCGCGTCGCGATGGAAGAAAGCCGGCTGAAAATCCCGCTGCTCTTTGCGGCGGACGTGATCCACGGCCTGTCGACCATCTTCCCGGTGCCCCTGGCCGAGGCCGCAGCCTTCGACACCGAATTGGCGCGGCGCACGGCTCGGGCCGCGGCGGTCGAGACGGCGGCGTCGGCCGTTCACCAGACCTACGCCCCCATGGTGGACGTGGCGCGCGACCAGCGTTGGGGCCGCAACGTCGAGGGCGCGGGCGAGGACGTTCTGCTGAACAACCTGCTGGCCGCCGCCCGCGTGCGCGGCTTCCAGGGCGAAAAGGGTCTGGACGACCGTGACGCGGTCCTGGCCACCGCCAAACACATGGCCGCCTATTCCGCCGCTGTCGGCGGGGTCGAGTACAACACCACCGACATGAGCGAGCAGACGCTGCGTGGGGTCTTCCTGCCGCCGTTCAAGGCCTCGGTGGACGCCGGCGCCCTGTCGATCATGAGCGCCTTCAACGACGTCAATGGCGTGCCGGCGTCGGGCAGCCGCAAGCTGCTGACCGACATCCTGCGCGGCGAATGGGGCTTCGAGGGCTTCGTCGTCTCCGACTACACCTCCGAGCAGGAGCTTGTGGCCCACGGCTTCGCCGAGGATGGCCGCGACGCCGCCCGCCTGGCCTTCAACGCCGGGGTCGATGTGTCGATGGTGTCGGGTCTGTATCTGGAACATCTGCCCAGCCTGGTCGCCTCGGGCGAAGTGTCGATGGCGCGGCTGGACGAGGCGGTGCGCCGCGTCCTGAACACCAAGGCGGCGCTGGGCCTGTTCGACGACCCCTATCGCGGCACCGATCCGGTGCGTGAAAAGGCGGTGGTCGGGTCTCGCGAACACGTCGAGCTGTCGCGTGAGGCGGGCCGCAAGTCGGTCGTGCTGCTGAAGAACGCTGACGGCCTGCTGCCGCTGAAGAAGAGCCAGAAGATCGCCCTGGTCGGCCCGTTCGCCGACGACGTGGACAATGTCTGGGGGCCGTGGACCATCTGGGGCGCGCCCGAGCGACGCGTTTCGCTGGAGGCGGGCTTCCGCGCGGCCATGAGCGATCCGCAGAACCTGACCATCGCGCGCGGCTCGGGCGTCGAGACGCCGCTGGACGGCGGGATCGAGCAGGCCGTCGCGGCCGCCCGCGACTCCGAGGTCATCGTCCTGGCGATCGGCGAGGCGACCAATATGTCGGGCGAGGCCCAGTCGCGCACCGAGATCGTGGTGCCCGCGCCGCAGGTCGCCCTGGTCGACGCCATGGCGGCGCTGGGCAAGCCCATGGTCATCCTGCTGAGGAACGGCCGGGCTCTGGCGCTGGAAGGCAATGTGAAGAACGCCCAGGCCATCGTCGTGACCTGGTTCCTGGGCGAACAGATGGGCCATGCCGTCGCCGACGTCCTGTTCGGCGATCACGGCCCGTCGGCGCGCCTGCCGGTCAGCTTCCCGCACAAGTCGGGCCAGCAGCCCTATTCCTACGACCGCAAGACCACAGGCCGCCCGGCCAATCCCGATCTGGCGAGCGAAGAATACAAGGCCCGCTATCGCGAGACGACGAATACGGCGCTTTATCCCTTCGGCTATGGCCTGACCTATGGCGCGATCAGCTATGGGCCGGTCGAGATGGAGAGCGACAAGCTGGCCTGGGCCGGCAAGCTGGACCTGGCCGTGACCGTGACTAACACCGGGTCGCATCCGGCCGAGGAACTGGTGCAGCTCTATATCCACGACCGGGTCGCCAGCCTGACCCAGCCGGGCCGATTGCTGAAGGACTTCAAGCGGGTGTCGCTGAAGCCGGGCCAGAGCATGAAGGTGAGCTTCACCCTGAACGCCCGCCAGCTGGGCTTCATCGGCGCGGACGAGACCTGGCGCATCGAGCCCGGTCTGTTCGACGTCTGGCTGGCGCCGCACGCCCAGGGCGGGGCCAAGGCGACGTTCCAGCTGATCGGTCCGGCGTCCATCACCGACGGGCGGTGACGCGCGCCACGTTGACGGGGCAGGCGGCAGGGCTTAACGACGCCGCCGTTTGCCTTCGGCCTTCGTATCGGCCGGATTCGATTTAAGGAGCGCGCCCATGACGACGAAGATTCTTCCGGGCGCCACCGGCGTTCTCGCGCTCGCGGACGGTACGATCCTGCAGGGCGTCGGCGTGGGCGCGGTCGGCTCGGCCCTGGGCGAGGTGGTCTTCAACACCGCCATGACCGGCTATCAGGAAATCCTGACCGACCCGTCCTACATGAGCCAGATCCTGGCCTTCACCTTCCCGCACGTCGGCAATGTGGGGACCAATGTCGAAGACATCGAACAGATGGGCGGCGGGTCCGACACCTCGGCGCGCGGCGCCATCTTCCGCGACGTTCCGACCGATCCGGCCAATTATCGCTCGGACGCCAGTTTCGACGACTGGATGAAGCGGCGCGGCGTCGTGGGTCTGGCCGGCGTCGACACCCGCGCCCTGACCAAGATCATCCGCGACAAGGGCGCGCCCCACGCCGTCATCGCCCACGACCCGGACGGAAACTTCGACCTGGAGGCCCTGGTGGCCCAGGCCAGGGGCTGGACCGGGCTGGTCGGTCTGGACCTGGCCAAGCCCGCCTCGACGCTGCAGGCGTTCGAATGGGACGAGGGGCTGTGGGACTGGCCGGAAGGTCATCCAAAGACCGACGGCCGCAAGGACGTGGTGGTCATCGATTACGGGGTGAAGCGCAACATCCTGCGCGCCCTGGCCTCGACCGGCGCACGCATCACCGTGGTTCCGGCGACGACGACGGCGGAAGAGGTTCTGGCCCGCAATCCCGACGGCGTGGTCCTGTCCAACGGTCCGGGCGATCCGGCCGCCACGGGCGAATACGCCGTGCCTGAAATCCAGAAGCTGGTCGCCAGCGGCAAGCCGCTGATGGGCATCTGCCTGGGCCACCAGATGCTGGCCCTGGCCCTGGGCGCCAAGACGGTGAAGATGGATCAGGGCCACCACGGCGCCAACCATCCGGTCAAGGATCTGACCACCGGCAAGGTCGAGATCGTGTCGATGAACCACGGCTTCACCGTGGACCGCGACAGCCTGCCCGACGCCGTGACTGAAACCCACGTCAGCCTGTTCGACGGCACCAACTGCGGCATCGCCGTCAAGGACAAGCCGATCTTCAGCGTCCAGCACCACCCCGAGGCCTCGCCCGGGCCGACCGACAGCCTGTATCTGTTCGACCGGTTCGCCGATCTGATGGGCGACCGCTGACGCCATGAAACAGGGGGCGGTTCGGTCGGACTATCTGGACTGGCTGGCAGAGGCTTTCGAGGTCGGTCGCCGGTTTACGCCCCTGCCTGACGGCGATGTCGTCGTCGGCTACGCCACCGGATACGACGCGGCCGACATCGCGCCCTTCGTCCTGTCGCTGCGGGCTGTGTTCGAGGGCCGTGTGGCCCTCGTGGTCGACGCCGAACCGGATTTGCGCGCCTTTCTGGCCCAGCATCGGGTGAGCGCCGTCGATGCGCCGGTCTGGCGCGGATGGGCGCCGCATCCGGTGATGCAGCGGTTCGTGGCCTTCGCCGGTCTGCTGGGCGATCGGTCAGGCGTCGCCCTGGCATGCGACGTGCGCGACGTGATCTTTCAGGCGCCGCCCTTCGATCCGGCGCCGAAGGAGCTTGAGGCCTATGTCGAGGCCGAGACGCCGCTGGCCGATCACGCCTTCAACATGAAGTATCTGCGCGCCCTGTTCGGCGAGGCCCAGGCGCGGCAGCTGGCCGAAAAGGCCTGTCTGTGCGTCGGCACGATCGTCGGGCCGCGCGCCGAGGTCTCGCGCCTTTCCCGGCTGATCCTGTCGCTGGCGGCGACGCCGCGTTCCGAGATCGGCGGGGCGTTCGGCGCCGATCAGGCGGCCTTCAACATGGCCATCCATCAGGGTCTGACGGCGATGACCGTGCGGCCCAACTATGGTCGCGTGGCGACCCTGGGCTTGACGCCGGGCGAGACGCTGAGGTTCGAAGGGGGCAAGGTCGTCAATCCCGACGCCAGCATCAGCCCCATCGTCCATCAGCATGATCGCCATCCGCATCTTGAAGCGCCGGTCCATGCGCTGTGGGGTGGCGGGCTGGAGCTGCGTCGGCGGGTAAGGCCCAAGTCGGCGGGGCAGAAGTTCGAAAAGCTGAAAGCCTCCCTGCGCCGCCGGATGCCCGAACTGCGCTGAGCCGGCTGTGCCAGGCCCAGGCGCTGGCGACGATGGAGGCCAGGTCCGACTGGCGCGGCGCAAAGCCCAGCGCCTGACGCGCCAGGGTGATGTCCGACACAAGATGCGGCGGGTCGCCTGCGCGGCGCGCTCCGGCCACATCGGGCACACGAAGGCCGCTGTGGCTCGCAATCGCGTCCAGCACCTGCCGCACCGAATGGCCGCGACCCGCCCCCAGATTGCAGGCCAAGAAGCCGCGTCGGTCGCCGAGCAACTGTGTCAAGGCGGCGAGGTGGCCCTGGGCCAGGTCGCAGACGTGGACATAGTCGCGCACCGCTGTGCCGTCGGGCGTCGGATAGTCGGTCCCATGAACGGCGAAGTCGTCGATCTGGCCGCGTAGGGCCATCATGGCTCGCGGGATCAGATGGGTCTCGACCGGCCGATCTTCGCCGATCAGGCCTGACGCCGAGGCGCCGGCGGCGTTGAAATAACGCAGCGCGATCACATTCAGCCCGTGCGCGGCGCTGGCGTCCGACAGGATCTGCTCGCAGCCCAGTTTGGAACGGCCATAGGGGGTGACGGGCGCCAGCGGCGTCGCCTCGGTGATCGGATCGCCGCCGGGATCGCCATAGACGGCGCAGGTGCTGGAAAAGACCAGCTTGTTCACGCCCGCCGCACGCATCCCGCCCAGCAGGCCGAACAGACCGCCGACATTGTTGCGGTAGTAGTCCAGCGGCGCGCGCACCGACTCCGGGACCACGGACGAGCCGGCGAAATGCATGACGGCGCAGATGTCGTGGGCGATCAGGGTGTGGCGCACCTGATCCGCGTCCCAGACATCGCCCTCGACCAACGGCCCCCAGCGCACGAAACGGCGACGGCCGGTCGACAGGTTGTCATAGGTGACGGGCCGATAGCCGGCGGCCGCCAGGGCCTCGCACACATGGGCGCCGATATAGCCCGCGCCGCCTGTGACCAGGATCGCCTTCGCAGATGTCAGCGCCGATCCGACTTCGCCCATCCGCACTTGTCGGATACCGCGGGTCGGTAAATCAACCCCAAATCACCATCGTTAGTATTCAGGGCTGTGCGCCTACTGTCAGGGGATCGGCGAGAAACTGCGCTCTTCGCGCAGGGCGCTGGCTTTCCGGACGGCGATCGGTGCGGCATGCAGCCAGTAGTCGGCGTCTTCGAGACGCTGCTCCCTGCGGCGCTCGAGTCCGCGCAGGCGGCGCAGGGCGGCGTTCTGGAGAAGGCGCGCATGCAGGGCGCGGGGCGACAGTTCGGCGATGGCGGGAGAGCCGGGGACGGCGACGGCGTCGGGGCCTTTGGGCTCCACCGCCGGACGGGCGATGGCGATAAACATGAGAATCTCGGTGCAGGAGGGAGAGGCGCTTCTGCGCCGAGCTAACGAGGGGTTAACCACAGTCCCTGTGGATAGTTCCTGAGTGCGTCCGAAAAAAGTCCATGAATCGAAAGGCTTACTGCCCGTTTCCGGACAAAATGGTTACCGAAATCTTAATCCGGGATCGGAGCGTTCGCTCGACGATGTCCGGGAAGGGCGCTGAAAAGGCGCCGCCGGTGGCAGTCCCTAGGGGAGTCGAACCCCTCTTTTCAGGTTGAAAACCTGACGTCCTAACCGATAGACGAAGGGACCGCGGCCGGGGCGGCGCATTTGCCCCGGTTCGGCCCCTCCTGCAAGCAAAAAGTTACGCGGCCGCAGCGGTTGCGGGCACGAGCGCGTCCAGCGCCGGGAACAGGTCGGCGATCAGATCCTCGACATGCTCCAGACCCACCGAAAGGCGCACCAAACCATCGCCGATGCCGGCCGTGGCGCGCTGTTCCGGCGTCATGGCGGCGTGGGTCATGGTGGCGGGGTGGGCGATCAGGCTTTCGACGCCGCCCAGCGATTCCGCCAGGGTAAAGATCTCCAGCGTCTCGACCAGATCGCGCACGGCGTCCGTGCCGCCTTGCAGTTCGAAGCTGAGCATGGCTCCGGGGCCGGCCTGCTGGGCCGCGACCAGGGCGTGGTTGGGGTGCGACTTCAGGCCCGGATAGTGGACGGCCTTGACCGCCGGGTGGGCGGCCAGCTTTTCGGCGATCTTGCCCGCCGTGGCCTGTTGCCGCTCGATGCGCGCAAACAGGGTGCGCACGCCGCGCAGGGTCAGGTAGGCGTCGAAGGGCGAGCCGGTCACGCCGGTGCAATTGGCCCACCAGGCCAGGGTCTGGTGATCCTCGGCGTCGGCCGAAATGACGGCGCCGCCGACCACGTCGGAATGGCCGTTGATGAACTTGGTCGTCGAGTGGACCACGAAGTCGGCGCCCAGCTTGATCGGGTTCTGCAAGGCTGGCGACAGGAAGGTGTTGTCGCAGACGACCTTGGCCCCCGCCGCATGGGCGCGGGTGCAGATGTCGGCGACATCGACCAGACGCAGCAGCGGATTGGACGGGGTCTCGACCAGCACCAGCTTGGGCTTCAGCGCTAAAGCGGCCTCGAAGGCGACGGGATCGCCCTGATCGACCAGCAGCAGTTCGAAATGCCCCTTCTTCGCGCGGGCGTTCAGCAGGCGACAGGTGCCGCCGTAACAGTCGTGCGGCGCGATCAGCAGGTCGCCCGGCTCCAGCAGAGTCAGGGGCAGGTCGACCGCCGCCATGCCGGTGGCGGTGATGACGCAGCCGGCGCCGCCTTCCAGCTCGGTCAAGGTCTCGGCCAGGACATCGCGGGTCGGATTGCCCGAACGGCTGTAGTCGTACTTCCGCTTCTGATCGAAGCCGGCGAAGGAATAGTTCGACGACAGATACAGCGGCGGCATGACCGCGCCGTGGGCCGTGTCCGTATCCACGCCCGTGCGGGCGGCGATGGTGCGCGGATTGGCGGGGCGGGAAGTCATGCTTTGATATCTTTCAATGCGGCGCGGAGGATGTCGCCGACGAAGGCGTCCTCCTTCAGAAAGGCGTCGTGGCCATAGAGCGAGGGCGCCTCAACGAAGCGCCACAGGGTCGGCAACCGCGCGGCCAGTTCGCGGATGTCGTCGATCGGCACCAGCCGGTCGGAGGTGAAGCCGATCAGGGTGACGGGGGTCGTGATGGCTTCCGGCGTCACGCTGTGGCGATCCAGGGAATCGGACATCGACAGCCAGCGGGCCGGGGTGGTGTGGGTGCGGTAGGCCTGGCCCCGCGCCGTCAGATAGTCGCAGACGGGATAGGCGCCGCCGACGGCCGTAGGCGCGGTGGTGTCGAAGCGATCGTCGAACTCCTCGGCCGTGCGATAGGTGGTCATGGCCAGTTCGCGGGCCAGGGCGACGCCTTCTTCCGGACGGCCGGCGGCGACGGCGAACTGCAGGATGCGGCGCTGGATGCCGCGCCAGGCGGTCGCCTGGGGATGGGCGCGATGGGCGGCCGACACGATGATCAGCTGCTCGGCCCAGTCGGGGAACAGTTCGGCGAAGGCCAGGCCGACCATGCCGCCGTACGAGCAGCCGACGAAGGCGGCGACACGCTCGACCTTCAGATGGTTCAGCACCAGGGCCAGCAGGCGGGCCTGGTCCTGCGTGGTGATGGTGACGGCCTTGTCCAGGAACTCGGCGCCGGGGGCGAAGTCGACGGCCAGAACTTGCAGCCGGCTCAGGTCGATGGGCCCGCGCACCGAAACGGCGCCCGACCACCAGCCCAGGCCGTTGGTCTCCGTCCGGTGGACGAAGCGTCCGGCCGAGATGCCGCCGGCGACCACGACGACCGGCGCGCCGATCCGGCCATGCAGGCGGCCGACGATATTGGGCTGGTTCAGCTTTTCGCCCGAGGCGAGGCGGAAGTCGGCGGGAATGGGAACGATGACGTCGCGGGCGCCGCCGCGCTCACGCGTCGGTTCGCGGACAGGGGTGAGGGCTGTCGCGCGGCGACAGTCGGGGTCTTCGAGCAGGGTGGTTTCGGCCAGTGTCATCGTCGTTCCGCATCGTTCTCGCTCAGCAAGTCTCGATGCGGTGACAGAGCGTGGAGCGTCGTATCGTCGATGCTCCACTCATCTCTCGCGACCCCGAAAGGACCCCGCAGGAGTTGGCACCGTTTCGGGCTGTGAGACCCGATGGTTGCCCCAGCGTCAAAGGGCCTAATCCCTCGGCTGGTCTTGATGAGTGACTTTACGTTGATGATCCGGGCGGCGTCGGTCAAGAGAAAAATTCAACCTCATTGACGGCATGTGTCGACTAAACAGGGGTGAAAACGCACCATAAGTGCCTTGTGTTGAAAAAATCATCCACGACGACTTGACAGAGCGGGGGTCGCCCGATCACCCTGTGTCCAGATTTCAACCGGACCTGCCCTGTGCAACAGCGCTCGCTTATCGCCGAAGTTTCGACCGTCGCCGGCCTCGCCGCGACGCGTTTCGGCATGATCCTCGGCGGCGCGATTATCGGCGGTACCACCGGCACCACCACCATGCCCGAACGGGCGGGACGAGTTTAGCGCGCCGAACACCGGCAACCGCAGAACCCGAACCCCGCCCGGTCCGCCAGGCGGGGTTTTTCTTTTCACCCCACCCCATCCCGACCTTTCCCGAGAAGCCCGATGTCCGCCCAACTCGCCGTCGTAGAAAAATCCGAAAGCCTCGATCCCAGCAGTCAGCCTGCGCCAGAGGTCGTGGTGCTGAAGTTCGGCTCGTCCATCCTGCGCAGCCCGGCGGAGGCGCCGCTGGTCGCCTCGGCCGTCTACGGCCATGTGCGGGCGGGCCGAAAGGTGGTGGCGGTGGTCTCGGCCTTCGGCGGGGCGACGGACCGGTTGCTGGGCGAGGCGCGGGCGCTGGGCCTGGCCCATTCCAACGACCTGCTGCCCGGCTATGTCGCTTTGGGCGAGGAAAAGTCGGCGGCCCTGGTGGCCATCGCCTGCGACCGGATCGGCCTGGACGCCTGCGCCCTGTCGGTCCGCGAACTGGGCATCGTGGCGGAGGGCGAGCCGGAGCATTCGCGCCCCTGCGGCCTGCGACCCGACCATCTGAAACAGGCGCTGGATCGCCATGAGGTGGTGGTGGTGCCCGGGTTCGGCGCGGTGCGGCCGGACGGCAAGGTGGCCCTACTGGGACGGGGCGGATCGGACCTGACGGCGGTGTTCCTCGCGGCTGAGCTGGGGCTGAAGAAGGTGCGGTTGGTCAAGGACGTGGACGGCCTCTATGACCACGACCCCAATGACAAGACGGCCCCGGCCCTGCGCTATCGCCGTGCGTCCTGGGACGTGGCGCGCAAGCTGGGCGGCGCTCTGGTCCAGCATGACGCCATCGACCTGGGCGAAAGCCGGGGGGTCGAGATCGAGGTGGCGGCGCTGGACCGCGCCGACGGCACGGTCATCGGCGACAAGTCGGCGCCGCCCGGTCCCGCGCCCGCCCTGCCGCCGCTGAAGGTCGCGGTCGCCGGGTGCGGCGTGGTCGGTGGCGGCGTGCTGGCCAAGCTGCTCGACGATCCTCGCTACGAGGTGGTGGGCGTGCTGGTGCGCAATCCGAAGAAGGCGCGCGACGTGGACTGTCCGGCCTCGTTGTTCACCTCCAACCCGGCGGACCTTTGGGCCAAAAAGCCCGACATCGTGCTGGAGGCCCTGTCGGAAGGCGAGGCGGGCCACGCCGTGATCCGCGCCGCGCTAGAGGCCGGCTGCGATGTCGCCAGCGCCAACAAACAGGCGGTCAGCCGTGATCCGGGCGGGCTGCAAGACCTGGCGAAAGCCAATGGCCGACGCATCTTCTGGTCGGCCTCGGTCGGCGGCGGATCGCCGATGATCGAGACGGTCCGCGCGGCCCGTGCGGCCGGCGAGGTGGTCGGTTTCGAGGCGGTATTGAACGGCACGGTCAACTTCATGCTGGAGCGGCTGGGCGACGGCGCGGCCTTCAACGAAGCCCTGGCCGACGCGCGCGCGGCGGGCTTTGCGGAGGAGGACCCGTCCTCGGATCTGGAAGGTTTGGATGCGGCGGCCAAGGTGCGGCTGTTGTGTCACGAGGCGTTCGGCCGTTCGCCCGACGGCGACGTGCCGCGCGACCACCTGACCGAGGCGACCTCAGCCGCCGGCGGGGTGCGCCAGATCGGCGCGGCTCATCTGAAGGACGGGGTGATCCGCCCGTCGGTGTCGCTGAACGCCGACCATGGCGACCCGCTGTTCTCGACCCTGCGCGGCGAGGGCAATGCGTTGAAGGTCTATGGCGCCGACGGCCGCGTGTGGCGCTGCCGGGGCCGGGGCGCCGGGCGTTGGGCCACGACCGAGAGCATCATGGCGGACCTGGCCGAGATCGTGCGTGCACGCCGCGCCGATGCGGGCCTAAACTAGGGCCATGGCCGTCTTCACCCCCGTTTCCATCGCCGACGCCGAGGCGTTCCTGGCCGGCTACGACATCGGCGAAGTGGTCGAACTGACGGCCATCGCCGAGGGGGTGGAGAACACCAACTATCGGCTGGACACGACGCGCGGCCGGTTTGTGCTGACCCTGTTCGAGGGGCGGACGGACGAGGCCTCGCTGCCCTTCTGCCTGGGACTGACGGCGCATCTGGCGGCGCGCGGCTTTCCTTGCCCGACGCCGATCGAGGACCGGTCGGGAGCGTGGCTTGGACGACTGAACGGCCGGGCGGCGGCGGTGATCGAATGGAAGACCGGCGCCTGGCTGCGCACGCCGTCATCGGTCGATCAGGCGGCGGCGGGCGCGGTGTTGGCGCAGCTTCACCTGACGGCGGCCGAATTTGATCTGAAACGGGTCAATCCGGTCGGGCCGGCCATGTGGTGTCGGCTGGTCGATCGGTGCGTCGAGGGAGAAGGGCGTGCGTCCGACGCGGATCGCGCGCTGCTGAGACAGGTCCAGGCGACGCTGGCGCGGCTGGGCGATCCCTTTACGGACGATCTGCCGGGCGGGGCGATCCATGCCGACTATTTCCCCGACAATGTGCTGTTCGAGGACGGCGCCGTTTCGGCGGTCATCGACTTCTATTTCGGCTGCACCGGCGCCTTCGCCTATGACCTCGCCATCGCCCTGTCGGCCTGGGGCTTCGACGCCGAGGGGCGGGCCATGCCGGACGCCCTGGCGGCCTTCCAGGGCGGCTATGAGTCCGTGCGGCCGCTGAACGCCGCCGAGCGAGCGGCCCTGCCGCGTCTGGGCGAAGCGGCGGCCCTGCGGTTCACCGTGACACGGCTGCACGACCGCATTTTCCACGATCCCGCCAATCTGGTGACGCCCAAGGATCCGGCGGTCTTCCTGCGTCGGATGGACCACTGGCGCGCCACCGAACCGGCCTGAGGCGCCTGCGCGGCTTCGTCGCTGGAACCGAAAGCTTGGCCGGGATTTTAATGGTGCAACGGCGAAGTCCGCCGCTCCCCGAGGACGAAGATCATGACTGACGAAACCATCAACGGCGCCGCCTCGCAGGCGCAAGGCAAGCTCCAAAAAGGCGTCGGCAAGCTGGTCGGCGACCAGAAGCTGCAGGTCGAAGGCGCCTATAACGACGCCAAGGGCCGCTCGCTGGAAACCTTCGGCAAGGCGATGGATTCGGTCGATCGCCTGGTCGAAAAGGTCCCCGTCGACTACCGCGATAAGGCCCGCACCGTCGCCGCCGAGGCGCGCAAGCGTCCGCTGGTCACGACCCTGTCGGTCGCCGGCGTCGGCCTGCTTCTGCTGCGCGCCCTGACCGGCGCCGGTCGTCGCTGAGATGTTCCTAGTGGCGGCCTGAAAAGGCCGCCACGGCGTCACGCGCCGCTCCCATCGTCCCATCGACGATCGTCAACCGCTCGGGCTTGTCGCCCAAGGCGGCGATGACGTTTGCGGGTTCGGGTTCGAAGCCCAGGACGTTCGAGACGAAGTCGCCGAACTTGGACGGATGGGCGGTGGACAGGGCGACGACGGGGCCTTTCGAGCGGTCCTGGCGACGCGCGGCGGCCAACGCCACGGCCGTATGCGGACAGACGACACGGCCCCAGGCCTGATAGGCATGGGCGATCTCGGCGCGGGTCTCGTCCTCGTCGATGGAGACCGCCGAGACCTGATCGCGCAGGGCGGTGAGAAGGTCCGGATCGAAGGCGACGGCGCCGTCGCGGGCGAAGGTTTCGAACACCCCGCGCGTCGCTTCGGCGTCACGGCCCGTCGCCTCGAACACCAGCCGCTCGAAGTTGGACGGCGCCTGAACATCCATGGAGACGCTGCCGCTTTCGACCGCCGGGCGGCGCGAATACAGGCCGTCGTTCAGCGCGCGGGCCAGGGCGTCGTTCTGATTCACGGCCGCGACGAAACCGTTGGACGGCAGGCCCATTTTCGTAGCCGCGATGCCGGCGAAGGCGTCGCCGAAATTGCCGGTCGGCACGACGAAGGTCGCGGCCCCGCCCAGCTGGGCCTTGGCGGAGACATAGTAGGGGATCTGGCCGGCCAGCCGCGCCCAGTTGATCGAATTGACCGAGGACAGCCGGCCGCGTTCACGCAATGCCTCGTCGGCCAGCAGACCCTTCACCAGGCGCTGGCAGTCGTCGAAATCACCGCGCACGGCCAGGTTCAGGACATTGTCGGCCTCGACCGTCGTCATCTGTTTGCGCTGGACCGGCGAGACGCGGTCCAGCGGGTGCAGCACGACCAGATCGACGGACGTGGCGCCGGCGAAGGCGCGCACGGCGGCGGCGCCGGTGTCGCCCGAGGTGGCGGTCAGGATGGTCAGGCGCTCGCCCGAGGCGGCCAGGGCCTCGTCGGTCAGGCTGGCGACCAGCTGCATCGCCAGATCCTTGAAAGCGGCGGTCGGGCCGTGGAACAGCTCCAGCACTAACAGGCCCGGCTCCAGCTCGACCAGAGGCGTGACCAGGGGATGGTCGAACCCGGCGGTCAGTCGGTCCAGCGCGCGGTCCAGCGCGCCGTCGGGCAGGGCGTCGCCGATAAAGGGGGCGATGGCTTGCAGCGCGATGGATTTGTAGTCGGCTTTTCCGGTCCACGCGGCGGGCGACAGGCTGGGCCAGGCGGTCGGCATATAGAGGCCGCCGTCGGGCGCGATGCCGCGCAGCAGGGCGTCGGCGAAACCGGTTTCGGAAGATTGGCCTCGGGTCGAGACGTAGCGGGCGCTGGAGGTGCTCATGACGCCGATGGTCGTAGCCAGACGGGGCGGCGGCGTCACCCGCTTTCTGGATGATCTTGTCGGGTTTTCGCGGGCTGTGGCCCGACAATCCGCGTCCGGGCTTAGAGATGGTGGTTCAGGCGCATATTTTTGCCGCCTCGTGTGCAATGTCGTCGGTCCTGCACGAGGGGTTGCGACATCGCCCCGCTGGCGCGGATCGCCGTGACGGTCCATGTCAGGGACCATGAGACGACGCGATCTTCTGATCCGGCTGGGGCTGGTCGCCGGCGGCGTGGGCGGGACCTGGTGGCTGCGCGACCATGTGGTCTGGCGCGGGCCGACGGTCGCCTTCGCGGCGAACGGCTCCAGCGGCTGGCTGCCCTATGCCGAGCCGCGCGCGCCGACCCCGACGGTTGAGGTGACGGTTAACGGACGGCCGGTGCGGGCTCTGATCGATTCCGGGGCGCAGTATTCGGTCATCGATCGGTCGCTGGTCGAGCGGCTGGGCCTGACCAACGTCTTCAACATTCCGATGGTGGCTTACGGCGTCGGCGGCGACGCCCAGGTCGGACGCGGGACGACGCTGGATGTGGCGATCGGCGGCTTGCGGCTGACCGGATTGCGCGCGGCCATCCTCGGCCTGGGGCCGCTGGCCAGCGATCAGGGACTGGGCGCGGCGCTGATCCTGGGACAGGACGTGCTGCGCGAACTGTTGCTGGAGCTGGACACGGCCGAGCATCGGGTCCGGTTCCTGCCGCGCGAGGGCTGGACGCCGCCGTCGTCGCTGAAGCCCGTTCCGGTGACGCGGGCCGGCAAGGCCTTGCAGGCGGGCATCACCCTGGAAGGGGCGACGGTCAGTGCGGTGATCGACACCGGCGCCTCGGCCGTGCTGGCCGTCACGCGCGAGACGGCCGAGGTCGCCGGACTGCTGGACGGGCGCGAACGCACGCCGGGCCAGAGCATCGTCCTGGGCGGCACGGTGCGCGCCGAGACCGTCGTCGTGCGCACCCTGACCATCGGCGACGAACTGTATCGTCAGGCGGCGGTCGCCATCTATGACGACGTCGCGGTGCCGGGCTTCCCCAAGGCCCTGATCGGCATGGCCGCCTTCGAGAACCGCCGGCTTGCACTGGACCTGGGCGGCCCCGGCCTGTTCGTCGAACGGCCGATGGAGATCACGGTCGGCTAGGCGATCAGCCCGCCAGAGCCGTCCCCACCACGGCCCTGGCCTCGGCCTGGACGGTCGCCAGGTGGTCGGGGCCGAGGAAGGATTCGGCGTAGATCTTGTAGACATCCTCGGTCCCCGAGGGGCGGGCGGCGAACCAGGCGTCGGCGGTGACGACCTTCAGCCCGCCGATGGCCTCGCCATTGCCAGGGGCCTTCGTCAGGATGTCGGTGATCGGCTGACCGGCCAGGATAGTCGCGGTCACGTCCGAGGGGCTGAGCGCGGCAAGCCGGGCCTTTTCTGTTCGGTTCGCGGGGGCGTCCACGCGGGCGTAGGCGGGGGCGCCGTACTGGTCGGTCAGGCCGGCGTAGAGCTGGCTGGCGCTGCTTCCCGTGCGGGCCTGGATCTCGGCGGCCAGCAGGCACAGGAGGATGCCGTCCTTGTCGGTCGTCCACACCGTGCCGTCGTGGCGCAGGAAAGACGCCCCCGCCGATTCCTCGCCGCCGAAACCGACGGTTCCGTCCAAGAGGCCGGGCACGAAGTGTTTGAAGCCGACGGGGACTTCCAGCAGGCGACGACTCAGGCCGGCCACGACCCGGTCGATCATGGAGGACGAAACCAGGGTCTTGCCCACCGCCACATCCGCGCCCCAGCCGGGTCGGTTGGCGAACAGATAGGCGATGGCGGCGGCCAGGAAATGGTTGGGGTTCATCAGGCCGGCGTCAGGGGTGACGATGCCGTGGCGATCCGCGTCGGCGTCGTTGCCGAAGGCGACGTCATAGGCTGAGTCGTCCTTCATCATGCCGATCAGACCGGCCATTGCGCTGGGCGAGGAGCAGTCCATACGGATCTTGCCGTCGGCGTCCAGCGGCATGAAGGCCCAGCGCGGATCGACGGCGTCATTGACGACGGTCAGGTCCAGTCGGTGGCGCTCGGCGATCTCGCCCCAATAGGCCACGGCCGCGCCGCCCAGCGGATCGGCGCCGATCCGGACGCCGGCGTTGCGGATGGCGTCCAGGTCCAGAACGCTGGGCAGGTCGTCGATATAGGCGGCGAGGTAGTCGAACCGACCCGCCGCCGCATGCACCTGGGCGAAGGGAATGCGGCGCACCTCGGTCAGGCCGCCTTCGATCAGCTGGTTGGCGCGGGCGGCGATGGCGGAGGTCGCCTCGCCTCCGGCCGGGCCGCCGGAGGGGGGATTGTATTTGATGCCGCCGTCGCGGGGTGGATTGTGCGACGGGGTGATCAGGACGCCGTCCGCCTGCCGGCTATTCGTGCTGTTGTGGGTCAGGATGGCGTGCGAAACGGCGGGCGTGGGGGTGAAGCCGTCGCGGGCGTCGATCAGCACCTCGACCCCGTTGGCGATCAGCACCTCCAGCGTCGTGCGGAAGGCCGGCTCGGACAGGCCGTGTGTGTCGCGACCGAGAAACAACGGGCCGTCGACGCCCCGGGCCGCGCGGTATTCGGCGATCGCCTGGGCGATGGCCAGGATGTGGGCCTGGTTGAAGGCGCCGTCCAGGCTGGATCCCCGGTGGCCGGACGTGCCGAAGACGACCCGCTGCTGCGGATCGCCCATGTCGGGCCGGGTCGTCTCATAGGCGCCGAGCAGGGCGTCGAGGTCGATCAGGTCTTCAGGGCGTGCGGTCGTGCCGGCGCGGTCGTGCATCGTCAGTCAATCAATCGTTTTGAAGGGTGGCGGCGATCAGGCGCCGCTGAAGGTGTCGCAGGACGCAGGGTCGCCCGACTGATAGCCGCGCTGCAGCCATTCGACCCGCTGCGCCGAAGAGCCGTGGGTGAAGCTTTCGGGCGAGACGCGGCCGCCGCTGCGTCGTTGCAAGGTGTCGTCGCCGATGGCCTGGGCGGTCTTCATGCCCTCTTCGATATCGCCGGGCTCGAGTGCGACCTGGCCGTTGGAGACGGCCGAGGCGTTCCGGGCCCAGACGCCGGCGTAGCAGTCGGCTTGAAGCTCCAGCGCGACGGAATACTGGTTGGCTTCGGCCTGACCGGAGGCGCGCTGCTGGGCCTGGCGAACCTGAGCCGAGGTGCCTGTCAGCGTCTGGACGTGATGGCCGAACTCGTGGGCGATGACATAGGCGCGGGCGAAGTCTGCGCCGGAGGCCCCGAGCTTGCTCTCCATCTCCTGCCAGAAGCCGAGGTCCAGATAGACGGTCTTGTCGGTCGGGCAGTAGAAGGGACCCATGGCCGACTGACCATAGCCGCAGCCGGTCGATGTGCCCTGTTCGTAGATGACGACGTTGGGCCGCTGATAGCCCTCAAGCTTCTGCGACCAGACATCATCGATGTTGGCGCCGATGACATCGACGAAACGGCCGGCTTGATCCTTCGGCGTCCCGACTTGACCCTGCTGTTGCTCGGCGCCGACTCCGCCGAACTGGCTGGCGAGCTGGGTCGTGGTCGAGGGATCGATGCCAAAGACGAGGTAGCCGATAATGGCCAGAACGCCGACGCCCAGGCCGCCGCCCGCGATGGCTCCGCCGCCGAGACCCCGTCGATCCTCGACGCCGCCGCCCGTCCGTCCACCCTGCCAGCGCATGCCCTATCCTCCGCCCGCTCTTCGTTAAGCTAGGCAGGAACGCGGGTGCAAGAGAAGGGATGCGTCAGTTCGGACGATCAAGCCAGTTGTCGATCTGGCTCATGCTCTGGGCCGTCTGCTGGCGGCGTTCGGCGGCGGACTGGCGCAAGGTCCGCTCCTGCTCCGGGCTGTAGAGCGGGCGGGGCGGCAAGGGCTGGGCGACGGTCGGTTCGCGCGCGCCTTCGATGGCGCGCAGGCGAAGCTGGGTCTCGATCTGCTGTTGACGCGCCTGATCCGCATTCGACTGCGCCTGGGAACGCAGACGGTCGTTCTCATAGCGGTGCTGGTCGGCGATCGCGGCGGGGACGCCGCCCGGATAGGCGCCGTACGGGCGCCCGGCCTGCGGATAGGTCTGGGCCAACGCCGGCGTGGCGGCAGCGGCCAACAGGGCGGTCAGGGTCAGGAGCGATCGCATGGACACGATGTGGGGACGCGCGCCATCGCCGCCAAGCGGAGCCGCAACCCTTTGACACGCCGTGGGTTCATCGCGCCGAACCCCTTTCACGAACGGAGCATTTCTCATGGCCCAATCCCTTTCCGGCAAGACCGTCGCCATCCTGGCGACCGACGGCGTCGAATTGATCGAACTGAATGAACCGATGAAGGCGCTGAAGGATGCGGGCGCGGTGGTCGAGATCGTGTCTCTGAAGGCCGGCGAGTTTCAGGGCTTCGACCATCTGACGCCCGGCGACAAGGTCACGGCCGACAAGGCGGTGGCGGCGGTGGACGCCTCGGCCTATTCCGCCCTGCTGTTGCCGGGCGGGGTGGCGAACCCGGACCTGCTGCGGGCGGACGAGGACGCGGTGAAGTTCGTTCGGGCCTTCTTCGACGCCGGCAAGCCGGTCGCCGCCATCTGTCACGCGCCCTGGCTGCTGATCGAGGCAGGCGTGGTCGAGGGGCGCACGATGACGTCGTTCGAAAGCATCCGCACCGACCTGAAGAACGCCGGGGCCAATGTGGTCAATGAGGCGGTGGTGGTGGATCAGGGCCTGGTGACCAGCCGCTGCCCCGACGACATTCCCGCCTTCAACGCCAAGATGATCGAGGAGTTCGCCGAAGGCCGCCACGAGGGCCAAGCCGCCGCTTAAAGGGGGCCGCCGCTTAAGGCATCGCCCAGACGGAGGACCGCTTGATCTCCTGGTCCTCCAGTTCGCGTGAGGTCGGGACGCGGTATTCGGCCAGGAAATCCAGGCCCGTGCGCGGGAAATAGGTGCGTCCCGGATCGCCGATCAGGACACGCGTCCCCTTGGCGCGGGCCTGGGCCAGCCAGGCGAGAACGGCGTCGGTCATCGGACGCTCGTAGCAGATGTCACCCGCGCAGATGACGTCCACATCCGGCGGGGCGGCGTCCAGCAGATTGGTCTGGGTGAAGTCCAGCGTCACGCCGTTCGCCGTCGCATTGGCGGCGACCGCGGCCTGGCAGAAGGGATCGATGTCGGCGCACAGGACATGGGTCGCCCCCGCCTGCATCGCCGCCACGCCGACCAGGCCCGAACCGGCGGCGAAATCCAAGACGCGCTTGCCGGCGACCTCCTGGGGATGGTCCATCAGATACCGGCTCAGAGCCTGACCGCCGGCCCAGGCAAAGGCCCAGAAGGCCGGCGGCACGCCCATTTCGCCGAGCTCTTCTTCCGTCAGCCGCCAGATCGGCGTGATCTCGTCGGCCAGCCACAAAGAAATCTCGGGCGCGTGCGGCACGGGCTGAAGCCGGGTGTTGTCACGGATGAAGGCGGCGGGATCGAGGACGGTCATTCCGGCTGGCGCGTAACAGCCTTCAGCACGTTGGCATAGCCCATGATGTGGCTGGGATGATCACTTGCCGGCGCAACGTCCCCCTCTCGCAGATAAAGTCAAAATGTTCGGCGTTCCTGACAAAAAGTCAGGTTGACGTGACATCGGGTCAGTGTCAGGTTGTCCTTACAAAAGGAGGACGCAAATGATCAAGGCCTGGAAGACCGGAACGCCTGCGCATCGACGCTACATCATTCGCACGATGGCGTTCTCCGTGCCTTACGTCGCGATCTGCGTCGCGATGATGACGACCGACGCGTTCGACGATCTGATGGGCAAGCCGGCGGCCTGGGTCCTGGCGGCGGCGGTGTCGGCGCCGGTAATCGGGCAGATCTGGGCGACCCTGGCGCTGATGCGCGAAAGCGACGAGTTCGTGCGCGGCGTGACGGCCAAACAGTTCATCGTCGCCGCAGGACTGACCATGGCCGCCGCCACCTTCTGGGGCTTTGGCGAGAGTTTCGCCGGGGCGCCGCATATGCAGACCTGGCTGATCGTGCCGGTGTTCTGGGCGCTTTATGGGGTCGTTTCGCCCTTCATCCGGAGCAGCCGATGAAGAACCGTCTGAAGCTTCTACGCGTCGAACGCGGCTGGACCCAGGAACAGATGGGTCAGGCGTTGGGGGTCTCGCGTCAGGCGGTGATCGCCCTGGAGACCGAGCGGCACGATCCGTCGCTGGACCTGGCCTACCGGATCGCCGCCGTGTTCGAGCGGCCGGTCGAAGAGATCTTTGAAAACCCGCACGCGGGCTAATTAAAAAGTCAGAATAACCTTACAATTGGAGACTGTGATGTCGACCGTCATTCGCCCTTGCCGGGGCGTCTTCGCCCCGTCGCGCCTTGCCGTCATCTTGGGCGTTGTGATCGCCTGCGCCGTGGCTGACGATCAGGCGCGCGCCCAGACCGCGCTGCCAGCGGCGTCCGCCGCTGCGCCCTTCGCCTCCGACCGGCTGTCGGTCGAGGTGGTGGGACACGGCCCCGACGTCATCCTGATCCCCGGCTTCGGCTGTTCGCGGGAGGTCTGGCGGGCGACGGCCGATCGGCTGAAGACGACGCACCGGGTGCATCTGGTGCAGTTGGCGGGTTTCGCCGGCGAGCCGTGGTCGCATGGCGACGGCCCCTTCCTGCAGCCCGTGGTGGATGAGCTGGATCGCTACATTCGCCAGGAGCCCCTGAACCGACCAGCGGTCATCGGCCATTCCATGGGCGCGCTTGTTGGGCTGAGGCTGGCGCAGGCCCATCCCGATGCTGTGGGACGATTGATGAGTGTCGATAGCCTGCCCTTCTTCTCCGCCCTGTTCGGGCCGCAGGTCACGGCCGAGACCGCGCGCCCCTTCGCCGATCAGGCGGCGAGCGGCATTCTGAACACCCCGCAGGACGCCTTCCGCAACGGCCAGACGCAGACGGCGGCGGGCTATTCACGCGATCCGGCGACCCAGGCGGACATCGTGGCGTGGTCCATGGCGGGCGACCGACACGCGATGGCGGCGGCGATCAAGGATGTGATGACCACCGACGCGCGACCCGGCCTGGCCACGATGACGACCCCGGTGACGGCCCTCTACGCCGCCGATGCGGACGGCGGGGCGCCGGCGGCGGTGGCGGACGCCATGTGGACGCGGGAGTATGCGGCCTTGCCCGCCGCGACCCTGATCCGCGTCGATGGCTCGCGGCACTTCATCATGGCCGATCAGCCGGCGCGCTTCGCCGAACTGGTCGACGCGTTTCTGGCGAAGTGAGCCCTGAAGATCCTCCCCCGTTCACGGGGGAGGGGGACCGCGCGAAGCGGGGTGGAGGGGGCGAAACCACGCGAATCTGAACGGCCAGAGCGGCGATGCGTCCGCCCCCTCCACCACTTCGTGGTCCCCCTCCCCCGCAAGCGGGGGAGGATTGTCTAGTTCTTCGGCGTCACGTCGCCGGCCTTGACCGGGGCGCCGTCGAACTGGTCAGCGTAGGCGGGGTTGAGCAGGGCGCGGAAGGCCGATTGCGGCAGGGCGATCCAGTAGGGGCCGTCGGAATAGGGGCCGATCTGATAGGGCCCCATCAGGAAGGTCACGCCGCCCGCCTTGCCCGGCGTCGCGCCAGGCGTCAGGACGAACGGGGTCGAGACGGCCTTGGGGCAGGTCCACATCTTGCCGTCCAGGGTCGCGGCCTCCGAGCCCGGCGACCGGGCCTGTTTGGCGGCGTTGGCGGCGGCGCACAGGGCCTTGTCCAGAACCGACAGGTCGGCGCCCGGCCGGAACAGGTCGGCGAAGCCCAGCCGCTTGTTGGTCGTCTTGTCCCAGATCACGGCGTCGAAGCTGGTGTTGGGATGGGCGCCGCCGGTGAACTCGAAATCGGTGCGGGCCAGGCTGACCAGTTTGCCGGTCTCGGCGCCGGGCGCGAAGGCGATGGTCTTTTCATAAGGGTTCGGGCCGCCGCCGGCCTCGCTGAGATCGGCCTGTGCGCCTTCCTCGAACTGCTTCAGGTCGCGTACGGTGTCGGCGTAGAGGGCGGCGTGCAGGGCGGGCGTGGTCTTGATCGCCTGGGGCAGGGTCAGTTTGACGGCGGCATAGGGGGTCTTGCTGTCATAGCCGACGGGGGTGTTCGACACGGTCGGCGCAGCGGCCGGGGCCTGTGCGGCCGGCGCCTGGGCCTTGTCTTCCTTGCGCTGGCAGGCGGCCAGAGATGCGGAAAGCGTGGCGGCGACAGCGGCGGACAACAGCAGGATGCGGGCGGTGCGCGACATGGGAAACTCCATCATCGGGGGGGATCACAGGGAGATCGAGCCAAGGGCGATGGCGGCCAGCAGGATCAGGCCGGCCTCGCGATTGGACTTGAACAGTTTCAGCGCCAGGGCGCCGTCGTTGCGGTCGAGTCTCACGACCTGACGCGCCAGATGGGCGGCGTAGGCGATCAGGCCGATCCAGAACAGCGGACCGAGATTTGCGGACAGGCCCGTCAGCGCAGCGAGCAAAACTGCCAGACCATAGAAGACCGCCACGCCCGGCCGCACGGCCGAGGCCAGGCGGCGGGCCGAGGATTTCACGCCGATCATGGCATCGTCCTCGATGTCCTGAAGCGCGTAGATCGTGTCGTAGCCCAGGGTCCAGAAGACCCCGCCGATCCACAGCAAGACAGCGGGAAGATAGGCCTGCCAGGCCAAGGCGATCGCATGGCCGCTGTCGCTGGCCGGGGACCACAGAAAGGGCCGGAACTCGCCGGCGAGATCGGCGGGCAGCAGCAAGGCGGCCGCCGCCAAGGGCAGGGCGGCGGCGAACCCCATCAGGGCGCCCCAGTTGAAGGTCAGGCCCAGCCAGGCCTGGGGCCACCAGGTGATCCGCTTCATGAAGGGATAGGCCGCGACCAGGGCCAGCGACCCGACGCCGAGTCCGATGGCGACCGTCGGCAGGGTGAGCAGGATGAAAAGGCTGATCAGGCTGCATCCTACCACGAAAGCCCAGGCCTGTTTGACGCTAATCCGGCCCGAGGGGATGGGGCGCTGGGCGGTGCGGGCGACCTGGGCGTCGAAATCCCGATCGACGATATCGTTGAAGGCGCACCCGGCCGCTCGCATCAGACAGGCGCCGATGCCGAAACCGATAAACAGCCACAGATCATAGAGACCCGGCGCCTGCCGATACTGCGCCAGGGCCAGGGCGATTCCCTGCCACCCGGGCAGCAGCAGCAGCCAGATGCCGATGGGCCGGTCGAACCGCCCGAGCTTCAACCACGGCTTCAGCCCCTCCGGCGCATGCCGATCGACCCAGTTGGCGCCGGCGTCGGGGAGGGGAGCGAAAGTCATGCGGCTGACTTAGCGCGTAGGACCCGAGGGGTGAAGGCGCCGCTGCGTGTTTCCAAGGCGGGCGCATAGAAAAAGGGGCTGGAGGATCCAGCCCCTTTTCCTTTGGTCATCGGTGCGACCGTCAGTCCTGATAGACGTCGCCGGAGCCGGAGACGGTGCTGTTCAGGTTGGCGGGGCGGGTGGCCAGGGCCACGTCGCCGGAGCCGGCGATGGCGACCTTGACGTCGCCGGTCGGGGCGATGCGGGCGTCGCCGGAGCCGGCGATATCCACCCAGGCGTCGCGGGTCGCCAGGTCGCCGAGAGACGCATCGCCCGAGCCGGCGATGTCCAGCTTCAGCTCGTCGGTGCGACCCGAGGCGGTGACCTCGGCCGAACCGGCGATGTCGACCGTCAGCGAAGGCTGGTCATAGCCGGTGATCTGCAGGTCGCCCGAGCCCTTGGCGTTGAAGCGGTTCACCTTGGGCGCGGTGATGACGACCTTCAGTTCGTCGCGCTCGGAGCGGGCGGAGAAGTTGCCGTTGCTCCAGCCGAACACGACCCGCTCGTCGCCGTCGCCCAGATCGAGGCGGCCGTCGACCAGACGGACACGGTCGGTCAGACCCTTGGGCCCGGTGATGACGACGGTGTTGGCGTCACCCTGGACATAGTCGACGTCGATGCTGGAATCGACAGTCAGGGTCTCGCCGCCGGTCCAAGGCAGGGTGCGGGTGGTGAGCGGGCCGAGGTCTTCGGTCCCGCCGCCCTTGACCCGCTCGAAGCGGATGGTCTCGCCGTCCTGGTCCTTGATGGTCCAGGCCCAGCCGTGGCGCTGGAGGTCGTGGCCGCCGATCGCCAGCGCGCCGCCGACGGTGACCAGGCACAGCACCAGGGCGGCGCCGGCGATGATGAACAGGGTGCGGATCATGCCGAGACTCCCGAGGTCGAGGTGGATTGAACGCTGGTCGGCTCAAGCGCCGGCTTCAGCAGGCGGTAGTGCAGACGAGCGAACCAGACGACGCCATTGACCAGCCAGATGGTGAAGATGGTCAGCAGGGCGCCGATGAAGACGGCGCCGGCCATCAGGCCCAGCCCCATCAGGATCGCCGCGAACGGTCCGCCGGGGAAGCCGGCGAAGGGGCCGGCGACCATGATCACGCCCCCGCCTATGAACAGGCCGATGGCGGCGAGGAAAAAGCCGAACACGGTCCCGATCACGCCCATCAGCAAAGGCAGGAGGATCAGGATGTCCAGCGCCCCCAGGCCCAGGACGGCGAAGACGGCGCCGGCGGCGGCGGAAGGGTTCTTCTCCTGATGCCAGCGCTGGATGCCGGCCTCGGCTTTCAGTTCGCGAGCCAGGCGGACCGGATCGCCCAGCGCGGAGGCGACCTCGGCCTCGGTGCGGCCGGCGGCGATGCCGTCGTCGAAGTGGGTCTGATAGTCGGCGATGATGTCGTTGGCGGTCGTAGTCGGCAGGCCGACGAGGCCTTCCTTCAGACGATCGATGAATTCGGCGCGCGTCATTGAGCGGCTCCCTGATCGGCGTCGTTCGCCACGATGGCGTCGACGGCCTTGGTGAAGGCGGACCATTCGGCAGTCTGGGCGGCGAGGGCCCCCCGGCCCGCTTCGGTCAGTCGATAGTATTTGCGTGACGGCCCGGCGGAGGATTCGACCAGATAGGTCTCGACCTGTCCTTCGGACTGCATGCGGCGCATCAGGGGGTAGATCGTGCCTTCCCCCATATCGATCGCGTCCGACAAACGGCTGGCGATCTCGTAGGCGTAGCTGTCCGCCCGGTTCAGAAGGGCCAGGACGCAAAGCCCCAACACGCCCTTCTTCAGCTGTATCTCGATAGTTTCTGGCACCTCGGCTCTCCCGTTGATGGCCATTGACTACGGCAAGGTATCTTGTGACGCAAGGTAGCTATCGAAACATGACAGCGATTTAATCGAGGCCGGCTGAAGGCGGCTTTGCGGCCTGAGCGCCGTTGATCGCTTGGCAAGCCGAAAGCGATCCGATAGGTGACCGAGAACGCCGGGCGTGGGAATCGCGCCAGCGTGATCTCTTGCGAGCCATTCGCAAGTATCTGCTGCATAACGGTTTTATGGGGAAGTCTCATATGGGGATGGGCAAGCGAGCCCAAGGGACGTTGAAGAAGGCCGCGACTTGCGCGTCCTCCATCGTTCTGGGCGCCGGATTGGCGATGTTCGCTGCGGCGCCGACGTGGGCGCAGGACCTGATGGGTCAGCCGACCCCGGGCGGCATCACGCTGCAACCGGCGGCCTCGCCGCTGAAGCATGATGCGCACTTCTTCCACGACGTGATCCTGATGCCGATCATCACGGCCATCACCCTGCTGGTGCTGGGCCTGCTGGCGTGGATCGTGTTCCGCTACAACAAGAAGGCCAATCCGACGCCCGCGCGCTGGAGCCACAACACCACGATCGAGATCATCTGGACCGTGCTGCCGGTGCTGATCCTGGTCTTCATCTCCCTGTTCTCGTTCCGCCTGCTGTTCGCCTATCACGACATGCCGTCGCCTGACCTGACGGTGAAGGTGACCGGCAACCAGTGGAACTGGGCCTATGAGTATCCGGACCAGGGCGTGGCGGAATACATCTCCAACATGCTCCCGGAAGAGGAAGCCAAGGCGAAGGGCGTGCCCTATCGCCTGGCCGCGACCGAGCCGATGGTCGTGCCGGTCGGCAAGACGGTGCAACTGGTCATCACCGCCTCGGACGTCATCCACGCCGTCGCCCTGCCGGCGTTCGGCCTGAAGACCGACGCCGTTCCCGGCCGCATCAACACCACCTGGTTCAAGGCCGAGCGCACCGGCGTCTTCTATGGGCAGTGCTCGGAATTGTGCGGCGTCGACCACGCCTTCATGCCGCTGGAGATCCGGGTCGTGACACAGGCCCAGTTCGAACAGTGGATCGCCTCCAAGGGCGGTTCGATGACGCCCAAGGTCGCCGCGCCCGCCGCGGCTCCGGCCGCAGCCGCGCCTGCGCCCGCCGCCGACGCTGCGACCCCGGTCGCCGCCCCCGTCGGCGCCACCGCCGACCAACCCGTTTCCGCCGCGGCGTCCGCCGCGCCGGCCGCCCAGTAAGAGGCGAACAGAGACACATGGCTGACGCTACCGTAACCCGCGACGCGACCCACATCGGTCACGCTCACGACGACCACAAGCTGGGCTTCTTCACCCGCTGGTTCCTGTCCACCAATCACAAGGACATCGGCACCCTGTATCTGATGTTCGCCATCATGGCGGGCATCGTGGGCGGGGCTCTGTCGGGCCTGATCCGCTGGGAACTGGCCGAGCCGGGCATCCAGATCTTCAAGGAAGGCTCGTCGATCCAGCTGCTGGGTCTCGTGGAGCAATCCAAGCACGGCTATAACGCCGTCGTCACGGCCCACGCCCTGATCATGATCTTCTTCATGGTCATGCCCGCCATGATCGGCGGCTTCGGCAACTGGTTCGTGCCGATCATGATCGGCGCGCCGGACATGGCCTTCCCGCGCATGAACAACATCTCGTTCTGGCTGCTGGTCGCCGCCTGGTGCCTGCTGATCCTGTCGATGTTCACCGACGGCGGACCGGGCAAGGGCTTCGGCGGGGGCTGGACGGCCTATCCGCCGCTGTCGACCACGGGCCACGTCGGCCCCGCCTTCGACCTGGCCATCTTCGCCCTGCACGTCGCGGGCGCCAGCTCGATCCTGGGCGCGATCAACTTCATCACCACCATCCTGAACATGCGCGCGCCGGGCATGACGCTTCACCGGATGCCGCTGTTCGCCTGGTCGGTGCTGATCACCGCCTTCCTGCTGCTGCTGTCGCTGCCCGTGCTGGCCGGCGCCATCACCATGCTGCTGACGGACCGCAACTTCCACACCCACTTCTTCGATCCCGCCGGCGGCGGCGACCCGATCATGTACCAGCACCTGTTCTGGTTCTTCGGTCACCCGGAAGTCTACATCCTGATCCTGCCGGGCTTCGGCATCATCAGCCACATCGTCTCGACCTTCAGCCGCAAGCCGGTGTTCGGATATCTGGCCATGGCCTACGCCATGGTTGCCATCGGCTTCGTCGGCTTCATCGTGTGGGCGCACCACATGTACACCGTCGGCATGAGCATCAATCTGCGCGCCTATTTCATCGCCGCCACCATGATCATCGCGGTGCCGACGGGCGTGAAGATCTTCAGCTGGATCGCCACCATGTGGGGCGGCTCCATCAGCTTCAAGACGCCCATGCTGTGGGCGATCGGCTTCATCTTCCTGTTCACCGTCGGCGGCGTGACCGGCGTGGTCCTGTCGAACGCCGGCATCGATTACAGCCTGCACGACACCTATTACGTCGTGGCGCACTTCCACTATGTGCTGTCGCTGGGCGCCGTCTTCGCCATCTTCGCGGGCTTCTACTACTGGTTCGAGAAGATGTTCGGGGTGAAGTACAACGAGTTCCTGGGCGCGACCCACTTCTGGATCATGTTCGTGGGCGTGAACCTGGTGTTCTTCCCGCAGCACTTCCTGGGTCTGCAGGGCATGCCGCGTCGCTACATCGACTATCCGGAAGCCTTCACCCTGTGGAACCACGTCTCGTCGATCGGCTATGCCGTCACCGTCGTCGGCGTGATCGTCTTCCTGATCATGCTGGTCGAGGCGGCGATCCGTCGTCGTCCGGGCGTCGCCAACCCTTGGGGCGAAGGCGCCACGACCCTGGAGTGGACCCTGTCCTCGCCGCCCCCGGCCCACCAGTTCAACGAACTGCCGGTCATCAAGGCGGAAGAGCACTAAGCCTTTCCAGCGATATGAAATCGAAGGCCGCTCTTTCCGTCGGAAGGGGCGGCCTTCTTCATTCGGGTATGCTATGCGGCCCTCACCGATGACCGAAGTTCAGACCCGCCCCGCCATCTCGACCGCCCAGCCGGAGGATTTCTTCCAGCTGCTTAAGCCGCGCGTGATGTCGCTGGTGGTGTTCACCGCCGCGACCGGGCTGGTCGTCGCGCCCGGATCGGTCAATCCGCTGGTCGCGGCCATCGCCATCCTGTGCATCGCCGTGGGGGCCGGGGCGGCCGGGGCGCTGAACATGGCGCTGGAGGGCGAGACCGACGCCTTGATGCGGCGCACGCGCGGCCGGCCGGTGGCGGCGGGACGCGTCAGGAAGAACGACGCCATGGCGTTCGGCGTCATCCTGAGCCTGTTCTCGGTCATGCTGCTGGGGATGAACGCCAACTGGCTGGCGGCGGGTCTGCTGGCCATGACCATCGTCTATTACGCCGGCTTCTACACTCTGCTGCTGAAGCGCCGGACGCCCCAGAACATCGTCATCGGCGGGGCGGCGGGCGCCTTTCCGCCCGTGATCGGCTGGGCGGCGGCGACGGGCCATGCGCCGTGGCAGGCGTGGCTGCTGTTTCTGATCATCTTCCTGTGGACCCCGCCGCACAGCTGGGCGCTGGCGCTGTATTCGGCCGGCGATTACGCCAAGGCGGGCATTCCGATGATGCCGGTGGCCAGGGGCGCCAGATCCACGCGGTTGCAGATCCTGCTCTACACCCTGGTCTTCGTGCCGGTCGCCATCGCCCCGGCCTTCGCGGGCTTGGGCGGGATCATCTATCTGGTCGTGTCGGTCGCGGGCGGCCTGGGCTTCCTCGGCTTGGCGGTGCGCCTTTATCGCTCGCGCGCGGGCGACGAGCCGGACAAGGCCGAGGCCGTGGGACGCGAGGCCGCATTGTATGACGTCAAGGTCCAGGCCAAACCGGCGCGTGACCTGTTCGCCTTTTCCATCCTCTATCTGATGGCGCTGTTCTCGGCGCTGCTGGTCGAGGCCCTGTCCGGTCTGGGAGCGTAAAACCATGCGTCTGACGCCTGAGGAACTTCGCGCGCGCAAGCGTCGCAACGTCTGGATCGCCTCGGCGCTGGTGGCCTTCATCGTGCTGGTCTTCGCCACCACGGTTCTGCGCCTGCAACAGAACCAGGCGGCCGAGCGCGCGCTGGCGACGGCGGTGGAGACTTCCCAACAATGAAGGCGGGCCGCAAGAATCTGATCGCCATCATCTGCGTCTTCGGCGTGATGGGCATGACCGGGGCGGCGTTCGCGGCGGTGCCGCTCTATCGGATGTTCTGTCAGGTCACGGGTTTCGGCGGCACGACGATGAAGGCCGACAAGGCCTCCGACACCGTGCTGGACGAGACGGTGCTGGTGCGGTTCGACACCAATGTGCGCGGCGTGCCGATGACCTTCCGCGCAGAGCAGTCGACCCAGCGGGTGCGGATCGGCGAGACGGGCCTGGCCTATTTCGATGTGACCAACACCTCGGACAAGCCGATCCAGGTGCGCGCCAGCTACAATGTCTCGCCCGAGCAGACGGGGCCGTATTTCCAGAAGCTGCAATGTTTCTGCTTCACCGACCAGACGCTGGCGGCGGGCGAGACGCGCCAGTTCCCGGTCCAGTATTTCATCGCCCCCGAACTGGCCACGGATCGCGAGGCCAAGGGCGCGCGCGACATCACCCTGAGCTACACCTTCTATCCGTCCGTGGACGCGCCCAAGGCGTGACTTCGAAGCCGGGCGTGGACTTTCCCGGCGTCGGCTGCGGCCTGGTGATCCAGCGCGCCGACGGGCGGGTGTTGCTGTGCAAGCGGCTGAAGGCGCCCGAGGCCGGGTTCTGGAACATCGTCGGCGGCAAGGTCGACCTGATGGAGCGCTCCATCGACGCCGCGCGACGCGAGGCCGAGGAGGAGAGCGGGCTCAAGATCGGCGCGGTTGATTTCCTGTGCCTGGCCGAAGAGATCATCCCCGCCGACGGCCAGCATTGGGTGTCGCTGATCTATGTCACCCGCGACTTCACCGGCGAGCCGACGCTGACTGAGCCGGACAAGCTGTCGGAGATCGGCTGGTTCGCGCTGGACGACCTGCCCCAGCCGCTGTCGGCGTTTTCCGCCAAGGCGTTCAGAGCCTTGAACAAGGCGGAATAGCGGCACGGCTCTGGCGTCGGGGAAAATCGAACGCTATAGCCGCTATAACAACCGACTCTGGCCGACGAAGAGACGCGATTCATGGCTGACGCCCACGCCACTCCGCAGCACGACTACCACCTGGTGGCGCCCAGCCCCTGGCCGCTGGTGTCCTCGGTCGCTGCGACCATCATGTTCATCGGCGCGGTGATCTGGATGAAGGGCCTGGCCCCGGCCGAGAATGGTCCGATCGCGGCTGCCTTCCTGGCCGAAGGCAAGCCGGGCGTCTTCTTCGCCGGTCTGGCCGGCGTTCTGATCTCGGCCTTCTGCTGGTGGGCGGACGTCATCAAGGAATCCAAGGCGGGCGACCATACGCCGGTCGTGTCGCTGGGCCTGCGCTACGGCATGATCCTGTTCATCGCGTCGGAGGTGATGTTCTTCGTCGCCTTCTTCTGGATGTTCTTCGACATGGCCCTGTTCCATGAATCGCGGGCGCTGACGCCGGAAGTCGGCACCTGGGCCGATACCGCCAAGGCCTGGTCGACCTGGCCGCCGAAGGGTGTCGAGGTCCTGTCGCCGTGGCAACTGCCGCTGCTGAACACCGTGACCCTGCTGCTCTCGGGCTGCACCGTCACCTGGGCCCACCACGCGATCCAGGTCGGCGACCGCAAGGGCGCCAAGATCGCCCTGATCATCACCGTGGCCCTGGGCGTGCTGTTTACCTGCGTCCAGGCCTATGAGTACAACCACATCCTGCACGAGAAGCTGTTCTTCAACGAAGAGGCCGTGAACTCGGGCCTGTACGGCTCGATCTTCTTCATGGCGACGGGCTTCCACGGCTTCCACGTCCTGATCGGCACCATCTTCCTGGCGGTCTGCCTGATCCGCCTGCTGAAGGGCGACTTCACCCCGCAGAAGCATTTCGGCTTCGAGGCGGCCGCCTGGTACTGGCACTTCGTGGACGTGGTGTGGCTGTTCCTGTTCGCCTTCGTCTATGTCGTCTTCGGTTGATCCAAGACGGCCCTGAAGACATCGCAGCGGCGCGGGACGAGCCATCGTCCCGCGCCGTCGTCGTTCTGCGATCCTCTCCCGCGCAGCGGGGGAGGGGGACCTCGCGCAGCGTGGTGGAGGGAGCGAACGTCGCACGGACTTCTCCGAAAAGCTTCGAACGCATGCTGAGCACCGAGTCCGTCGTCGCCCCCTCCACCGCTTCGCGGTCCCCCTCCCCCGTTCCGCTGCGCTCCACGGAGGAGGATCTGTGAAGCGTTTTCCCTGGATCCTGACCGTGCTGACGGTGCTGGGCCTGATCCTGCTGATCGGGCTGGGCGTGTGGCAGGTCGAGCGGCTGAAGTGGAAGGAAGGGTTGATCGCGGCGGCCGATGCGGCGGCGGCGAAACCGCCCGCGCAGCTGGAGCAGGTGCTGGCCGAAGGTGATCTGGAGTTCAGGAAGGCGTTGATCGTCTGTCCGGGCCTGGCCAGCGCACCCTTCGTCGAGCTTCAGAGCATTCATGACGGCGAGGCCGGTGTGCGGCTGATCTCGGCATGCAAGCCGGCGGGCGCGGACTTCACCCTGCTGGTCGATCGCGGCTTTGTCGGCGACGGCGTGACGGCGCGTCCGCGCGTGGTCGAAACCACCCTGCCGCTGGTGATGGTCGGAGAGTTCCGCACCTTCGACAAGCCCGGCGCCATGAGCCCCGCGCCGCGCGACGGCCGCTTCTACGCCCGCGACACGGCCGCGATGGCCAAGGCGCTGAACGTCACGGGGCCGGTGCGACCCGAGGCCGTGTTCGCCGTCACCGCCGTCAATCCCGAGTTCCCGGCGCTCAGGCAGTCCGCGCCGCCTGCGGCCTTTTCCAACAACCATTTCGGATACGCCCTGACGTGGTTCGGACTGGCGATCGCGCTTGCGGGTTTCTATGTGGCCCTGCTTCGCCGTCGAATGAAGAAAGACGGTCCTCAAGCAGCTGCGCCTCGCGTGCGCGGCGATAGGAAAGACTAAAGTCCTGACTTCCCTGCACACCCTGTCCAACGGCGTCCGCGTCATCTGCGATCCGATGCCGGGGCTGAAGACCCTGGCCGTCGTCGTCACCGTCAAGGGCGGGGCGCGGTGGGAGCCGCTGGATCGGTCCGGCTGGTCGCACCTGCTGGAGCATTTGGTGTTCAAGGGCGCCGGCGACATGGCCGCGCGCGAGATCGTCGAGCGGATCGAGGCCGAGGGCGGCACGATCAACGCCTCCACCGGCTATGAGCGGACCAGTTTCGAGGTGCGGGGGCTGGACGGCTCGCTGCCGCTGGCCATGCAGGTGCTGTCGGACCTGGTGTTCCGCCCAACGCTCGATCCCTCCGAGATCGAGCGCGAGAAGGACGTGGTGGCCCAGGAGATCGCCGAGGCCTTCGACACGCCCGACGACCATGTGTTCGAGATGGTGCAGACGCGCGCCTTCGCCAAACAGCCGCTGGGTCGGCCGATCCTGGGCTCGGTCGCCAGCCTGAAGCCGGCCGACAAGGCGTCGATCGAGGCGTGGCGCGCGCGGCTGTATTCACCCGACAGGATGGTGGTGTCGGTCTCAGGGGCGGTGGACGAGACCGAACTCCTGGCCCTGGCCGAACGCTGGTTCGGCGATGCGGTGGCGACGCCGGCTGACGCACCCGCGCCGGCCGCCTTCGTCGGCGGCCATGCGAAGCTGACGCGCAAGATCGAACAGGCCAATCTGGTGTTCCAACTGCCGGCCCTGTCCGCGACCGATCCGGCGCTGTCGGCCATGCGTCTGTTCGGCGAGATCCTGGGCGGGGGCATGGCGTCCCGCCTGTTCCAGAGCGCGCGCGAGGAGCGGGGCTTGGCCTACGCCATCGACGCCTATCAGGAGCCGTATGAGGATACGGGCGTGCTGGGCATCTACGCCGGGGCGGCGGCGGATCGTGCGAAGGAACTGGCCGAGGTCTCGGCGGCCGAGGTGCGGGCCCTGGCCGACGTCGGGCCGACCCAACAGGAGCTGTCGCGGGCCAAGGCGGTGATGAAGGCGGGCCTGTGGATGTCGGACGAAAACCCGATGAGCCGGGCCGGGCGCAACGCCGCCCAGACCCTGATCTTCGGCGCGCCGCGCTCCAGCCTGTCGATGACCGAACAGCTGGAAGCCCAGACGATGGAGGACGTGCGCGCGGTCGGCGGCCGGTTGCTGGCCTCTGGCCAGGCGGCCAGCGCCGTCCTGGGCCCTAAGTCGGCCGCACCAGCAGGCGAAGCGTTCGCAGCGGCCTTGTTCGCGGGCTGAGGGAACGCGCCGGGGCGCGGATCGGTTATGCTGGCGCTTGAAACCGTCCAGCCCGGAGACTTTCCATGACCGTCCGCGTCGCCCTGATCGTCGGCAGCCTGCGCAAAGGCTCCTATTCGCGCGCCATCGGCATGGAGCTGAAGGCGTTGGCCGAGCCGGGGCTGGAGATCGAGCCGGTCGAGATCGGCGACCTGCCGCTCTATGACCCCGATCTGGAAACCGACAACCCGCCGCCCGCCTGGGAGCGGTTCCGCGAGGAGGTGGCGACGACCGAGGCGGTGCTGTTCGTCACGCCCGAATACAATCGCTCCATTCCCGGCGCGTTGAAGAACGCCCTGGACGTCGGCTCTCGTCCCTATGGCCACAGCATCTGGCAGGGCAAGCCCGCCGCCATCGTCAGCGTCTCGCCCGGCGCCGTCGCGGCCTTCGGCGCCAACCACCACCTGCGCCAGCCGCTGGTGTTCCTGAACATGCCGACGATGCAGCAGCCCGAGGCCTATATCGGCAATGTCGCCGACCTGCTGGACGAGAAGGGCGAGCTGAAGAAGGACGACACCAAGACCTTCCTGAAAAGCTTCACCGACGCCTTCGCCGCCTGGATCGACAAGACGAAGGGCTGAGGTAACTTACAGGGCCGGGATGACGGAGTGGAGGCAATTTCCAGCTTCGAACTGTTGTGAATATTTGGGTAATCGTCGTACGATTGTCCCCAACTACCTGCCGGTGTGCAGGAGTCATGCGGGGCGCCAGTCGGTCGCTGTCTGCTCGATACGGGGAAGAAGATGATTATTGCTGCATTTTTAAGCGCCAGCCTCATTGGACAGAATGCAGGACCTCCAATCATCACTCCCGCGAATCCGGAGACCGCCGAAGCCGTCGCCGCATTCATGGGCTTGGGAAGATACGCCGGCATATGTGCCGCCCACCTACCCGTCGGCGCCAAGGCGCGGTTGGACGGTCTCACCTCCGAGCAGGCGCCTCCGGGGGCGCCGACTTGGCTCCTTTCGAGTTTCAGGCAGGGGTATGAGCAAGGTCTCGCAGACCCTAGCCGCCCTGACAAAACTGAGGCTGAATGTCGAGATATGGAGCGGGCAGTAAACGCTCGAATGCAGGCCGTGGCTGAACGGCTAAAGGGTCAATCCTGAGGTGGTTGCGGCTCGGTTCCGCTAATCACCCTGACACGTCCGGATCATCCGGTTGTGGCGATCAAGTCGCAGCCCAAAATTGAAAACGGCGGCTCCGTGAGGAGCCGCCGTCGCCAGATCAGCTTTGACGCTGAAATCAGCCGATGGTTTGCAGCTGGCCAGCGGATTCCTTGCCCGAACGCTTGTCGCGTTCCAGCTCGTAGGAAACCTTCTGGTTTTCGTCCAGGCCGCGCAGGCCGGCGGCTTCGACAGCCGAGATGTGGACGAAGACGTCCTTGCCGCCGTCTTCAGGCTGGATGAAGCCGTAGCCCTTGGTGGCGTTGAACCATTTGACAGTGCCGGTAGCCATTTTGAGACCTCCGTTAGAAATTGACCGAGGGAACGTCCCTGCGGCCTGTCGGGTCTGAATGGGAGCGGCCTTGACTCGTGCGTTCGCAGAGAGAGTGGGCGTTACGCAGAGAGATCGACGAGCCCTATGTGCGCAGATATTGGCTGTGGATGCAAGCTTGGGGCACAGGGTCCGAAAATCCAATGATCGGAACGGTTTAGCTTGGGGTGCGTTACCGAACAGCACGAAAGGCCATCCCCATGAACCGCACCCACGTCGTCGAGCGCGCCTATCAGCTCGCCCGCACCAACGATTGTCTGAACACCGGCGACGTCGTCAAGGCGCTGTCCGGAGAAGGGTATTCGGGCGCCGAAATCTCGCACTTCCAGGGCAGCTCGATCCGCGCCGACCTGAACCGCATCTGCAAGATGCCGAAGCCCGAAGCCGCCTGACCCCTAATGCGCGCCGGCGCCGTCCGGCAGATGCATCTTCTCGAACCGCCCCACCCGCGTGACCAGGGTGCGGGCGGCGTCGTTCATGCCCAAAACTTGAACGTCCGCGCCCTGACGGCGGTAGCGGAAGACGACCTTGTCCACGGCGGCGACGCCGGTCAGGTCCCACAGATGGGCGTCGCTGAGATCGATCTCGACGCGTGTGGGATGGCCGTGATGCTCGAAGCTGGCGGCGAACAGATCGGCCGAGGCGAAGAACAGCTGGCCTGAAACCCGGTAGCGCAGCACGCCTGGTTCCGGCGTCGGAACCTCGGTCACGGCAATGGTCTTGCCGACCTTGCGCATGAAGAAGATCGCCGACAGCAGCACCCCCAGGATGACGCCCTTGGACAGGTCGTGGGTGGCGACGACCGTCACGGTGGTGGCGATCATGACGATGGACGACTGAAGCGGGGTGGAGCGCAGCTTCATCACCGAGGACCAGTCGAAGGTGCCGATCGAGACCATGATCATGACGGCGACCAGAGCGGCCATCGGGATCTGGGCGACCCAGGTCTGAAGCGCCAGCATCAGAAACAGCAGGAACAACCCGGCCCACAGGGTCGATAGTCGCCCGCGCGCGCCCGAGGTGACATTGATCATCGACTGGCCGATCATGGCGCAGCCCGCCATGCCGCCGAACAGGGGCGACAGGATGTTGGCGATCCCCTGGCCGCGCGTCTCGCGATCCTTGTCCGACGGCGTGTCGGTGATGTCGTCGATCAGGTTCGCGGTCAGCAGGCTTTCCAGCAGGCCGACGAAGGCCAGGGTCGCCGAGATGGGCGCGATGATGACCAGCGTCTCCCACGTCAGGGGCACGGCGGGGAGGTGGAACATCGGCAGGCTGGCCGGCATCTGGCCCATGTCGCCGACGGTGCGCACGTCCAGCTTCAGCACGATCACCAGGGCGCTGATGGCGACGATGGCGACCAGGGGCGAGGGCACCGCCTTGGTGAGGCGCGGGAAGCCGTAGATGACGACCAGGGCCGCCGCGACCAGGGCGTAGGTGACCCAGCCCCGCCCGATCAGCTCGGGCATCTGGGCCAGGAAGATCAGGATGGCCAGGGAGTTGACGAAGCCGGTCATGACGCTGCGGCTGACGAACTTGATGTAGCGGCCCAGCTTCAGCAGGCCGATGACGATCTGGAACACGCCGCAGAGGATCGAGGCGGCGAACAGATATTCCAGCCCGTGGTCGCGCACGAGCGTGACCATCAGCAGGGCCATGGCGCCGGTGGCGGCCGAGATCATGGCCGGACGCCCGCCGACGAAGGCGATGGTCACGGCGATGACCACGCTGGCGTAGAGGCCGACGGCGGGATCGACGCCGGCGATGATGGAAAAGGCGATGGCTTCGGGGATCAGGGCCAAGGCCACGACGGTCCCCGCCAGAAGGTCGCGGCGAGGATTGGCGAGCCATTGCTGGCGCGCGGAGGCGATGATGGACATGTCAGGATTTCATCTGGATGAGCCTGACCGATGCTTCGGTTTCCGGCGGCTCGGTTTCCCAGCGGATCGGCGGCGGGGATAGCCACCCGTCGCCTGCGAACAGGGCCGGGTCCAAGGTGATGACGTCCTGATGCGATGTTGCGCCGCAAAAAGCAAGCGTGACGGCTAGACCAGTCCATCCATGGCCGGCGCTTCGGCGGCGCTGCCGGGGAAGACGCGGGCGTCCAGGGCGGCGCGGTCGAGGCCCATGTGATCGCGCAACACGCCCTTGAACACCGAACGGATGTCCAGGGTCGGGGCCAGGTCGCGATTCTCGAACAGGCGATTGTCGGCCAGCGTCGGCCAGTCGCCGATGGGGCCGCCTTGCTTGACCGCGCCGCCTGCCAGCAGAAGCGACGAGCCGGTGCCGTGGTCGGTGCCTTGGGTGCCGTTGGCGCGGGCGGTGCGGCCGAACTCGGTGGCGACGATGACCGCCGTGCGCGACCAGGTCTCGCCCAGGCCGCCCTTCAGGCCCGTGACCAGTTGATCGAGGCCCGTCAGCCGGGTCTGGAGTTGCGCGCGCTGGCCCGCATGGGTGTCCCAGCCGTCCAGCGAGACGGCGACGATGTCGGCGCCCTCCGGTCCGGTCATCAGCCTGGCGACGGCCTGGCCCAGGCCCTGGACGTCGTTGCGGCGCAGGCGTTGGTCGCCGTCGCCCATGTCGACCAACTGCTCGGTCGCCAGACCCCGCGCCAGGTTCTGGCCCAGCATCCGATCCTCGACATAGAGGTCCTGCAGCAAGGAGGCGATGCGGTCGCCGTCGCGCACCAGACCACCGGGCGCCCAGCTGGACACCGGGGCGTCGCCGCGCAGGATCAGCGGGGTCTGGGCGCCGATGGACAGGCCTTTCAGCGACGTTCCGCCGGCCGCGACGATGGCGCGGTTCAGCCAGCCGTCGGATTGCTGGCGCAGACCTTCGCCGCCATTCTCCAGCACGTCCTGGGCGTCGAAGTGCGAGCGGATGCGCACGGGCAGGGCGACGGCGGGGGCGAACCGCATCTGCCCCTGACCATAAAGGGCGTGCAGGCCGGCCAGCGCCGGGTGCAGGCCGAAGCCTTCGCTCAGGGCCAGGGCGCCGCTCGTTTCGCCGGGCGCGGCGATGGCCAGACCGCCGCGCAAGGGGACGTAGTTCGGATCGACGTAAGGCACGGTCACGGACAGGCCGTCCATGGCGCCGCGCGCGATGACGACGACCAGCTTGTTGGCCGGGCCGTTGGTCTGGGCGGCGACGCGGCCGGCGAAGGCCAGGCCGACGCCGGCGGAGGCGGCGGCCAGCAGATGGCGGCGGTTCATATTGAGGGCGGTCATCGGCGTTGGAACTCCGGCGACATGAACAGAAGGGTGAGAGCCTCGGGCCGGCTTTCGGCGCGGGCGACGGCGAGCCGCGTGCGTTCGCCGAGACGCGGACCAAGGGCGGCTGCGGCGACCGCGTTTGGATCGCTCGCTTGCGCCAGATCGGCGGCGGAGCGCGACCAGTTCAGCCGTTTGACCAGAGCGTCGGGACCGGCCCAGTCAGCGGCCGTGTCGGGCCAGCCCTCTGGCGACGGCGGCGCGAACGGCGGCTGGCCCATGTCGAGCAGGGCCTGGCGCAACGGCTGGATCCGCTGAGGCCGCGTTCCCAGCGCGCGATGGGCCGATACGATGAAGTCATAGGGCGTCTTGATCTTGGCGGGCTGGGGCGTCCAGGTCTCGGGCGCGTCGATCAGGGCGCGGGCGACCTGGGCCAGGTCACCGCCTGAGCTGGTCCAGGCCGCTTCCAGTCGGGAGACCAGAGCGGGCGGCGGATCGTCGGCGACGAAATGGGCGGCAAGACGGCGCGACAGGCGTTTGGCCGTGGCCGGATGTCGGGCGAGGTCACGCAGTATGGCCTGACCCTGGGCCACGCCCGCCGCCGGATAGGTCTTGCCCATCACCGTGCGGGCGCCGGGTTCGTGGACATTGGCGCGGAAGACGAAGCCGTCGGGACCGGGCTCGGCTTGGGCAGCCATCCTGCGCGCGCGTTGGGGGCGACCCGGCTGACGCTGGTCGCGGGCGGCGGGGATGGACCAGCCGGTCAGGGCGCGCGCCAGTTCGGTGACGTCGCCCTGCGTATAGCCGCCCTCGGCGCCGACCGTATGCAGCTCCATCATCTCGCGCGCCAGGTTCTCGTTCAGACCGGCGTTGCGGCGGGCGCCGGCCATGCTGTCCGGACCGACCGAGCGGGCCTGGTCCAGATACAGAAGCATGGCGGGATGCTGTTCGGCGGCCAGGACCAGATCCTCGAACCGGCCGAAGACGTGGGGGCGGATGGCCTCGCGCTCGTATTGGCCCACGAAGGCGCCGCTGGTGAACTTGGCGGCCGAGACGGTCAGGGCGTTTGACCAGAACAGGGCCCAGCGCTCGGCGAAGCCGTCGTCGGTGGTCGCGCCCCGCTGGGCGCGGGCCAGGAACTCCTGCGCCGTGTCCTGGGTGATGTCGCGGCGGGCGGCCTGACGGGCTTCGCGCCGGGCGACGGCTTGCGGATCGGCGGCGTCCGGCATACCGGAAGCGGGGGCAGGAGAGGGGGCAGCCTCGGGCGTCGCCGGAGCGGCGGCGCGTCGGTCGCGGCGGACCAGGCCGGCGTCGCTCTGGTAGTCGATATATTGGGCGACGCGTTCGGCGGTGTCGGCGAACTGGCCGGGCGGCTGGGGCGCGCCCTGGGACCTGATCTGGCCCATGGCCCAGCCGCGCGGATCGGCGGCGACGCGGTCGATCTCGCCAGGCCGGGCGCCAAGACCCAGGCGGGTCAGGGCGACGGCGGCGTCGGTCGGTGATGAAGCCATGGCCTTCTCCTCGTCCGTCCCCCGCACACTGTAACGCCTTTGGGCGAAAACTCCGTCGCGGGATTGGATTTGAGAGTCAGGCCGGTTGGGCCAGGCCGGCCTCCGCGTCCGCGATCAGGTCGCGGTCGTCGACCTGCCACGGGTGGAAGTCGGGTTTGTAGAAGGCCAGGTAGTCCCCGATCATCCGGCGATACAGGCCCGGCTTCAGCCACAGCCAGCGGAACAGGCCCAGACGCGCGCGCCAGCCGACGATGCCGTCCTGCTTCAGCAGCATGAAGGTCGTCTCGCGCACCGTGCGGGTGAACAGCAGGGTCGTCAGGAACATGGCCCAGCGCCGGATGCGCCAGCGCTTCAGCGGACTGAGGTCCCGGGTCGCGTGCAGGAAGACATCATAGGCCACGCCTTTGTGCTCGATCTCCTCGATGGAGTGCCAGCGCCACAGGCGAGCCAGGTCGTGGGGCGAGCCCCTCAGCAGCTCCGGATCGGCCAGCAGTCGATGGGCGAAGGCGGCGGTGAAATGCTCCAGCGCCATGGTCGCCGCCAGTTGGGCCAGGGCCGGACGGGCGCGAGCGATGTCGAGACGGGCGGTGACATAGGCCTCGATCTCGGCGGTGTCGTAGCCGGCGCGTTCGGTGATGGCGTTGAAGGCCATGTGCTCGCGGGTGTGAGCGCCCTCCTGAACCGTGAAGGCGCGGATGTCGGCGGCCAGGGCCGGGGGCGCATCCTTGGCGAACCGCTTGACCGACTGGATGAAGAACCGCTCGCCGTCGGGGAAGGTCAGGCTGAGGGCGTTCAATACGGCGGTGCCGAACGGGTCGCCGTTCAGCCACCAGCGTGGCGTCGGAGCCTCGCGGTCGATATGCAGGTCGCGCGGCTTGATCTGGAGGTCGGCGGGGGTGGCGGATTTCGCCATGGTTCTGCTCCTCGATTTCGAGCGGAGGTTGGAGTTAACTGACATCAATGTCAACTAATGGTCCGGTGAAACGACGACGCGGGGCGGTGGCGCGCGAAGAGGCGCTGGAGGCGGCGCGCGACCTGCTGCTGTCGGGCGGGCCGGCGGCGGTGACGCTGAAGGCGGTGGGCGAGCGGATGGGCGTGGGTCACGCCAATCTGATCCACCATTTCGGCTCGGCGGCTGGGCTTCAGGGCGCGCTGATGGATGCAATGGTGCGCGATCTGGCGCAGCGGATCGAGGCTGGCCTGAACGAGGGCGTGGGCGAGGGGGGCGACGGCGTCGAGCCGGGGCGGTTGATGAGCGTGGTGTTCGACGCCTTCGGGCCGGGCGGGGCCTCGCAGATGGCGGCCTGGCTGGCGCTGGCGCGCGAGCAGGGCCGGGCGGAGAGCTTCGCCGAAGTGGTGCGCGATCTGGCCGAGCGGCTGGCGGCCATGGCGCCTGATGATCCCAAGGCGGCCGAGCGGGCCAAGGCCCTGGTGGTGACGGCGGCCTATATGGCCTTCGCCGAGGGGCTGATCGGGGACATCCTGACGCCGATGCTGGGCGCGCCGGAGGGGCTGGGCCGCGACTTGGCGCTGAAGCTGACCGCGACACTTTTGGCCGAACCGTAAGGTTCAGAGCCGAATCTTGATGCTATAGTCCCCATCGATGGCGCTTCTGGATTGGATGAGCGATGTGGCCGGGCCGGTGATCCGGGGGGACGGCGTGCTGCTGCGCCCGCCGCGCGCCGCCGATTACGCCGCCTGGTCCACGCTGCGCGACGGGTCACGCGACTATCTGCAACCGTGGGAGCCGGCCTGGCCTGAGGACGACCTGACCAAGGCGGCCTTCCGGCGCCGGCTGTCGATCTATGCGCGCGAGATGGAGCTGGGCAACGCCTGGCCCTTCTTCGTCTTCGTGCAGGACGGCAAGACCCTGGCGGGGGCGGTGACCCTGTCGAACGTGCGGCGCGGCGTCGCCGAGACGGGGACGCTGGGCTACTGGATCGGCCAGCCGTTTTCCGGTCAGGGCGTGGCGACGGCGGGCGTTCGGGCCGTCGTCCGCTACGCGTTCGACAAGCTGAAGCTGCACCGGCTGGAGGCGGCCTGTCTGCCCACCAACCACGGGTCGCGACGGGTGCTGGAGAAATCCGGCTTTCGCAACGAAGGTCGGGCTCGCGCTTATTTGAAAATTAACGGCGAGTGGGCAGACCATTTGTTGTTCGGCCTGGTCGAGGACGAGCGTTGACGGCCGGGGGCCGTCTGGAAGGGCGAGACGCGTGACACCACGATCCCGATCGCTGGCTTGGGACGCCACGACCGCCATCGAGGCGCTGGCCGCCGCCGAGACGGCCCTGTGGGTCTGGACCCCGGCGGCGGACGAGCTACGGTTCACAGGCGCGACGCGATCGCTGGGTCTGGGACCGCTGGCGCCGGAATGCACGGCTGCGGGATTCGTAGCCCTGGCCATGCCGCAGGATCGCAGCCTGGCCGAGCGGATGCTCAAACCCCAGGACGAGGGCGCCGAGATCGCCGTGCGTCTGCGCATGCGTGGGTCCGAGACCTGTCTGTGGCGCGGCGTCTGGCTGGAGGACGGCCTGCGCGCCGCCGGCGTCGTGGCGCTGGAGACCAAGTTCGCCGGATCGGACCGCGATACGCTGACGGGCCTTCTGGATCGTCGCGCCTTTCTGGCCCGCGTCAGCGAGGTGCTGACCCAGCCCGGCGAATACGAGATCGTGGTCGGCGACGTCGATCGGCTGCGGCGCCTGAACGAGGCGCTGGGGCATGAGCGGACCGACCTAGTGCTGTCGGCCCTGGGCTCGCGTCTGGCCGCCGCCTTCAACAAGGACGCCTCGGCCGCGCGGATCGGCGAGGACGAGTTCGCCATCATCGTCCCCAAGACCGCCTCGCACACCAGCTACCGCGTTCGAGACGCGCTGGAGCAGCCGTTGCGGGTCGCGGGCTTCGACATCTATCCGACCGTCTCGATCGGGGCGGTGATGGTGGAGGGCGGGCCGGATGCGCCCGACGCCGCTGAACTGCTGCGCCGGGTCGAGCTGGCGGTCGAATCGGCCAAGGGCGCCGGGCGCGGCGGATCGGCCGCCTATGGCCGGGCGCTGGAAAGCGATTCCTTAAGCCGTCTGGCGCTGGAGGCGGATCTGAGGAACGCCTTCGTGCGGGGCGAGATCGTGCCCTTCTTCCAGCCGATCGTGAACCTGAACACCGGGGCCGTCGCCGGTTTCGAGGCCCTTGCGCGATGGCGTCACCCACGCCGGGGTCTGGTGCCGCCGGACGAGTTCCTGGGCCTGACCGCCGACCTGGGCATGATGAACGACCTGGGCCTGCTGATGATGACCCAGTCGGCGAGGCAACTGGCCGAATGGATCGAACGCCATCCGCTGGCCGGCAAGCTGTTCTGCAGCGTCAACCTGTCGGTCGGCGAGATCGAACGTCCGCACCTGTGCGAGGATGTGGCGCGCATCATCAAGGAGACGGGCCTGCCCAAGGGCGCGCTGAAGCTGGAGGTCACCGAGGGCGACATCATGCGCGACACCGCGCGCGCCGCCGAGGTGCTGCAATCGCTGAAGGACGTCGGGGCCTCGCTGGCGCTGGACGACTTCGGCACCGGCTTCTCGTCGCTGTCCTATCTGGCGCGCCTGCCGTTCGATACGCTGAAGATCGACCGCTATTTCGTGCTGACGATGAACAAGGACGAAGGCTCGGCCAAGATCGTCAAGTCGGTGGTCAATCTGGGTCGCGACCTGTCGCTGGAAGTCGTCGCTGAGGGCGTGGAGAACGCCGAACTGGCCCGCCTGCTGCTGGACGCCCAATGCCACTACGGCCAGGGCTTCGGCTATGCCCCCGCCCTGCCGGCGCAGGAGGCCGAGGTCTATCTGGCCGAAAGCCTGGCCGACGGCACCGCGCCGCTGAAGCAGCGGTCGGCGTAAACATCGCTGGAAAGCGAGCGAGCCAAGGTCGACACTTCCGCCCATGACCGACGCCAGACTGGAGATCGCCGCCGGCTTTGCGACCTTGCAGGGGCCCAAGGCGGATAATCAGGATTTTGGCGGCGTCCACATCGGCACGGCGGCCGAGCAGCGCGAGCATGGGGTCGTGGCGGTGATCGCCGACGGCGTGTCGGGGTCCAAGGCCGGGCGGATGGCGGCGGAGCTGACGACGCGCAGCTTCATCGACGGCTATCTGGACCAGAACCCGCTGAACGGCATAGCGGCCAACGGCATCAAGGCGCTGAGGGGCTTCAACCGCTGGCTCCATTCGCGCGGGCGGATCGATCCGGCGATGGAGGGGGCGGCGACCACATTCACGGCCCTGATCCTGCGCGGGCGCGAGGCGACGGCGCTTCATGTGGGCGACAGCCGGGCCTGGCATTTCCGCGACGGGGTGCTGACGCGGCTGACGGAAGATCACACGCGGGCCCAGCAGGGGCTGAGCCATGTGCTGTACCGCGCCGTCGGCATCGAGGCGGATGTGAAGCTGGACGTCCGGCAAGTGCGGCTGGAACCGCACGATCGTCTGCTGTTGACCACCGACGGGGTGCATGGGGTGTTGGCCGATGCGGTGATCGCGAGCGTCTTGGGGCGGCGCAGTTCGCCCGATGCGGACGCCAAGGCGATCCTGGCCGAGGTCGAGGCGGCGGGGCCGCGCGACAACGCCACCGCCATCGTCATCGACGTGGTCCGCACCGGCGCGCCCGACTGGGAGGCGATCACGGCGGAAGCGGAAGGGCTGGCCATCCTGCCGCCGCCCGCCGTCGGCGATAATGTCGATGGCTTCGCGCTGCAGCGGGTCGTGGCGGACGGGCGCTATACGACCCTGTTTCTGGCCAAGGACACACTGGGCGACGGCGGCGCGGTCGTGCTGAAGTTTCCCAAGCCCGCCGTGGTGTCCGAGCGCGGCGCGCGCACCGCCTTTCTGCGTGAAGCCTTCATCGGTCGGCGCATCGACAGCCCCTTCGTCGGAAAGGTGCTGAGCCTGGACGCCGGTCGGCAGAGCCGCCTCTATATCGCCCAGCCCTTTCATGCCGGTCAGACCCTGCATGCGCGGTTGGCGCAGGAGGGGCCGTTCGAAGTCGGCGAGGGGATCGGCGTGGCGCTGCGCCTGTCGCGGGCGGTTTCGGCCCTGCACCGGGCGGGCGTGACGCACCGCGACATCAAGCCGGACAATGTAATCCTGGAGGCACAGGGCGGGCTGAAACTGGTCGATCTGGGCGTCGCGCGGCTGAGGCTGGCCGAGGAGTTCGCCGAGGCCGAGGCGCCGGGCACCGCCGGCTATAAGGCGCCGGAAATGTATGCGGGCGAGAGCGGGAACGCCGCTACGGATCAGTTCGCCCTGGGGGTGACGCTGTACCGACTGTTCACACGCACCTATCCGTGGGGCGAGGTGGATCCGGCCGATGCGCCGCGCTTTGACCGCGCGCCTGCGCCGCCGACGCGACACCGGCCGGATATGCCCGCCTGGCTGGAGGCGGCCATTATGCGCGCCGTCGCCGTCGATCCGAACGAGCGGTTCGAGGATGTCGAGGAACTGATCCATGTGCTGGAAACCGGCAGCGCCGTCGCCGCCCCGCCGCCGCGTCAGCTGTCCCTGATCGAGCGCGATCCGGTGCGATTCTGGCAGGGCGTCAGCCTGGTCCTGCTGATCGCCTTTCTGGTGTCGATGGCGACGCGCTAGCCGCTCATACGCTCAACCTCAGCGATCGGATGTGCGACATTTGGCGATGGGAACCCTTGGGAACCTGTGGCCGCCTTCCGCTTTTGTGACGGCGAGCGGGGATGTCGCGCCCGCACTTTCTCGGCACGAAAGCCTCCCCCAAATGATCAAGACCCTCGCCTCCAGCGCCCTGGCCCTGGCCATGGTTTCCACCCCCGCCCTGGCCCAGTCCGTCGCCCCCGACTGGTCCGGCCCCTACATCGGCATCTTCGGCGGCTACAACCAGTCGAACGACGACGAGAACGAAATCCTGCGCTTCGACCGCAATCTGGACGGCAACTACGGTGACCCGGTCACTACGGCCGCCGCCGCAAACGCCTTCAGCCCCGGCTTCTGCGGCGGCATGGCGACCAGCACCGCGCCGGGAACCGGTTGCCGTGACGACAACGACGGCGTCGAAGCCGGCGTCCGCGCCGGTTACGATATGCAGTTCGGCAACTTCGTCGTCGGCGCCCTGGCGGAATACAGCGTCAACAATGTCCAGGATTCGGTGACCGGCTTCTCGACCACCCCCGCCTTCTACACCTTCACGCGCGAGCTGGAGAGCACGGCGGCGGCTCGTCTGAAGCTGGGCTACGCCTATGGCCCGGCGCTGATCTACGGCACCGGCGGTTACGCCTATGGCAAGTTCGAGAACAAGTTCCGCACCTCGAACCAGGCCAACAGTTTCACCGAAACCAGCGAAGGCGATGACGGCGACGGCTGGCAGGCCGGCGGCGGTGTGGAATACGCCCTGGGTCGCGGTCTGACGGTCAGCGGCGAATACCTCTACACCTCACTGGACGTCGACAGCCCGGTGATCCGCGTCGGCCGCGGTACGGCGCCCGCCACCAACCCCTTCGTCCTGGCTCCGAACACAACGGGCACGGACATGGTGCGCGGTAACGGCAAGTTTGGAACTCACATGTTCCGCATCGGCATGAACTACCGCTTCTAAGCCTCAAGCGGGGCGGCTGGGTTCAGGCCCGTCCGCCCTGGCTGGATAACATGGCCGCGTCCACGCCCATCTGGGCCAGGGCGCGTGTCCATTTCGACGTGTGTTCACCGTCGAAAATCAGGTCCAGATCGGCGTCGGCGGTCAGCCAGACGTTGTCGGCCAGCTCTTCCTCCAACTGTCCTTCGCCCCAGCCGGCGTAGCCCAGCAGCAGGGCTGAGCGGCGCGGGCCGGCGACCTCGTCCGTCATGGCGGCCAGCGCTTCGCGCGTGCCGGTCATGGCCAGACCGTCGCCGAAGGCTAGGGTGTCGTCGCCGACCGTCCAGTCGTCGGTGTGCAGGACGAAGCCGCGCTCGCGCTCGACCGGGCCGCCCATCAGAACCGCGCGACCGATGGATTGATCGGGCGCCGGCGCGTCCAGCTTGTCCAGAACCGTCTTCAGATCCACGCCCGGCGCCGGTCGATCCAGCCGCAGGCCCATGGCGTGATCCGGCCCGTGGGCGCAGATCAGGATGACGGCGTGTTCGAACCGGGCGTCGTCGATCCCGGGCATGGCGACCAGCAGTCGGCCGGTCAGGGTGGAGGCTTGGCTCATGATCCTGGCATCATCTGTCCGGAAAGCGGCGCAAGCAAGCCGAACCGGCGCTTGCGGTGTCGCCCGCGGTGTCTATGTGTCGCACACGGCCGTTCAAACGCGCCGGCCTCAAACCTCAGCGAGACAGATATGACCATCCAGATCGGCGATCGCATCCCGAATGCAACCCTCGCCCAAGCGACCGCCGAGGGCCCCAAGCCCGTCAGCACCGACGACATCTTCGCCGGCAAGACCGTGGCCCTGTTCGCCGTGCCCGGCGCCTTCACCCCCACATGCTCGGCGCGTCACCTGCCGGGCTTCAAGGATCACCTGGCCGACATCCAGCGCAAGGGCGTCGATACGGTCGCCTGCATCTCGGTCAACGACGCCTTCGTCATGAAGGCCTGGGGCGAGAGCCAGGGCATCACCGACGACAGCATCGTCATGCTGGCCGACGGCAACGGCGAACTGACCCGCGCCCTGGGTCTGGTGCTGGACGGTTCGGGCTTCGGCCTGGGCGAGCGCTCGCAGCGCTATTCCATGCTGGTCAAGGACGGCGTGGTCGAGCAACTGAACATCGAGCAAGGCGGCGAGTTCAAGGTGTCCTCCGCCGAGCATCTGCTGGCGCAGCTCTAAATTGGATCAATCCACGCTACCGCTTCGCTACTTGAGCGTGGATTGATCGTGAGCTCGGATGTTTTCAGCCACGAGAAGCGCAGCGCCGTGATGCGTCGCGTGAAGGGGCGGGATACGTCACCGGAACTGGCCGTGCGCAGGATCCTGCGTGAGGCCGGCATGGGCTATCGGCTAGGCGGCATGGGTCTGCCGGGCCGCCCGGATGTGGTGATGAAGGGCCGCAAGGTCGCCCTGTTCGTCCACGGCTGCTTTTGGCACGGGCACGATTGCACCCGTGGAGCGCGCCAGCCCAAGACCAACGCCGATTACTGGATCGCCAAGATCAGCCGAAACCGCGTGCGCGACGCCGCCGCCGTGACGGCGCTGGCAGCGTCAGGCTGGCGCGTGGTCGTCGTCTGGGAATGCGAGATGAAACAGCCTGATTTCTCCGCGCGCCTTATCGCAAGCGTCCGGGGTCAGGCGGCCTCGGTCGCGGCCTGAGCGGCGGTGTCGTTCAGGACGTGCTGCAAGGCGCCGATCAGGGCCGGCGGCGTCAGGGGCTTGGAGACGAAATAGGCCATGCCGGCCGCCTGACAGGCCGCGACGTCCTCGGGCGCGGTGTCGGCGGTGACGGCGACGACCGGGGTGGCGGCGTTGGGCCCGCCGCCGGCGCGCAGACGACGCGTCGTCTCGCGCCCGTCCAGCTCGGGCATCCGGACATCCATGAAGATGACGTCGAACACCGCCTCCTGGCAGCGTTCCAGCGCGATCATGCCGTCGGCGGCGGTGGTGATCTCGCAGCCCAACGGCTGAAGGATCAGCTGCACCGCGCGGCGGTTGATGTCGTGATCGTCCACGACCAGCAGGCGCAGCGGTTGATCTTCGGCCTCTTCAGCCTCTTCGGCGACCGCAGGCGTCGCGGCCACCGGCTCGGGCTCAGGCGCGGGCGAAGGGGCGACGGACGCGGGCTGGGGCGTGGGCGCGACCGAGGGCGTCAGCGAGCGGGCGATGTCCAGGCGGCTTTCATCGACGACCTCGACGATCTGCGCCGCCTCGTCGCCGCGGGGCAGGATCAGGGAGACGGTGAAGCGCGAGCCCTGACCCGGCGCGCTGCGCACGGTCAGTCGGCCGCCCATCAGGTCGATCAGGTTGCGACTGATCGCCAGCCCCAGGCCCGAGCCGCCGTAGCGGGCGGAGACGCCGTCCGCGGTCTGGTCGAACGGGGTGAACAGGCGCGCCATCTGATCGCTCGTCATGCCCGGACCCGTGTCCACGATCTCGAAGAGCAGGGCGTATCCCGACGGCTCCTCGGGCCAAGCCTGGACCCGCAGGGTGATCTGGCCCTGCTCGGTGAACTTCATGGCGTTGGACATCAGGTTGTTCAGCACCTGACGGATGCGCATGACGTCGCCCTTGACGTGGCGCGGCATGGCCGAGGCGCCTTCGATGCGCAGCTTCAGACCCTTGGCGTCGGCGACGCCGCGCCACAGCATCAGGGTCTGGGCCAGCATTTGCCGCAGGTCGAAGTCCTTGGCCTCAACCGTCATTCGCCCGGCGCCGATCCGGGTGTGGTCCAGCAGGTCGTCCAGCAGGGCCTTCATCATCAGGCCGGCGTCGGTGATCAGATTGGCGCTGTTGCGCGACTGGGCGTCGGGCGCGCGCAACTCGGCGGCGCCGGCCAGGATCGCGCCGATCGGGGTGCGCAGGTCATGGCCGATCGCGGCTAGGAAGGTGGTGTGGTCGGCCAGGCTGCGCTCGGCCCTGAGACGGGATTCTTCGGCGAGAGCGTGGGCGCGAACGACGGTGACGCTGGCCTCGACCATGCGCTGACCGGTGATGGCGACATAGAAGGTGAACAGCACCACGGCCGCTGCGGCCGACATGACCAGCGGGCCGGGCGCGTGCAGCGCATAAACGAAGAAGGGTGTCGCCAGCAGGAAGCCGACCTGGGGCGCGAGGCCGGCGATCATCACGGCCTGGCATCGGGTGGCGTTCACGATCGCCGTCAGCATGACCGCAGTCAGCATCAGGACGGCGCAGACACCGCCAATCGCACCTCCGATCCACCAGAGGACTAGGGAAAGCGAGGAGAAGACCGTCGAATTGGCGAAGACGACGGCTAGGATCGCCAGCTTGCGGCCCGTGGACAGCTCTTCGGGAGATTTCAGGATCGGTCGATAGACGACCACCTCCATGGCCTGGACCGCCATATACAGGACGACCCAGCCCAAGGTGAACCGCACCCCGACCATCGGCGTCACCACCAGGGCGACAGCCGCCGCCGCCACGAGCCGTTGCACCGCAGCGGCCGAGCGTTGGCGAACGGCGGCGGTCCAGCTGCTTTCAGCGATATCGACGGCGGTCGATTTCATTCAGGCCCTCGAATGACGAACGCAGATCGCTCGCATCGGTCACCCTAGGCCTATCGACACTAACGCTCCGTCAACGGGGCGCGCCGACCGCCTCGGCCAATGTGGAAAAGCCGTCGGCGCGCAGGCGGGCGGCCAGGTCATGCTTGATGCGGGCGACCAGGCCGGGCCCCTCGTAGATCAGGGCGGAATAGATCTGGACCGCCGATGCCCCCAGGCGGATGCGGGCATAGGCCTCGGCCCCGCTGTCGATGCCGCCGACGGCGATCAGGGGCAAGCGGCCGTTCGCCGCCTCGGCCGCCGCGCGCAGGGCCTTTTCCGCGAACGGACGGATGGGCGCGCCGGACAGGCCGCCCGTCTCGCGGGCGTCCGGCGAGCGCAGGGTCTCGGGACGTTCCAGCGTGGTGTTGGATACGATCAGGCCGTCGATCCGGTGGGCCAGCGACGCCTCGACGATCATGCCGATCTCGTCGGCGATCAGATCGGGCGCGATCTTCAGAAAGACGGGCACGCGGTCAGGTGCGGCAGCCGGCCGGGCGGCGTCGATGCGACCCAGAAGGTCGTCCAACTGCTCGCGACCCTGAAGCGCGCGCAGGCCCGGCGTATTGGGCGAGGAGATGTTGACGGTGAAGTAGGCGGCGCGGCCGGCGAGGCGTTGCAGACCGGCGACATAGTCGGCCGCCTTGTCCTCGGTGTCCTTGTTGGCTCCCAGATTTGCGCCGACGACGACGCCCGTCGGGCGCTGGTCGAGCCGCTCGGCGAAGGCGTCTAGCCCGGCGTTGTTGAACCCCATCCGGTTGATGATCGCCCGGTCCTCGCTGAGGCGGAACAGGCGCGGCTTGGGATTGCCGGGCTGTGGCCGGGGCGTGACCGAGCCGCATTCGACGAAGCCGAAGCCGAGGCGCGACAGGCCGCGCAGGGCCTCGCCGTTCTTGTCCAGACCCGCCGCCAGACCGACCGGATTGGGCAGGTCCAGACCGGCCAGCTGCGTTCTCAGGATCGGATCGTCCGCCGGCGGGGTCGGCAACGGGGCGAGCGCCAGCCCCTTGATCGCCAGCTGGTGCGCCTGCTCCGGGTCCAGCCGACGCAGCAGGGCGGCGCCCATGTCAGCCAGGCTCATGCGTCGTCCTCGAACGCCATCTCGCCGTTGTCCGTGATTGAAAAGGCGCGCGAGGCCGTGACGGCGGCGACGGGCAGGGGGGCGTAGAGATGCGGGAACAGATCGCCGCCGCGCGACGGTTCCCAGATCAGGTCGTCGCCGAAACCGCTGAGATCGACGGTCAGCAGCAGCAGGTCGCCGCGCCCGGCGAAGTGACGCCGCGCTGTCTCGGCCAGTTGCGCCTCGGTCGACATATGGATGTAGCCATCGGCCAGATCGACGGGCGCGCCGTCGTATCGGCCCTCCGCGACGGCGGCGCGCCACTCGGCGGCGTCGACGATCTTGTAGGCGAAGTCGCTCATGCGGATGGCGCGCCCAGAGACCGCGGCGTCAGGAAGCCTTCGTAGGTGCAGCGCCCCGCGACATCGACGCTGAACAGGGCGGCGGCGCCGGTCGGGAAGCCGGCCGACAGCTTGTCCACCACCGCCGGCGAGGCGGCGCTTTCGATCAGATATTCGGCGGCCAGCACGTGGACGCCGGGATTGTGGGCCAGGATCAGCAGGCAGCCGGCCTCGTCCTCGCTGGCCTCGACGAAGCGGCGGATCACGTCGGAGGGGGCGTTGTAGAGGGCGTCCTCGTCGCGGACTTCCACATCGCCGAAGGCGTCGTGCATCTGCTCCCAGGTCTGGCGGGTGCGCACGGCGGTGGACACCAGCGCCAGGTCCGGCTTCAGACCCCGCTCGGCCAGGGCGCGCCCCATCAGCAGGGCCTCGGCGCGGCCGGCGGCGGACAGGGGACGGGCTTCGTCGCCGCCAGAGGGGGCGGAGGCTTCGGCCTGGGCGTGCCGCATCAGGATCAGTCGGTGCATGGCCTTCGCCATAAGGCGGTTTCGCCCGGCCCGCCAGATGGGGCGACGGTCAACTCGCCGTCAGTCGCGATGTTCGCCTCGCGAAGAGATGGAGGCTGCCGGCTGGGGCGCCAGGACCGGGGCGGCGACGCGCTGGGCATGGCCGCTGGGGCGGATGCGGGCGTAGTTGTGGCGCGAGGCTTCCAGCAGGATCAGCCCGGCGGTTCCGGGAAAGACCCGGCGCCCGACCTGTTCGAATCCTTCGGCCAGCGGCAGCATCGGCCCCCAAGGCGGGACATACAGGGTCTGGGACCAGGCCATCGGCTCCAGCCCGACATCACGCACCAACCGCTCCAGCTGGCGCCGGGTGAAGGGTCGGCCGTGACCAAAGGGGGTGTTGTCCGCCCGCGCCCACAGGCCGCCGCGCGCCGCGGCCGCCAGGATGATGCGCCCGGTCGGCGAAAGCGCGCGCACCGCTTCCAGCAGCAGAGCGGCGGGGTCGTCGGCCTCTTCCAGGGCATGAACCAGCAGGATGCGGTCGAACGATCCGGCGGGGAAGGGCAGGCGGCGATCATCCACCAGCAGGGTGCGGTTGCGACCGACCGTCGGCCAATGCTCGACGCCTTGTCCGCCCGGCATGGCCGCGACGACGCGCCGCGCGCCGACGAAGGCGTCCAGCCAGGGGGTGGCGTAACCGACGCCCAGCACGTCGCAGTCGGCCGCCTCGCCCCAGGCGTCGTCCAGCCGTCGCGCCACCAGCCGTCGCGCCAGCGCCCCGGTCGGCTCGCCGTAGAAGGTTCGAAGCTCGTCGATGCTGCGCCGCATGGGCCCACTATAGGCCTGTCGGCGGCCCTGCTGCTAGGATGGGCGCATGACCCTGGACGTGCATCTGTTTCCCTGCCGCGCCGACAACTACGGCTTCCTGATCCGCGATGCGGCGACCGGCGTCGTCGCGGCGGTCGATACGCCGGACGCGGCGCGCATTCTGGAGGAGCTGGAAGGCCTGGGCTGGGGGCGGCTGGACCTGATCCTGAACACCCACTGGCATCCCGATCACACCGAGGGCAACGCGCGGCTGAAGGCCGACTGGGCCTGCGAAATCGTCGGGCCGGAAGAGGTGCGCAAGGTCGCGCCGCTGGACCGCGTGGTCGCGGACGGCGATGTGGTGATGGTGGGCGAGACGCGGTTCGAGGTCACCGAAGCGCCCGGCCATACGCTGGGCCATGTGGTGTTTCATGCGCCGGGCGACGAACTGGCCTTCACCGGCGACGCCCTGTTCGCCCTGGGCTGCGGTCGGTTGTTCGAAGGCACGCCGGAGCAGATGTTCGGAAGCCTGCAGCGGCTGAAGGCCTGGCCCGACCAGACCGTGATCTGGTGCGCGCACGAATATACGACCTCGAACGCCCGCTTCACCCTGAGCCTAGATGACCGGCCCGAGACCGCCGCCCATGCCGAGGCGATCTTCGCGGCGCGCGCGCGGGGCGAACCGACCGTGCCGACGACGCTGGGGGTGGAGAAGCGGTTCAATCCGTTCTTGACCGCGACGGATGCGGATCAGTTCGCCGCGCGCCGGGCGGCCAAGGACAGCTTCCAGGGCTAGCGGTTCAGGGCGTCCCCGCCCACGACCCGCACGATCCGAGCCGAAGACGGGCGGCCGGCGATGCCGGCGTCGGCGTCGATGACGATCCGCAGCGTGCCCTGGACCAGGCTGACGCCCGGACGCCCCTGATCGGAGACCACGACGCGGCGCACGCGCTCGACCTGGGCGCGCAGGTTGGAGGACCGCGCCATGCGCACGATGGCGTCGCTGGCGGCCGATACGGTGTCGGCGGCGATCTGTTCAGAGCCGGGCTGAATGTCCACGTCGATGACGATCAGCCGGCCCATCGCCGTGCTGGCGCGGTAGCTCTGACGCATGAAATAGTCGACCAACTGGGCGCCGGTCATGGCCGCGCTGGCCAGGCCCTGCGCCTCGCCGACGCGCGAAGCCGGCGAGCCTTGGGGGGTCGCGGTGGTATAGAGGGTCACGGCGCCGTCGGGCGTGACGCGCAACACCTGATCGCCATTGTCGTTGCGATAGATGATGTCGCCGCGCGGCGCGGGCGTCGGCCGCAAGACCCAGACCTCGGTCGATCGTTCCAGCCGCATCAAAGGCCGCGATCCGGAGGTGTCCAGGATGAAGCCTTGGCCGCTGCTGCTGACGTAGCGAGCGCTCGGCGGCACGGTCCGGCGGGACTGGGCCTGGCTTTCGGTCGGGACGACCACGGGCGCGGCGACGCCCACGCCGATGACCGCGATGGCGGCGACCGCCATCGCGGTCACGCGTGGCGATTTTTTCGCCCTGACCGATCCCAACAACTTCATGACAGACTTGATGAAACCCGCGCGCGGCGGATTTTGGGCGAAGCTCGCCTCAACCCACCAGGTACTGACCGCCGTTCAGCGACAGTGTGCAGCCTGTGACATATCCGGCACGCTCGCCCACCAGCCAGGACACCATGTCGGCGATCTCCTCGCCCTTGCCCAGGCGGCCGACGGGGATGTGGCTGATGATGCCCTCCAGCACCTTGGGGTCCATGGCGCCGACCATTTCGGTGTCGATATAGCCCGGCGCGATGCAGTTCACGGTCACGCCCTTGCGCGCATTCTCCAGCGCCAGCGCCTTGGTGAAGCCGATCATCCCCGCCTTGGCGGCGGAATAGTTGGTCTGGCCGATCTGACCCTTCTGACCGTTGATCGAGGAGATGTTGACGATGCGCCCGTGGCCCCGGTCGCGCATGCCGTTGATGACCTGGCGCGTCATGTTGAAGACGCTGTCCATGTTGACGCGGATCACGTCGGACCACTGGTCGTGGCTCATCTTGTGGAAGAAGCCGTCACGGGTGATGCCGGCGTTGTTGACCAGGATGTCGATGGGGCCGAGCTGATCCTCGACCTCCTTCACCGCGCGGGCGCAGTCGTCGAAGCTGCCGACATTGCCCTTGACCACCATGACGTCCAGCGCGTCGGCGATGGCCTTGGCCGCCTCGTCGTTGCCGGAATAGCCCGCGGCGACCTTGAAGCCGTCCTCATGCAGGCGCTGAACGATCGCCTTGCCGATGCCCCGGGTCCCGCCCGTCACGAATGCTACGCGCGCCATATCGTCTCCTGTCCCTGTGCAGACCCTTCAGAAGGTCTTGTCGCGGCTCAGGATTAACGCGCGAGCGGAAGCGCGCAAGGCGAGAATCTGACGCGACGGAAGTTTCATGCCTCCGTCGCGTTTGGATGATGTTCGCTCCGGCGATCAGGCGGCCAGCTTTTCCATGTCGATGACAAAGCGATAGCGGACGTCGGATTTCAGCATCCGCTCGTAGGCGTCGTTGATCTGATCCGGAGCGATGGTCTCGATGTCGCAGGCGATGCCGTGCTCGGCGCAGAAGTCCAGCATCTCCTGCGTCTCCTTGATGCCGCCGATCAGCGATCCGGCGATGCGGCGACGACGCCACAGCAGGGGCATGGCGAAGACGGGCAGGCCCTCGGTGGTCAGGCCCAGCATGATCATGGTGCCGTCGCGAGCCAGCAACTGGATGTGGCTCGCGATCTCGTGCGTGGCCGAGACGGTGTTGATGATCAGGTCGAACTTCTCGGCCGCCGCCTTCATCGCTGCCTTGTCGGAGTTGATCAGGAAGTGTCTGGCGCCCATCCGCTCCGCGTCGGCCTTCTTGCGGTCCGAGGTGGACAGGACGGTGACCTCCGCCCCCATCGCCGCCGCCAGCTTGACGGCCATGTGGCCCAGACCGCCCAGGCCGATGACCGCGACCTTTGAGCCCGGTCCCACGCCCCATTCCTTCAGCGGCGAATAGGTGGTGATGCCCGCGCACAGCAGCGGGGCGGCGACGTCCAGGGCCAGGCTGTCGGGGATGGACAGGACGAAATGCTGATCGACGGTGATGTGGTCGGAATAGCCGCCCTGGGTGATGGCTTCCGACGTGCCGCCCTTCTTGTCCTTGCCGCCATAGGTGCCGGTGAAGCCGGGGATGCAATATTGCTCGACGCCTTCCTGGCAGGAGGCGCATCCGCGGCAGCTGTCGACCATGCAGCCGACGCCGACACGGTCGCCTTCCTTGAAGCGGGTGACGTTCGATCCGACCGCCTTGACCACGCCCGCGATCTCGTGACCCGGCACCAGGGGGAAAGCCGTGCCGCCCGTCTCGCCGCGCGCGGCGTGAAGGTCGGAGTGGCAGACGCCGCAGTATTTGATGTCGATCAGCACGTCGTCGGGGCCGGGATCGCGACGGTCGAAGCTGTAGGGCGACAGCGGCTTGTCGGCGGCGGTCGCGGCGAAGGCGCGTGTGGCGATCGGCATGGGGAAGTCCTTCAGGCTTTGCGGTGAGCCGGCCTCAGATGAGAGGGCGGGCAGGGGTCCGCGAGACGGCGGACCGTTATTTCAGCTTGGCGATCAGCGCTTGGGCCGCCGCCGGGTTCCGCACCTTCGCGCCCGAGATGAAATAGGCGAAGACCTCGCCGCGTTTGGCCCAGACCCTGGCCTGGTCCGCGACCGCATCCAGCTCGGTCGCCGTCATGCCGGTCGGCTCATCCTCGCGGCTGGACATCAGTCGGGCGTAGCTGAAATCGGCGGTCGCCTCGTCGATCTGGGGCCAGGTCGGCTCCTCGTCATCGACGGCATAGACGATGGCCGCGCCGTATTTGCGGGCCAGGTCATAGAACTGTTCGGCAGCGAAGGTCGGGTTGCGAACCTCAAGCGCGTGCCGCAGCCGCACCCCGTCCTTCTCCTTGGGCAACAGCTTCAGGAAGCCCTCGAAGTCCTCGGCATCGAACTTCTTCGTGCCCATGAACTGCCAGTTGATCGGCCCCAGTTTGTCGCCCAGTTCGGTCAGGCCCTGGCTCAGGAACTTGTCGAAGCTGTCGGCGCCTTCGGACAGCACCTTGCGATTGGTGCAATAACGGCTGGCCTTGACCGAAAAGACGAAGCCGTCCGGCGTCTCGTCGCGCCATTTGCGCCAACTGTCGGGCTTGAAGGTCGAATAATAGGTGCCGTTGATCTCGATCGAGGTCAGTTTTGACGCCGCATATTCCAGCTCGCGCTTCTGAACCAGGCCTTCCGGATAGAAGACTCCGCGCCAAGGCTCGAACGTCCAGCCGCCGATGCCGACATGGATGGGGTGGGTCATGGTTCGCTCCGTTCGTCGCTTGATCCGACGCCAGTTGTGTCGGACTGCCAGTCCTCAAGCGCGTGCCGAATGCGTCGAACGAACACGTCCGCATCGTCGATTCGATAGAGGATGGCGTGGCTTTTGTAGAAGATCACATGGGCGTCCGCGCTCAACTCCGGTCGAACTGCCCCAAGACGTGGAAAATCCGCGAGCAAGTCCAGCTTCGCGAACAGACCCTCGATATAGTCATCGGCCTGACGGCTCCCGAACAGCTCGAGTCCTTGCAGACCTGTTGCAAGTCCGCCCGCGCTGCGCGGCTTAGCCGGAGCATCAATAGGCGCGACGCAACTGGGCGCGCAGTTCCTCGATCACTTCACGTGGCGACTGGTCGGAAACACCCGAGGCGTCGGCCTCGGCGATCAGCCTTTGCCAATGCGCGATCTTCTCGGACTTGACCTGCTCGCGGCGGATCAGGTCGCGCACCACGTCCGACGTGTTGGCGTAGCGCCCGGATTTCGCCTGTTCCTCGACCCAGGCCTTCATCGGATCGGGCAGGGAGATGTTCATCGTCGCCATGGCGGGCCTCCTCTCAAGGAGAATGGGCGCTTGGCAAACTTTGTCAACGTCGGATCAGGACGCGGTCGCCGCCTGGATGCCGGCCAGCAGGCTGGCGGCGGTGATGGGCTTGGGGACGTGCAGGTCGGCGCCGGCGTCGCGCGCCTGGTCGCGGTGCTCGCTCATGGCGTTGGCGCTGAGCATGATGATCGGCGTGCGGGCCTGATCGGGACGGGCGGCCTCGATCTGGCGAATGGCGCGGGTGGCGGTCAGGCCGTCCATGCCCGGCATCTGCATGTCCATCAGGATCAGGTCGAAGGTCTCGGACTGGAAGGCGGCCAAGGCCTGTTCACCGTCAGCGACGGTGACGACCTGCATGGCGTGGGCCGCCAGGATCAACTGCACGACGCGCTGGTTGACGGGGTGATCCTCGGCCAGCAGCACGCGCAGGGGCGCCAGGGGGCGGTCAGCCTCGGCCGCACGCGCGCGTCGTTGGGCATCGTGTTCGGTCAGCGAGGCGGCGCGCTTCAGGGGGATATCGACGGTAAACCGGCTGCCGACGCCCGGCGTCGAGGCGGCGGAAATCCGCCCGCCCATCAGTTCGACCAGCGAACGACAGATCGACAGGCCCAGGCCCGTGCCGCCGAACCGGCGCGTGATGGTGCTGTCGGCCTGGCTGAACCGATCGAACAGACGGGCCGCGTGGTCGGAAGAAAAGCCGACGCCCGTATCCTCGACCCGCAGCGTCAGCTGGGTCAGGCCGTCGAAATCCTCGTCCACCGCAAGGGCGACGCCGACCGAGCCCTGATGGGTGAATTTGATGGCGTTGGATAACAGGTTGTCGAGCACCTGACGGATGCGGGTGCTGTCGCCGACGAACATGCCGCGCGCATCGGCGTCGCGGCGGATGTCGAAGGTCAGTCCCTTGGCCTCGGCCTTCAACCGCATGACATCCAGCGGGGCGGCGATGGCCTCGTCCAGATCGAAGGGTCGGCTTTCCAGGTCCAGATGCCCGGCCTCGATCTTGGACACGTCCAGAATGTCGGACACCAGCCGTTCCAACGTCACGCCGGATCGTGCGATCAGGGCCACCATCTCGGCCTGCTCGGGCGTCAGCTCGGTGCGCGACAGGGCGTCGACGATGCCGATCACGCCGTTCAGGGGCGTGCGGATTTCATGGCTCATATTGGCCAGGAAGTCGGATTTGGCGCGGTTGGCGGCCTCGGCGGCGGCGGTGGCCTCGCGCAGGGCGCGTTCGGCGGCGACCTTTTTGGTCACGTCGCGCGCGATGCCATAGATGCGGTCGCCCTGGCGATGGGCGCGCCACTCGACAGTGACGTAATGACCCGCCTTATGGCGATAGCGGTTGATCTGGCCGATGACCGGATCGCCCGGCCGCCGGTTTTCGACCTCGACGATGCTCTGGCGGGTCGCGGCGTGATCGTCCGGGTGGATCAGCCGCAGCAGGCCCTGACCCTCGATCTCGTCGGGGCGATAGCCCAGCATGGTGAACCAAGAGGCGCTGGCCTTGACCACGCGCCCATCCAACTCGCGCACCACCAGCAGGTCCAGCGACACATCGAAGAAGGTATCCAGATCGACATCGGCTGTGGGGAAGGCCAGGGCCGCAACGGGCGAACAGATCATGGCGCACTCTCTCGAACTCAAACCCATGTTACGGCGCATCGGTTAAGCTCGCCTTTGCAGGGGATCGAAATGCACCGACGGCGACGGCGACAGCCTATCCGAGCGGCGCCTCGCGATTCGAAGATTCGCTGGAGAAGCCGCCGTCCCTAGTAGGCGAAGTCGGCGTAGATGCGTTTCACATCGCCCTGCCAGGCGCCGTGATACAGGTCCAACAGGCGTTCAGCCGGGGTGATCCCGCTGTCGGCGATGTCTTCCAGTTCCGACAGATAGCCGCGCTCGTCCACCATGCCGCCCGAGAATCTGGCGCGGTTCTTCAGCCCCTGTTTGGCGATGTTCACCAGGTCGACGGCGATGTCGCGCACCGATCGGCCCGCCACCTCGGCCTTGAGGCCCAGGCGGGTCACGTCGCGGCGCAGGCGCTCGTGGTCGGCGATGTCCCAGTCCTTGACCAGGTCCCAGGCAGCGGCCAACGACGGCGCGTCGTACAGAACCCCAGCCCACAGGGCGGGCAGGGCGCAGATCCGGCTCCAAGGTCCGCCGTCGGCGCCGCGCATTTCCAGATAGGCCTTCAGCCGCACCTCGGGGAAGAGGGTGGTCAGGTGGTCGTTCCAGTCCTTCAGGGTCGGATATTGGCCGGGCAGGGCGGGCAGTTTTCCGGCCTGGAAGTCGCGGAACGACTGGCCCGAGGCGTCGACATAACGGCCGTCGCGCTTGGCGAAATACATCGGCGTGTCCAGCGCATAGTCGGCGTAGCGCTCGAAGCCGAACCCTTCCTCGAACACGAAGCCCAGCATGCCCGTGCGATCGGCGTCGGTGTCTGTCCAGACATTGGCCCGCGCCGACAGGAAGCCGTTGGGGCGGCCCTCGGTGAACGGCGAACAGGCGAACAGGGCGGTGGCGATGGGTTGCAGCGCCAGGGAGGTGCGGAACTTCATCACCATGTCGGCTTCGGAATCGAAGTCGAGATTGGCCTGGATGGTGCAGGTGCGCAGCATCATGTCCAGGCCCAGGGTGCCGACCTTGGGCATATAGGCGCGCATGATGTCGTAGCGGCCCTTGGGCATGACCGGCACCTGTTCGCGCGTCCACAGCGGGTCGAAGCCGGCGCCCAGGAAGCCGACGCCGATCTGGTCGGCGACCTGCTTGACCTCCATCAGGTGTTGGCCGGTCTCGTTGCAGATGTCGTGGATGGTCAGAAGCGGCGCGCCCGACAGTTCCAACTGACCGCCGGGCTCCAGACTGACCGAGGCGACGAAGCCTTCGGCGTTCCGGCGCTCCAGCCCGATCAGGAAGCCGTTCTCCTCCACGCGGGACCAGCCGAACCGCTCCAACCCTTCCAGCATGGCCTTGATGCCGTTCGGGCCGTCATAGGCGGGGCGCGCCAGGGTGATCTTGTCGAAGCCGAACTTCTCGTGCTCGGCGCCGATGCGCCATTGATCCTTGGGCTTGACCCCCTTGGACATGGCCTCGATCAGGGCGGTCCGGGTCAGCGGCGCGTTGTCGGTCATGCGTCAGTTCCCTGCGGCGCGCCGTAAGCGACCGTGTGTCGCGGCTAGATGGGCAAGATTGCGGCAAGGCTCAAGAGCATCCGTGACACTTATCGTTCCCAATCGCCGACGGCCGCCTGCCACAAGGTCATGGCGGCGATGGCGGCGGTGTCGGCGCGCAGGATGCGCGGACCCAGAGAAACGGCGGTGGTAAAGGGCAGGGAGCGCAGCCGCTCGCCCTCTTCCGGCGAGAAGCCGCCCTCCGGCCCGATCAGGATGGACCATTTTTGCTCTTGGGGGCCAGCGCCCGCAGCCGCCAGCGCAGACATCGCCGGGGCGCCGCCGGTCTCGTCGCAGAACATCAGCCGCCGTCCCGCTTCCCAGCCGTCCAGCAGGGCGTCCAGCTTGATGGGGTCCTCGACGGCGGGCACGTCCATCCGCCCGGTCTGTTCGGCGGCCTCCTCGGCGATGGCGTCCAGCCGGTCCAGGCGGATGCGGTCGGCGTTGGTGCGTTTGGTCAGCACCAGCCGCACCCGCCGCGCGCCCAGTTCCGCCGCCTTCTCCACGATGGTCTCGACCCGCGCCTTCTTCACCACGGCGACGATCAGCTCCAGATCGGGGCCGAAGGTCTGGGGCCGGACCTGTTCCTCGGCCCGCAGGATCACGCCCTTCTTCAGCACCTCCGCGACCGAACACCGCCACTCGCCGTCGCGACCGTTGAAAGCCAGCAGATCGTCCCCGACCTTCAACCGCATGACCTGGGTCAGATAGCGGGACTGGTCCAGCGTCGGGGCGACGGGCGCGGCGGCGGCGAGCGGCGATGTGACGTGGAGGCGGATCATCGGTCGTAGTGATAGCGGCATTGGGCGATCAAAAGCGCATCGTCCGTCACGCGATAGACGAGGCGATGTTCCTGGTCGATGCGTCGCGACCACCATCCCGTGAAATCGCCCTTCAACGGTTCCGGCTTTCCAGTCCCGGAAAAAGGCGTCCGCTGGCATTCCGTGATCAGCCGATTGAGCTTTCGCAGCATCTTTCGATCATGATCTTGCCAGTGAAGGTAATCCTCCCACCCGTAGGTTTGGAAGGTCAGCTTCATTCTTCGATCAGTTCGCGAACCTGACCGCCGCCCGCATCGAGTTCGGTGATCGCCTCACGCAACCGCGCGGCGTTCGCCGGGCTGCGCAGCAGATATTCCGTCTCCTGCCAGGACGCGAAGTCCTCCAGCGACATCAGCACCGCCGCCGGTTTACCGCCTTCGCGCGTGATGATGGTGTAGTCATGATCCGCCGTCACCCGGTCGATGGCCGCGGCGAGGTTCTTGCGCAGTTCGGTGACGGACATCGCATTCATGGCTCAAATGTACAGAATTCTGTACATTTGGGCAAGCGGGCTGTCAGAGCGTCCGCGCGATCAGCAGCTTCATGATCTCGTTGGTGCCGCCGTAGATGCGCTGAACGCGGGCGTCCTTGTACAGCTGGGCGATCGGATATTCATTCATGTAGCCATAGCCGCCGTGGAGCTGGAGCATCTCATCGATGGTCTCGCCCTGGATGTCGGTGACCCAGTATTTGGCCATGGAGGCGGTGGCGGCGTCGAGTTTGCCCTGCAGATGCAGGCCGATGCAGTGGTCGGTGAAGACCTTGGCGACGGTCAGCTTGGTCTTGACCTCGGCCAGTTTGAACTGGGTGTTCTGGAAGTCGATGACGCGTTTGCCGAACGCCTTGCGCTCCTTGACATAGGCCAGCGTCGCCTCAAGGCCGCGCTCGGCGGCGGCGACGCCCTGGACGGCGATGTTCAGCCGCTCCTGGGGCAGCTGCTGCATCAGCTGGACGAAGCCCTGGCCCTCGGTCCCGCCGATGATGTTGTCGCCGGGAACCTTCACGTCGTTGAAAAACAGTTCGGAGGTGTCGTTGGCCTCCATGCCGATCTTGTGCAGGTTGCGACCACGCTCGAACCCTTCCGCGCCGTCGGTCTCGACCACGATCAGCGAGGTGCCCTTGGCGCCCTCGGCCGGATCGGTCTTGGCGACCACGATCAGGAAGTTGGCCAGCTGGCCGTTGGTGATGAAGGTCTTGGACCCGTTGACGACATAGCCGTTGCCCGACTTGACCGCCGTGGTCTTGACGCCTTGCAGGTCCGAGCCGGCGCCCGGTTCGGTCATGGCGATGGCGCCGACCAGTTCGCCCGATTGCAGGCGCGGCAGCCAGCGCTGCTTCTGCTCCTCGGTGCCGTAATGCCAGATGTAGGGCATGACGATCGCATTGTGCAGGGAAATGCCGAAGTGGTCCGCGCCCTTCCAGCCCAGCTGACGCATCAAGACGACCTCGTGCCGATAGTCGCCGCCGAAACCACCGTCCTCTTCCGGCAGCGACAGGCCCAGCAGACCCGCCTCGCCCGCGTCGTTCCACAGCTGGCGCGGCACCGAGGAGTCGGCGATCCATTGCTGCACCTTCTCGAGCGGCGCGTGCTCGTCGATCCATTTGCCGACGCTGTCGGAGAAGAGGGTGATCTCCTCTTCACGCATGAAATCGGGATCGGGGCTGCCCAGCACGTTCATCGGTTTCGTCCCTGAGGTTCGCGGGCTTTTGCCCGTCTGGTCGGTAAGAAAAACGGGCCGGCGAGATCGCCGACCCGTTTCGTCGTCAGTCTGAGATCAGAACGCCTCGGCCGGCATGGCCATCAGCACGTCGGCGCCGGTCTTCATCTTCTTCAGATGGGCTTCCGCGTCGGGCAGGATGCGCTCGACGAAGTAGCGGCCGGTCTGGAGCTTGGCGGCGTAGTAGGGGTCGGTCGAACCGGCTTCGACCTGCGCTTGGGCCACCTTGGCCATCTGCGCCCACATATAGGCCAGAGCCGTCAGGCCGAACACGTTCAGATAGTCGGTCGATGCGGCGCCGGCGTTGTCCGGATTGGCCATGCCGTTCTGCATCAGCCACATGGTGCCTTCCTGCAGCTTGGCCTTGACGTCGGCCAGGCCGTCGATGAAGGGCTTGATCGCCTCATTGCCGCTGTTCTCGGCGACGAAGGCGTCGATCTCGCCGAACCAGGTCATGATGGCGCGGCCGCCGTTGGCGGGCAGTTTGCGGCCGACCAGGTCCAGCGCCTGGATGCCGTTGGTGCCCTCGTAGATCATGGTGATGCGGGCGTCGCGCAGATACTGCGAGGCGGTGAAGTGTTCGGTATAGCCCGAACCGCCATGCACCTGCATGCCCAGCGACGCGACGTGGAAGCCCTTGTCGGTCAGATAGGCCTTCAGCACCGGCGTCAGCAGGCCCATGTAATCCTTGGCCTTCTGGGCCACGGCCGCATCCTCGGACTTCTCCAGGTCAGCGTGAAGCGCGGTCCACAGGATGAAGGCCTGGCCGCCCTCGACGAAGGCCTTGGATTCCAGCAGCATGCGGCGCACGTCGGGGTGGACCATGATGCTGTCCGCCGGGCCGTCCGGGTTCTTCGGTCCGGTCAGCGAACGGCCTTGCAGGCGGTCCTTGGCGAACTCGACGGCGGCCTGATAGGCGGCGGTGCCGATGGCCAGACCTTGCAGGCCGGTGCCGAGGCGCGCCTCATTCATCACGACGAACATATTGTTCATGCCGCGGCCTTCTTCGCCGATCAGCCAGCCCTTGGCGCCGTCGTACTGCATGACGGCGGTGGCGTTGCCGTGGATGCCCATCTTGTGCTCGAGCCCGGCGCATTCCAGGCTGTTGCGCTCGCCCAGCGAACCGTCCTCATTGACCAGGAACTTCGGCACGACGAACAGCGACAGGCCCTTGATGCCCGGAACCGCGCCTTCGACGCGGGCCAGCACCGTGTGGATGATGTTGTCGGCGAAGTCGTGCTCGCCCGCCGAGATCCAGATTTTCTGGCCGGTGATCGAATAGGAACCGTCGCCGTTCGGCACGGCTTTGGTGCGCACCATGCCCAGATCCGTGCCGCACTGCGGCTCGGTCAGGTTCATCGTGCCCGACCATTCGCCGGTCGCCATCTTGGGCAGATATTTCTGCTTCAGCTCTTCGGAGGCATTGGCGTGGATGCCGGCATAGGCGCCGGCCGTCAGGCCCGGATACATCGAAAAGGCGGCCGAGGCGCCGGCCGTCATCTGACCGAAGGCCGAGGCGACCACGCTGGGCATGCCCTGACCGCCGTAGGCCGGGTCGGCGGCCAGCGCCATCCAGCCGGCTTCGGACATGGCCTTGTAGGCTTCCTTCCAGCCCTTGGGTCCCGTCACCACGCCGCCCTCGGCCCAGTGGCAGCCCTCCTTGTCGCCCGGATTGTTGATCGGGGCTATGACCTCGTCGGCGAACTTGGCGCCTTCTTCCAGGATCTGGCTGACCAGATCCGAAGAGACGTCCTGGAAGCCCGGCTGGTTGGTGTAGCGGTCGATCTCCAGCACTTCATTCAGGATGAAGGTGAAGTCGCGGACAGGCGCCTTGTAGGCCATGGATTACGCTCTTGCTTTGAAGGGGTGGTGGTGGTCGTGGTTGAGACGCGCGCGCAGCAGCTTCTCATAGTCTTCGGCGCCCGGCAGCAGGTCGGGGCGGTGTTCGGACAGCTTTGATTCCATCCAGGCGCAGGCCTGTTCGGCCGTCTCGATGGCGCCTTCGATGTCTTCCAGCTGCTGTTTCAGCGCCGCGATCTGGGCGCGGTGCCGCACCAGGGCCACAGCCATCTGGTGGACGTTGTGATCGTTCTGATCATAGAGATCCATCATGTCCTGGATCTCCTGAAGGGTGAAGCCGATGCGGCGGCCCCGCAGGATCAGTTTCAGCCGGGCGCGGTCGCGCGCGTCATAGACGCGGGTCTGGCCCTTGCGCGCGGGCGTCAGCAGGCCCTTGTCCTCATAGAATCGCAGGGCGCGCGCCGTGGCGCCGAACTCGCGGCACAGCTGGCGAATGGAATAGGTGCGGTGGTCGTCGGCGGTGGCCATACGCCTTCATAACTTGACGTGCGCGTAAAGGGAAGAGGCTTACGCGCACGTAAGGGTAAGCTTTTATCTCGCGCTGACGATCAGGCATGAAAAAGCCCGGAGCCTGGGGGGAAGCTCCGGGCGCAAACGCCGGACTGCAGGGGGAGAGGAATCCGGCGTTCGATCTCTTTCAAATCAGGCCTCGCAGCAATCAGGCCCTGCGGCGGCCCAGCAGCACCGGGACGGTGATGGCCAGCAGGACGGCGTTGACCGCCGCCAGTCCTAAGTCCTGGCTCAGCGCGTGGATCGTCATCATGGTCGCTTCCATGACGATCAGGCCGACCGTCGCCGTCAGCAGCAGGGGGCGACCCACCCGCCACGAGATCAGCGGGCTCAACACGCCCATGGCCAGAACGATCTCGACCACGCCCAGGCCGCGCACCATGTTCTCGGGCGCGACGGCGGGCCAGCCCATCAGATTGATCAGGTTGGTCATCGGCTCGGTCAGCTTGGCGTAGCCGGCGGCGATGAAGAACATGGCGACCCAGCCCTGCAGCGTCCACAGGGCGATGTTGGCGTAGGCGGCGCGGTGGTGAAGGTCGAGGTGGTCATCGGGGGGACGCCTGAAGGTCATGAACGGCTGCGATCCGGCCTGGGGGCGTTTCCCCCGGGGAGCCGTTCGCTGAAGCCAATATAGCGGCGCTTCAGACGGTTGTCATCATGCGATGACATCAACTGATGACATCAGCTGATGACTTTCTGTTACGGGCCGGGGGCATTGGGCCGATTCCCAATGCCCCACAAGGATTTGCGACGCGCGATGTCAGTCTTCGGGCTGCGGCCCCGGCGTCTGGACGATCAGGTCGCCGGGCTGGCAATCCAGTTCTCGACACAGGGCGTCCAGGGTCGAGAAGCGCACCGCGCGGGCCTTGCCGGTCTTCAGGATCGACAGATTGGCCAGGGTGACGCCGACGCGGTCGGACAGTTCGGTCAGGGACATCCGGCGTTCGAGCAGCAGCCGGTCCAGTTGGATCATGATCATGGCGCGCGCTCCTCAGACCGTGGTCAGCTGTTCGTCGCGCATGGCCGACCCCTGCCGGAACACCTCGGCCAGGATGAACACCACCAGAATGCCCAGCCAGGACCCCAGGTCGAAGTCATAGTCGGACGGCGACTGGCCTATGCTCTGCGGGGCGACGAAGACCAGCAGCAGCGCCGTCAGCTGAATACCGATCAGGCCCAGACCCACGCCTTGCAGCCGTTTGACGTTGGCGAACTCGAAGGCGTCGCCCTGGTTGACCGACAGCAGGATGCGCCGCAGCCGATTGATGATCCACCAGGTGAAGCCGCAGGCCAGGAAAGCGCCCAACAGCGTCAGACGCTCCGGCCATTGCAGCTCACGGCCCGTGCTGCTGTTCATGTCCTTCAGTCCGTCGATGAAACCTGCGGCGAAGTCGGCCGATACGACGCTGCCCAAGAGACAGATCGCCATGACGATCGTCGCCAGCATGACGAAGACGTTTGCGAACCCCAGGCACCAGCGCAGAGCGCTTGCGATTGAATATTTGCCGATCAGTTTCATCTCGAAAGTCCTTCCCTTCGGGTCGCCCTCCGCGACCGCCTTGGTGACTATCGATATGGATTTATCGATAAACGGGCAAGAAAATTATCGATAAACGAGATGAAGCTTTCGTAAGGTTCGGCGTCAGGCCGTAAAGCCCCAGGCCAGACGCGCCGCCTCCAGTCGATCCAGCTTGGCCTGGAAGGGCGCCCAGTCGTCGGCGTCGGCGATGGCGGCCCAGATCGCCTCCACCTCGTCGATCAGCATCTCGTCCGGTTCGCGCGCGGCGAACATCGGATGTTCCAGCCGTTCGATCCGATCGGGTTCGTGTTCCATCAGCGCAAAGCGGAAGGCGTCGAAAGCCTCGCCCTGATACAGTTTCGCGCGTGGTCCCGACAGGGCGCGGGCCGAGGAGGCGAAGCCGCCGAACCAGTCGAAGAACAGCGGCTCCCACCGCAGGGCCGCGCCGCCTTCGCGCAACAGGGCCAAGGTCGTATCGACCAGCCGCTGATCCGCCGCCTCGCCCAGACTCAGCACCCCCAACCGCATCAAGAATGCGGCCCGCAGTTCGCGGATATAGGCGGGACCGAAGCCGTTCAGCGCATCCGTCAGCGGCTCGACCTCGGCGACCAGTTTCAGGCACCCGGCCAACTGCGTCAGGTTCCAGAACACCGTCTCGGGCTGGCGTGCGAAGGCGTAGAGGCCTGTCTGATCGAAATAGGCGGCGGTGAAGGCCGGGTCGTATTCGGGCAGGAACCGCCAGGGGCCGTAGTCGAAGCTCTCGCCCGTGACATTCAGATTGTCGGTGTTCAGCACCCCGTGCACGAACCCCGCCGCGATCCACCGCGCCGTCAGTTTCGCCGAGGCCTCGACGATGGCGGCCAGCAGACCGGGCGCATCACCGGCCGCCACGTTTGGGTGATACAGGCTGCGCACATGTTCGATCAGCGCCTCGATCTGGTCCTTGCGCCCCAGATAGGCGGCGCGCTGGAACGTCCCGAACCGCACATGACTGTGCGACAGCCGCACCAGAACGGCGGACCGCGTCGGCGACGGCTCGTCCCCGCGCTCCAGCGCCTCGCCGGTCTCGATCAGCGAAAAGGCACGGCTGGTGGGGACGCCTTGCGCCTCCAGCATCGTCGCCGCCAAAACCTCGCGCACCCCGCCCTTCAGCGTCAGCCGCCCATCGCCGCCCCGCGACCAGGGCGTCTGGCCAGAGCCTTTGGTTCCCAGGTCGAGCAGCCGGCCTTGAGCGCTATCACTCGCGACGCGGTCGCTCGTTGCTTGAGCGCGCATCTGCGCCGCCAGGAACCCGCGCCCGTCGCCCAGATCGGGATTGTAGTGCCGGAACTGATGCCCGTGATAGCGCATGGCGATTGGACCGGGCTGGCTCGGCAGGGGTTCGAACCGGCCGAAGGCCGCGATCCATTCCGCCTGGTTCAGCCCCTCCAGCCCGACCTCGGCCGCCGCGCGGTCGTTACGAAACCGCAGGATCGTCTGCGGAAAATCCGCGGCCTGAACCGCATCGGCATAGTCCGCGCCCAAATCGAAGAAGCGCGGTTCGGGGCGATAGTCGGGAGAGACGGGCATGGCAGGCTAGGTGCGGTCCCGAAGAGGGGAGCGCAACCGCACGCACGTCTTTCTTTCGCGATCCTCCAGATTCGCTCGGCTCGCCACACGATCACGAAGGGATGGGGCCAGCCATCCTATTCGCCTGAGGTCAGTCCAATGTTTTCAATCTTCTATCGCCCGCCGGCGTCATCTTCCTGGCCAGGCTTCTAAGTCGTGCGATCCTGTCTCGGTTCGCCCGCAGCGGACGCATCGCATAGTCGGGGAGAGGAAAATCAGACGAATTAGACGAATTAGACGGTGTTTTTGCAGGCGACCGTCTGAATGGGCGTCGGCGCGTCAGCCCGCGCCCAGCAGGTCCGACCAGCGCCAGCTGCCCTTGCCCAGGGCCAGTTGCGCGCCGCCGGGGCGGTCTTCCAGCTTCAGCACGGCCAGGCCTGTCATGCGCTGGCTCTTGCACTCGGCCGGGGCGAAGGCGACCTCCAGGGCGATGGCCTGGCGCACGCCGGCCAGACCCTTGCCCGCCTGGTTGCGGCTTTGCAGCCAGTCGCCGTTCCAGACCAGGATGGCGCGGCCGTTCGCCTCCATGTCCTGGGATGCGGCGATGACGGCGCGGCGCACGGCCTGGTCATCGCGCACGGCGTCCTGGACCCAGCGCACCATGTCGCACGAACCCCCGCCCGAGCCTGATCCCGCGCCGGTCCCGCCAGAGCCGCCAGATCCGCCGACACCGGTTCCGCCGCCGCCGCCCGGGCCGGCGCCCACCGTCATGGCGCCGGCGATCTGGGCTGCGCCCAGCAGGGGCAGGGGCGGACCCGGCGGGGCGGGCGCGGCGGGCAGGGGTTCGACGTCGGGCGGGCGTTTGGTGACCACCAGTCGCGGTCGCGCCGCCGCCACGGCCGGCGGTCGCCGCTGGGGCGCGGGTTTGGGCGGCGCGGCCGCCTGGGCGGCGGCGGCCGGCGCGTCGGGCTTGGGCGAGGGATCGGGCGCGATCACGCGCGCGGGCGGCGGCGGAGGAGGCGGCGGGGTCGGCTCGACCAGTTCGACCATCATCGGCGGCGCCTGTGGCGCCTCGACGATCGGCTCCGCCTGGCCGTGCAACAGCAGCGCCAGCCCCAGATGCGCGGCCAGAATCGGCGTCGCCGCCAGCGCCCAGCGCCGTGTGCGCGCCGCGCTCAATCGCCGATCCGTGATGGGAGTTGAACACGCCGCCGCATGGTCATCGGGACAAAACGCCTGTAAAAAACCGACAGGCCCCGTTGAAAACATTCGGTCGCGTCAGGAAAGTGGCGTCGGCGTGAATACAACCGCGCGACGGCGCAGAGCGGCGATAGATGAGCGTGTCCGCTTTCCGGCATCGGCCGTCGGCGGCTCAACGTCTTCACTGAGGCGGTGGTTCCATGCTCATGCAAGAATAACGCGAATATTCGATTGGCTTATGGTCAAGCTGACACGATGCCGCCCAAAGCGCGTCATTACTCCGCCTTGTCTCATACGCCATTTTCATCTTGCGCATGAACTGGGTGTGGCGCTCCCGGCAAGAAGGAGACAGAACTTGAGCAGATCGAAACTCAGGACGGCGGTCGTCGGCGGCGCCCTCATCGCCCTCGGCTTTGCGGCCAGCGGCTGCGCCAGCCATCGTTTCGTGCGTGATCAGGTCGAAGTCGTCGACAACCGCGTGACCACCGTCGAAGGCACCGCAGGCCAGGCCCTGCAACGCGCCAACGACGCGCACAAACTGGCCGAGGGCAAGTTCCTCTATCAGGTCGTGCTGTCGGACGATTCCGTGAAATTCCCCACCGACGCGGCGGCCCTGTCGCCCGAGGCCGAGCAGCGCCTGGCCCAGTTCGCCCAGCGTCTGCAGGGCGAGAACAAGAACGTCTATCTGGAAATCCAGGGCTACACCGACTCGACCGGCACGCCCGAGCATAACGACCAGCTGGGCGAGCAACGCGCCGAGGCCGTGCGTCGCTTCCTGAACCGTCAGGGCGTCGCCCTGAACCGCATGGCCACCATCTCCTATGGCCAGGAACAGCCGGTGGCCTCGAACGACACGCCCGAGGGCCGTTCGCAGAACCGCCGCGTGACCATAGTCGTCCTGGCCTGAGCCGCCTCGACCTCGAACGCCGGAACGGCGGCCGCCTTCGCAGCGGCCGCCGTTTTCGTCTCTACAGCGTGTCGAAGAAGGCCGGCACGGCCTGCGTCGCCGGTCCGTAAACGCCTTCGTCAAACAGACGCGCCCCCGACGTCGGCTCCAGGTTGATCTCGACCGTCCGCGCCCCGGCATACCGCGCCGCCTGCACGAACCCCGCCGCCGGATAGACCGCGCCCGAGGTGCCGATGGACACGAACAGGTCGCAGGCCTCCAGCGCCCGCTCGATCCGCTCCATCTGAAGCGGCATCTCCCCGAACCAGACGATGTGCGGCCGCATGACGCCCTGCGGGTGATGCGGCGAGGCCTCGTCCGCCGCCATGTCGCCGGCCCAGTCCATCACGACGCCGGACCGGGTGCAGCGGCCTTTCAGCAGTTCGCCGTGCATATGGATCAGCGCGAAGCCGGCGGCCGGCGGAGTCGCTTCATGCGCCCGGTCGTGCAGATCGTCCACGTTCTGCGTCACCAGCAGAAAGTCGCCTTCCCACCGCGCCGCCAGATCGGCCAGCGCCCGGTGCGCCGCATTGGGCTGGACCTCAGCCAACTGCCGCCGCCGCTGATTATAGAAGTCCTGCACCAGCGCCGGATCGGCCGCATAGCCTTCCGGCGTCGCCACATCCTCCACCCGATGCCCGCACCACAGCCCGTCCGACGCCCGAAACGTCGGCACGCCGCTCTCGGCCGATATGCCGGCTCCGGTCAGGACGACGAGGTTTGTGTGTGACATGACGGCTTCATACCATCCTGCGCCTGCCCTAGAAGAGGAGGGAATCGTTCAGGAGCCCCCGCCATGAAAACCCGCGCCGCCGTCGCCTTCGAGGCCAAACGTCCGTTGGAGATCGTCGAGGTCGATCTGGAGGGGCCGCGCGCCGGCGAGGTGCTGATCGAGATCAAGGCCACCGGCATCTGCCACACCGACGCCTACACGCTGGACGGGCTGGACTCCGAGGGCGTCTTCCCCTCGATCCTGGGCCACGAGGGCGCGGGCGTGGTGGTCGAGGTGGGGCCGGGCGTGACCTCGGTCGCGGTCGGCGATCACGTCATCCCGCTGTACACGCCGGAATGCCGCCAGTGTAAGTCGTGCCTGTCGCGCAAGACCAACCTGTGCACCGCCATTCGCGGCACCCAGGGCAAGGGCGTCATGCCAGACGGCACCAGCCGCTTCAGCTACAAGGGTCAGGCCATCGCCCACTATATGGGCTGCTCCACCTTCTCGAACTACACCGTCCTGCCCGAGATCGCGGTGGCGAAGATCCGCAAGGACGCGCCCTTCGACAAGGCCTGCTACGTCGGCTGCGGCGTGACGACCGGCGTGGGCGCCGTGGTCAATACGGCCAAGGTCGAGCCGGGCGCCAACTGCGTGGTCTTCGGTCTGGGCGGCATCGGCCTGAACGTGATCCAGGGGCTGAAGATGGTCGGCGCCGACATGATCGTCGGCGTGGACATCAATGGCGACAAGGAAGAATGGGGCCGTCGCTTCGGCATGACCCATTTCGTCAATCCGAAGGAGGTGTCCGACGTCGTGGCCCATCTGGTCCAGCTGACCGACGGCGGCGCCGACTACACCTTCGACTGCACCGGCAACACCGTCGTCATGCGCCAGGCGCTTGAGTCCTGCCACCGCGGCTGGGGCGAGAGCGTCGTCATCGGCGTCGCCGAATCCGGCAAGGAGATCGCCACCCGCCCGTTCCAGCTGGTCACGGGGCGGGTGTGGCGGGGAAGCGCCTTCGGCGGCGCGCGCGGCCGCACCGATACGCCCAAGATCGTCGACTGGTACATGGACGGCAAGATCGAGATCGATCCGATGATCACCCACACCTTCGCCCTGGACGACATCAACAAGGCCTTCGACCTGATGCACGAGGGCAAGAGCATCCGCTCGGTCGTGGTGTTCTGACGCCTTGCGCGTCGCCGGGTTCGTTGTTTAAGAAAACGGACTGGAAGAGGGAGGTCTGACCATGTTCACCCACGTCACCGTCGGCGCCAACGACATCGAGGCGTCGCGCCGGTTCTATGACGCCGCGCTGGGCGTCGAGCCAGGCCAGGGGCCGGACCCCAAGGGCCGCTACTGGTGGCGCACCCGCATGGGCGCCTTTGCGATCGGCACGCCGATCGACGGCGAGCCGGCCTGCCACGCCAACGGCGGCACCATCGGCTTTCACGCCAAGACGCCCGAGATGGTCCAGGCCTTCCATGACGCCGGCGTCGCCGTGGGCGGTCGCGCCATCGAGGACCCGCCCGGCGAACGCAAGGGCCCCTTCGGCCCCATGATCCTGGCCTATCTGCGCGATCCGTCTGGCAACAAAATCTGCGCCATGCACCGAAAGAGCGACTGAGTGGAAACCACCAAGACCCACGCCGTCCACGGCGGAACGCTCCGCTATCTGAAGCACGACAGCACGGCGACCGGCACGCCGATGACGCTGTCGGTCTTCGTTCCGGGCGGGGAGGGGCCTTTCCCGGTGCTGATCTGGCTGTCGGGCCTGACCTGCACCGAGGATAATTTCACCACCAAGGCGGGGGCCTACCAGGCCGCCGCCGAACACGGCGTCATCGTCGTGGCGCCCGACACGAGCCCGCGCGGAGACGACGTCGCCGACGATCCGGCCTATGATTTGGGTCAGGGCGCGGGCTTCTATCTGGATGCGACGCAGGCGCCCTGGGCGCCGCATTTCCGCATGGAGACCTATGTCACCGAGGAACTGATCGCCCTGATCGACGCCGAGTTTGCGACCACGGGCGTCCGGTCGATCAGCGGCCATTCGATGGGCGGCCATGGCGCCCTGACCCTGGCGCTGAACCACCCCGACCTGTTCCGTTCGGTCTCCGCCTTTGCGCCGATCTGCTCGCCCACCCGGTGCGCCTGGGGCGAAAAGGCCTTCACCGCCTATCTGGGCGACGACCGGGCGACGTGGGACCGCCACGACGCCGCCAAGCTGATCGCCGCCGGCGCGGCGCGCGGCATCTATGACGACATCCTGATCGACCAGGGCGACGCCGACAGCTTCCTGACCGACCAGCTGAAGCCCGAGTTGCTCCAAGCCGCCGCCGACGCCGCCGGCCAGAAGATCACGATCCGAATGCAACCCGGCTACGACCACTCTTACTTCTTCATGGCCAGCTTCATCGCCGACCACATCGCCTTCCACGCCGAACGCTTGAAGACCTGAGCCGTCAGCGATGCTACAGGGCCGGCATGAGCGCTCCTGATCCCTACGAACCGATGTTTTCCGCCCTGTGCCGCGAGGTGGGCTATTGCCTGCACGCCAAGGGGCAGAAGCGGGTGATCGAGGCGCTGCCCAAGGGGTTGGACGCTGCGGTGCGCGCCGTCTTTGCGGCCGAGGGCGTGGACGAGCCCAATGCGCCGGGCGATGTGAAGCGCGCCGTTCGCGATTGCCTGAAGGCGAACTTGCCAGCTTGACCGTTACGGGTCGATAAGTCGGAATAAATCCAGGCGCTGTCGCTTGGGTTTCATGAACGGGCGCCTAGATGAGGCGCATCGGAAACTTGTCGCGAGAGGAACCTCCCATGGCCTTCACCCTGCCCCCGCTGCCCTACGCCTATGACGCGCTGGAGCCGGCCATCGACAAGGAGACGATGACCTTCCACCACGACAAGCACCACCAGACCTATGTCGATAACCTGAACAAGGCCGTCGACGCCGACGAAAACCTGAAGGGCAAGTCGCTGGAGGAAATCTTCACCAGCATCTCCACCGCGCCCAAGGCCGTGCGCAACAACGGCGGCGGTCACTGGAACCACAGCCTGTTCTGGGAACTGCTGGCCCCGGCCGATCAGGCGGGTGAGCCCTCGGCCGAGCTGAAGGCCGCCATCGACGCCGATCTGGGCGGCATGGACAAGTTCAAGGAAGACTTCAACGCCGCCGGGGCCGCGCAGTTCGGTTCGGGTTGGGCTTGGCTGATCGTGCAGAACGGCAAGCTGAAGATCACCTCGACCCCGAACCAGGACAATCCGTTGATGGACGTCGTGGACGAGCGCGGCGAGGTCATCCTGGGCGCCGACGTGTGGGAGCACGCCTACTATCTGAAATACCAGAACCGCCGCGCCGACTATCTGAAGTCGTTCTGGACGGTCGTGAACTGGAACAAGGTCAACGAACTCTACGCCGCCGCCAAATAAGGCCGGTTCAGCCCAAAGATCGAGAGATGACGACGCCCGCCGGAACCTCCGGCGGGCGTTTTCGATTGCGTCATCGCAAACGGAGATCGAAGCGATGCGGATGATGATGACGGGGGCTGCTTTCGCGGCCCTGATGCTGGCGGCCTGTAACCCTCAAGAAAACGCGCAGAAGCCCGGCGATCCCGCGCCGCCCAATCCGACCCAGACCGTCGCCGCGCCGGCCGAGAAGCCGGTCTATCGTTTCAAGATCGGCGCGCTGGACGCTATCGCCCTGTTCGACGGTGAGAACCCGGTCAAGAACGACAACCAGACTTTCGGCGTCGGCCTGACGCCGCAGGCGGTCGCCGCCCCGCTCACCGCCGCCGGACAACCGGCCGATCCGATCATGCTGGAGATCCATCCGCTTCTGGTCAGGAACGGCGCCCGCACGATGCTGTTCGACACGGGCCTGGGCGAGGGCAAGGGCCAGTTGATGGACAGCCTGCAAAAGGCGGGCGTCGATCCGGCCTCGATCACCGACGTGCTGATCTCGCACGGCCACCCTGACCATGTCGGCGGCCTGATCCGCAACGGCGGACTGGCCTTCCCCAATGCGGCGATCCGGATGTCGCAGGCGGAGTGGGCGTCCATCCGCGCCAATCCCGACCTGGCCGATCTGGTGCGGATCATCACGCCCAAGGTCCAGGCTTTCGAGCCGGGCGGCGAGGTCGCGCCGGGCGTCCAATCCCAGGACACGGCCGGCCATACGCCGGGGCACGTCGCCTATCTGATCGCCGACGGCCAGAACCAGCTGCTCTACACCGGCGACCTGATGCATCACTGGATTCTGTCGGTCGAACATCCGGACTGGAAGGTCGGCTATGACGACGATCAGGCGGCGGGCCTGAAGGCGCGGCTGGACGAGGTGACGGCGCTGCGCAACTCCGGCGCCCACATCTACGCCTATCACTTCCCGTTCCCGGGCCTGGGTAAGGTGGCGACCCGCGAAGGCCGCGCCATGTTCATCTCAGAAGCCCAGTCTGCGAAGGATTAGATGCAAAGGTCCACGCCGTGCCGGGTGCGCGCGTTCATGCGCTCGGCATGGTGCTGGCGGACCATGCGGCGCTGGCGCAGCATCTCATGGATGCCGTCGGCGAGATCCAGCAACTGGTGGTCGCTCAAAGGCTCGACCAGATCGACCAGTTGCGTCTTCAGCGTCTGCATGGACTCGTCGGACAGGCCGGTCTGAAAGCTGTTGGGTTCGGGCTGCATTCTACTCCTCCTTGTCCTCATGCGTGGTTTGGTTGCGTCGAAGGAAGGGCGGGGCGACGGGATCGTTCCATGCCATCGTGCTTAACGGCCCGCCGTGCTTGACTCCGGCGCCCTCGCTGGCCATAAGCGCCGCCTTCCATGGGTCCGCTTCGGCGGAGCCGGGATGAATGACGGAAGATGCGTGGACCGCCGTTGAGATCGCATTCCCAATCCAGGGGATGCCGGGCCGTATCGTCGAAAAGAGAATAGAATGTCCAAGCGCCACAGCGCCAAGTACAAGATCGACCGGGCCATGGGTGAGAACCTGTGGGGCCGCTCCAAGTCGCCGGTCAACAAGCGTTCTTACGGTCCCGGCCAGCACGGCCAGCGTCGCAAGTCCAAGGTTTCGGACTTCGGTCTGCAACTGAAGGCCAAGCAGAAGCTGAAGGGCTACTACGGCAACATCACCGAGAAGCAGTTCGCCAAGACCTATGACGAGGCCGCCCGTCGCAAGGGCAACACCTCGGAAAACCTGATCGGTCTGCTGGAATCGCGCCTGGACGCCATCGTCTACCGCGCCAAGTTCGTCCCGACCGTCTGGGCCGCTCGCCAGTTCGTCAGCCACGGCCACGTTTTGGTCAACGGCAAGAAGGTCGACATCGCCTCCTACCGCGTGAAGCCGGAAGACGTCGTCACCGTGAAGGAAAAGTCGCGCAACATGGCTCTGGTGCTCGAAGCCCAGCAGTCGTCGGAACGCGACGTGCCGGATTACCTGGAACTGTCGGACCGTTCGTTCTCGGTTCGCTACGTCCGCGTGCCGGAGCTGTCGGACGTGCCGTACGCCGTGAAGATGGAACCGAACCTGGTCGTCGAATACTACGCTTCGTAAGCGAAGCTTACGAAGCGTTCTTCAAGGGGGCTATCGCCCTTCGGGCTGCTTGAGCCCCGTGGCGGTCCCTTTGAAGTGTTCAGTTTGGAGGGCCTCGGATTCGTCCGGGGCCTTTCATTTTTATCCTGTTCCCTCCAGGGGCGAACAGGCGCATTCTCGGCCGGTTCAGGCTTTGAGGCAGGGGAGGTCGTCAGTTGCGCGACTCCATCATGAAACGCTTGGCTTTGATCGCCGCCGCATCGGCGGGCCTGGCCGCCTGCGCCAGCCGCGGCGAGCCCACCGTCTCCACCGCGGGCATGCCCGGCGCGCTGGAGCCGATCCACGCCGCCGCCTTCACCAAGGATCAGGCCGTCTTCTGGGTCAGTTCGAACGGCTGCACGGCCAAGGAAGACCTGATCCCGATCGTCAGCCTGCAGGGCGGCAGCGCCGTCATCACCCTGCGCCGCATCGACGAGGACAAGTGCAAGCAGGACCTGGTCCAGGGCGTCGAGCTGAAGTGGTCGTTCGAGGAGCTGGGCCTGACGCCCGGCTCGCCCGTCAGCGTCAACAACCCCTATCAGATGCCCCGCTCCTGAAAACGGCCGTAGCGTTTCGTTAAGCCTGTTCGAGCGCGTCTGATTAAGCAACGTCCGCTACGACGACAGACCGTCCCCCCAAGGTCTGTAGCTTCATGCGCTTTCTCACCTGCCTGACCGACGACCATAATCTCTGGCTCGTCGCGTTGGCCGCCGGCCTGTGCCTGATCGGTTCGATCATCACCTTCCGCCTGTATCGCCGCCTGCGCGCCGCCGAAAAGGGCACGCGTCTGGCCTGGGCCTTCATGGGTGCGGTGGCGACCGGGGCGACGATCTGGTGCACCCATTTCGTGGCGATGATCGCCTATGAGCCCGGCGTCACCATCAGCTACGGCCCCGTGCTGACCGGCCTGTCCCTGGGTGTCGCCATCGCCGGCAGCGCGCTGGCGCTGTGGGTGGCCTCGCGCCGGATGCCCGCGTCGGCCGAGATCGGCGGCGTGCTGTTCGGCCTGACCGTGGTGGCCATGCACTATACCGGCATGGCGGCCTTTGCGACCGACGCCGTCATCCACTGGTCGGCCGCCTATGTCGCGGCTTCCGTGGCGGGGGCGGTCGTCCTGGGCGCCCTGGCGTTCAATCGCGCCCGGCAGTCCGGCAAGGTCGTTCCGGTCGTGCTGATGGTCCTGGGCATCGTGGCCCTGCATTTCACCGGCATGGCCGCCATGACGATCGTGCCGGTCGGCGCGCTGGTCGATATGGGCGCTGTCGGATCGACCAATCTGGTCCTGGCCTTCGCCGTCGCCGCCGTCGGGTTGATGATGCTGGGTACCGGCGTCGCCAGCCACGCCCTGGACGTCCAGTCCCGCCTTCAGGCCAAGGCGCGCCTGGATCATCTGATCGAGGGCAGCGTCGACGGCATGGTGGTCGAACAGGACGGCGTCATCCTGGCCGCCAACGCCGCCTTCGCCGATCTGGCGGGCGTCGCCCACCACGCCCTGGTCGGCGAGCCGCTGTCGCGCTGGATCGCCGGCGTCGCGGATCTGGCGGTCAACGGCCTCAGCCAGTCCAAGCTGGTCGCCGAGGGCGGGGCGGACATCCCCGTCGAGATCGCCGTGCGCCGCGACTGCGGTGTGGATCACGTCATGATCTACGCCGTGCGTGATCTGCGCATGCGTCAGGCGCAGGAGCGTCGCATCGCCCATCTGGCGCGCAACGACGGCCTGACCGGCCTGCCCAACCGTTCGTCCTTCCTGGAATGGCTGACGCGCCAGACCGCCGACCTGACCGTTTCGAACAAGGTGGCCCTCTTGGCCATGGACCTGGACCGGTTCAAGGAGGTCAACGACGTTCACGGCCATGCCGCCGGCGACCAGCTGCTGATCCAGATCGCCGAACGGATGCGCGCCTGCCTGCGCCACGACGAATTCATCGCACGTCTGGGCGGGGATGAGTTCGTCGCCGTCGTGCCGATCCAGCACAAGGACGACGCTCTGGATCTGGTCGCGCGCTTGCGCGACGCCGTCACCACGCCGGTGGTGCTGGACCATGCCGAGGTCGCCTGCGGCCTCAGCACCGGCATCGCGATCTGGCCCGACGACGCCCACGACCCGTCCGCCCTGATCAATGACGCGGACCTGGCCATGTACCGGGCCAAGGCCTCGCTGGGGACCGACGTCTGCTTCTACGAAGAAGAGATGGACGAGGCGGTGCGCAATCGCCGTCGCATGGCCCAGCAGATGCGCGAGGCCTTGGATCAGGGCCAGTTCAGCCTGAACTGGCAGCTGCAGGCCGCCGTCGATACCGGCGACATCACCGGCTATGAGGTGCTGCTGCGCTGGATCCAGCCGGACGGGACCTTCATCTCGCCGGCCGATTTCATTCCTCTGGCTGAAGAGAACGGCCTGATCCTGCCGATCGGCGAATGGGTGCTGCGCACCGCCTGCGCCGAGGCCGCCAGCTGGACTGAGCCGCACAAGATCGCCGTCAACCTGTCGCCGGTGCAGCTGGGCCACGTCGATCTGCCGCGCCTGGTGCATCAGGTTTTGGTCGAGACCGGCCTGTCGCCGTCGCGGCTGGAGCTGGAGATCACCGAGACGGCCATGATCACCGACATGGAGCGCACGACCCACGTCCTGCGTCAGCTGAAGCTGCTGGGCGTCTCCATCGCCATGGATGACTTCGGCACCGGCTATTCGTCGCTGTCGACCCTGCGCGCCTTCCCGTTCGACAAGATCAAGCTGGATCGCTCCTTCATGTCCGAACTGGACGGCGGACCTCAGTCGGCCGCCATCATTCGCGCCGTCCTGGCCCTGGGCGAGAGCCTGCACATCCCCGTCCTGGCCGAGGGCGTTGAGACGCTGGAGCAGTTGGCCTTCCTGCGCGACCAGGGCTGTGACGAAGTTCAGGGCTATCTGCTCGGCCGCCCGCAAAAGACGGCGGATGCCGAGGTTCAACCCGCCGCACGCGTTTTGTGGGCCGTCGATCCGTCGATGGAAAAGGCCGCCTGATTAGGCCTCAGATGTCGGCCTTGCCGTATCCCGGCCAATGCGCCTTGCCGGCCCGCTCGTACTGCGGCGGCAGGCCTTCCTCCTCTCCCAGGGCGACGGCCGCATGGTGCGCCCAGTGCGGATCGTCCAGCGCCGCGCGTGCGATGGCGATGAAGTCGGCCTGACCCGAACGGACGATCTCCTCGGCCTGCTCGGGATCGAAGATCATGCCGACGGCCATCACATTGGCCTCAGGCGTCGCCGCCTTCACGGCCTGGGCGAACCGCAACTGATAGCCCGGCTCGCCGCCCGGAATTTTCGCCTGGGCGACGTTCCCGCCCGACGTCAGGTGCAGATAGTCATAGCCCATGTCGTGCAGCGCCTGACCAAAGGCCGTCGCCTCATCCAGGGCGATGCCGCCCTCGACCCAGTCCGAGCCGTTGAAGCGCACGCCCAACGCCTTGGTCCGGGGCCAGGCGTCGCGCAGGGCCTGGGCGACCCGAAGCGGGAAGCGCGCCCGGTTTTCGTAGGGTCCACCGAACTCGTCGGTGCGGTGGTTGGACACCGGCGACAGGAATTGGGTCAGCAGATAGCCGTGGGCGGCGTGCAGTTCGACCAGATCGAACCCGGCCCGGTCCGCCCGCCGCGCGGCGTCTTCGAATGCGGCGACCATCCGGTCCATGTCGGCCGGGGTCATGGCGGTCGGCGTGTGCCAGTCATCCTTGAACGGTTCGGCCGAGGCGCTGAAGGTTTCCCATGCGCCGTCTTCGGCCTTCAGGGCGCCGCCGCCCTTCCACGGCGCGCTGGTCGAGGCCTTGCGTCCGGCGTGGGCCAGCTGGATGCCGATCGGGGTGTCGCTGTAGGTGCGGATGTCGCGGATGATCCGGGCGAAGGCTTCTTCCTGGGCGTCGTTCCACAGGCCGGTGTCATCCGGCGTGATCCGTCCCGCTGCCTCGACGCCCGTCGCCTCTACGATGACCAGTCCTGCACCGGAGATCGCCAGTCTTCCCAAATGCTGCACGTGCCAGGGCTGGGGCACGCCGTCGATGGCCGAATACTGGCACATCGGCGCGATGGCGACGCGGTTCTTCAGCGTCAGGGGGCCGACGGCGCGGGGTGAGAACAACTGGCTCATGAAGGACGATCCGTGGGGCAGGAGAGAGGGGACTGTAGCTATGGCGGTTGCGGTCACGTTTAACCCCGATCCTTTCCGATTGTTCACCCAGCTTTCCGATTATTCACGTGTGCGCGCCCGGCCCACGCGGCACAAAAGGGTCAAGCTTCAACTGGGGAACACACCAATGCTTCGTCTCGCTCTCGCCATCGCCATCGCCGCCCCGCTGCTGTCGGGTTGCATCATCGTCTCGACCGAAAAGCCGACCACGCGCGTCATCACCGCGCCGGCCTCGAGCCAGTGATGCGCGGCCTGGTCAAAGGTCTGGTGGTCGCGGCCCTGGTCGCGCCGCTGCTGTCAGCCTGTGTCATCTATGACAGCGACGCGGGCGAGAACGTCTCGGTGAACCTGCGCCGCGACGACGCCCCGCCGGGCGAGGCCATCCGCGAAGCCCGGTTCGCCGACGGCGCCCTGGTCGCACGCGTCGATTCCAACGGCTGCACCCAGGCGTCCGATTTCGAGGTGTCGGTATCGGACGGCTCGCCGGTCGAGATCACGCTTCGCCGCACCAAACAGGACCTGTGCAAGGCCCTGGTCCCGGATGGCGTCGAACTGCGCTGGACCTATGCCGACCTGGGCCTGGAGCCGGGCACGGCGGCCCGCATCCTCAATGCGCTGAAGTAGGCGTCTCGAACACGACCAGCATGTCTGGCGGAATGCGCTGCGGCCTCAGGGTCGCAGCGTCCACCAGCACCCATTCGGTGACGCCCTGGGCGCAGACGCGGCCCTGGGCGTCCTCGATGCGGACGTAGCGGGTGAAGCGCGGTCCCTGCGGATCGCCGACCCAGGTGCGGGCGACCACGCCCTCGGCGCCCGGCTCGATGCCGCGCAGATAGTCGATCTCATGCCGGGTTGCGACCCACGACCATTTGGCCCGCGTCGCCTCGTCGAAACGCGCGTTCCAGTGGGCCGTGCCCGCATCCTGCAGCCAGCCGACATAGACGACGTTGTTGACGTGGCCGTTGGCGTCGATGTGCTCGGGCCGCACGTCCAGCGGCACGACGAAGACCTCGCGGTCCTCACGCGGCGTGAGGGTCTTCCTGGCCATCAGGCCTCGCCGAGCGGCACGCCCTTCTCGACCATCAGGGCCTGAAGTTCGCCGGCCTGGAACATTTCGCGGATGATGTCCGATCCGCCCACGAACTCGCCCTTCACATAGAGCTGCGGAATGGTGGGCCAGTCGGTGAAGCTCTTGATGCCTTCGCGCAGGGCTTCGTCCTGCAGCACGTCCACGCCCACGAAGCCGGCGCCGACATGATCCAGGATCTGCACCGCCAGGGAGGAGAAGCCGCAGCGCGGCTGGTCCGGCGTGCCCTTCATGAACAGAACCACGTCGTTCTGGGCGACGGTTTCGCCGATGAAGGCGTGGACGGGATCGGCGGCTTGGGCGGTGTCGGTCACGGATAAGGGCCTTTCGTGAAGCCCGTCAGCTAGGGAGCCGAGCGGTCGCGGTCAAGGCGTCCGCGACGTTCTGCACAGCCGGGAAGGACGGTCAGGCCGCCTGATTGGCCACGACGCGCGCCATCTCGATCTGCGCGGCCAGGCCCGGCGGCATGTCCCGCTCGGGCGCGGCGGCCAGTGTCGCCAGCCGATCGGTGTCGGTCGGGGTGACGATCACGCTGGACACCGACGGGTCTGTCAGCACGTAGGACAGGCAGATCGCCTCGGCCGTCCAGTTCTGGGTGCGGTACAGGAAGCCGAAGGCGTCCTTCTTGGGCGTATCGACGGGACGCTTGTCCTTGCCGAAGCCGAACAGCCCCTTTTTGAAGATCGGCGCATCCGGCGCCCGCGCGCGCCGGTCGGCGTAGAAATCATAGGCGAAGACCGCCATGTCCTGCTCGCGCGCCGAGCGGATACGGTTTCGGATCTTCCAGTCGGCGTTGATGTCGAACGGCGTCAGCAGGGCGTCGAACGCCCCCGTCGACACATAGGCGTCCATCACGTCGCCGCCGCCGGCGATGCCCAGCAGCTTGATGCGTCCGGTGGCGCGCATGGCCTTCAGCGCGCTGAGCGACGACTGCGCCAGTTCGGTCTCGCCCGGCTCGTGCAGCACCGCCACGTCGATCCACCCCAGGCCCGAGAAGTGCAGCACCCGGTCGATGGCCGCCGTCATGCCTTGTGCCGAGAAGTCCCGCTGCTGGTCGCGGCCGTCGCCGGCGCCCAGGGTCAGGCTGACGTAGACCAGCTTGCGATCCACATGCGACAGGGCCTCGCCCAGCACCTCGGCCGCCACCGGGTCGGCGGTCTCCAGCCGATAGCTGTTCACCCCCGCTTCCAGCGCCGAATACAGCAGGTCCAGCCCGGCCTCGCGCCCACGCTTCAGCACATCGGCGCCGAAACTCAGCGTCAGGTTGGAGATGGCGGAGCCGGAGACGCCGAAGGGGCGATAGCGCATGGCCCTCAGCCCTCCTTGGCCGGCGCGGAGGTTTCAAGCGCCAGGGCGTGCAGTTCGCCGCCCATCTGACCCTTCAGCGCGGCATAGACCATCTGATGCTGACGTACGCGCGGCAGGCCGGCGAAGGCGCTCGACACGATCCGCGCGCGATAGTGGTCGCCATCGCCCGCCAGATCCTCGATCTCGATCTCGGCGTCGGCGAAGGCTTCGACCAGATGCTGACGCAGCGTTTCCACGGACATGGGCATGGCGGGCACTCACACTTCGTTGGACGCCAGTTTGTCCGATAATCCTTAATGCCGACCTACGGCGCGCGTCGGGGTCGTTCGAACAACTGGACCGGCTGATCTTTGTAAGTCGTCGTCGCATAGGGACGATACCCAACCCGCGCCGCCAGCTTCAACGAGGCCAGGTTCTCGGGCGAGATCATGCAGACCGTGCGCGTCGCCGACAGATGCGCGTCGGCCCAGGCCAGGGCGGCTTGCAGCGCCTCATGCGCGAAGCCCTCGCCGTGAAACGCAGGCGACAGGCCCCAACCCAGCTCCGGATCGGTCATGGCCGGCTCGATCAGCCTTCGGTGGTCCAGGATCGAGACATTGCCCAGATAGGCGCCGTCTTTCGCCCGACGGATCGTCCAGCTGCCGTAATCATCGACGGCCCATTGTCCCAGATCACGCAGCAGCCGGAACCAGACCTCCTCGCTGGTCATCGGGCGGCCCGTGATGTGACGCGTGAAATCCGCATCCGCCCACAGAGCCAGCAGGTCGTCATGGTCCGCCAGCGTCACCGGGCTCATCACCAGCCGCTCGGTCGTCAGAATCCTGTCGTTCACATCAGGCCCAGTTGCTTGAAGCTGGCCACCCCGTCGCGGCCGACGACCAGATGGTCGTGAACCTCGACGTTAAGGGCGCGGCCGGCCTGCACAACCTGTTTCGTGATCTCGATGTCGGGGCGGCTGGGGGTGGGATCGCCCGACGGATGGTTATGCACCAGGATCAGGGCGCTGGCCGACAGTTCCAGCGCGCGCCGCACGACCTCGCGCGGATAGACCGGCGCATGATCGACCGTGCCGCGGTTCTGCACCTCGTCCAGGATCAACTGGTTCTTCTTGTCCAGATACAACACCCGGAACTGCTCGCGCGGCTCGTGCTGCAAGGCGACGCGGACATAGGCCAGCAGCGCCGTCCACGACGAGATCACCGGCCGCTTGGCCGTCGGCTCGCGCGCGATCCGCCGCGTCACGTCGAAGATCAGCTGAAGGTCCAGCGCCACCGCCCGCGTCGCCTTGCCGACGGCGTATCCCATCGACCGCGCCACCTGGTCCTCGATCGCCTCATGGCTGGCCGCGCCGATCCCCTCCAGCCCGCCGAACCGCGCCAGCAGATCCTTGGCCAGCGGCTTAGTGTCCTTATAGGGCACGCTGCGAAACAGCAGCAGTTCCAGCAGCTCATAGTCGGGCAGGGCGCCCAGGCCCCCCTTCGCCGCCCGCTCACGCAGCCGGTCGCGATGACCGCTATGGCGCGGCTTGGGCTTGGGCTTGGCCGCGCCTTGATCCGACTCCCCACCGTCCAACATATCCCCTCCGTCACCTGCAACCTGTGCGGAATGCGAATGGGGATCAAGGGTGCGTTTCTAGATCCACGCTACGCCGGGCTCACAATAGTAAGGTGTCATTCCGGGGCTTCGCGCAGCGAAGAACCCGGAACCCAGGGCCACATTGAAACTGCTGGATGTCTCCGACGCCGGATGCGCGCGCCCTGGGTTCCGGGTTCGTCCTCCGGACGCCCCGGAAAGACGGCCAACTGTGAGGCGCAGATGCGCCCGCCGTCAGTTCGGTCGGAACAGCCCGGCCGGCGACGCCGTGAAGATTTCCAGTCCGTCTTCCGTCACCCCGATGGTGTGCTCGCACTGGGCCGACAGAGACTTGTCGCGCGTCACGGCGGTCCAGCCGTCGGACAGCACCTTCACGTGCGGCTTGCCCAGGTTCACCATCGGCTCGACGGTGAAGAACATGCCGGGTTTCAGCACCGCGCCCTCGCCGCGACGGCCATAGTGCAGGACATTGGGGCTGTCGTGGAAGACGCGGCCGATGCCGTGGCCGCAGAAGTCGCGCACCACGCTCATGCGCTGGGCCTCGACGAACTTCTGGATCGCATAGCCGATGTCGCCGAACGTATTGCCCGGCTTGACCTGCTCCAGGCCCAGATCCAGCGACTGATAGGTCACGTCGATCAGCTTCCTGGCCCGCGCATTGATCTCGCCCACCGCATACATGCGGCTGGAATCGCCGTGCCAGCCGTCCACGATCACGGTGTGGTCGATGTTGACGATGTCGCCGTCCTTCAGCACCCGGTCGCCGGGAATGCCGTGGCAGACGACGTGGTTGATCGAGGTGCAGACGGTCTTCTCGTAACCCTTGTAGCCCAGGCAGGCGGGCAGGCCGCCGTTGTCCAGGGTGAACTCGCGCACCAGATCGTCGATCGTGCTGGTCAGGACGCCCGGCTTCACATGCGCCGCGATCATGTCCAGCGCCTCGGCGACCAGACGGCCGGCCTTGCGCATGCCCTCGAAGTCTTCCGCCTCATGGATGCGGATGGCGCTGGAGCGGACCAGGACGTCGGTTTCGAGTTCGGGCGTTTCGTACATGGGGGCGATCGGTCTGCAAAAGGCGGGATACGGCGCAATCCGTTCGCCGCAGGTGGGCGTTATAGCATGAAACCTCAAGCCTGCCCCCGGATTCCCGCATGACCGACGCCGCCTCAATCGCCTCTGCGCCGACCGCCGCCGTCCTGGTCATCGGCGACGAAATCCTGTCGGGCCGGACCCAGGATGCGAACACCAACACTATCACCCGCTTTCTGGCGGCGTTGGGGATCGACCTGATGGAGGCGCGGGTCGTCAGCGACGATCACGGCCGGATCGTCGAGGCGTTGGACGCCCTCCGCTCACGCTGGGACTATGTCTTCACCACCGGCGGCATCGGTCCGACCCACGACGACATCACCGCCGACGCCGTCGCCGCCGCCTTCGGCGTGGCCCTGCCTGAACATCCCGAGGCGCTGGCCATTCTGTCGCGCCGCTATGGCGACGAGTTCAACGCCGCGCGCCGTCGCATGGCGCGCATCCCGGAAGGCGGCGTTCTGATCGCCAATCCGGTCACCGACGCGCCCGGCTTCCAGATCGGCAATGTCTTCGTCATGGCCGGCGTGCCCAGGATCATGCAGGCCATGCTGGAGGATGTGGCCCCGCGCCTGCGCACCGGCGCCATCGTTCATGTCCAGACCCTGAAGGTCAGCGGGGTAGGCGAGGGGGCGGTGGCCGATGTGCTGCGGGCGGCGGCCAATCAGCGTCGGGAGCTGTCCTTCGGCAGCTATCCGTTCGGCCATGGCAGCATCGGCGAGATCGGAACCCAGCTGGTCATTCGTGGCCGCGATGCCGATCAGGTCGATGCGGCGGCGCATGATTTGATCGCAGAACTGCGTAATCTAGGCATCGATGTTGCCGCTGCGTAACCTCGCAAAGCCGTGATCGTGTGCGGCTCAGGCGCCACGGTTTCGCCTGTTTCCGGTCCGATGGGGGCCTTGCCCGCAACGCTTTCGCGCCGCGAACGCTGAGAGGGCTCCTCCCCTGATCGACCGCGCGTAATGCGGCCGACGTTGACTTAGGTGTATGAAATGACCTCCAGGAACTTCGCCCGCGTGGGCGGGATCGCCCTGACGACCGCCCTGCTGGCCGGCGTCGCCGCCCCGGCCATGGCCGGCTCCTTCTATGTCCAGGAACAATCGACCCGCGGCCAGGGTCGCGCCAACGCCGGCGTCGGCGCCGATAAGGGCGTCCAGTCGCTGTGGTGGAACCCCGCCGCCATCGCCGGAACCCAGCGCGAAGTCTATGTCGGCATGCACGGCCTGATCCTGGACTCCGACGTCGACAATCGCGGCTCCACGCTCAGCTACAACCTGCCTGCCCCGACGCCGCCGTTCCCGGCCGGCACCATCCTCAGCGGCTCAACCGTTGTGGCTGGCGACCCGCATGTCCACGACGTCGTCGAAAGCGGCATCGTGCCGAACTTCGCCGTCTCCATGCCGATCGGCGACCGCTTCAACGTCGGTCTGGCCGTCCAGGCGCCCTACAACTTCACGACCAAATACGAACAGCCCGACTTCGCCCGCTACGACGCCCTGACGTCGGAACTGCGTTCGGCCAACGTCAGCCTGGTCGCCGCGATGACGGTCACTGACTGGCTGGACATCGGCGCCGGCTTCGACGCCCAGTACGCCAAGGCGACTCTTTCGTCCGCGCTGCCCAACCTGCCGACCGTTGCTGGCGTTGCTCCGCTGGTGCTGATCCCCTCGGCCACCGACGGCCGCAACCAGCTGGAAGGCGACGGCTGGGATTACGGATGGAACGCCGGCGCCCAGATGCACTTCGGCAAGCTGGACCTGGGTCTATCGTATCGCTCCAAGATCGAGCACGAACTGGAAGGCTCGGTGAACATCTCCGGCCTGACTGGCGCACTGGCTGCGGCAAACGTCTCGGCCGACGGCCAGGCCAGCTTCAACACGCCTTGGTACGCCACCGTCTCGGCCCGCTACGCCGTCAACGATCGCCTGACGTTGAACGCCCAGGTCAACCAGATCGGCTGGAGCGAGTTCGACGCCATCCGCGTGACCTATGGCGCCAATGGTCGTTCGACCATCGTTCAGGACTATGACGACGTCACCACCGGCGCCATCGGCTTCGACTACAAGATCGATCCGTCCATGACCTTCCGCGCCGGCCTGGGCTACGACCCGACCCCGACCTCGGACGATCACCGCACCGCCCGTATTCCGGACGGCGACCGCTGGCTCTACGCCGCCGGCCTCTCCAAGACGATCGGTTCGATGACCTTCGACGGCGCCGTGACCTACATCGACATCGACACCGCGACGGTCAACGACACCCGCGACGTCTATGGCAACGGCCTGGTCGTCTCGAACCTGCGCGGCGAAGCGCAAGGCTCGGGCGTCGGCTTCTCGCTGGGCGCGACCTGGAACTTCTGAGGTCCGCTCAGTCCCGGCTGACATGAGAACGGCGGCTCCTTCGCAGGAGCCGCCGTTTTCTATTCCTCCACCGCAAAGCGGGGGAGGGGGACCGCCCGAAGGGTGGTGGAGGGGGCGGAAACGGGCGCGACGTTTGACGTGTCGCGCCGTGCGACGGTCGCCCCCTCCACCGCTTCGCGGTCCCCCTCCCCCGTTTCGCTGCGCTGCACGGGGGAGGACCCAGATCAGCCCTTGGCGGCGCCGCCGTAGCCCTTGCCGCCGTTCGACGGGCGACGACGGGGGCGGCGCTTCATCTGACCTTCCGCCGGCTTGGCGTTGTCGTTGATGGAGGGCACGCGCTCGCCGGCCAGGGGGTTGTAGGCGCGCTCGGGACGCGGGGCCGCCGCCTCGCCGCCGGGACGGTTGCGACGCTGGCGGTGCGGCTGGCCGCCGCCTTCCGGACGCACGCCGTCGCGGTGGGGATTGCGACGGCCGCGACCGCCGCGTCCGCCTTCGTTGCGCTCGCCGCCTTCGCGCTCGGGCAGGGTCGCCTTCTTGCCCACGCCGGTGGCCATGATGGTGGCGTCCAGCTGGCCCAGGGCCTTGTCGTTGCGGCGGTCGATGGCCGGGATCTTCTGGCGCGTGACCTTTTCGATGTCGCGCAGCAGCTTCATCTCGTCGCCGGCGACGAAGCTGACGGCGGTGCCGTCCTTGCCCGCCCGCGCGGTGCGGCCGATGCGGTGGACGTAGCTTTCCGGCACATGCGGCAGTTCGAAGTTCACGACGTGCGAGACGCCGTCCACGTCGATGCCGCGCGCGGCGATGTCGGTGGCGACCAGGACGCGCAGCTTGCCCTTCTTGAAGGCTTCCAGCGTGCGTTCACGCTGGGGCTGGCTCTTGTTGCCGTGGATGGCCCCGGCCTCGACGCCGCCGGCTTCCAGATAGGCCGCGACCTTGTCGGCGCCGTGCTTGGTCTTGGTGAAGACCAGACAGCGCGTGTACTCGGGATCCGAGAACATCTCGGTCAGCAGGGCGCGCTTCCTGCCCTGTTCGATATAGACGACCGACTGGCTGATGCGCTGCACGGTGGTCGATTGCGGCGTGACCTGGACCTTCACCGGGTCCTTCAGCAGTTCGCCCGCCAGCTTGCCGATCTCGGACGGCATGGTCGCCGAGAAGAACAGGTTCTGGCGCTTGGCCGGGATCTTGGAGACGATCTGGCGGATCGGCTTGATGAAGCCCAGGTCCAGCATCTGGTCGGCCTCGTCCAGCACGAAGATCTCGGTCGAGGACAGGTCCAGGTTCTTCTGCTGGATGTGGTCCAGCAGACGGCCGGGCGCGGCGATCAGGATGTCCAGACCCTGTTGCAGGGCCCGCTCCTGGGCGCCGTATTTCACGCCGCCGAAGATCACCGCGACCCTAAAGCCCAGGTGCGCGCCATAGGCCTTGAAGCTGTCGCCGATCTGGGTGGCCAGCTCGCGCGTTGGGCTCAGGACCAGCACGCGCGTCGTGCGCGGCCGGGGCGGAATGCGGTTTTCGGCCAGGCGATGCAGGATCGGCAGGGCGAAGGCGGCCGTCTTGCCTGTGCCGGTCTGGGCGATGCCCAACAGGTCCTTGCCGGCCATGACGTCGGGGATGGCCTTTTCCTGGATCGGGGTCGGCTTGGTATAGCCGGTCGAGGCCAGGGCCTGCAGCAGGGCCTTGTTCAGGCCCATGGATTCGAATGTGGTGCTCACGGCAGTCTATCTTTCGCGTAGCGGCAGGGCGCTATCAGCCATGGCATGACGCCGTCGGGCCGCGCACCGCCAGTCCCGACGGGGCCTCGGGGAGGAGGCCTGCGGGGTGGATCGGGCGCCGCCCCGCGTGTCCGGGCAGCGAATGGATATGAGGGGCCGGCGGCTTCTACAGACAGGTCCGAGGGGGACCCACACGCGCTGGAGACGCCGGAGATCGCGAGTGTGCGACGCCGCGCAAATGGGCGCTTATCGCCGATAAGTCAACTGCGGCGCCGCTCAGGGCGCGTATCGCGTGGCCGCCTCGGGCAGGCCGTCGGGCAGGCCGATGGCCGCGCGCCAGTCCTCGGGATGCAGCCGCGCCATCTCCAGATCCAGCCACGCCAGCGGCTTCAGCGCCCCGTCCGCGTCCCAGAACCGCTCGGCCCACGGCTGGCCCGTCTCGATCGCCCGCGCCCGGTCCCGCGCCGTCGCCTCGGGCCCCAGATGCGTCGCGCGCCAGTGATACAGCCACGGAATATGCCAATGCGGCGCCCGGCTCAGCCGCTCGTCCGTCATCGCCGCCGCCAGACATTCCGCCAGCGCCCGCGCGTCCTCCAGCTGGGCGTTGAAGGCGTCGCGCCGCGCCTGGATATGCCGGTCCCAGCCCTCCGCCGGCTCGATCGGCGCCAGCGTCGGCTCGGGCCGTTTCCAGCCTTCCGCCTCGCGCCGCTTCCACAGGGCGTGCACCCCGACGTCATAGCGGGCGGCGACGGAGCGCGCGGTCTCGCCGTCCTCCCACGCCTTCCTGACCTCGGCCCAGACGGCGTCCGGCCGGATCTTGCGATGTATGCCCTGGCTCATGGGACAGGGGTGTCGCACGCCCCTGCGTCATCATCGGTCGCACCCGCGCCTCATGCACAGCTGGCGCGTGACCCCTGACATGTCGCGATGTGGAAAATCAAATCTCTAGCCTCGAAAATCGGTCTTCTTCCGGCCTGGGGTAGAGACCGCCCCATAATGCCCGCATGGAAAAACGCCGCTACAAGATCAAACCGCCCGAGGTCTGGACCCAGGTCCGAAAGGACTATCTGTCCGGCCTCGACGCCAGGACCGTCGCCGCCCGCCACGACGTGACCGAGGCCTCCATCCGCGCCCGCGCGACGAAGGAGGGCTGGTCCCGCCATCCGCGCAGCGAGGCCGCGACGCCCGCGCCCCAGCCCCTGTCGCCGGACGACGCGGCCGACCTGTCGCCCGACGACCCCAACGATCCGGCGGCTCTCGCCCGCGCCGCCGCCCAGGCCTCGGGCCGCGCCCTGCACGCCCAGGACTTCGCCCAGGCCCGCGCCCTGGCGGCCCTGGCCGAGACCTATCGCAAACTGGCCGACCGCGACGGCCCCGGCCGCGCCGCTCGCCTGACGGTGAAGACCGCGCCCCTGCAACTGGTCTTCGACATCCTGACCAATGAGGCCGAGGCCGAGCGCCGCTTCGCCATGAACACCAGCGACAAGAGCGACTGGGAACTGCGCGGCCAATACTGGCAGGCGAAGCAGAAGCTGGAGCGCGCCAACACCGAATGGGGCCACGCCCAACTGGCCCGCCGCGTCCAGCTGGACCGCCGCATCGCCGCGCTCGAGGACCAGCTCCGCGCCGCCGGCCTCGACCCCGTCATCGAACGCGAACAGGACCGCCGCATCTCCCAGGGCCTCGACCTCTATCTCGGCCCCCTGCGGGGAACCGTAACGATGGAGGAATGGGACAAGACGCTGGATGAGTTGTGACAGTGCCTTGTAGCCTGTGTCGAAGGCACAAAACACACATTCGCGCATTTTGGTAGGGAATGCGCTTGACACGGTTTGCAAATCTCACCCTTTGCAGCCACATTGAACAAATGCGATTCAAGCGAATCGTGAGATCACAAATCTGGTTTTTGTCAATCATTTTTCATTGACAGTTCCCCAGAATCTTCCTACAAAGTTTTACGCTGAGAGGTTCGACGTTTGTGGAGCCTGTTGGTTGGCTATGCATGTGGTTGGAGCGCCATGCTTGGCTATTAACTGCGCTCCCAAATCTGCCCGATGCCTATCGGGCCTCTAAAGGAGGCGAGTGTGAGCATTACTGAGTCCGAAAAGCTCGCTTCTTTCTACGAGAAGAAGGCGCAAGACGGTCTTCTCGACGTGAAATTTTACCTCCGAAATCTTGATGATTCGGGGACTGAAGACGTCTGTCGAGAGGTCAATGCGCTTTATAAAGCCGCAGCAACCGGAGCCATTGAGGTTCTAGACTTCGGCGATCTTCGGTGGAAAGACGCATAAAATCCGAGTGGTTGACGAATAGGAAATTCAGCGGTTTACTGCGCTGAATTTAGGGCTCTGGCTTAGGCTGGAGCCCTTTCTATTTTGAGCAACCGATGACGCCTCTAGCGATTAAACTCGTCCAAGCTTTCTCAATCACGAAACGTGTGATCCATTTCTATTATGTCCACACTGATGGCGATGAAAATGGCGGGCGAACGTCGGTTCAAAATATAAAGCGTATCATTGAACGAATTACGCAGCTTCCTATCGAGACATACAGGGTTACATCTGACGGTCCCTCGGTTCGTGGCAATTTCGAGCGTTATTCGGATCGCATCGTGATCTTGGTGCGATCGCAGTCGGATGAGTGGGAACGATTCACTGCGATAAAAGAGCTATGCCACGCACTAATTGATGGTGAAGAAGACTATTCTTCAGAAGGCGTGGAGACTATCCGTGAGCTCGTTACGAATAACGGCTGGTTGGACGACGAAGCTTCTGCCCAAGTAAGATCTGAGCAACTGGCAGAGCGAATGGCTTTGGAGCTAATATATCCGCTAGAGTTCCGGCGGCAAGATATGGCCACTGTTGAGGAAGAGGGCTTTGCAGCGATTGGTGTTCGTCGAGGCGTACCTGTTACTTGGGTAGAACGCGCACTGAATGTGGACCACATCACTGCGTGCGAGTCCGTATGGAAAGTTCTCGGTGCGGTTGATGGAGCGTTAGGCGCTGATCCCGTTCCGCATGTGAAGCCGTATTATCGCACTGCTGATCAAATTGTCCTGAAGGAGGCTTCCTGACCAGCCTGTGCAGCGTAGCGTACGAAGTATATTATTTTGGCGATAGACGACTCTGTATTTGAGTCTACAACCGCCCCTTCCTGAACCGCTCCTGCGCTTCCGCCGCCGCCTCGGCGCGCCAGCGTTTGGGCGCGGACTTGTCGACGGCTTCGCCGGCGCCGGTCAGGGCTTCGTTGGCGAACTCCAAGTCCATCAGCTTCATGCGCTTGATCTCGTCGCGCAGGCGACCGGCTTCCTCGAACTCCAGGTTGGAGGCGGCCTCGCGCATGCGGCCTTCCAGGTCGCGCAGGGCGGCCTGGAAGTTAGAGCCGACGAAGGGTTTGGAGGCTTCGGCCACGCCCGGTTTGGTCAGGCGATCCATCTCGCGCGACTCATAGGGGCTGTCCATGATCTCCTTGATGTCGCGCTTGACCGTTTCGGGCGTGATGCCGTGTTCGGCGTTGTAGGCCATCTGCCGTTCGCGACGGCGGTCCGTCTCGGCGATGGCGCGCTCCATGCTTCCGGTCATGCGGTCGGCGTACAGGATGACGCGGCCGTCCACATTGCGCGCGGCGCGGCCGATGGTCTGGATCAATGAGGTCTCCGAGCGCAGGAAGCCCTCCTTGTCCGCATCCAGGATGGCGACCAGGCCGCACTCGGGGATGTCCAGACCCTCGCGCAGCAGGTTGATGCCGATCAGGCAGTCGAACGTGCCCAGCCGCAGGTCGCGCAGGATCTCGATCCGCTCCAGCGTGTCGACGTCGGAGTGCATGTAGCGGACGCGGATGCCCTGCTCATGCATATATTCGGTCAGGTCCTCGGCCATCTTCTTGGTCAGGGTGGTGACCAGGCTGCGATAGCCACGGGCCGTCGTCGCCTTGACCTCGTCGATGACGTCGTCGACCTGGTTGCGGGTCTTGCCCGAGACGGGGCGGATCTCGACCGGCGGGTCGATCAGGCCGGTGGGGCGGATCACCTGCTCGACGAAGACGCCGCCCGCCTGTTCCATCTCCCACGGGCCGGGGGTGGCGCTGACGTGCACCGTCTGGGGGCGCATGGCCTCCCATTCCTCGAACTTCAGCGGGCGGTTGTCGATGCAGGAGGGCAGGCGGAAGCCGTATTCCGCCAGCGTCGACTTGCGGCGGTAGTCGCCCCGGAACATGCCGTTGATCTGGCCGATGGTGACGTGGCTCTCGTCCACGAACAGCAGGGCGTTGTCGGGGATGTATTCGAAGAAGGTCGGCGGCGGCTCGCCCGGCGCGCGGCCGGTCAGCCAGCGGCTGTAGTTCTCGATGCCGGCGCAGCTGCCGGTGGCCTCCATCATCTCTAGGTCGAAGCGGGTGCGTTGCTCCAGGCGTTGCGCCTCCAGCAGCTTGCCGTTCTCGACCATCCAGTCCAGCGTCTCCTTCAGCTCCGCCTTGATGCCGGCGGCGGCCTGGTTCAGCGTCGGGCGCGGGGTCACATAGTGGCTGGCGGCATAGACGGTGATCTCGTTCAGATCGGCCGTCTTCTTGCCCGTCAGCGGATCGAACTCCTGGATCGCCTCCAACTCGTCCCCGAACAGGCTGATGCGCCAGGCCCGGTCTTCCAGGTGGACCGGGAAGATTTCGATCACGTCGCCCCGCTTCCTGAACATCCCCCGGTCGAAGTTCAGGTCGTTGCGCTTGTACTGCAGCGCGATCAGATCCGCCCGCAGCTTCGCCTCATCGATCTGGTCCCCCACCTTCAGCGTGAACGTCATCGCCGTATAGGTCTCAACCGACCCGATGCCGTAGATGCAGGACACCGACGCCACAACAATGACGTCTTCGCGTTCTAGTATAGCCCGCGTCGCAGAGTGCCGCATCCGGTCGATTTGCTCATTGATGCTTGAGTCCTTCTCGATGTACGTATCCGTACGCGGGACATAAGCCTCTGGCTGATAGTAGTCGTAGTAGCTGACGAAGTATTCGACCGCGTTGTCGGGGAAGAACGACTTGAATTCGGAATAGAGCTGGGCCGCCAGCGTCTTGTTCGGGGCCAGGATCAGGGCAGGGCGCTGGGTCTCCTCGATCACTTTGGCCATGGTGAAGGTCTTGCCCGAGCCGGTGACGCCCAGCAGGACCTGGTCGCGGTCCCCGGCCTGGGCCTGGGCCACCAGTTCGGCGATGGCGGCGGGCTGGTCGCCGGCGGGGGTGTATTTGGTCTCCAGCCTGAAGCGGCCGCCCTTCTTCTTGCCCTCGTGCGAGGGGCGGTGCGGCACCCAGTCGGCGGGCGCGGCGACCGGCTCCTCCGGCGTCAGGCGCGGCCCGGCGACCGGAGCGAACATCGGCATTTTCCCGGTGTCGCGCAGGAAGGCGGCCGACGCCTCCTGCACCCCCGGATTTGGGACGTGGACGGGCTTGGCGGGTTTGGCGGCGGCGGGCTTCGGCGTCGAAGAACGGTTCATGAACAGAACTTAGTGCGTGAGGAGGTCTCCCGCCATAGCGCCGCACGACCGCAAGGGTTGCTCCCGCCCGTCAGGCCGCGCGGCGCGCGGCGTAGGTTCCCCCCGGCAGGGCGGTGATCCAGCCATAGCGGACAAGGGTCGACAGGGCCTGGACCACCCGCTGTTCGATCCTCTTGCCGCCGCCCTTGAAGGCGCGCGACACGGCGGCGGCGTCCATCGGACGGTGCGCCGCCTCCAGCACGGCGTGGATGGCCATGGCCTGTTCGCCCTTGTCCTTGGGGAAGACCGGCAGGCTCTTGTCGATGGCGACGACGGTCTCGCCCAGGTCCAGTCGACCGGACTTGGCGGCGGCGCCCTTGGCGAAGCGCGGAATCTGATAGTCGGGCCGCAGCCAGCGGACATGGCCCGCCGCCTCTTCCGCCGCGCGTTCGGCGTTCAGGGCGACCAGCCGTTCCAGAATCTGTTCGTCGCTCAGGTCGTGGGGCCAGCCATAGGCGTCGGCTGTCGCCCGGTCGATCTGGTCGTGCAGATCCTTCAGGATCAGCACCCGGCCGCGTTCCTTGACGTCCTGATCCTTGGCGTCCAGCGGCGTCCCGGCGCGAATCTTCTCCAGCACATTGTAGAGGCCGGTCAGGGTCAGGTCCGGATGCTCGGCCTGCACTGTCTTGCGCGTGGCGTCGAGTTCCTCGCCGAGGTGGCGGAGGGTGGTACGGAGGGCGTCGGATGGGTCTGGGAAGGGGAAAGCGTCGAACGTCGCACCCTTATTGTAGCGGGGTCGATCTTCGAGGGTGCCACCGGCTCGGAAAGCCCAGACCTTGTGGCTGAGGGAGGACAGCACAGCGAGTAAATCCGCGTCGGCAACGCTGATAACCACGATCTCGTGATTGGCTACGTCAGTGCTATTCAGAAACTGAAAGATGCGATGCTTGGAGGTTCGTGTGGTGGCGATGTAGCGCGGGATATGCTCGTTAGCGCGCCTGATCTCAGGTCGAGTTCGGCCGAACAACCACCACTTTTCTCTAAATCCTCTATCGGAGTTCTTTTCACGCTCCGGCTTTACAGCTTCCAAGACGTGTTGAAAGGCAGCAGGAAAACGCTGTCGGGCTTCACTTTCTGAAAGCCCGTAAAAATCGATAACTAACTCGCCACGCCTGTATTGGGTGAGTTCGCTCCCACCGACGTGACTGTAAAGTGCCGAACCTGAACCGCGTGTCGCTTCATCGGCCTGGATGTGGAGCGCCAAAGCGCGCGAAACCACAAAGCCTTCACCCGCAAGCATTACACCATTGCAAGATAAGCCTTCGTTGGCGGTCATAGGACGGGCGGATGTTGCGTCAGCGCCGACCGAAAGGTCTGCATGGATCGCCCCTCTAACTTCGCTTAGCTCAAGTTGCGGGCTGTCGGTGTCGATATCGGTTTCGGAGACAGATATGAGCAAGCGCCCCAGCGCCATCCCTGCTTGTACCACCGTCATGGCAATCCGGACGGCAGCAGCATCGCGGCTTGCTTTCGTCCAAGGATGATCTGGAATAGCGTAGATAATCGCTAAAGGGCGTTTGCCGCCTAGGTGCTTCTCAATAACGCGTCGGCTGAAGCTCTGAGTAATAGAATTCGTCGTCACGAAACCGAAACGGCGTAGCGGAGACTTTCTTCGCGTCAATAAGTCAGCCGCCCGGTCCCACCACTGCATCACGAAATCGGCGGAACCCGCGACTGTCGAGTTGGCATTTTTCAATGCCTTAAGATACGCGTCGCCTAGAGCGGCACGCATGATTGCGCCCTTGCCGATAAATGGCGGATTCCCGACGATGAACTCCGCCTCCGGCCAGTCCGGCCGCCGCGCGTTCGGATAGACCTGAACCGCAACCCCGTCCCTCATCTCGAACTGAATCTCGGGATAGCCGTCCCAGGTTAGGACCGCGTCCTTCTGCTGGATATTGCCGAAGGCCTTCAGGATCGGTTCGGCGGGGTGTTCGACGCTGTTGCGGTAATGCTGTTGCAGATAGCCGATCCACAGCACCAGTTCAGCGATGGCGGCGGCGCGGACGTTCAGTTCGATGCCCAGGAACTGGTGCGGATCGACGGTCTCAAAGCCGATACCCTCGGTCTCGCCCAGTTCGGCCAGGGCCTCCAGCACCTCGCCCTCCAGCCGTTTCATCAGCTCCAGCGAGACATAGAGGAAGTTGCCGGTGCCGCAGGCCGGGTCCAGCACGCGGGTGGTGCAAAGCTGATGGTGGAAGGCGCGGATGGCCGCCACGGCCTCTCTCTTTGCACTATCGCGCTCCGCGCTGCTTGAGTGCGCGGCGTCGCCCCGCTCCCGCGCATCCCCCGCCTTGATCAGGGCGACGTTCCAGTCGGCCCGCAGCGGCTCCATCACTGTCACCTCGACCAGCCGCTCCACATAGGAACGCGGGGTGTAGTGGGCGCCCAGCTTGCGCCGCTCGCCCGGCTCCAGCGCCTGTTCGACCAGGGTGCCGAAAATGGCCGGCTCCACATAGCGCCAGTCGTGGCTGGAGGCGGCCAGCAGCTCCCCGATCTCCTCGCGACCCAGGGGGAAGGCCTTGGCGTTCTTGAACAGGCTGCCGTTGAAATGGCGCAGATGCAGGCCGAAGCCGGCATAGAACCGGTTCTCATACTCCGGCGCGTCCATGCTCTTCCACAAAGCCTGGAGCATCGGGGCGAAGCTCTCGGGATGGTCCAGTTGGTCCTTCAGCAGGGCGGTGAACCGCCCACGCGGCAACAGGTCCACGTCCTCGGCGAACATGGTGAAGATGCACCGCATAAGGAAATGGGCGACCTCTTCCGCCGGGTGCTTCTTCTCCAGCCGTTTGGACACCTCGGCCAGCCGCTCGGCGATCTGGCGGGTGACGCGGGCCGACTCGCGCGTCGGGTCCAGCGACAGGGGCTCGGTCCAGATGGCCTTCAGCCGCTTGACGATCTTCTCGTCGCGCAAATCCTCCAGCCGGACCCGAAAGCCCTTGCGGTCGGGGAAGTGGGAGTACGCCCGGCCGCTGCCCGAAAAGTCGGCATAGACCTCGAACACATAACCGACGTCGCAGACGATGATGAAGGGCGGGGCGGCGTGGTCGGCCGGCAGGCGGAAGACATAGTCCTCGGCCTGACGCCGGGCGTTGCGCATCAGCACGTCCCATTTGCCTTGCGACGCGGCGGTCGAGGCGGTTTCGTCAGCCTTGAACAGTGTGCCTTGCCCGTCGTCGCGATGCGCCGCCCGCGACTGTTTGGCCTCCAGGATGAAGCAGCCGCGCTTGTACAGGTCGATCCGCAGGGTCGAGGCCAGGCCTTCGGACTCGCGCCGCTTCACGCCTCGCTCGAACACATAGTCGTTGGTGCGGGTGTCGTCGCTGGCCGGATCGGGGCGCGGAAGGCCCAGCGCTTCGCAAAGCTCCGTCAGGAACATCTGATAGTTGGCGCGCTCGGCGCCGCCGCGGGCCTGGCTCCAGCGTTCGATGAACGTGTCGACGTCCAAGTCAGTCTCCCCCAAGAAGGGTGCACTTGGCCTAGATCGCCGAGAGGTTGCAAGGCGGGAATGAAGCCGTTCGCGCTTGACTTCCTCGCACAGTATGTCCCATACACTGTGCGTCACACACTATGTGGCGTACGGAGGTGGTGGGTGAGCGAGAATGACGAGGCGTTGCTGTTCGAGAGTTTGCGGCTGGAGCTGCGGCGGGGGTCGTTGATCCTGGCCGTGCTGGCGAGCCTCAGGCGCGAGCAATACGGCTATTCGCTGCGGGTCGCCCTGGGCGAGGTCGGGGTCGAGATGGAGGAGAGCACCCTCTATCCGCTGCTGCGCCGGCTGGAGAGCCAGGGGCTGCTGGATAGCGAATGGCGCGAGGAGGAGCGGCGCAAGAAGCGGTTCTACCGCCTGTCGCCGCGCGGTGAGGCGATGTTGGAACGGCTCGCTGTGGAATGGCGCGGCCTGTCGGCCTCGCTGGAGAAGATGCTGTGAACACCGGGAAAGAGGGAGAGACCGGCATGGACCTGGTCGAACGTTATCTGAAGGCCGTGGCGGCCCAGCTGCCGAAGGACAACCGCGAGGACATCGTCGCCGAGCTGCGCGACGAGATCATGGGGCGTCGGGAGGCGCTGGAGGCGCGTCTAGGGCGGGCTCCGACCGACGACGAGGTCGAGGCCCTGCTGCGCGAGGTCGGTCACCCGCTGAGCGTGGCGGCGCGTTACCGCCCAGGACCGCAGGCGCTGATCGGGCCTGAGCTCTATCCGTGGTGGATGTTCGGGCTGAAGGTTGGGCTGGCGGTCATGGCGGCCGTCACTCTGATCGGCCTTGCTGTGCGGGTTTTGGTCGGCGACGTCTATTTGGGCCAGGCGATCGGGCAGGGGATCTCCAGCCTGATCAGCGGCGCGATCACGGTCGTCGGTCTTCTGACCGCCGTTGGCTTCGTGCTGGAGCGTCAGTCGAAGAAGCCGGACTTCATCGCCAAATGGCGCGTCAAGGACCTGGGCCTGTTCGAACTGGGCGGCGATTTCGACGCCGAGCAGTGGGGACAGAAGCTGGCGAACGGCAATTGGTCGGGCGGAAGCGCGGGGCAAGCCAAGTCGGGCCGCGCCGTGCGCAAGAGCGCCGAGATGTCGCCCGTAGCGCGTGCGGTGGCCAGCGCCATCGGCTGGACCGTGGTGCTGCTGTGGTGGACGGGCCTGTTGCAGGTGGCGCCGATCCGGCCGGAGGAACTGGCCGGCGTTGTCGACAGCGTCGACTACGGGCGCATCCTGGCCGAAATGGTGCGGGTCGCCTATTGGCCGGTCGCTCTGTTCGCTGCCTGCCGCATTGGCTTCGACCTGATGCGAGCGGCGTCGGGCGGCAATGTGCGGGTCACGGCGCTGGGCGATCTGGCGCTCGGTATCGCCGCTGCGTGGGGCCTGCTGTGGGTCTGGTTCTGGTCGGCGCTGTCGCCGCTGATCTGGGTCGGCAGCGTCACCGATTTTGTGGATCGGATTCGGGTCCTCATCGGCCGCTCAAGCGACGATGTCGGCGGCGTGGCGACGATCCTGATGGTCGTGGTCGTCTGGGCCTTCGCCGCAGAGGGGGTGCGTGTGATCCGCGCGGCGGCCCGGCTGGTCGTCGGACGATAAGACGACGATGCCTCTTGACGGCGTGTAACCTATAGGTGATATGTCACCTCAAGGTTACTTCGGGAGGAAGTCGTGAACAAGGACGAAAACGCCGCGATTGTGCGGGTGCAGTCGAGCCGGCGTCGATACTGGTGGGGCGGCTTCGCCATGCTTGTCACCGGCGCCGCCGCCCTGGCCGGCGGCGCCGGTTTCGCGCTCATGCATGGAACAGAGGGCGACCAGGCGACGACGGCGGGCGTAGCGGCGGGCTTCGGCTTTGGGCTGATGATCATTGGGGCCATGATGGCCTGGTGCGGCCGCCCCGGTCAGCCGATCGACGTGGCAGAGAGCCGGGACGGCGCTCGCCGCGAAAAGCTGCAGCGGGGGCGTACGCAACAGTTGGTTCTCTATCCGTTGGTGCTACTGCTCTTCATGGCTCAGGCGCATCTGGCCATGCAGCGTGTGTTGGGCGGGGACCACAACCTGGGCGCCTATGTGCAGATCCTGTTGCCGGTTCTGTACGGCTGGCTGATCCCTGTGCTTGTCATGGGCTGGGATTGGAATGCACAGAAGAACCGCCGTCTGATGGAAGACGAACTGACCCAAGTTTTGCGGGCGCGGTCGATGATCCTGGCCTTCGTCGTGCTGATGGGCGGGATCACCGTGGCGCTGGGGCTGGGTCTGTGGCGCGCGGACTACGGCGTGCTGGCCCTGCCCTATGTCCTGGCGCTGGGCGGGGCGTCGGCGGGCCTGCGGTTCGCCTGGCTGGATCGCGAGGCAGGTCGCGATGGGTGATCCCAGGCTCGGCTCGCGGCTGAAAGAGGCGCGCACCGCGGCAGGCCTGACGCAGCAGGGGCTGGCCGACAAGGCCAGCGTCTCGCGCAAGACCATCAATACGGTCGAGAACGGCGTCTTCGTGCCCTCGACCGTTCTGGCCCTGGAGTTGGCGCGCGCTTTGGAGACGACGGTGGAGGCGTTATTCTTCCTGAGAGACTGATCCGATTCATGTCCGAAAACCGCGAGACATCGTGGCGCGGCGCGGTCATTCTTCGCACATGGATCAGCCGTTGGATCAGGAGGCCTGCTGGCGCGCCGTCGTGGCGCGGGACGCCCGTTTCGACGGGCGTTTCTTCACCGGCGTGACCTCGACGGGCATCTACTGTCGGCCGGTCTGCCCGGCGCGGACGCCCAAACGCGAGAATGTGGTCTTTCATCCCAGCGCCGCAGCGGCCGAAGAAGCCGGCCTGCGCGCCTGTCTGCGGTGCAGGCCCGAAACGGCGCCGGAAATGGGCGCTTGGCGCGGCACGTCCAACACCGTCAGCCGGGCCCTGGCGCTGATCGAGGCGGGGGCGTTGGACCTCGGCAACACGGACGCCCTCGCGACACGGCTGGGCTTGGGCGAGCGACAACTGCGCCGCCTGTTCCGCCAGCATCTGGGCGCCGCCCCGGTCAGCGTGGCCCAGACACGGCGCGTCCTGCTGGCAAAGCAGTTGATCCACGAGACCGACCTGTCGATGGCCGAGGTGGCGATGGCGTCGGGCTTCGGCAGCGTGCGACGGTTCAACGAGACGTTTCAGGCCCTTTACGGTCGCGCGCCGTCTGACCTGCGGCGTCGCAAGGTCGAGGCGGAAGCGGGCGGGGTGATCAAGATCGGTCTGTCCTACCGCCCGCCCTATGACTGGGACGGTATGATGACGACCTTGGCGACGCGCGATGTCGCGGACGAGGCGGTGGTGGACGGCGCCTGGACGCGGCGGCTTCGTTTGGACGTGGACGAAACCGATGGCGCGGTGACGGTTCGGCCGGCCGGTGAAGGCAAGGCGGCGGTCGAGGCGCGGATCGACAATCTGAAAGCCTTGCCGGGCGTGCTGGCGCAGGTGCGGCGCGTGTTCGACCTCGCCGCCGATCCCGAGGCGATCACGCGCGACCTGTCGGCCGACCCCGTTCTGCACGCCGCAATTAGGGCTAGGCCGGGGTTGAGGCTTGCGGGCGACTGGATCGACGCCGGCGAAGATGCGCCCAGCGACCGGCTGGCGACGGCGGACGCCGCGCTGCTGGCGCGCGCCGAGCGATGGCGGCCGTGGCGGGCCTATGGCGCACTTTATTGGGCCCTGAGCGAGGAACGGCGAGATGACCAAGCAGCCTGACATGCATCTGACCCTGGATCGCGTCCCGTCCCCGGTCGGCGAGGTGCTGGTCGTCACCGACGCCGACGGCGCGGTGCGGGCGCTTGATTTCCACGACTACGAGGCCCGTCTGCGCCTGCTGCTGCGCCGACATTACGGTGAGGTCGTGCTGACCGAAGGCCGCGCGCCGAAGCCAGTACGCCGGGCGGTCGAGGCCTGGTTCGGCGGCGACCTGACCGCCTTCGACGCCATCACGGTCCGTACCGGCGGTACGGATTTCCAACGCGCGGTGTGGAAGGCCTTGCGCGACATCCCGACCGGCGAGACCCGCACCTATGGTCAGCTTGCTGCGGCCATCGGCGCGCCCAAGGCCGTCCGCGCCGTGGGTCTGGCCAACGGCGCCAATCCAGTTGGCGTCATCGTGCCCTGCCACCGCGTGATCGGCGCAAACGGGACGCTGACCGGCTATGCGGGCGGACTTGAGCGCAAACGCTGGCTTCTGGCGCATGAAGCGGGCGGCCGGCTGCTTTAGCCGCGCGTGAACCGTTCGGGCGGCAGGGCGGCGTGGGTGAAGCGGGCCTGACGCACCGCGCCCTTGAAGTAGTTCACGCGGTTGATGCGGCAACCGACCGAGGCGCGGCCTGGCCCTTGCGGCTTGAACGGCACGGCATGTTCGCCTTGCAGGACGCCGTCGACATAGGCCCGGTACAGGACGCCGTCGAAGGTTTGCGCGACGTGGAACCACTGTCCGCACGGATGGAGCCGCTCGGGGAAGATCAGGGTGTGGTTGTAGCCGGGCCCGCGCGTGAAAGCGTCCAAGTACCAGCGGTCCTGAACCACGCGAATCTCGAACAGGAAGCGCGTCTGCGACGGCGGCTGACCGGCCGGGGCCTCTTCGGCGAGATGAAACCAGCGTTGCTCGAAGGCGCCGCCGTCGGGTCGGAACAGGGCTTCGAACGTGAAGGTTTCGGCCCCGGCCAGCGGATGCTGATCGATGAACAGGGCGTCGTCCACGCCGTCGAACTGAACCGCTCGGCCGAAGGGGCTGTCGATCAGGCCCGGCGCGCCATCGACGCGGGTTTCGATTCCCCCGATGTCGGTCAGGCGATCGAAGGTCCACACCGTCTGCCGCGGCGATGCAGCCGTCATGGTCGCGCACCCCGGCAGCATCGCAGCCGCGGCGCCCGATGCGCCCAGGGCCATCAGGCGGCGGCGGTCCAGCGGCAGGACGTCAGGCATGGTTCATCTCCCGGCGGTTTCGTCGCGCGACACTATGGGATCGGCGGCGCGAGGCAACGGCCTGCGTCCCGGTTCGTTGTTTCGATCCCTACACACTGGAGTATCGACGATGAAACTTTCCAATGGCGCGCTGGTGGCGGTGGTCGATGGCGAGAAGCTGGCTCTGTTCAAGAATACGAACGCTTCGGACATCAAGCTGACGCCGCTGGAAACCCCGGCCATCGCGGATCGGGTGTCGGGTTCGGCCGGCCGCCGATCCAATGAGGCGAACCCCGACAATGACACCCAGGCCGAGGACGGTTTCGCCATGGGCGTCGCCGAGGTGCTGAACAAATGGTCAGTCACCAACAAGATCGACGAACTGCTTGTGATCGCCGCGCCCAAGACGCTGGGCGAACTGCGCAAGCATTGGCACAAGGACCTTCAAGCCAAGCTGGTCGGCGAAATCGCCAAGGACCTGACGGGCCATTCCAGCGATCAGATCGCCGCCGCCATCGACAAGGCGTGAAGACAGACGGGCGCTGTGCGTGGCGCCCGTTCCCTGATCAGGCGGCGCGTTTCGACTGCGCCGTCTGACCCAGATCAAAGCGGCTGATCAGCCCCTCCAGTTCGCCGGCCTCGTTCGTCAGGGCGTGGCTGGCGGCGGTGGATTCCTCGACCATGGCGGCGTTCTGCTGCGTGAACTGGTCCATCTGATTGATGGCCACATTGATCTCGCCGATGCCGACCGACTGTTCGCGCGTCGCGGCGGCGATGGTGCGAACCAGGGCGTTGGCTTCCGCCACCTGGACAGCGATGGCGCTGAGGCTGTCGCGCGTCAGCGACACCTGATCGGATCCGCGCTGCACATTGCTTTGCGACAGGGCGATCAGCGCCTTGATCTCTTTTGCGGCGCTGGCTGACCGTTCGGCCAGGCCCCGCACCTCGGACGCGACGACGGCGAAACCGCGTCCGGCTTCCCCGGCCCGGGCGGCCTCGACGCCGGCGTTCAGGGCCAGAAGGCTGGTCTGGAAGGCGATCTCGTCGATGACGCCGACGATCTGATTGATCTGGGTTGAGGACTGCTCGATCTCCGACATGGCGCCGATTGCGTCCTGCACCACGGCCTCGCCCTTGTCCGCCGCCGCCTGAGCGGCCTGAGTGATGTCTCGGGCGCGCTCGGCGTTTTCGGCGCTGCTGCGCACCGTTTGCGTCAGCTCGTCCAGCGCGGCAGCGGTCTGTTCCAGACCGGCGGCCTGCTGCTCGGTGCGGCGCGACAGGCTGTCGGCGGCGGCTGCGATGTCCTGACATCCGCCGCGCATCGACTGAGCCGTGGTCCAGATGCCGGTCATCGTCGTGTGCAACTGATGCAGTGCGGCGTTGTAATCTTCCGGGATGCGACGCGTGTCGGCGGTGAAGCCCGCCTCCGGCATCCGCCAGGCCAGGTCGCCGGCGGCGAGGCGCGACAGACCTTCTCCCAAAGTCTCGACCGCGCGCGTTTGCGAGGCGGCGAAAAGCTCCGTCTCCTCGGCGTGCCGGCGACGATCGGTTTCGGCGGCCGCACGTTCGCGCTGTTGCTGTTCGCGCCGCGCCAGACCGTCCGCAAGCTCGAGCCGGAACCCTTCGAGCGCCCGCGCAATCTGGCCCAGTTCGTCGGCCTTGTCCGCACCGGCGACGAGAATGTCATAGCGTCCGTCGCTCATGGTCCGAACATGGGCGGTCAGACGCGCAAGCGGGCGTCGGATCAGACGGTCGCTGGTGACCAGAAGGGCGACGATGATGGCGGCGATGATCAGAACGCCGCCGACCAGAAGCATCAAGGCCAACTGCCGCGCCGGGGCCTTGATCGTCGCGACAGGAATGTCCAGTACGACGGCCCAGGTCGCCTTTTGACCGGGCAGGATGACAGGCTGGACCAGACGTCGAACCGGCTCGCCGTTCACGCTGACGCCCTCGACCGCCTGGGCCTGGCGTTCGGCGATGACGTTGCGCACGATGTCCGCGCCAGCGTCCGCATAGGCTTGGCCTCGCACGGCGGCGTCAGGATGGGCGACCCAGACGCCCTTGTTCGACACCAAGGGTGACGCGGCCCGTGCCCAGCGGCTTCATCGCCGCCAAGCGCTGCGACAGGTTGGCCAAGGTGATATCCAGGCCCGCAACGCCGATGATGCGGCCGTTGGCGCGCACCGGATAGGCGACCGAGGTCATCGCGACCTTGCCGCCGCCAATGTTCTCTTCGTACGGCTCGACCACGACCGGCGCGCCGCTGGCCATCGGTTCGGTATAATAGGCCTGTTCGAAGTCCGAGCCGTCTGCCTCAGGCTCCAGGGAAATCTGACCGTCGCGGCGCACCCAATAGATTGAAAGTCGTCCGTTGACGTTCGAACTGGCCGCCGCATCACCAATGTGGGCGGCGTCTGCGCCGACGGCATCAGGGGCGGCCATGAACCAGGCGCCCATGACCTGATCGGTGGCTTCGGCGTTCGGCTTGACCAGGGCCATATAGGCGGTGCGGTCGGTCAGTCCCGTCTGCCGTGCGGCGCCCAAGGTCGCGGCCAGGGTCTTGGCGCCCGTGCCGGCCGAGACGATCTCGTTGCGGATTTCTTGCGAGGCTTCTAGCGCAGCGCTTTCGGCGTATCGGCCGGCCATGTCGCGGACGATCGCGCCGGAATAGGCCGTCACGCCGATGGCCGCGACGATCATCAAGGCGCCGATGGCGAGCCCCGCCACGACGGCGAGCTTCAGGGCGATGGACAGGCGATTGAACGAGAACATGACGGGCTCCGTAGGCCTGTCTCTATGCACCAGAGCCCGCAAACGCCCGGTTAAGGTCGCACTACGTAGTTACGCGCCGTCCAGAAACAGGCGGCACGCCGGATTGGCGGTTTCGTCGACGTAGGGGTAGCCCAGATCGGCCAGGGCGGCGGTCAGCAGGGCCTGCTCCTGGGGCGGCACGCTGATGCCCGCCAGAACTCGGCCGACGTCGTCGCCGTGGTTGCGATAGTGAAACAGCGTCAGGGCCCAGGCGGGCTGGAGGCTGTTCAGGAACCGCAGGAAGGCGCCGGGGCGTTCGGGGAACTGGAAGCGCAGGATACGCTCGTGGGGCAGGCCGACGGTGCGGCCGCCCACCATGTAGCGGACGTGCAGCTTGGCGGTCTCGTTGTCGCTCATGTCCTCGACGGCGTAACCGCCGGCGCGAAGGCTCGCGATCAGGTCGTCGCGCTCGTGCGGACCGTTTCGCAGGGCGACGCCGACAAAGATTTGCGCCTGCCCGTCGCCGGACCAGCGATAGTTGAACTCGGTGACTGAACGACCGTCCAGACTGTCCAGGAATCGACGGTAGTCGTCGCGGTCGTCCTTCATCGCCACGGCCAGCAGAGCCTCAGCGCCCTCTCCGATCTCGGCCCGTTCGGCGACATGACGCAGACGGTCGAAGTTCAGGTTGGCGCCGGAGTTGATGGCGATCAGACTGCCGGTTCCGGGATGAGCGGCGGCCCAGGCCTTCAGCCCCGCCAGCGCGACGGCTCCGGAGGGTTCGGCGACTGCGCGGCTATCGTCGAAGATGTCCTTGATCGCGGCGCAGATGGCGTCGGTGTCCACCAGCACGATCTCGTCCAGCAGATCCTTGCAGAGGCGGAAGGTCTCGGTCCCGGCTCGACGCACGGCGACGCCGTCGGCGAACAGGCCGACCTCGTTCAAGGTCACGACTTGCCCCGCGTCGATGGCGGACTTCATCGTCGGCGCATCCACCGGCTCGACTCCAACGATCCGGGTCTCGGGCCGCAGGAATTTGACGATGGTCGCGACCCCGGCGGCCAGGCCCCCGCCGCCGATGGGCACGAAGATGGCTTCGATCGGATCGGCGTGCTGACGGGCGATCTCGAGCCCCACCGTGCCCTGGCCCGCGATGACGTCGGGGTCGTCGAAGGGATGGATGAACGCCGCGCCGGTCCGGCTCTCCAGCTCACGAGCGTGGGCGTAGGCCGCGTCGAAGCTGTCGCCGTGCAGAACCACGTCGCCGCCCAGGGCGCGCACAGCGGCGACCTTGATGCCGGGGGTGGTGGTGGGCATGACGATGGTGGCGGGAATATCGCGACGCGCGGCCGCCAGGGCCACCCCTTGCGCATGATTGCCGGCCGAGGCGCAGATGACGCCCCTGGACAGTTCGTCCTCCGACAGGCCGGTGATCTTGTTGTAGGCGCCGCGGATCTTGAACGAAAAGACCGGCTGCAGGTCCTCACGCTTCAGCAGGACGGGCCGGTCGAGCCGGGCCGACAGGCGGCGCAACGGGTCGAGAGGCGTCTCCTCCGCCACGTCATAGACGCGGGCGGTGAGAATGCGGCGGATGGTGTCCTGCATGGAAATGTCGTGGATGGGCGCTTGAAGGCAAAGAAGTAGGCTGCCGTCTAGGCGATATCCGCACTGTTGGGAACGGTTTTTGCACATCGCAGTTGTCGGTGAGTTGCGGGAATAGGAATGCATTTGCTCTTGCACAGCGCCCGCATCGGCCTACATTGCGTCTGCTTATGCTAAATGTGAGCATAAGGGTAGGGAGATGATCATGGCTGACGGCGCCTTTGGTCTGACGAAAGAGCTGGAGCGGGAAACCGCGGGGGTGTGGGCCAAGGTCAAGGACCACGTCACGCCGCTGGAATGGCCCGCGCAGGCGCGCCTGATCAGCGAGATCAACCGGCTGAAGCGCGAGCGCGACGCCGTGATCCTGGCCCACAACTATATGACACCCGAGATCTTCCACGGGGTCGGCGACTATGTCGGCGACAGCCTGGGGCTGGCCAAGGAGGCCGCGCGGTCGGACGCGAAGGTGATTGTTCAGGCGGGCGTTCACTTCATGGCTGAGACGTCCAAGATCCTGTCACCCGAGAAGACCGTGCTGATTCCGGACCTGCGCGCGGGCTGTTCGCTGGCGTCGTCGATCACGGGGGCGGATGTGCGGCTGATCAAGCAGCGCTATCCGGGCTTGCCGGTCGTGACCTATGTGAACACCACCGCCGATGTGAAGGCCGAGACTGACATCTGCTGCACGTCGGCCAACGCTGTTCAAGTGGTTGAGTGGGCGGCCAGAGAATGGGGCGTGGACCGCGTCATCCTGATCCCGGACGAGTTCCTGGCGCGCAACGTCGCGGCCCAGACGACGGTCGGCATCATCGCCTGGAAAGGCCGCTGCGAGGTGCATGAGCGGTTCACGGTGGACGACATCGCCGAGATGCGCGCCGCCTATCCCGGCGCCGAAATCCTGGCCCACCCCGAATGTCCCGAAGACGTGCTGGCGGCGGCGGATTTCGCCGGATCGACGGCGGCGATGACCGACTATGTCGAGGCGCGACGGCCTAAACAGGTGGTGATGATCACCGAATGTTCGATGGCCTCGAACGTGGCCGGCGACGTGCCGGGCGTGCAGTTCATCGGCCCGTGCAACCTGTGCCCGCACATGAAGCGGATCACGCTGCAGAACATCCACGACTGCCTCCTGAACATGCAGTTCGAGGTCACGGTGCCGGCCGACATGATCGAGCGTGGACGGCTGGCGGTGCAACGGATGGTCGACCTGCCGCCGCCCGCCGTTTCCGCGCGCTACGACCTGGTCAAGGCGCGCCACCATGTCGATGTGGAGCTGATCTGAGCGTGACGCGGCGATCGGTCCCGGCGACGGGGCGGGTCCTTGCGCCCATCTGGACGCCATGAGCAACACCAACACGACAGATCAAACGCCTGACCGTCCTCTGGGCCGCGCGCCCGGCCCCTGGGACGCCAGGCCCGAACCGACATCGGCGCGTGGAGCCGCGCCGGCGCCCGCAGCCGAAGCGCCGGTCGAGAAGGACCAGAGCCTGGTCTGGGCGATACTGTCCACGACGCTGATGGGCGGCTTCCTGTGGTGGATCACGGGCAGCGCCATCGTGGCGGGCGCGGTGCTGATCGGCCTGTTCGTCCATGAGGCGGGCCACGCCTTGGCGATGAACAAGCTCGGTATGGGACCGGCGCGCATCTACATCATTCCCTTCCTCGGCGGCCTGGCCAAGGCGCGGCGTGAGCCGAAGAGCGAGTGGGACGGGGTTCTGGTGTCGTTGGCCGGACCAGCGTTCGGCCTTCTGGCGATGATCCCCTTCGTCGGGGTCTGGATGGTTTCGGGGCAGGGCGGATGGCTGATGGGCGCCTTCTTCATCGCCATGCTCAATCTGGTGAACCTCGTGCCGGCGCCGCCTCTGGATGGATCAAAGGCTCTAGGGCCGGTGCTGACGCGTGTGCATCCGCGTCTGGAGCAGATCGTGCTGTTGGTCATCGGCGTGGCGGTGGTCTGGTGGGGGCTGACGACCGGACGGTTCATCCTGGCCGCCTTCCTGGCCCTGTCGGTGTTCAGCCATCTGAAGCGCGGCGTCTTTCGCGCGGCCTGGGGCACGCTAAGTTGGTCCGAGGCGGGCAAGAGCCTGACCCTCTATCTGCTGACCCTGGCGGTGTGCGCGGGGGCGGCCGTCGGCGCCCTGATGCCGATGACCGGGGGCGATCCGTCCGGCGCGGTGCAGTTGGGCCTCAACTACCTAGGCTTTGGACGATGAACCGAATGCGGCATGACGGACCTCTGATCGTCGGAGCGGGCCTGGCCGGGCTGTCGGCCGCGCTGGAGGCGGCCAAGGCCGGCGCGAAGGTTCTCGTCGTGACGCCCGAGCCCTTGCTGAACGCCTGTTCGTCCGCCTGGGCGCAGGGCGGGATGGCGGCGGCGCTGACAGGGCAGGACTCGGCCGCATTGCACGCCAGGGATACCGAGGCGGCGGGCGCAGGTCTGGTCGAGGCGGTTGCGGCGCGCGCTTTGACCGACGCCGGGCGCAAGACGGTCGAGTGGCTGGCGGCCCTGGGCGCGCCGTTCGACCGGGATGCGGACGGCGGCTTTGTCGTCAGCCTGGAGGCGGCCCATTCCGTTCCCCGCGTGGCGCGGGTCGGCGGCGACGGCGCCGGCCGAGCCATCCTGTCGGCCGTCGTTGCAGCTGTGCGAGCCGAGACGTTGATCGAGATCTGGGACGACGCGCGGCTGAAGGCCCTGTCGCAGGATGCCGACGGCCGAGTGGTCGGGGCGGTGGTCGTGCGCGGCGACCGCCTGGTCGAGATCACGGCGACGGCGGTGGTGCTGGCCACGGGCGGGGCGGGCGGTCTGTTCGCGGCGACCACAACCCCGGCGGCGCTGAAGGGCGAGGGTATGGCGCTGGCGGCCTTGGCCGGAGCCGAAATCCTCGATCCCGAGTTCGTTCAGTTCCACCCGACCGCCATCGACGTGGGACTCGATCCCGCGCCGCTGGCGACCGAGGCGCTGCGGGGCGAAGGCGCGCGATTGATCGACGGGCAGGGGCGGTTCCTGCTGGGCGAGGCGGACGACGCCGACCTGAAGCCGCGTGACGTGGTGGCGCGGGCGGTCCATGCGGCGCGCGTGGACGGTCGCGGGGCCTTTCTGGATGCACGCACAGCAATCGGGGACGAGTTTCCGCACGCGTTTCCCGCCGTCTTCGCCGCCTGTATGCGCGCCGGACTGGACCCGCGCATCAGCCCGATCCCGGTGATGGCGGCCTGCCACTATCACATGGGCGGGATCGCCGCCGATGCCGACGGCCGTACGACGGTTGCAGGCCTTTATGCGGTCGGGGAGTGCGCGGCGACCGGCGTTCACGGCGCCAACCGGCTGGCGTCCAACTCCTTGCTGGAAGCGGCGGCCTTCGGTCGGCGCGCGGGCCGGTCGGCGGCCCAGGAAGCCGGCGGCGGCCGCGCGTTGGCGACCGAGGTTTCGCCCGACCTGCCGGATGAGGCGATGGCCGAACTGCGGACCGCAATGACGGCACATGCCGGCGTGGTGCGTGACGCGGAGGGACTACAGGCCCTGATCGCCTTGATCGACCGGCTGGAGAGGCAGTGCGGGCCAGCGGCTGTTCTTCTGGCGGCGCGGCTGATCGCCCAAGCAGCGCTGGACCGGCGCGAGAGCCGGGGCGGGCACTACCGGTCGGACTATCCGCAGACGGATGGGGCGGCGGTGCATACGCGGGTGCGGATGCCCCACCCGGCGGCGTTGGAGGCGGCGGAATGAGACGACTTCCTGAAGTGCTGATCGAGCCCGTCGTGCGTCTGGCGCTGGCCGAGGATCTGGGTCGGGCCGGCGATGTGACCGCCATGGCCTGCATCCCAGAGAATGCGCGGATGAAGGCGGCCTTTGCCGCCAGGAAGCCCGGTGTTCTGGCGGGCATTGACTGCGTGCGCCTGACCGTGCTGGCCATGGACCCCAAGGCCTCGGTCGATTTGAGATTGAGAGACGGCGACGCCTTTGACGCGGGCGCCGTGCTGGCTGTTGTCGAGGCCGACGCGCGCGCCTTCCTCTCGGCCGAGCGGACGGCGCTCAATCTGGTCGGACGGCTCAGCGGCGTGGCGACCTTGACGCGCACCTATGTCGAGGCCGTCGCCGGGACCAAGGCGCGGATCGCGGATACGCGCAAGACCACGCCGGGGCTGCGCGCGCTGGAGAAGCACGCCGTGGCCTGCGGCGGCGGGATCAACCACCGCTTCGGCCTGGATGACGCCATCCTGATCAAGGACAATCACGTCGCCGTCTGCGGCGGCGTCGCCGAGGCGGTGCGGCGGGCCAAGACCGTCGCCCCGCATCTGATGAAGGTCGAGGTCGAGGTCGACGGGCTGGATCAGTTGGACGCTGTATTGGCCCTGATCGACGAGGGCGCGGCGCCTGACGTGATCATGCTGGACAACTTCAGTCTCGACGACCTGCGCGCCGCCGTGGCGCGCGTCGGCGGGCGGATCGTGCTGGAGGCCTCGGGCGGGGTCGATCTGACGACGGTGCGCGGCATCGCCGAGACGGGCGTGGACGTCATTTCGGTCGGCGCCCTGACCCATTCGGCGCCCGTTCTCGATATCGGCCTGGACGCGCTCTGACCGCTTGCAGGCCTCCGCCGATCAAGCGGGGCTGGAGGCCGTCTCGGCGACGTCGGTCTTGGCCGAAGTCTCGCTCGCCCGTGCAGGGCGAGAAGCCGGCTGGGCCGCGGCGGCGCGTGTGGCGGCGGGCGAAGACGTCGTCGACGGGGCCGCTGGCGCGGGCAGGGCGCGGCCTTCCTGCGCCAACACCATCGAATAGGCGACCGCCTGTCCGGCCTGACGCGCGGTTTCGACGGGGTTGAGGCCGGCCTGGATCAGGCGCGGCTGGTCCGCAGGCGTCGCGCGGCGTGCGGCGTAGGTGAAGGTCCCACCTGTGCTCGAACGGCCGCCGAAGCGATAGAACAGATGGCTGCCGACCTGGCTGACCTGGACCAGCGACGAACGCCAGCCCGGCGTCACGGCGGTGGTGTGGAAATGGGTTGCATTGCCGACGCGCGAGAAGACCGATCCCGACATGGCGTTCGAGGCCACGGTCCTGGCGCGGTTCCAGGCGGCCGGGTTGACGCGGCCGCGCATCGCGCCGGAGCAGGTGAAGGAGAACTGGCAACCGGTGCTGCGCGCCGCGCCCTGAAAGACGACGCCGCAGACGGTCTTGGGGAAGGCGGGGTGGCGCACGCGGTTCAGGACCACCTGAGCCACGGCCTTCATGCCGTCGGCGCCTTCGCCACGGGCTTCGTAATAGACGGCCTGGGTCAGGCAATCGAGATCGCGGCTGGCGTCCAGGGCGTTGGCGACGCGGAAGGCGGGCGCGGCGGTCGGTGCGGTCAGGCTGGCGCGGCGAAGATTGGGATCGCCCGGCGCGCGGAGTTGTTCGAGACGAGCGGCCAGAAGTTCGGCCTGGCGATCGCGCTGGGCCGAGCCCGCGCTGGTGTAGGGATCATGACGCCGCGCGATGGTCAGGGCGCTGGCGTCGAGGCCGCCGGCGGCGGCGGCAAGGGCTTCTTCCGTGAAACCGGCGGCGGTGGCGCCTTGAATCCGTTCGGCCTGGGCGCGCAGCGTCGTCGCGCGCGCCGTCGTGCCGCCCAGATAGGCGCATCCGATCGCCAGTCCCAACAGACCGCCAAAGGCTGCAGCAGCCGTCATGGGCTTGATCTTGGCCACACGATCGGCGCGCAAAATGGCGCGCGTCTGCGAGGAATGCGACAACGAGGTAGTCCTGTTCAGCAGGGCGAGAAACGCGGCCCCCGGGGTAGTCTTGCCGGCGAGGCGACCCATTGCGGTCGCGGTCCAGCCTGCAAATTCCGGCGCTCGGCTCAGTGGCCCGGGCGTCGAGGACGGGCCTTTAGCCAGCCTTTTATGGCCTCAATGTGTTCGATTCGCAATCCTATGGTTAACGCGTCGATTTCGGTTGGCATTTTTTAGTCTCGGCGCCCTGTGTGGCTGCAAAACGGCAAGACCGGATAAATCTATCGCTTGAATACTGTATCCGACTACAGTGAGACTTGTTACCTGTAGATATATTGCAGCGCGACAGACTAAATGCATTGATCAAATCTGTTTAGAAATGTGGCGTGGAGTGTCCACGCAACTAGAGTCCAAGCCAGGAACCGCTGTGCTGCGTTTGCGTTCAAGCGTGGCCTTTGGAGAGAAGCCCATGACAAAAATCATTACCCTGACCGCAGCCGCTGCGGCGGCGCTCGCCCTGTCCGCCTGCGGCGCCACCATCGAGCAGAAGGCCGCCAGCGGCGCCATTGCGGGCGCGGTCGTCGGCGGGCCGGTCGGCGCCGCTGTGGGCGGCGCAGCCGGGACGGTTGTCGGTCAGGCGCAAAAGCCGAACTAAGACCGTCTCGGCCGACGCGCGCTCTTATCGCCGCGCTTGCGATACGGGCCGCGTCGCCTATCTGGATGAGGTGTTGCGGCCGCGCCGCCGCGACGCTTCAAATGACGCATCAGGCCGATTTGCGGGCTGCGAACCTTGATTTTCGTGCGCTTATCGGCTTTGTGCGCCCCGCTTCGGGCCGTGCGTGGCGCAGCCTGACCCCCGACGACCGCCCTGGTCGCTCACAAGGAACCCTGACGCTTTCGCATGAAAGATCTGAAGACCGGATTCTCCGACCGCATTACCGCCCAGCAAGAGGCCAAGAAGGCCCTGCTCGCCAAATTCAAGCCCAAGGCCGCCGCGCCCGATCCCGAATTCGAGCTGCTGGCCGAAAAGCGCGCCGCCGAAAAGGAAGCCCTGCGTCAGAAGCACGAACTGGCCAAGGCCGAGCTGCGTCGCGAGAAGGCTGAAAAGGAAGCCGCGCGTCTGGCCGCCGAACTCGCCGCCCAGGAAGAGATCGACGCCGAGAAGCGCGCCGACCGCAAGGCGCGCAAGCAGCTGACCAAGGAAGAGCAGAAGGCCAAGCGCGACGCCCGTTACGCCGCCCGCAAGGCCCGCCGCTAAATCCAGCTGCAGCTCCAGACAGATCGACGCGTCGCATCGCTGCGGCGCGTTTTTCTTTGGCCGTCAGATCGCCGGAGAAGCGCTTAGGCGTTCCAGCAGGGCGCGCAACTGATCCGACGAATAGGGTTTTCTCAGCAGCGGCCAGACCGTGTCGGCCAGCACCGCATCCACGTCTTCGCCGACGTAGCCCGAGGTCAGGGCGATCCGCAGGTCCGGCCAGCGCGCCGCCGCCTCGCGCGCCAAATCGATGCCGCTCATACCGCCGGGCATCACCACGTCGGTCAGCATCAGATCGAAATCGTCGGCCTGAAGGAACTTCAGCGCATCGTCGCCCGTCTCGGCCCAATCGACCTCCAATCCGAAGCCTTCCAGGATTTCCAGCGCGATGGCGGCCACGCCCGCGTCGTCCTCGACCAGCAACATCCGCCCGCCCTCGACCAAGGCGGCGCCATCCGCGGCGACCAGGCTCGACGTCACTGCGGCGTCTTCCGCCGACAGCGGCGGCAGGAAGATGCAGATTTCGGCCCCGCGCCCCGGCTCGGAGGTGATCTGGACCCCACCGCCCGATTGGCGCGCGAAGCCATAGACCTGGCTCAAGCCCAGGCCTGTGCCCTTGCCGACGCCCTTGGTGGTGAAAAAGGGTTCGAACACCCGGTCGCGGATGTCCGACGACATGCCTTCGCCGTTGTCGGCGACGCTGACGCAGACGTAGTCGCCGGCCGCCAGTTCGGCGATCTGTCCGGCCTCGACGCTGCAGGCCCGCGTCTGCACGGTGATGCGAGCTTGGCGACCCTTGGCCCCGGTCACATCGCCCAGCGCGTCGCGCGCATTGACGATCAGGTTCAGCAGGGCGGCTTCGAACTGGGCCGGATCGACATTGGCGGGCGCGCCGCCGCGCTTCAGCTTGACCTTGAAGTCCACCGCCTCGCCGACGGCCCGACGCAGCAGCGGTTCGCTCTCGCGGATCAGGGCGTTGAGATCGATCGGCTCGGGCCGCAGCGCCTGACGACGCGAGAAGGCCAGCAACTGATGCGTCAGGCTCTCGCCCCGTCGCGCCGCCGCCAGCGCCGCTTCGCCCAGCTTCTTGCGCTTGGCCGCGTCCTCGCTGCGCAGGATGATGTCCAACGCCCCGATCACAACGGTCAGCAGATTGTTGAAGTCGTGCGCGACCCCGCCGGTCAGACGCCCGACTGCCTCCATCCGCTGGGCATGGACCAGTTGCGCCTCGGCCTGGGCCTTTTCGATCAGGGCCTCGTCGACCCGCTCTTCCAGCAGTTCATTGATGCGTTTGAGGTCGTCTTCGGCCCGCTTGGCGTCGGTCACATCCAGACAGGCGCCGACATAGCCCTGGAAAAGGCCCGAGGCGTCAAAGCGCGGCACGCCTTCGGTCCGCAGCCAGCGCGGGCCGAGCGTCGGGTGGTTGATCCGCGTCAGCGCCTCGAACCGATCCCGGGCCACGAAGGCGCGCATGAAGGCGGCGGCGAAGACCCCTTCATCGTCCGGGTGGATCAGGCGTCGCCAGCTATCGGGCAGGTGCGCATCGGCCTCCACGCCGAAGAAGGTGCGATAGCGCCTGTTGGCGAACACCATCTGGGCGGCATCGTCGCTCATCCAGATCAGGGCGGGGGCGCTGTCGGCGACGGTGCGGAAGCGGTTTTCGGATTCCTCCAGTCGCGCCTGGGCCGTGCGCATGTCCGTCACGTCGAACGCCACGCCCACGAAGCCGACAACCTCCTGACCCGCCAGTCGGGGACGTGAGAAGGATTTCAGCCAGCGCCATTCGCCATCGTGACGGCGATAGCGCGCCTCCATCGAAAAGGGCTCGCGCGTCGCTTCTCCATTCACGGACTCCGCCAGAATGCGCGCCTGATCCTCAGGATGCAGCACGTCGCGCCAATCCAGGTTGAGAACGGTCTGATAGTCCGAGCCGTGGAAATCGACGTAGGCGCGGTTGACGAAGGCGCGCGTGCGATCCTGTTTCGTGACCCAGATCAGAACCGGCGCGGTGTCGGCGATGGCGCGGAAGCGCTGCTCGCTCTCACGGGTCTCGTTTTCCGCGCGGGCGCGCTCGACCTCGGCCCAGGTGCGCGCGGCGACTTCCTCGACAAGGCTGACCTCAGCCTCGGTCCAGTCGCGCGGGGTCGCGGAATGGACATAGAGGAACGCGCGCAGGCGTCCGGTGCGGATCAGCGGCGCGCGCACCAGGGCGCGGGTCTGGATGGCGTCGAAGGCGTCGGCGACCGCCGCCGTCCGAGGATCCTCGCGCACATCCGAGATCTGGATGGTGCGGCCTGCGTTCAGGTCCGCGATCAGACCTTCGCCAAAGGCGTTCAGGCTGAACTGACCCTGGGCGCTTTCGACGCCGGCGGTCCAGTCGCGGCTCATGGAGACGACGCCTGCTGCCTGATCGACCTCGCCATAGCCCACCCGCTCGACATCCAGCAGGGCGCCAAGGGTGCTCTCCACATCGGCCATGATGTCTTCGGGATCTGTCAGGTCGCGCAATCGGTCGCTGAGATCCAGCAGGAAGGCCTGACGTCGCCCTGCGCGCGCTGCGGCATCCAGCGCCTCGTGGGTTTCGGTCACGTCGAACGAAATGCCGGCATAGCCGACGAAGGCGCCTTGGCCATCGAAGCGTGGACGCACGACGGCCCGCATCCAGCGCCAGACGCCATCCTGTCCCTGAACGCGCGCCTCCATCTGGAAAGGCTTGCGATCAGCCGCGCCGGCCTTCTCGGCCGCCTTTACGGTTTCCAGATCGTCGGGGTGCACGGCCGTCTTCCAGCCGCCTTCGCGCAACGCCTCGATGTCCAGCCCGTGCAGGGTGAAGACGGCGGCGTTGACGAACTCGAACTCGCCCTTGGCGTCCAGCAGCCAGATCGGCGAGGGGGCGGTATCGGCCAGTTCGCGGAAGCGGGTCTCGCTTTCACTCAGCCGCGACAGGGCCTTGCGCAGTGATGACCCCACCAACGCGAAGAACAGGCCGACCAGAACGAAGTTCCAGGTCGCCGCACCGCCGATGGCGTCAAGCACGCCATCCCGGCCGGTCGCCGTCAGCGCGACGATCGCCCAGCCGCCGCCGGTGCAGACCAAAAGCGCCGCCAGGGCGCCGGTCCAGCCGGCCGCGAGCGCCGCCAGGGTCACCGCCGGCAGCAGAATGGTGAAGCCAGTGACCTCGCCGTACAGCGGCGCCGCCGCCGCCCGGATCACCAGCCCGGCGAGCGCGATCCCGACTCCGATCAAAAGACGACGCGACGCAGAGGTCGCGGGCAGGCGCGCCAGGCCGACCAGCCAGCGATCCATGCCTGCGATCCGCCCTGTCGATCCGCCTGCGCTCATATCGTCGGTTCGCCCCACCAGCGACGCGTTTGCGCCGCTGGAACATAGCTTTACACCTTGCGTTTGGGGCGACCACCCCTGACGCGCAAAGGGGTGCGATAACGGCGGTCGTCGTGGCGCCGGAAAATGGCCTATAAGTCGGACTAGACGCGCGATCTCAGCGAACGGCCGGTGCGCCGATCGCGGCTGTTGGACCCTGAATGACCCGGTTGCCCTGGAAAACGATGTGGAAGGCGCTGCGGCGTTCGGCGGCGGCCTTGCCCGCGGCCGGCGCGGTGCTGGGCGTCGCCATGGCGGCGGGGTCCAGCGTGCGGCCCGACATGGATCGGACGGCCGAGGCGGTCTCGCGCATCACCGGCGGCGACCTCGGCGCGGGCGGGTTGGCTGCGATCAAGGGGCGACTGACGCCGTCACAGCTGGCCGTCGCCATGCGTCATGATCCCAACCTTCTGCAGCCCGCTCTCTATGGGCTGACGCCGGGATGGGAGAGTTTGACGCTGGCCGGCAAGCCCGGTCTGGAACCCGGCAAGAGCGGCCTTGAGGCCCAACGTCTGAACGCGGCCATGGCGCCGGCGTCCGGCGCGCTGCGTCCCGCCTTGCCGTTCGTGTTCAAGGGCAGCGCCCAGGATCGCAGGCGGGCTCTGCGCTGCCTGACCCAGGCCGTCTATTATGAGGCGGCGCTTGAGCCGGACAACGGCCAGGCGGGCGTGGCGCAGGTGGTCCTGAACCGCGTGCGCGATCCGAACTACGCCAACACGGTCTGCGGCGTGGTGTTCGAGGGCGCCGAACGCGTCACCGGCTGTCAGTTCAGCTTCACCTGCGACGGCTCGCTGGGCCAAGCGCCGGTCGGCTGGGCGTGGGAGCGGGCGCGCAAGGTGGCGGAGCGCGCGCTGAACGGCGCCGTGGCTCAGGACGTCGGCACCGCCACCCACTACCACGCCGACTATGTGCATCCCTGGTGGGCGCCGACGGTGGCCAAGGTGACGCAGATCGGCGCGCACATTTTTTATCGCTGGAAGGGCGTCTATGGCGAAACGGCCGCCTTCCGAAAAACCTACAACGGGCGCGAGCCGGCGATTGACGAGGCGCGCTTCTCGCGTCCCCGTATGACGATCGCGGCCGGCTCCGCAACCGGCGGCGCCGATCCCGACGTTCCGCTGAAAGATGCGCCGTTGAAGACGGTCGAGATCGATGGCCAGCAGCGGGTCGTCGGCGTGGTCAGCCTGGGCGGTCGGCGCCTGCCGACGCGTGACGAAGTCGCCGCCATCAACGCGCGCCTGAACGCCCTAGACCGGCCAGCTGCCGCCGAAAAGCCGTCCGCGTCGGCGCCTGCTGGCGTCACGACGATGGATGTTGAGGAAGTCGGTCGCCCCGCGAACTGACATCCAGCATTGCAACGCTTCGTCACTCCGAGCATTGATGTCGATGGCCGGGCCTGACCGGCTCTGCGAGGACGCTTGCTTGACCCACCCCGAAGTCGATTGTCCGAGGTGGGACGAAGCCGACCGTCTGAAGGCCCTGACGAGCTACGGCGTGCTGGACACGACGCCTGAAGGGTCGTTCGATGATCTGGCGTCGCTTGCCGCGCGCATCTGCGAAGCGCCGATGGCCGCCGTCAGTCTGGTCGATTCCCAGCGTCAGTGGTTCAAGTCCGAGGTCGGTCTGGGCGTGCGCGAAACGCCGCGCCCGCTATCGTTCTGCGCCCATGCCATGCTGCGCGACGACGTCATGGTCATTCCCGACGCCATGCAGGATGAGCGCTTCATCGACAATGACCTGGTGACGGGCGCGCCGCACATCCGCTTCTACGCCGGCTATCCGCTGAGGACGCCCGACGGCGTGCCGCTGGGCGCCCTGTGCGTTCTGGATGACAAGCCGCGCCCCCAAGGTTTGACCGAGCTCCAGTTGATGGCGCTCAAGACTTTGGCGCATCAGGTGATGACGCAACTGGAGCTGCGTCGCGCCCTGTTGGACCGGGACCTCAGCGACCGCACGGCGCGGTTGGCGATGGAGGCCTCGGCCTATGTGGGGGCCTGGGACTGGGACATTCCCGAGAATCGCGTGATCGCCGACGAACGCTTTGCGCGGATGTATGGCGTGGATCCCGAAGCGGCGCGCGAGGGAGCGGCCATCGAGGTTTTCACAAGCAACGTCCATCCTGACGACGCCCAGCGCGTCGCCGACGAGATCGACCGAGCCATGACGGGCGACGGCGCCTTCGTCAGCGAATATCGTCTGGGCCAGGGCGATGACGTGCGTTGGGTTCTGGCGCGCGGGCAGGTCTATTTCGACGCGGAGGGCAAGCCGATCCGCTTCCCCGGCGTCGCGGTGGACATCACCGAACGCAAGACCATCGAGACGGACCTCGCCGAAACCGCCGTGGCCCTGAGCGAAAGCGAGAGCCGGTTCCGGGTCTTGGCTGACGCCATGCCGCAGATGGTGTGGTCCACCCTGCCGGACGGTTTCCACGACTACTATAATGCGCGCTGGTACGAGTTCACGGGCGTGCCTCTGGGATCGACGGACGGCGAGGGCTGGAACGACATGTTCCATGCCGACGACCGCGAACGGGCGTGGGCGGTGTGGCGCAACTCGCTGGAAACCGGCGAGCCCTATGAGATCGAATACCGGCTGAAGCATCACAGCGGCGTCTATCGCTGGATCCTGGGCCGCGCGGTGGCGATCCGCGACGAGGCGGGCGAGATCACCCGCTGGTTCGGCACCCTGACCGATATCGACGAGTTGAAGCGGCTGGAGCAGGGCCGCGAGCTGGTCAGCCAGGAGTTGAGCCACCGGATCAAGAACATATTCGCCGTGGTGACCGCCCTGATCGCCCTGTCGGCGCGCCAGTATCCGGAGGCGAAGGCGTTTGCGGCCTCGCTGCGCACGCGGATCGCCGCCTTGGCCCGTGCGCATGAATTCGTGCGGCCGCACACCGAGACGTCCAAGACCACGATCGGGGCGACAACCCTGCATTCCTTCCTGTCCGACCTGTTCAAGGCCTATGCGGACGAGACGGGTGGGGCGCGCGTCGTGATCCGGGGCGAGGACGCCGTCTTCGACGATCAGGCGGCGACCTCCGTGGCGCTTCTGTTCCATGAGTTGGCGACCAATGCCGCCAAATACGGCGCGCTGTCCGAGCGCGGAGGCGTCGTGACGCTCGACACGGAACGACAGGAGGATCGCTTCGTCCTGACCTGGTCGGAAACGGGTGGTCCGGTCATCCAGAGCCTGCCGCAGCGCACCGGCTTCGGCTCCTCCCTGGCCAGTCTGTCGGTCGAGGGACAGCTGGGCGGTCGGCTGTCGCGCGAATGGCGACCCGATGGCCTTCAGGTCATCGTGGATCTGCCCGCGACGGCCTTGTCCAGGCGGCGCGCGGCCGGCGGTTATACAAATTAGTCCTGTATTGAAACCTATCCCTCACACTGACGTTACGTACGTTCCCGAACCCCCGATCGAGCCATGACTGCGCGTATCCTCATCATCGAAGACGAAGCTCTCGTTGCGATGGAGCTCAGGTTCGTCCTGGAGGATCTCGGTCACGAGGTTCTGGGCGTCGCCGCGACTGCACAGGCCGCGCGCGATCTGGTGCGCGAGAACGACGTTGATCTGGCGCTGGTCGACATCCACCTTTCCGATGGTCCGACAGGGATCAACCTGGGTCGCGAACTGGGCCAGGACATGGGCGTCTCCGTCCTGTTCATGACGGCCAATCCCGGCATGGTGCGCGAGGGCGTGGCCGGCACCATCGGCGTCCTGTCCAAACCGACCGACGAACATGCGGTGCAGACGGCCGTGGATTACGCGCTGCGTCGGCGTCAGGGCCAACCGGTCGATTACGCGCCTCCGGGTCTTCAACTCTTCGGCTGACCGCTGGCGAGGCGGTTGCGGACGCAGCGATGCGGCATATGTCGAGGGCTCCCCAGAGGAGACCTCCCCATGACAACCCTTCCCAAACGCAAGCTCGGCTCCAGCGGTCTGGACATCGCCCCACTGGTGTTCGGCGGCAACGTCTTTGGCTGGACGGCGGACGAGGCGACGTCATTCGCCCTGCTGGACGCCTTCGTCGAGGCCGGCTTTGACGCCATCGACACCGCCGACGCCTATTCGCGCTGGGTTCCGGGCCACTCCGGAGGGGAAAGCGAGACGATCATCGGCAAGTGGCTGAAGGCGCGCGGTCGGCGCGACGACGTCAAGATCCTGACCAAGGTGGGATCGGACATGGGGCAGGGCCACAACGACCTGTCGCCGGCCTGGATCGAGACGGCGGTGGAGGCGTCGCTGCGCCGGCTCCAGACCGATTATATCGACCTGTATCAGACCCACTGGCCCGATCCGAAGACGCCGCAGCAGGAGACGCTGCGCGCGCTGGACAAGCTGGTGCAGGCCGGCAAAGTGCGCGCCACCGGCACGTCCAACCATTCGGCCGAGCAGGTGTCCGAGGCTTTGGACATCTCGCAGCGCGAGGGGCTGGCCGCCTATGCGACGATCCAGCCGCACTACAACCTCTACAGCCGCGACACCTTCGAAGGCGGGTTGCAGGATTTGGCCGTCGAGAAGGGCTTGGGCGTCATCACCTATTTCAGCCTGGAGAGCGGCTTCCTGACCGGCAAATACAAGACCGTCGATCAGATCGCCGGGACCAAGCGCGAGGGCATGCTGAAGGACAAGTTCGACGAGCGCGGCGTGCGTATTCTGGCGGTTCTGGATGCCGTGGCGCAGAAGAATGAGGCCACGTCCGCGCAGGTCGCCTTGGCCTGGCTGCTGGCTCAGCCGGGCGTCACGGCCCCGATCGTCAGCGCCACCTCGACCGAACAACTGGCCGACACGCTGAAGGCGGCGACGCTTAAGCTATCCGATGAGGATCTGGCGGAACTGACAGAGGCGAGTGCCGCTTGAATTTATAGATCCGTCATCCTCGGGCTTGTCCCGAGGATCCATACGCCCGGTGTCGAAAGCGTGGGCGCCGTCTTTGACAGAGTCTATGGATCCTAGGCACAAGGCCTAGGATGACGGGCTTCAAGGATCGAACGTCTTACCAGACCCCGATCTTCTCCGCCTCGGCGTGGCTGATGGGGTGGTGGGCCTTAGCGTGGTCTTCCTCGGCGAGGAAGCGGCTGACTTCCAGCGCGGCCATACAGCCCATGCCGGCGGCGGTCACCGCCTGGCGATAGACGTCGTCCGTCACGTCGCCGGCGGCCCAGACGCCTTCGATTTCGGTCGAGGCGGTGCCGGGCTTGACCCGCAGATAGCCGCCGGCGTTGGTCTCAAGCTGGCCCTTGAACAGTTCCGACGACGGGGCGTGACCGATGGCGATGAAGACGCCGTCGGCGGGGATTTCCCGGGTCGAGCCGTCCTGGACGTTCTTGAGCCGAACGCCGGTGACGTTCTTGGCCATGCCGTCCACGACGCCGACGATCTCCTCGATCGCCGAGTTCCAGATCACCTCGACCTTGGGGTGGGCGAACAGCCGGTCCTGCAGGATCTTCTCGGCGCGGAACTCGTCGCGGCGGTGAACGACCGTGACCTTGGAGGCGAAGTTGGTCAGGAACAGCGCCTCTTCGACGGCGGTGTTGCCGCCGCCGACGACCACGACCTCCTTGCCGCGATAGAAGAAGCCGTCGCAGGTCGCGCAGGCCGAGACGCCGAAGCCCTGATAGGCGGCCTCGCTCTCAAGCCCCAGCCATTTGGCCTGGGCGCCGGTGGAGATGATGACGGTTTCGGCCAGCAACTCCTCGCCGCTGTCCAGCTTCAGGCGGAACGGGCGTTGCGACAGGTCGGCGGAGACCACGATGTCGTGGATGACCTCGGTCCCGACATGCAGGGCCTGGGCCTGCATCTGCTCCATCAGCCAAGGGCCCTGGATGGTGTCGGCGAAGCCGGGATAGTTCTCGACGTCGGTGGTGATGGTCAGCTGGCCGCCAGGCTGGATGCCGGCGATGACGACGGGGTTCAGCGAGGCGCGGGCGGCGTAGATGGCGGCGGTCCAGCCGGCGGGGCCGGAACCGATGATGGCGACGCGAACGGTACGAGCTTGGGTCATGGCCCTTATTTAGGCGGTGATTCCCGTTTGCGCGATGCTAGTCTCGTCGGACACTCAGGGGAGATGGGGATGACGAACAAGAACGCGGCCTTCCTGCCGATCGGGATCGGTCTGGGCCTGTCGATCGGCGTGGCGCTGGGCGTCGCATTGGACAACGTCGCCTTGGGTCTGGCCTTGGGCACGGCCATGGGGTCAGGATTCGGCGTGGCTCTGATGGGGGCGGCGAATATGAAGGTCAGGAAGGGCGGCGGATCGGACGGCGGCGCCGTCATGCCGTCATCCGATACGTCCCAGCCCAGCGGCTCTGACTGCAGCGGGGACAGCGGGTGTGACGGCGGCGGCGGGGGTGGCGGCGACTGAAAAGGCCACTCCAGAATCTTTTAGTGCACTTTCGTGCAGATTTTTGCGAACCGTTCTGAAGAAGCCCTCCTGATGACGGTCGTCACCATAGGGCGTGACGGCGTCAGGAACGGACGTCGGTCTCGCTATCGGGTCCGCATCGCTTCCAGAACGGCGCGCGCGGCGCGGTCGGTCTCGGCCAGCGGCTCGTAGGTCCAGCCGTCCAGCGCGCCGTCGAACGGACGGGCGCCGCCGCGCGATTGCAGGTCGTCGTGCAGGTGAGCGAACTTGTCGCCGGCTTCCAGCGGGATCATGGGCAGGACATGGACCGGCTTGCCGGTGGAGGCGGCCTCGGCCGCCATATTGGCGCTGTCCTCGGTGACCAGGATGTGGTCGGCGAAATGCAGGAAGCCGAACAGGGGATTTTCGCCTGTGCCATCCCAGATCCAGCCCGGTAAATCCGAAAGGCGCGCGGTCATGACGGCCTTGGCCGCATCGGGCGTGCGGCGTGAGAAGGTCAGCATCAGCGCCCCGCTCGACGCCCGCACGGCGTCGGCGATCTGGTCGGCCAGGTCGGCCGCATGGGCGGGGGGCAGGTCGAAGGCCTTGGACTTGCCGCCGATCAGCACCGCGATGCGCGGATGGGGCAGGGGGGCGATCCGGTCGGCGAAGGCGGGTGCGGCCTGGGCGATGCGCTGGGGCGTGATGCGGTGCGGCGAGCCGGTGATTTCAAAAACATTGTCGCCCGACAGACCGTCATGGGCGGGGGCGACGATCAGGTCGTAGCGGTCGTTGGCCCAGCGGGGGTCCTGGGTCTGAACGACGAAGGTCTTGCCGCCGCTCCAGGACTTGACGCGGGTCGACAGCGGCAGGGTCGCGCGACCCGTGGCGATCCATAGATCTGGCCAGGGGGCCGTCAGGGGCGCGGACGCCAGCATCGGCGGGGTTTTCAACGCCGAGGGCAGGCGGTCGAAGATCGGCCGCCAGCGAATATGTTTGATCGTGATTTCGGCCGGGGTCAGGCGCTGAACGGCCTCGGCGAGACCCAGCGCCTGATTCTCGATGCCGGCGCGGCCGTCGGAGACGACCCAGATGGCCAAGGGATTGGGAGAGAGCGGGGCAACCATCTATTCTCCCTCCCCGAGACGGGGAGGGTGGGCGAGCGAAGCGAGGCCGGGTGGGGGCGGCTGGCGACGTCCCACCGATACCTGACTGTAAACAGCAAAGTCGGCCCAGTTGGGCCGCCCCCACCCCGTCGCTACGCGACGACCCTCCCCCGCAGGGGGAGGGAGAAGGTCGTGCGAGTTTTGGCTTACTTCCACTCGACCTTGAGGATCTCGTAGGCCTTCACGCCGCCGGGGGTGTTGACCTCCACGACGTCGCCGACTTCCTTCGAAATCATGGCGCGCGCGATCGGCGAGGCGATCGAGATCTTGCCCTTCTTCACGTCCGCTTCGTGTTCGCCGACGATCTGATAGGTGGCCTCTTCCTCGGTGTCCTCGTCCACGACGGTGACCGTGGCGCCGAACTTGACCTGGCTGCCCGACAGTTTGGACACGTCGATGACTTGGGCGCGGCTGATCTTGTCCTCGATCTCGGCGATCTGGCCTTCGATCCAGCCCTGACGCTCCTTGGCGGCATGGTATTCGGCGTTTTCGGACAGGTCGCCGTGCTCACGCGCCTCGGAAATGGCGGCGATCACGCTCGGCCTTTCGACCGACTTCAATTGCTTCAGTTGATCGTCGAGGACGCGGTAGCCCTCGGCCGTCATCGGCACTTTTTCCATTTGTGTCGTGATTTTTCTGATTCGCCCGGAGACTGGAAAGACGCGAGATAAGCAAACAAAAGGCCGCGGGGCGGGCGCGGCCGGGCATCAAGACTAGGGTTTCTCGCTCAGCAATTCAAGAGCGCAACGCCCGCGCCGGTTGACCCCTCAGGCGCGGGCCGGCGGTTCGGGCTTGTGATCACGACGCAGGACGCCCTTTATGAGGCTGTATGCCAGCCAACCGACGGCGGCGAGGCCGGCGAGCATGAAGACGCCGGAGATCAGGGCGGCTCCTGCCGCCATGAAGGCGAGGACGAAGGCGACGGCCGCAGCCAGTCCGGCGACGATCTGAATAGTTTGAAGGCGCATGAGACCTTAACGCCTTCGACCACGGCGGGTTGCGCCGCCGCGATCACGATCCGATCACGCGTAGCTGTAGGGACCGCCGCGTTCGAGCGCGCGTTGATAGGCAGGCCGCGCATGGATGCGGTTCAAGAAGGCCTTCAAACGGGGCTTGGTCTCGGCATCGAAGGCGCGGTCGGCGCCGGCCTCGACCGGAAAGCTCATCATGATGTCGGCGGCGGTGAACTGGTCGCCCGCGAACCATTCCGAGCGGCCCAGTTCGTCCTCCCAGAAGCCGACATGGGTGCGCAGTTGCGGGTCGACGAAGCTGGTGATCGCCTTGTCGGCGACGCCATTGACGATGGGCTTCAGGAGGGCGGGCGCGCGGCGCGGCAGCATGCTGAACACCAGTTTCAGCAGCAGGGGCGGCATGGCCGACCCCTCAGCATAGTGGAGCCAATAGGTGAAACGACGGCCGTCCTCGGTTCCCGCCGCCGGACGCAGCCGGCCCTGTCCATAGGTGTCGAGCAAATATTCGACGATGGCTCCGGTCTCTGCGACCTTGACCGGGCCGTCCTCTATGACCGGCGACTTGCCCAGCGGGTGGATCGCCAGCAGTTCGGGGGGCGCCAGCCGGTTTCCGGCGTTTCGTTCGTAGCGCACGACTTCGTAGTCCAGGCCAAGCTCTTCGAGCAGCCACAGGACGCGTTGCGAGCGGCTGTCGTTCAGGTGGTGGACTTTGATCATAGGTCGGCTCCGGGCGGCGAGGCGTGACTATTCGCAACGCCGCCCCAGAAGTCGAGCGGCGATTGCGGCCTCAGCGCGGGCGGCGACCGCTCCAGCGTCCGCGCGGTTGCGGCGCGACCTTGGGCTTGGCGCCTTCGCGGCGGTTGCGCCAGACCTCATAGGCCAGGGTCGCCAGGGCCAGTTTGCCGGCGTGACGGCCGGCGACGCGACGGCCGCCCTTGGAGAGCAACAGGCTGCCGATCAGCGGGACGAGTTTATGCAGACGGGACATGATTGAGTTCCTTTCGTCCCATCAACGCGTGGTGTGCGACCGGGGTTCGCCCTGCGACGACATGAACTGTCAGCGACCGACAGAAGGTTTGGCGCGCGCGATGCGCCAAGCGGTGCTAGCGCTAGGGCATGAGCCAATCCCGCATCGCCGCCTTCTTCACCTCCCTGAGCTTTTTCGTCATCGCGGCCCTGGTCGCCGGCGTCGTCGTCGGCGCCCTGGCGCAAGGGGCGCAGGCCGCCTGGCTGACCGGCGCCCTGGGCGTGGTCGAGAGCCTGGGCCAGGTCTGGCTCAACGCCCTGCGCATGACCGTCATTCCCCTGGTGTTCAGCCTGCTGGTGACCGGCATCGTGTCGATCGCCGATGCGGCGGCGACGGGCCGGATCGCGGTGCGGTCGCTGGTGGTGTTCGCCGTCCTGCTGGTCGGGGCGACGCTCTATGCGATCCTGGCGGGGCTGGGCCTGCTGGCGGTTTGGCCGATCGATCCGGAGGCGGGGCGTGGGCTGCTGGCGGGCGTCAGCGCCGAATCCTTGGCGACCGTGGGCGAGGCGGCTCGCACCGACGGCCTGCGCGCCTTCCTCGCCAGTCTGGCGCCGGCCAATGTCATCAAGGCGGCGTCCGACGACGGGGTGCTGGCGGTCGTGGTCTTCGCCGTCGCCTTCGGTTTCGCCGCGACGCGGATCAAGGCCGAGCTGCGGCGCCCGCTGGCGGGCTTTTTCGAGGCGGTGGCCGAGACCATGGTGGTCATCGTCCACTGGGTGCTGCTGGCCGCGCCGTTCGGCGTGTTCGCCTTGGCGCTGGGCGTGGGCTTGCGCGCGGGCTTGGGGGTGGCGGGGACGCTGGCCCACTATGTCGCCATCGTCTGCCTCAGCCAGATCGGCCTGATCCTGATCATCTATGTCGTGGCGATCGTATGGGGGCGGATTTCGCTGGGCCGTTTCGCGCGCGCCGTGGCCCCGGCCCAGGTCGTCGCCGTCTCGACCCAGTCGTCGCTGGCCAGCCTGCCGGTCATGATCGAGCGCGCGCGCGACTGGCTGGGCGTGCCGCAGACCTCCGCCGGCCTTGTTCTGCCGCTGGCGGTGGCGGTGTTCCGCATCACCAGCCCCGTCGCCAACTTGGCGGTCTGCCTCTATGTGGCGCAGTTGCATGGGGTGGAGCTGGGGCTCGGCGTGCTGATCGCCGGCGGTCTGACGGCCATCGCCGTGTCCATCGCCTCGGTCGGATTACCCGGTCAGGTCAGCTTCTTCGCCGCCATCGGCCCCATCTGTCTGGCCATGGGCCTGCCGCTGGGCGTGCTGCCGCTGCTGCTGGCGGTCGAGGTCATCCCCGACATCTTCCGCACCGTCGGCAACGTCACCGCCGACCTGGCCGCGACGCGGGTCGTGGCGGGCGAAGATGGGGCGGGCGAGGGCGATCGCGCTACAGGATGATCCAGGCGGCGGCGCCCGCCAGCAGGATCAGGTGGAGCAGGACGATCATGCCGAACCGGGTCCTGAACGGCTCCTTGCGCGTCTTGTGGCGCAGGATGTGCTGACCCATCCAGGCACCCAGCCCGCCGATCAGGCCGAACATCAACAATGTGGATTCCGGCGTGCGCCACAGGCCGGCCTTGGCGCGCCGCTTGTCCCTGGCGAAGGCGAGAAACCCCAGCACTTCGCCGCACAGGATGGCGATCAGGGCGAGGTCGAAATTGGACATCGGCGTGGCTCCGGCGTTCGGCCGCTACAGCCTTGCAGCGTGCGGCCGAAAACCGGAGATTTCGTCAACGTCAGGCGTAGTCCTGGATCGCCCGCACATCCAGGTCGCCGGCCTTGATCGCGCCGATGGCCTGGGCCGCCGCCAGGGCGCCGGCTGTGGTGGTGTAGTAGGGCATCTTCATCATCAGGGCGGTGCGGCGCAGCGAGAAGCTGTCCTGCAGCGACTGCTTGCCCGATGTGGTGTTGAAGACCAGTTGGACCTCGCCGTTCTTCATCGCGTCCACGATGTGCGGGCGGCCTTCCAGCACCTTCTTGACCAGCTTCACCTCCAGCCCCTGCTCGACCAGATAGGCATGGGTGCCGCCGGTGGCCATCAGGCTGAAGCCTTCGGCCAGCAACGTCCGGGCGGCGTCGACGATGAAGGGCTTGTCCTCATCCTTGACCGAAATGAAGGCGCAGCCCGAGGTCGGCAGGGTGGTCCCACCGCCGATCTGGGACTTGGCGAAGGCGCGGGCGAAGGCGGGGGCCATATCGGCCTCTCCCGGCCGTTTGAAATCCAGGCCCATGACCTCGCCGGTCGAGCGCATTTCCGGGCCCAGGACGGTATCCACCCCGGCGAAACGGGCGAACGGGAAGACCGCTTCCTTAACCGCGATATGGTCGTAGGGCTTGTCCGTCAGACCGAACGACTTCAGCGGCACGCCGGCCATGACCTTGGCGGCAATCGAGGCGATGGGCTGACCGATGGTCTTGGCCACGAAGGGGGCAGTGCGGCTGGCGCGCGGATTGACCTCCAGCACGAAGATGCGCGGGCTTTCGCTGTGCGGCTCCTCGATGGCGAACTGCACATTCATCAGGCCACGCACCTTCAAGGCCTTGGCCATTTCGGTGGTCTGACGCTTCAACTCGTGCACGATCTCGGGCCGCAACGAGAAGGGCGGCATGGAGCAGGCGCTGTCGCCCGAGTGGACGCCGGCTTCCTCGATATGTTCCAGGACGCCAGCGACGAAGACCGTCTCGTCGTCGCAAAGGGCGTCCACGTCCACCTCGGTGGCGCGGTTCAGATAGTGGTCGATCAGGACGGGATCGTCACCCGAGACGCGCATGGCCTCGTGGACGTATCGGTCCAGTTGCTCGCGGTCGTGGACGATCATCATGCCGCGACCGCCCAAGACGTAGGAGGGGCGCAGGACGACGGGGTAGCCGACCTCTTCGGCCTTCCGCGCGGCCTCCTCGGCCGAACGGGCCAGGCCGTTGGGCGGCTGGCGCAGGCCGATGCCTTCCAGCATCTGCTGGAAGCGTTCGCGGTCCTCGGCCAGGTCGATGGAATCGACCGACGTGCCCAGAACGGGGATATTGTCCTCCTGCAGGGCGTGGGCCAGCTTCAGCGGGGTCTGGCCGCCGAACTGGACGACGCAGCCGATCAGCTCGCCGTTCGAGCGCTCGACCTCGATCAGCTCCAGCACGTCCTCGGCCGTCAGAGGCTCGAAATACAGGCGGTCGGAGGTGTCGTAGTCGGTCGAGACGGTCTCGGGGTTGCAGTTGACCATAATGCTTTCGACGCCGATCTGGTCGAAGGCGAAGGCCGCGTGGCAGCAGCAGTAGTCGAACTCGATGCCCTGGCCGATCCGGTTCGGACCGCCGCCCAGGATGATGGCCTTCTTCTTGTCCGACGGCTCGGACTCGCACTCGGGGATCTGGCCGAGCGCGCCGGTCTCATAGGTCGAATACATATAGGCGGTGGCGCTGGCGAACTCGGCGGCGCAGGTGTCGATCCGCTTGAACACCGGACGGACGTTCAGGCCGCGACGAGCGGTCCGGACGGATTTTTCGCTCTGGCCGGTCAGCTGAGCCAGACGGGCGTCGGAGAAGCCCTTGGACTTCAGGCGGCGGAACTCGGTCGGGTCGGTCGGCAGGCCCTTGACCCGCACATGGCCTTCCTCGCGCACGATGTCGGCGATCTGGCGCAGGAACCAGGGCTCGTAGGAACAGGCGGCTTGGACCTCTTCCACCGTCAGCCCGTGGCGGAAGGCCTGGGCGATGACGCGGATGCGGTCGGGGGTGGGGACGCCCAGGGCGCGGACTACGGCGGCGCGGGCGGCGGAGGCGTCCTCGACATCGGCGACGCCGTCGATCTCGATCTCGTCGAAGCCCGACAAACCGGTCTCAAGCCCGCGCAGGGCCTTCTGCATCGATTCCTGGAAGGTGCGGCCGATGGCCATCACTTCGCCCACCGACTTCATCGAGGTGCCCAAGAGGGGCTCGGATCCCGGATATTTCTCGAAGGCGAAGCGCGGGATCTTCGTGACGACATAGTCGATCGACGGCTCGAAGCTGGCCGGCGTGACCTGGGTGATGTCGTTGGTCAGTTCGTCCAGGGTGTAGCCGACCGCCAGACGCGCCGCGACCTTGGCGATGGGGAAGCCGGTGGCCTTGGACGCCAGGGCCGACGAGCGCGACACGCGCGGGTTCATCTCGATCACGACCATGCGGCCGTCGGCGGGGTTGATGGCCCACTGGACGTTCGAGCCGCCTGTCTCGACCCCGATTTCGCGGAGCACATTGATCGAGCCCGTCCGCATCCGCTGATATTCCTTGTCGGTCAGCGTCAGGGCGGGGGCGACGGTGATGCTGTCGCCGGTGTGCACCCCCATCGGATCCACGTTCTCGATCGAGCAGATGATGATGCAGTTGTCCGCCGTGTCGCGGACGACCTCCATCTCGTATTCCTTCCAGCCCAGGACCGACTCCTCGATCAGCACCTCGGTGGTCGGCGACAGGTCCAGGCCGCGCAGGACGATCTCCTCGAACTCCTCGCGGTTGAAGGCGATGCCGCCGCCGGTGCCGGCCAGGGTGAAGGACGGGCGGATGACGGCGGGCAGGCCGACGAACTCCAGCCCCTCCAGCGCCTCTTCCATCGAATGGGCGGCCTTGGAGCGGGGCGATTCCAGGCCCAGTTTGTCCATGGCGTCGCGGAACTTCTGACGGTCCTCGGCCTTGTCGATCACCTCGGCCTTGGCGCCGATCATCTCGACCCCGTGCCTGGCCAGGGCGCCGGATTCATGCAGGGCCAGGGCGGTGTTCAGCGCGGTCTGGCCGCCCATGGTGGGCAGCAGGGCGTCGGGCTTTTCCTTGACGATGATCTTCTCGACCATCTCGGGCGTGATCGGCTCGATATAGGTGGCGTCGGCCACCTCCGGGTCGGTCATGATGGTGGCGGGGTTCGAGTTGACCAGGATGACCCGGTAGCCTTCCGCCTTCAGCGCCTTGCAGGCCTGAACGCCGGAATAGTCGAACTCGCACGCCTGGCCGATGACGATCGGGCCGGCGCCGATGATGAGGATGGACTTGATGTCTGTGCGCTTGGGCATCGCCAGCTCTTCTTCTTATTGAACGCTAGTGGGGCACGACCGCGCATTCCCAGCCGTCATACTCCAGCTGGAAGGCCGCGGCCCAGGTCTGCATCATGGCCGAGGTCGCCGCAAAAGACGCCTCGTCCACCGCCATGGTCGTTTCGAGCACCGTCATGTCGTCGGCGCCGCGCGTCAGAAAGCCGGCGCGCCGGGCGACCTCGTTCAGATCGCCGTGGTCGCCCTCGCCATAGAAGTAGAACAACGTATGGCGCGGCGTCACGCCGCTGTCGCCCTGTTCGGCCAGCGCCGCGCGCACCATGGCGTCGCGTTCGTCATGACGGATGTCCGAGGCGTCCAAGGGAGTGCGTGGTCCTTCGTTCTCTGTCGTTCTTTACGCGCGCGAGAAGCCCCCGCAGAGCCTGGCCCTGCGACGCTCACGTCTGCTTGTCGGTTAAGCGGCCCGTTTAGAGAGGGAGGGGCGAGGGGGCAAGATGGAAAGCGGAATTCCGAGTGTTCGGTCTCGGTCCGGATTGGGCAAAAGGAAAGGGGCGACCGTCGCCGGTCGCCCCTCGTTTCAAGATCACAGGCTCTGTGAGTCTTAGAACACCTTGTAGTTCAGGCCGATAAAGAAGCGGCGGCCATAAGGATCGAAGTTCGAATACAGCGTCGTGCCGAGGTACGGCGCTTGTTCCGAATCGAAGGCGTTCACGACGCCGGCGCGCAGCGTCAGATCTTGGTTGACGTTGTAGCGGACGGTGAAGTCGTTACGCACGAAGTTACCCGTGTCCAGCTGATCGGCCGAACGGCCATCCGCGTTGTTCACGTAGTCGCGGCGGAAGACGATGTTCTGAGCCGACTGCCAGTCCGCCGTCCAATTCACGCTCCAAGTTTCGTTGGGGGTCCAGGTCAAAGAGGAGGTGAAGCGAACGCGCGGGTATTGCAGCGTGCTGGCCAGTTCATCGAAATCGCCGGGATCGGCTTCGTTCAGGAACTGCTTCTGTTCGATCAGCCACGAGCCAGCGAGCGAGTAATCGAACACACCCCAGTTACGGCCGAAGCTGTCGCTGGTGTCGAGGCGATAACGACCCGTGAAGTCCAGACCGCGGGTTTCCAGCGACGCATAGTTGAACGAACGCTCGATGAAGCCGCCGATCGGATCGCTAGCCGGCGCGCCGATGCCGAACGGAATGTTCGGATTGTTGCGGAAGATCGTCGAGCAGGCATCGACGTTCAGTTCCGCGCCGTTCACGCAGTTCGCCGCCGCCGTGTCGGCGGTGACAGCCGCGATGACCCGGTCAATCTTGATCTCGTAGTAGTCGAGCGCAAGGCTGAAGTTGGGCATGAAGCGGGGACGCAGCACCGTCGAGAAGGTGAAGCTGTTCGACTCTTCAGGCTGAAGGTTCGGGTTGCCGCCGGAGACGCCCGAGATGCCCGAGGTGTAGGTCGGGTTGAAGTCGTCGGTGTTTTGCGGGGTAGCGCCGGCAAAATCGAATGTCAGACCTTGCTGCGCGGCCAAGGCCGTGCAGTTCCGGATGCGGTTCGCCTTCGTTTCATTGTCGTTGACCGCAGCGATCGCAGCCGTGGTGCAGGGATCGGTAAACGAGTTGAGGAAGGTCTCGCTGTTCGGAGCGAAGTTTTCGGCCAAGTCGGGAACGCGAACCGACGTGTTGTAGCTGGTCTTGAAGGTGATGTCCTGAGTCGGACGGTAGACCAAGTTCACGCCGTAGACGTCGACATTGCCGACCGTCGTATAGTCGGCGTAGCGATACGAACCGCTGAGTTCGGCATATTCGCCGAGCACGCTGTCGCGGAAGAGCGGAAGCGAGACTTCCGTGAAGACTTCCTTGGACTCGTAGCTGGCTTCGGGGAAATCGGGCCCCGAGTTCAGGAACAGCAGGCGCCCATCGGTGTCGCGGTCGCGACCCGTGGCTTCCGTCGTTTCCTTGCGATACTCACCACCCAGAGCGACACCGATCGGGCCAGCGCCCCAGAAGTCCCAGAGGCTGCCGGAGACCGACGCGATCGCCTGCTGCTGCTCATTACGCTCGGTGATGCCGATTTCGGCGCCGACATAGTCAAGCGCTGCGGCGCTCTGATTGCCCTTGCCAAACACGTTGAGCGGGGCGCATTGCGCCACCGAGTCACGACCATACTGCGTGTCACGCAGATCGCCGCCGCGCTGATAGTCGTCCAGGGCGGCGCCCTGCTTCAGCAGCAGTTGCGAACGGCAGACGATCTCGCCGGCTCGGCCATTCACAACACCCAGGGTGTCGACAACCGCGTCCGCTGCGAGAGCGAAGCGTTGACCATCCACCGCGCGTTCACGGTTTTCGATTTCGACCTTGCCGTAGGTATAGCCGATGTCCCAGCTGACGTCCTTGACGAACGAAATCTGGTCATGGTTCCCGCGGAGGCCCAGGACGTAACGCTGCAGTTCACGGGTGTTGTCTTGCGTACGATCCGGCCCGAACAGGGTGTGGCGCGCATTTTGGAGCAAGACGCCCGTTTGCGCTGCGCCCGGGCTGGTCGCGGTCGGCGGCGCGTAAGGCGTGACGACGTTCGTGCGGATCGCATCCTTGATGTTCTGCGGCAGGAAGGCGTTGTCCGACCAGCGCAGGTCGAAGTTGTTGACGGCATAGATCGGGTTGACGGCGTTCGCGCCGTAAGAGTTCACCAGATCGATGTCGAAGAAGGTCGGTTGACCCACGTCGAAGGTGTCTTCGGTGACGTACTTCGCTTCGGCGTACGCCTCGATCGAGTCGGTGACCTTGAAGGTGCTTCCGACCTGATAGCGTTGCGATTCCGAGCGCGGAACGCGCGAGCCGGTCGAGAAGTCCGCCGGGTTTTCGCCGTCGCCGCCGATGTTGTACGGACGGTTGATGCCGGTGTTGCCGACCCGTTGGCCGAAGTCGGCCAGGCGGGCGGTCGTGCCGTCATACCAGTAGGTCTTGCCAGGCGTCACACCGAAGCAGTTGGCGCTGTAGCTGAAGTTTCCGGCGTCATTGCCGCCCGGGAAGCAGTTTGCGTACGGGACGTTCGGATTCGTCAGGTCGCTCGGCTGCTGCACATTGGCGAGCGTGGTCTGACCCCAGCGCGGGATGTCCAGGCGACGAACGCCCGTGAACAGGAAGGCGTCCTGACGACCGTCGAAGGGCGCCGAGGTCGGGTCGGCGTCGACGCCGATGCGGACCGGCGCGCGACGAATCCAGTCGATGTCCATCGACGTGACTTCGTCGACCTTCTCATATTCGGCATGAGCGTAAACGTTCAGGCGATTGTCGAAGAAGTTCTTGCCGATCAGCGCCGAGACACGCTGATTGGCTTCGCCGTCTTGGTTGATCTGCCCGTAGTTGGCGTCGATCTCCAGACCTTCGAAGTCCTTGCGCAGGATGAAGTTCAGAACGCCGGAGACGGCATCCGCGCCGTACACCGACGACGCGCCGCCCGTGACGATTTCGATGTTCTGGATCAGCAGGCGCGGAATGGTGTCGATATCCACCGAAAGCGAACCGCCCGACGAACCGACATGGCGGCGACCGTCGACCAAGGTCAGGGTGCGGTTGGAGCCCAGCGAACGCAGGTTCGGCAGCGACAGGCCGCCGTCACCCAGGTTGGAGCCCGTCGTGTCCGACGGAACGACCGAGTTCGACAGGGCCGGAATGGTCGCCAGATAGTCGATGACGGTGGTCTGGCCGGTCGACAGCAGCTCGTCGCGCGACACCTGGATCAGGGGGGTGGGGGCGTTGGTGGCGTCGCGACGGATACGCGACCCGGTCACCACGATTTCACCAAGCTCGGCGGCTTGTTGGCTATCAGCAGCGGGGGCGGTGCTGATGGGCTGGTCTGCAGTCTGGGCGAAGGCGCTAGAGGCCGCCAAGGCGCCCGCAAGGACCGTCGAAGTCAGAAGGAAGTTGCGCATTTACTCTCCAATGATCGCAGCAGGGGGGATCAGGAGTGCTAGTAGAGCCGTCGCTGAACTGCCGCAGGCGTGCCACAGACCGGACACATCCAAAGGGGTCAAGCGTCGCTTTGGACTTTCGTGTCAATATAACGTCGGTATTGCTATAATGTGGTCTCAATGCAACGCCTTATTTGCCGCATTGATTTCAGTCAGATATCGTTTTCGAGTCCAAGAATGAGCTGTAAAGGCGGTCGATTATTGAGATAATATTGATCTGATGTTGGATGGAATCTATTCAATATACCAGCTATCGATAGCGTCCTTTAGCTCCGCAATGCTGGACAGAGAAGTATAGCGTGGCTCATCCACCGGGGCGTCGGCCAGTTCGTGGGCCCAGGTGACGTGATAGGGGATGTGGACGCCGAAGGCGCCGGCGGCGATGGCGGGCAGGACGTCGGACTTCATGGAGTTGCCGGCCATGACGGCCTCGGCGGGGCCGGTGCCGTGACGGGTGAAGACGCGCTCGTAGGTGGCGCGATCCTTTTCTGAGACGATCTCGACGGCGCTGAACAGGTCGCCCAGGCCTGAGGCCGCCAGTTTGCGCTCCTGATCCAGCAGGTCGCCCTTGGTGATCAGGACAAGTCGGTATTTTTCGGACAGTTCGGCGACGACGCCGTCCACGCCGGGCAGGGTTTCGACCGGGTGGGCCAGCATCTCGCGACCGGCGGCCAAAATCTCGCGCACGACATGGGGCGGAGCCTCGCCGTTCGTCAGCTCCATCGCCGTCTCGATCATCGACAGGGTGAAGCCCTTGATGCCGTAGCCATAGAGCCGCAGATTGCGTTGCTCAGTCTCGGCCAGGCGCGCCTCGATGGTCGCCTCGTCGCCGTGGTCGGCCAGAAGATCGACGAACCGCGCGTGGGTCAGGCGGAAGATCGTCTCGTTGTGCCAGAGGGTGTCGTCGGCATCGAGGCCGACCGTGGTGATACTCATGCCGCGCCCCTATCATGGGATGAACGCGGAAGGGAGACGCGATGAACGGATCGGCGGTGGTGATCGGGGCGACGGGCGGCATCGGCCGGGCGATGGTCGAGCGGATCGTGGCGGACGGCGCGTTCGAGACGGTGTGGGCCGTGTCGCGGTCCGGCGCAGATGTGGCGGGTTCGCAAGAGCTGAGCGCCGATCTGGAGGATGAGGCCAGCCTTGCAACGGCGGCCGAACGGATCAGCCAGGGGCCGGCCCCGACCCTGATCGTCGTGGCGACCGGAGTGCTGCACGACGGGTTTCAGCCAGAGCGGTCCTTTCGCCAACTGGATGCGGATCATTTGTTGCGGGACTACCGCCTCAATGCGGTCGGGCCTGCGTTGGCGGCGAAACATCTGCTGCCGCTGATGCCGCGCGATCGGCGGGCCGTGTTCGCGGCCCTGTCGGCGCGGGTGGGGTCGATCGCCGACAACCGGCTGGGCGGCTGGCACGCCTATCGCGCGTCCAAGGCGGCGCTAAACATGATCCTGCGCAATCTGTCGGTTGAGATGGCGCGCAGCCATCCGCAGGCCGTGATCGCCGGTCTGCATCCCGGCACGGTGGCGACGGACCTGAGCGCGCCGTTCCAGAAGGGGGTGGCGGAGGGCAAGCTGTTCACGGCGGACTATTCCGCCGAGCGGTTGCTGTCGGTGCTGTCGAACCTGACCCCGGCCGACAGCGGCGGCGTCTTCGCCTGGGACGGGGCGCGGGTGCCGGAATAGCGCGCGCACTCGTGATTTGAGAGAAACGGCCGACTGACATCAGATGGTGGTCATGCGTCTGAGCCTTTCCGCCCGGCTTTTCAGCCTTCTGTTGCTCGGCCTGCCGTTGAGCGTTCCGGCCGTGGCCCAACCGGTCGATGCGCCCGCCGTCGATCCGGTGGTCGCCGCAGCGCCCTCGCGGGATCGCGCGCGGTTGAACCAGCGGGTGTTCGACCGGGTGTGGAGCGAGGTGCGGCGCGGCTATTACGATCCGACCCTGCACGGCGTGGACTGGAACGCCGCGCGGGCGACGTTCCGGCCCCAGGCGCTGGCGGCGAGCGACGAGCGGGGTCTGTACCGCGTCATCAATGCGATGCTGGATCTGCTGGACGACGGTCATGCAGCGGCCAGTCCGCCGGCGGCGGTGCGGCGTCAGGAGGCGCAGTTCGCCCGGCGCGCCGTGATGGGCCTGACCCTGATGCGGGGCGAGACGCCGGACGACTGGACGGTCGAACGTGTCCGGCCGGGGTCGCCGGCCGAGGCGGCGGGCGTGCAGATGGGCTGGGCCCTGAAGTCGGTCGATGGGAAGCCTTGGGGACCGGATGTCGAGACCTATGACGGGGTTCCGGTGCAGTTGGTCCTGACCGACGATGCGGGACAGAGGCGCGAGATCGCCCTGACGCCGCGGGTGATGGAGGCCATCGAGCCGTTCACAGCCGACAAGTCGCGGCCGGGGGTGCTGGTGCTGCGCGTCGAGCAGTTCGACAAGGGCCTGGGCGCCTGGATGGGCAGCGAGTTGGAAGGCCTGCCGCCGGATGTGGACGTGGTGTTGGACCTGCGTGGCAATCCCGGTGGGCGGCTGATGGAGGCGGAATCGGTCCTGACCTGTTTCCTGCCGCGCGATCAGGTCTGGGCGACGCGGACGGGACGCAGCGGTCGGCCGGTGGTGCTGAGGGCGGCGGGCGACTGCGGCGATCGGCGCGATCCCTTGGCCAATGATGTGGCAGTTCTGGTGGATCAGGGCAGCCGCAGCGCCGCCGAACTGACGCCGGCCGCCTTGCAGGAGGCGCGGCGCGGCATCGTAGTGGGCGAGAAGACCGGCGGATCGGTGCTGATCGCCCAGGAGACCAATCTGCCGGACGGCGGGCGGCTGACGCTGAGCCGGGCGGACTTCGTGACCTCGGGCGGGATTCGGCTCGAGAAGCGGGGGGTCACCCCGGATATCGCCGCGCCCCGCACCGTGGCCCAGCGCCGCGCAGGCGACGACCCGACGCTGGAGGCGGCGATCGCCGCGCTTCGAGCGGAGGAGCGGGTGAGAGCTTCGACCCCCGCCAGCGGCCTCTAGATCAGCAGCATTTGAACCCGCCGGCGCCGCCGAAGCGGCGCTGTTCGTGCAGGCGGAAGAAGGCGGTCTTGTCCAGCGGCGGCTGGTCGGGATGGGTCGCCGCCGCGTGATCGACATAGGCCTGATAATCCGGCTGACCGATCATGGCGCCGGCCGTGCGCCGGACGCCGCGACCCCACCGCAGGGCGGCGTCGCGGCACAGGCACAGCAGGTCGTCTTGCGACGGGTTAGGCACGGGCCGCGTCCGCCGCCTCGTCGGCCGCCGTTAGTTGGTGGCTTTCCGGATATTCGCGGACCGTCGGGCGGTTGTTCGCATAGGCCTTGCGGCACGCCAGGACGCCATAGACGACCATGGTGACTACCACGAACAGGAAGCCCGCCGTCAGGGTCGAGTTGACGTAGTCGTTGACCACGATGCGGTGCATGTCGCCGATGCTCTTGGCCGGGGCGATCAGCTCGCCGGCCCCCAGCGCCTCCTGATACTTGCGGGCGTGGGACAGGAAGCCGATCCGGACGTCCGGATGGAACAGCTTCTGGAAGCCCGCCGTCAGGGTGCAGATCAGCAGCCAGGTCGCGGGCACGACCATGACCCAGGCGAACTTCTCGCGCTTCATCTTGAACAGGACGACGGTGCCCAGGATCAGGGCGACGGCGGCCAGCATCTGGTTGGCGATGCCGAACAGGGGCCACAGGCTGTTGATGCCGCCCAGCGGATCAACCACGCCGGTATATAGGAAATAGCCCCACAGACCGACCGTCAGGGCCGTGGCGACGACATTGGCGCCCCACGACTTGGTCTCGCGCATCCTGGGCACGGCCACGCCCAGCAGGTCCTGGATCATGAAGCGGCAGACCCGAGTGCCGGCGTCCACGGTGGTCAGGATGAACAGGGCCTCGAACAGGATGGCGAAGTGATACCAGAAGGCCATCATGGCCTTGCCGCCGATCACGCCGGACAGGATGTGCGCCATGCCGACCGCCAAGGTCGGGGCGCCGCCTGCGCGTGACAGGATGGAATGTTCGCCCACGTCGCGGGCCAGCTGCTCAAGCTCTCCAGGCGTGATGTGGAAGCCCCACTGGGCCACGGCGGCGGCGGCGGAGGCCGCATCCTTGCCGATGACGGCCACCGGGCTGTTCATGGCGAAATAGACGGCCGGATCCAGAACCGTGGCGGCGATCAGGGCCATGACGGCGACGAAGCTTTCGCACAGCATGGCGCCGTAGCCGATCATCGGGATCTGGGCTTCGTTCTCCAGCAGTTTGGGCGTGGTGCCCGAGGAGATCAGGGCGTGGAAGCCCGACACCGCGCCGCAGGCGATGGTGATGAACAGGAAGGGGAACAGGGCGCCGGCGAAGACCGGCCCGGTGCCGTCGATGAAGGGGGTGATCGCCGGCATCTGCAGGTGCGGACGCACGATCAGGATGCCCACGGCCAGGGCCACGATCGCGCCGATCTTCAGGAAGGTCGACAGATAGTCGCGCGGCGCCAGGAGCAGCCACACCGGAATGACCGAGGCGATGAAGCCATAGACCATCATCAGGATCGCCAGGGTCGGGCCGGTCAAGGTGAAGGCCGGACCCCAGAACGGATCGGCCGCAATATGGCCGCCGCCGATGATGGCCAGGATCAGCAGGACGACGCCGATCACCGACACCTCGCCCACGCGGCCCGGCCGCAGGAAGCGGGTGTACAGGCCCATGAAGATGGCGATGGGGATGGTGGCGGCGACGGTGAAGGTGCCCCACGGGCTCTCGGCCAGGGCCTTGACGACGACCAGGGCCAGAACCGCCAGGATGATGATCATGATCATCAGGACGCCGACCTGAGCGATGATGCCGGGGATATTGCCCATTTCGGTGCGGATCATGTCGCCCAGCGACTTGCCGTCGCGACGCGTGGACATGAACAGGACCATCATGTCCTGCACCGCCCCGGCCAGCACGGCGCCGACCAGGATCCACAGGACGCCCGGCAGATAGCCCATCTGGGCGGCAAGAACCGGCCCGACCAGCGGGCCCGCGCCGGCGATGGCGGCGAAGTGGTGGCCGAACAGCACGTTCCTGGGCGTCGGCACATAGTCCAGCCCGTCGTTGCGGCGCATGGCCGGGGTCAGGCGCGCGGGGTTCAGTTGCATGACCTTGTTGGCCAGATAGCGGCTGTAGAACCGATAGGCGATCGCATAGGTGCAGACGGCGGCGACCACCATCCAGACCGCGCTGATGCTCTCGCCCTGATGCAGGGCGATGACGCCGAGGGACACCGCCCCCAGGATGGCGATGGCGCCGAAGATTATGGGTGTGCTGAGTTTGCCCACGACAGATCCCTCCCGGCCGGCTGACTGCGACCCTCGCGCTTGGTTTGCACCACAATCCGGGACAAGGCCAATCGACTAAAGTCGTAGAAATGGCTCAACTGTCGTCATTCTCCGGCAAGCCGCTTGCGGCGCAGACCGGGGAACCCAGCGGCGCGCGAGAGCGCGAACCTGCCGGATCATCTGCCTTCAGAGTCTCGTAACTGATGCATCGCCTGCGGCGCCGCTGGGTCCCCCGATCTCGCTGCGCTCGTCGGAGGATGACGAAAGGAAATCAGTTCCGAACGACCTTCACACAGCCTGCGGCTTCACGCGCGCGGTCGCGGGCCTCTTCGACGTCGGCGCCGCGGGCGACAGCCACGCCCATGCGGCGGCGTTCGAAGGCCTCGGGCTTGCCGAACAGACGCAGGTCGGCGGTCGGGACCGACAGGGCCTCCGCCACGCCTTCGAAGGCGATGCCTTGCGCGTCCAGACCGCCGTAGATGACGGCGCTGGCGGCGGGCTCGCGCTGGGTCACGTCGACGGGCAGACCCAGGATGGCGCGGGCGTGAAGTGCGAACTCGCTCATGGTCTGGCTGGCCAGGGTGACCAGACCGGTGTCGTGCGGGCGGGGCGAGACCTCGGAGAACCAGACCTGGTCGCCCTTGACGAACAGTTCGACGCCGAAGACGCCGTAACCGCCCAAGGCCTCTGTGACCTTCGCGGCGATGTCCTGGGAGGCGGCCAGCGCAGCGGGCGTCATGGCCTGCGGCTGCCAGCTTTCGACGTAGTCGCCCTTGACCTGTCGGTGGCCGATGGGCGCGCAGAAATCCGTGCGGGTCGAGCCGTCGGCGCCGCGCGAGCGGACGGTCAGCAGCGTGATCTCGAAGTCGAAGTCGATCCGGCCCTCGACGATGACGCGGGCGCTGGCGACGCGGCCGCTGTCCTGGGCGTAGGTCCAGGCGTCGGCGATTTCATCGGCGCTTTCGACAAAGGATTGCCCTTTGCCCGACGAGGACATGACCGGCTTGACGAAGTTGGGATAGCCGACGGCCTCGGCGCCCGCCGCCAGTTCCTCGGCCGAGCCGGCGAAGGCGTAGGGGCTGGTGGGCAGGCCCAGTTCTTCGGCGGCCAGTTTGCGGATGCCCTCGCGGTTCATCGTCAGTTGCACGGCGCGAGCCGTCGGGATCACCGTCGCCATGCCGGCGGCCTCGATATCGGCCAGAACCTCGGTGGCGATGGCCTCGATCTCGGGCACGATGAAGTGCGGGGCCTCGGCCAGGATCACGCCGTTCAGCACCTGGGCGTCGGTCATAGGGATGACGTGGCTGCGGTGCGCCACCTGCATGGCCGGGGCGTTGGGATAGCGATCGACGGCGATGACTTCGACGCCGAGCCGCTGAAGCTCGATGGCGACCTCCTTGCCCAGTTCGCCCGAGCCCAGCAGCATCACGCGCACGGCGGTGTCGGAAAGTGGGGTGCCGAGTTTCATGGGCTTCAGGCTCCGGTAGCGGGTTCGATCAGGTCCCAGGCGTTGCCGTAGAGGTCTTCGAAGACCACCACCTTGCCATAGGTCTCATGTCGCGGGGTTTCGCGAAAGTGGACGCCGGCGGCAAGCCAGGCGGCGTGGTCGCGCATCAGGTCGTCGGTCTCCAGAAACAGCCAGACCCGGCCGCCGGCCTGGTTGCCGACCTGGGCCTTCTGCGCGTCGGTCGTGGCGCGCGCCAATAGCAGGCTGGTCTCGCCGCCTTTGGGGGTGACGCGCACCCAGCGTTTGCCCCCGCCCATGTCGGTGTCTTCGCTGAGATCGAAACCCAGCTTTCCGACATAGAAGGCGATGGCCGCGTCATAGTCGTGAACAAGCAGGCTGATCGCGCCGATGCGGCTCATGGCTTCTGCTTTCAAAAAATCCTCCCCCGTGACGCGTCGCGCACGGGGGAGTGATCCGGGTTTTACAGCCGCGCCTTGACCGCCGCGACGATGGCGTCCGAGGTGATGCCGAACTTCTCGTACAGAACCTCGGCCGGGGCCGAGGCGCCGAAGCCGGTCATGCCGACGAAGGCGCCGTCTTCGCCGATGAAGCGTTCCCAACCTTGCTTGATCGCGGCTTCCACGGCGACGCGGACCGTGCCGCGGCCGATGACCGAGGCCTGATAGGCGGCGTCCTGCTGTTCGAACAGTTCGAACGAGGGGACCGAGACCACGCGGGTCGCCACGCCTTCGGCCTCCAGCGTCTCGGCGGCCTTCAGCGCCAGGGCCAGTTCCGTGCCGGTGCCGAACAGGGTCGCCTTGGCCTCGCCATTGGCGGCCTTGATCTCATAGGCGCCTTTCGCCGACAGGTTTTCGGTCGCGGCGACGGTGCGGACGGCCGGGGTTTTCTGGCGCGACAGGGCCAGGGCCGACGGCGCGGTCTTGGTCTGCAGGGCGATCTGCCAGCATTCCATGGCCTCGATGGTGTCGGCGGGGCGGAAGACCAGCAGGTTCGGAATGGCGCGCAGCGCCGCCAGATGTTCGACCGGCTGGTGCGTCGGGCCGTCTTCGCCCAGGCCGATCGAATCGTGCGTCAGGACGTGGATGGCGCGCACCCCCATCAGGGCGCCCAGGCGGATGGCCGGGCGGCTGTAGTCCGAAAACACCATGAAGGTGCCGCCGTAGGGGATGACCCCGCCGTGCAGGGCCAGGCCATTCATGGCCGCGGCCATGCCGAACTCGCGGATGCCCCAGTTGACGTAGCGACCTTCATAGGTCGGCGCATCCAGGATCGGCGTGCCCTTGACGAAGGTGTTGTTCGAGCCGGTCAGGTCGGCCGAGCCGCCGACCAGTTCGGGAATGGTGGCGAACAGTTCGTCCAGCGCCGCGCCCGACGACTGGCGCGTCGCCTGTGCGGGCTGGGTCTCGACCAGTTCGGCGATCTTGGCGTTCAGGGCGTCGAAGGCGGCCTCGGGCAGGTCGCCCTTCATGGCGCGGGTGAAGTCGGCGGCCTGGGACGACGCGGCGAGGCGGGCCTCCCACTTCTTGCGGTCCTTGGCGCCGCGACGGCCGACCTTCTTCCAGGCGTCGGCGATGGTCTGGGGCATTTCGAAGGGATCGTGATCCCAGGCCAGGCCCAGGCGCGTGGCGGCGATCTCGGCGGCGCCCAGGGCCGCACCGTGCGTCTTGTGGCTGCCTTCCATCGTGGCGGCGCCCTTGCCGATCTTGGTCTTGCAGGCGATCAGGGTGGGCTTGTCCTGACGCATGGCCCACTTCATCGCGCCCTTGATGGCGTTCATGTCGTGGCCGTCGATCGCCTTGACCGCCCAGCCCGCGGCCTTGAAGCGGGCCTTCTGGTCGGTCGCATCAGACAGGGAGACCTTGCCGTCAATGGTGATCTCGTTGTCGTCCCACAGGACGTGCAGCTTGTTCAGCTTGTAACGGCCGGCCAGCGCGATGGCTTCCTGCGATACGCCTTCCATCAGGCAGCCGTCGCCGGCGATGACCCAGGTGCGGTGATCGACCAGATCGTCGCCATACTTCGCCGCCAGGTGACGCTCGGCCATGGCGAAACCGACCGAGGTGGCCAGACCTTGGCCCAGCGGGCCGGTGGTGACCTCGACGCCCGGCATATGGCCGTATTCCGGGTGGCCGGCGGTCTTGGAGCCCCACTGACGGAAGTTGGACAGTTCTTCCTTCGTCGCGCCCTTGTAGCCGGTCAGGTGCAGCAGGGCGTAGATCAGCATCGAGCCGTGGCCGGCCGACAGGATGAAACGGTCGCGGTCGGCCCAGTCGGGGCGGCTCGCGTCGAACTTCAGGAATCGGGAAAACAGCACCGTGGCGACGTCGGCCATGCCCATCGGCATGCCGGGGTGGCCGGACTTGGCCTTTTCGACGCCGTCCATGGCGAGGACGCGAATGGCGTTCGCCATCTGCTCGGGCGTGGCCTTTGGTGCGGTTTTGGCGTCGGTCACTGTGGAGACCTCTGTTGGGAAGGCGGAAAAAGGGGGCGCGCCCCTTTACCCCGGCGCGTCCTCGGCTTCTATACGGAATCTAAAGGAGCGACCGATGGCAGACGCCACCACGGCCGCACGGGCGCGTATCGACCGCGCCCTGGCCGAACTGGAACGCAAGATTCTGGAGCTGAAGGCGCGGCCCGCCTCGGCGCCCGCGATCGCGGACGACGATCTGTTCGCCCCGCGCGCCACAGATCAGCGCGTGGCCGAACTGGAGGCCGCCGGGCGCGAGGCGTCCGAGGCGCTGGGCCGCGCCGCCCAGGCCGTGCGCGAAGTCCTGGCCGAAAGCGAGGCCGGCTGATGGCGACGGTGACGGTCGAGGTCAACGGCCGCCCCTATGCGGTGGGGTGCGCCGACGGGCAGGAAGAGCGGGTCCGCATCCTGGCCAAACAGTTCGACAATCAGGTGCGCCAGGTCGCAGGCGACGTGGGCCATGTCGGCGATCTGCGGCTGTTTCTGATGTCCGCGCTGATCCTGGCCGACGAACTGCACGAGGCGCGGCTGAACGCCGGCAAGGCGGGGCCTTCGTCAGCGACAGCCCCGGCTCCGGCCTCGACGGACGGGGTCGCCGAGGCGTTGAACGCCGTCGCCGCACGGATCGAAAAGATCGCCCAAAACCTCTAGTCGATTATTCGTCTGCGGATGCTGGCGTCGGGGCCGGCGAAGGCCTATCTTGATCGACGGCGGGTCATGCTGCGGCTCACGTCGAAGACAACATATCCTTCTGACCTTAATTCACTCTACGGGATCTGTCCCTGTCCGGGCTCGAGGGCTTGGGCATACGGAGCCCACCTGGCTACCCAGGTCGAGAGGATTTAAACGTTCTTCACGGTTCGCGCGGCGCCGCCACCCTCTCTCTCTGTGATGTGCTATCGCTCGCCGCGCGGCGGCTCCCTGCGTGAGCACGCGTAGGGGCGGTTCGATGATCCAGGACAAGCACGAACTTCGATCGGCCGCCCGCGCCTTGCGCAAGCGTCTGGCCGAGGCCGATCCGCTGGCCGCCCGCCGGACGGCGGACCATGCCGGTGCGCTTCCGGCCGCCCAGATCGTCGCGCTCTATCGCGCCATCTGGTCGGAGCTGGACACCGATGCGCTGGCAGCAGCGCTGGAGGCGGCGGGCCGCCGGCTGTGCCTGCCGGTCGTGGTCCAGCGCGACGCGCCGATGGCGTTCCGCGCCTGGTCGCCCGGCGAGCCGCTGGAGATGGACGCCGCCGGATGTCCTGCACCCCTGCCGCTGGCCGAGGTCGTCCTGCCGGACCTGATCCTGACGCCGCTGCTGGCCTTCGACGATCAGGGCGGGCGCCTGGGGCAGGGCGGCGGCTTTTACGACCGCACCTTCGCCGCACGACCCGACGCCATCCGCATCGGTTTCGCCTATGCCGGCCAAAGGGTCGAACGGCTGGCGTTGGAGCCTCACGACATTCGACTGCATGGCGTTCTGACCGAGACCGGTTATACGCCTTTCACATGAGACTTTTCGCATGAGACTGGCATTTTTCGGCGACGTCATCGGCAAGTCCGGCCGTGACGGCATCAGCGATCATCTTCCGGGCCTGAAGCGGGACCTGAAGCTGGACTTCGTGGTCGTGAATGCAGAGAACGCCGCGGGCGGCTTCGGCATCACCGAGAACACGGCGCGCGAGCTGTTCATGGCGGGCGCCGACTGCCTGACGCTGGGCAACCACAGCTGGGACCAACGCGAGGCCCTGACCTATATCGTGCGTGAGCCGCGCCTGATCCGGCCGGCCAACTATCCGCGTCTTATGGATGCGCCGGGCGCCGGGGCCAATCTGTTCGAAACCCATTCGGGCCGCACGGTCCTGGTCATGAATGTGCTGGGCCGGGTGCATATGGACCCGATGGACGATCCGTTCGGCGCGGTGGAGCGCGAGCTGGCGGCGGCGCCGCTGGGCGCGGTGGCCGACGCCGTCATCGTGGACATGCATGCCGAGGTCACGTCCGAGAAGATGGCCATGGGCCATTTCTGCGACGGGCGCGCGTCGCTGGTGGTCGGCACCCACACCCATGTGCCCACCGCCGACTGCCAGATCCTGCCCGGCGGCACGGCCTATCAGACCGACGCCGGCGGCTGCTGCGACTATGACAGCGTGATCGGCAACGAAAAGGAAGAGCCGCTGCGCCGCTTCACCACCCGGATTTCGGGCGGCCGCTACATGCCCGCGTCCGGCCCGGCGACGGTATGCGGCGTCTTCGTCGAGACGGACGACAAAACGGGGCTCGCCGTGCGGGTCGAGCCGATCCGCGTCGGCGGGCGGTTGTCTCAAACGATCCCGGTCGTCTGACGCGTCCGGCGTCGGTCAATCACGATCTGGCGCACGGCCTTCAGCTCGGCCGCGCGGCGCTCGGGCGTATGGGTCGCCAGCACATAGGCCTGTGCGGATCGCGCCAGCGCCAATCGTCCCTCGGGTGACGAGATCAGCCGGTCCATCGCCGCCGCCAACGTCTTCGGGGTCACCGCGTCGACATAGAGGGCGTGCGGACCGCTAGCCTCGCGCAGGCCGCCGCGGCCGGACGAGATCAGGGCCGCGCCTGCCGCATGGGCCTCGATCGCCGTCAGGCCGAACGGCTCGTCCCAGACCGAGGGCGTCAGGGCGATGGCGGCCGTCTGCATCCGTAGCCGCACCTCGCCCAAGGGCGCGGACTTCAGCACCTCCACCCGGTCGCCATATCCTGCCAATGGCGCGACATGCCGGGCCGCCCAGCGCGCGTGGTCGTCCCAGTCGTTCAGCATCAGCACGGCGCGCCAGTCGGGGTGGGCATCCAGAACCGCGGGCAGGGCGGCGCACAGCACATCGACGCCCTTCTCCGGCATGGCGCGCCCGGCGAAGGCGATGACCGGCTGTCGATCATCGGGCGAGGTTAGCCAGGCGCCGGCGTCGATGGGGTTGGGCACCGCGAACGCCCGGTCGTGCAGATCAGGGAAGGTGCGCACGAAGGCGTCCCGCTCGGCCACGCTGACGAAGACCAGGCCGTCCAGCCGCTCATAACGCGCCCGATAACGCCAGCGGTCGATGGGGTGGCGGGGCAGGCGCAGGGCGTTGTGGCGATAGAGCAGATGCGGCGTCTCGGGCAGAGCCTTTTGGACCGCCAGCGCCTGTTTCACCTGCTGATGATGTTCGATCATATCGGGCCTAAAGGCGCGCAGCCGCTCGATCAGGGTGGGTATGCGGGAACGCCCCGCCGGCACGGCGTCCACGCTCGTTGAAACACCGTCGTCCGCGCCCTGACAACAGAAGATACGCGTCTCGCCGCCCTGATCGACGCCCGCCATCGTCCGCACCACCGTCTCCATCGAGTTCGGCTGGGCTTCGGAAAACAGGCAGCCGGGAGGGAGCAGGATGGCGGTGCGCAAAGGTCGCCTCCAAGGGAAAGGATGGCGCGACCTATAGACGGTTCGTGGCGGAACGGCGACGGCGCCGCTTGGTCAGCCCTTACGCCGCGCCCTCAGCCGCAATCGCATGGGGTCGCGGCTGCGCAGGGTGATCTGGTGGACCGGACGCGGTTCAACCGTGGTCAGGGCCTCGACATCGGCGACGCGAAGGATGGCGGCGAGTGCGATCATCGCCTCCTGCAGGGCGAAGGCGGCGCCGATGCAGACGCGGGGTCCGGCGCTGAAGGGAATGTAGGCGTAGCGATCAATGGCCTTGCGGTTCTCAGGGAGGAACCGCTCAGGCTTGAAGGCGTCTGGGTCGTCCCAGAGCAGCTGGTGGCGCTGGAGGATCCACGGCGAGATGATGACGGTGGCGCCGGCCTTGATCGTCTGTCCGCCGATCTCGTCGTCAGCCAGGGCCTTACGAGCCATGGTAGGGGCGGGCGGAAACAGACGCATCGTCTCCTCCAGCACGGCGCGCGTCCAGGGCAGGGCCTCCGCCCATTTGGGATCGGAGACGTCAAAGGCGTCGGCCTCGGCCTGGAGCCGGGCCAGATACTCGGGCTGGCGCGACAGCAGATGCAGGGTCCAGCCCAGGGCGCGGGCCGTGGTTTCGTGCCCCGCCAGGATGAAGGTCAGGATGTTGGCCGCGACCTCTTCGTCGGTCAGGCCCGCACCGCCGTTCTCATCCTTCGCCAACAGAAGCGCGCTGAGCAGGTCGTCGGGCGGCGCCTCGCCCGTTTCGACGCCACGGTCTATCCGGGCGCGGCGGGCTTCGACCAGCTTCGTGACGCGCTGCTCGAAAAAGCGGGCCGAGCGGAAACTGGCCAGCCGGCCCAGGCGCGGGGCCCAGTCCGGCGCGCCCAGCACGTCCAGCGGATCGATGCGCGCGCCATTGGCCAGAAACTGGTTCAGCGCCCGCTCGAAACCGCGCGCCTCGCCGCCCAGCTCGTCCGAGAACATGGTCGCCGACAGAATGTCGAAGGTCAGGCCCGACATCTCGCTGTCGATATCCAGCACCCGGCCGCGCGCCGACAGCGACCAGGCGACCACGCGCGCATGACAGACCTCGGCCATCCGGGCGTTCAGGGTCGCCATCTTGGCGGGGGTGAACAGGGGCGCGAGGATACGCCGGGCGCGACGCCACACCTCGCCCTCGGTCAGCAGCAGGCCCTCAGCCAGCATCGGCCCCAGCACACGCCGTTGCAGATCGCCCTTCACATAGTTGGCGGCGTTCTCGGTCAGGACGTGCCGCACCCCCTCGGGATGACTGACCACCAGAATTTCGCCAAAGGCCGAGGATCCATACAGTTGCGGCTCGGTGAAATGCCGCTCGGACCACATCTGGATCGGATCGCGCCAGCTGATCCACAGGAAGGGCAGCAGCGACAGCGGCTTGCCCGCGCGCCGGGGCGGTATCGCAGGGCGGAAGGGTGTCGTTCCGTCGGCCATGCGCACCAGTTAGGCGCTGTGTGCAGCCTTCGAAAGACCTTTAGCGCACTATTGCGCGGTCGGCGCCCAGGCCTTCATCTCGGCGATCTCGCGCGTCTGGCTGTCGACGACGCTCTGGGCCATGCGGCGGATTTCCGGGTCGTGGCTGTCGCGCAGGGCGACCTTGGCCATGGCGACGGCGCCTTCGTGGTGGGCGATCATCTTGGCGACATAGGCCTGGTCGATCGTCTGACCCGAGGCGGCGGCCATCTTCCGGTGCATCTCGACCTCGGAGGCGGCGAAGGCCCGATCTCCAGGGGTGACGCCGGGCGTAGGGCCGCCCATGGCGTGACCGGCATGACCGGCGGCCTGCATCTGTTCGGTCGTGCGCGCCGCCGCGGCCTGATGGGCGGCCGAGGTGTCGCGCAGCGCCTGCTCCACCGGATCGCCGCCGCCGTCGCAGGCGCTCAGCAAGCCCAGCAGCGCGAGCGGCGCCAGGACGCGGATCATGCGGCGTCGCCCAGCCAACCCGGCATCCAGCCTTCGTGCCATTCGCGCAGGTGGGCGACGGGGATGCTGAACAGTTCGCCCTTTTCTCCCTTGCAGGCGAAGGCGGTTCCGCCCGCATGACCGACGACCGAAGCATGCAGACCGGCCTCGCGCGCCTTGGCGATGATGGCGTCGGCGTCGGGCACGGCGACCAGGTAACGGGCCTGGTCCTCGGCGAACAGGAAGATGTGGGCGTGGGCGGCGCTGGAGGCGTCAAGGGTCACGCCGACGTCGGAGGCGAGCACCAGATCGGCCGCGGCGCCGATCAGACCGCCGTCGGACAGGTCGTGAACCACGGTCAACTCGCCGGCTTCAATCCGGTCGCGCACGAAGTCGCCGGTCTTCTTTTCCAGCTTCAGATCGACGGGCGGCGGGGCGCCGTCCTCGCGGCCCAGAACCTCGCGCAGATAGATGGAGGCGCCCAGTTCGCCCTGGGTCTGGCCGATCAGGACCAGCGCATCGCCCTCGGTCATGGTCGAGAAGCCGGTCACGACGTCGTAGTTGGGCAGCAGGCCGACGGCGCCGACGGTCGGGGTCGGCGGAATGGCGACGCCGTTGGTCTCGTTATACAGCGACACGTTTCCGCTCACGACCGGGAAAACCAATTCGCGGCAGGCCTCGGCCATGCCGTCGATGGCGCGCACAATCTGGCCCATAATCTCCGGGCGCTGCGGATTGCCGAAGTTCAGATTGTCCGTGATGGCGATCGGACGCGAGCCCACGGCCGTCAGGTTGCGCCAGGCCTCGGCCACCGCCTGTTTGCCGCCCTCATAGGGATCGTTCTGGACATAGCGGGGGGTGCAGTCCGAAGTTACGGCCAGGCCCTTGTCCGTGCCATGCACACGCACCACGCCGGCGTCGGCGCCGGTCGAAGAGTCCTGAAGCGTATCGGCCATGACGTGGCGGTCGTACTGTTCCCATATCCAGCGCTTGGAAGCCATGTCGGGGCAGGCGACGACCTTCATCACCGCATCGGCCCAGTTCTCGGGGGCGGGAATGTCGGCGTGATTCAGCTTGGGCTGAAGCTCCGGTTGGACCCAGGGGCGGTCATATAGGGGCGCGTCGTCGAACAGGGGCGCAAGCGGCACGTCGCAGACGGTTTCGCCGTGATGCTTCAGCACCAGATGGCCGGTGTCGGTCGTCTTGCCGATGATGGCGAAGTCCAGGCCCCACTTCTGGAAGATGCGATAGCCGACGTCTTCATAGCCGGGCTTCAGCACCGCCAGCATCCGCTCCTGGCTTTCCGACAGCATCATCTCATAGGCCGTCATGCTGGTTTCGCGCTGCGGCACCTTGTCGAGGTTCAGTTCGATGCCGACGCCGCCCTTGCCCGCCATTTCGACGGAGGAAGAGGTCAGGCCCGCCGCGCCCATGTCCTGAATGGCGGCGACTGCGCCGGACGCCATCAGCTCCAGCGTCGCCTCGATCAGCAGCTTTTCGGCGAAGGGATCTCCGACCTGGACGGTAGGGCGTTTGGCCTCCGACTCGTCGTCGAACTCGGTCGAGGACATGGTGGCGCCGTGGATGCCGTCGCGGCCGGTCTTGGAGCCGAAATAGACGACGTCATGGCCCGCCTCCGGCGCGGCCGAATAATAGATCTCGTCGGCGCGGGCCAGGCCGACGCACATGGCGTTGACCAGGATGTTGCCGTTGTAACCCTTGTGGAAGTTGGTCTCGCCGGCGACCGTGGGCACGCCGACGCAGTTGCCATAGCCGCCGATGCCCGAGACAACGCCCTTAACCAGGCGCTTGGTCTTCTCGTGCGACGGATCGCCGAAACGCAGGGCGTTCAGCAGGGCCACCGGGCGCGCGCCCATGGTGAAGACGTCGCGCATGATGCCGCCCACGCCCGTCGCCGCGCCCTGATAGGGTTCGATGTAGGAGGGGTGGTTGTGGCTCTCCATCTTGAAGATGCAGGCGTCGCCGTCGTCGATGTCGATCACCCCGGCGTTCTCACCCGGCCCGCAGATGACGCGCTCGCCGGTCGTGGGGAACTTGCCTAGGTGGATTTTGGACGACTTGTAGGAGCAGTGCTCGGACCACATGACCGAGAAGACGCCCAGTTCGACATGGTTCGGCTCGCGCCCCAGTCGATCGAGGACGACCTGATATTCATTAGGGGCCAGGCCGTATTCGGCGGCCAGTTCAGCCATCGACTTCTGGGGGGTCTTTTGCGGAGCGCTCATGGGCGGCGCTTCTAGCCGCAGATGGGCGGAATGTCAGCCCGCGCGGCGCAACATCGGGGAACATCGTCCATCGCAGGTGGTTGATCCCGGCGACAGCCAAAGGAGCCGCCATGACCGATACCCCCATCGACCCCGCCGCCACCCCCGAAGACGACGACCTGCCAGAGATCGCCGCCGACGACGCCGGCGCCTCCGCTCTGGCCGAACGGGCTCAGAAACAGGCCGACGACGCCGAGGAGAACGAGGCGTGAGCAAACCGCACACCGACCGCATCGTCCCGGCCTCGGGCCAACAGATGGATCGTTCCAACGATCCTGAAACGACCGCAGAGATGGACGCCGCAGCGCCTGAAGCCGCGCTTGCCAGCCGTCGTCAGCGGCTGACCGGTTCGGCCGTCGGGGTCGGCAGCGTCGGCTTCGACGAGACCGGCGCTTTCGACGTGGGCGCCGATGACCACGCGCCGCAGGACGACGCGGTCACCGACAAGCCCTGAGACTCAGCGAGCGCGTTCGACGCCCGGTCGCAGGCGGAAGGTCAGCAGCAGGCCGCCGATCAGCAGGACGATCGCGCCGGCCAGGGCCGTAAAGGCGACGGTCGGCTTGTCCGCCTGTTCGGCGACGAAGGCGCCCAGAAGACCCCAGGCGGTCGGCAGCGGATAGGCGAGGGTGCGCAGCACAGCGGTCGCCGCCAGGGCGACGACCGTGACGGCGACAATGGAGACGATGGCCCACAGATCGGGCGACAGGGCGGCGGGCAGGGCGTTGAACGCGGTCGCCGTCGTGATCAGGTTCAACGGCGCAGCCACCGTCAGCCAGCCCGCCAGGGCCGCCAGAGGCCAGACCAGCAGGATGCGCTCGCGATCGAACATCCGCAGCGCTCGGATATGGCCGGATACGGCCAGCATCGGCAGCAGCAGCGCGATCAGCGAGGCGAAGATCACGCCCACGCTGGCGGCCTTCAGGTTCAGGGCCGCGACGATGATCCAGAACCCGATCCCGAAGAAGGCGACGGCGGAGGGCAGGCCCATTCGGCCCAGCAGCGGACTTTCACCCGTCTGCGGCAGGGCCTGACGGATCGCATAGGCCAGGATGCCGATATAGATCAGGCCCCAGATCGAGAAGGCGTAGCCCGCAACGCGCAGGGTGCTGTTGCCGTCGGCGGCGAACTCGGCCTGGTTCAGGCCCAGGCCCGCCAGGTTCTGCACCAGGGGCACGACGATGGCGAACAGGGCGGCGGCCAGAACGAGCAGACGACGGGTGCGTTGGCGGGGCGTGGGACGGATGATGGAGGACATTTGATTTCCAGTGCGACGCTTGTTCCCGCCTTTACGCCTCGCCACGCCAGAAGGTTCACCGCGGCCGGCAGAAAAGTGAAGCTTGCATCGGCGGCCGGCGGCTTCATCCTGCCCGACATGACGCTCAAAGCCTCCCTGCCGGCTCTGTTGTTCGCGTTGGTAATGGTCGCGGGCCAGGCGTCCGCGCAGACGACCGGAGCGCCGCTGCCCATTTCGGTCCAGACTGCCTGGTCACGTGTTCGAGCAGCCCTAACGCCTCAGCAGCAGGCCAATGAGGTGCGGCGCTTCCTGTCGGCTCTCGCCAACGAGAACGGACGGCCGACGACGCCGGCGCTGGATGCGCGCGATATCGCCTCAGGCCGAGCCGTGTCGCTCGACGACCCTGCCTTGCTACAGCGCCCTCAGGCGCACGAGGTCACGGTGACGGTCGACGGTCAGTTCCTGATCTTCCGCCCGCTGTCGCGCGCCAGCCTTGAGCCGTTTTTCGGCCGTTAGGAACAATCGGCCCGACCGCGTGGTTGTCAGATGCAATCCACACTTAGGAGCCCATCATGGCCAATACCGAAAACACCCAGCCCGCGCTCGAAGACGAAGTCGCCGCCAACCGCGCCATCGAACAGGGCCTCGGCGTCGGCGCCCGCGAGCTGGCCGCCCAGCGCGAACCCGGAGAAGGGGCTTTCGATGACGAAAACGCAGAAGACGATCAGACGGCGGACCTGTCCGACGGGCGCTCTAAAATCAAGGATGCCTGACCGGTTCTAGGGCTCAACCTTGAAGTTGACTGAGAAGCGAACCATCCGGTCAGCCAATGTCAAACGAGCTGCCGACGCTTCATCCGATAGCTTGAGCCGTGCTCGCGGCAACGACCGCTCAACCGCCTTCCACAAATCATATCCTGCTGGCTGCTCGCTTTCAGGCTGACACTCGGTCAACTGGCCCGAGGCGGTGACGACGCAAGAGAGCACAACGTAGCCCTCGAGCGGAGATCTGTCCCTGACGGGATTTGGGAAGGTGGGTCGTGGCATTGTTTGCCACTGAACTGTATTCGGCAGTCCGTCTTGACCATTGCCGTCAACTTCGGCTGCTCGGGTTTCGCGCGGATCAACCATCGGCCGGCCACAAGCCGTCAAGGTTTGTTCGATAGCAGTGCTCGACGGATCAAGCTCCATCACATAACGCGTGCGCGGACCGCCGTTGTTTCTAGGCACAATAACCTGCAGCTTGCCGCCTTTCGCCAGATCGCGGGCGACCACGGCAGGAAGGCGACTGAACGCCATGCTGCGTTGCGTGCCCACAGTCCACACGGATGTATAGGGCTGTTCTTGATCGCCGGCCTGGATCCCGAGCTCCCGCGACGTTGACCCTCTCGTGGCCTCAGGCAATCCGGTGATCAGCACGTCGTACGCATTATCAACGCAACGTGCTGCGATCGTCAGACCTGAGGTGAAGTCGATCGTGGCCAGCACCGCCTTGCGTTCAGGGGCAGAAGTGAGAGTCCAGTCTTCACTCTGAGGCGTGATCTCCTGCGCGAAGGCAGGGCTGGTGGTGGTGGCGACCGCCACGAGATAGGCGGAAAGTAAAATAAGGCTGCGCATACGATCATTGCGCACCAACTTGCGATTGCCGTCAAGCGGCGGCGTAGATGCTCTGGAACAGGGTCGCGCCGTCGGCGGAGCCGAGTTCGGCTTCGAAGGCACGGTCCGGGTGGGGCATCATGCCGAGCACATTGCCGCGCGCGTTCTGGATGCCGGCGATATCGTTGACCGAGCCGTTGGGATTGTCGACGTAGCGGAAGACCACCTGACCCTCGCCCTCGATCCGGGCCAGGGTTTCGGCGTCGGCGAAGAAGTTTCCGTCGCCGTTGCCTTGGGTCATCGTCACTTCTCGCTGGCCCTGATAGCCGGCGGTGAAGCGGGTCTGGCCGTTGGCGACGGTCAATGCGATGGGCTTGCAGACGTATTTCAGACCCTTGTTGCGCAGCAGGGCGCCGGGCAGCATTCCGGCCTCGCACAGGATCTGGAAGCCGTTGCAGATGCCGACCACCGCGACGCCGTCGTCGGCGGCCTTCTTGACCGCCTGCATCACCGGCGACTGGGCCGCCATGGCGCCGCAGCGCAGATAGTCGCCGTAGGAGAAGCCGCCGGGAATGACGATCAGGTCAAGGCCCCGGGGCAGTTCGGTCTCGGCGTGCCACACCATCGAGACCGGCTCGCCGGTGGAGCGTTCGACGGCGACCTTGCAGTCGCGATCACAGTTGGAACCGGGGAAGACGATGACGGCTGCGCTCATGGCGCGGGCCTTTAGCAGGCTTCTTTCGCCTTGTCAGGCCGTCGCGCGCGCGCGACCCGCCAGCCAGGCGATCAGGAAGATGACGAAGCCGCCCAGCGACAAACCCATGCCGACCCAGCCGGTCGAGGCCCAGCCATAGCCGGCCGCGATCGCCATCCCGCCCAAGAGCGGGCCGATGGCGTTGGCCGTGTTGAACGCCGAGTGATTCAGCGCCGCCGCCAGGGTCTGGGCGTCGCCGGCGACATCCATCAGTCGCGTCTGCAGGATCGAACCCAGGCCGCCTCCGCCGCCGATCAGGAAGACCACGACCATCACGGCCCACAGGTGGGGCGCCGCCAGCGGATACAGGGCCAGCGCCGCCGCGCTCCACAGCAACAGGCCGCCCGCCGCCTTGAAGCCCAGATGATCCGCCGCCCAGGCGCCCAGGATATTGCCCAGGAACATGCCGACCCCGAACACGGCGAAGACCCAGGGCAGTACGCCGGGGCTGGCGCCCGTCACCGCCTCAAGCGTCGAGGCCAGATAGGCGTAGACTGCGAACATGCCGCCAAAGCCGATGGCGCCGACGCCCAGCGTCAGCCAGACCTGGCTGCGCTTCAACGCGCCCAACTCGCGCCACGGGCTGGCGTCGGGGTGGGCCGGATCGCGCGGCGCGAACAGAGCGACCAGGGCCATGGTGAGAACCGCCAGCACGCCGACGATGGCGAAGGTCCAGCGCCAGCCGTGGGCGTGGCTGATGATGTTGACGACGGGCACCCCCAGAACGGTCCCCACCGTCAGCCCCATCAGGATGGTCGAAACCGCCCGGGTGCGGAAATGCAACGGCACGATCGAGGCCGCGACCAGGGCCGCCACGCCGAAATAGGCCCCGTGCGGCAGGCCGCTCAGGAAGCGGAAGGCCAGCATCCAGTGATAGGTTGGAGCCAGGGCGCTGGCCACATTGCCGATAGCGAACAGGGCCATGAAGGCGATCAGCAGCAGCCAGCGTGGGTAGCGTGCGCCTAGCACCGCCAGGATCGGCGCGCCGACCACGACGCCGGCGGCATAGGCGCTGATGACATGGCCGGCGGTCGGTGCATCGACGCCGAGCCCGGCGGCGAAGTCCGGCAGGATGCTCATGGCCGCGAACTCGGTTACGCCGATCGCGAACCCGCCCATGGCCAAGGCGATCAGCACGAGGGCGACCGCCCCGCGCGAGCGGGCGGGAAGGGGAGTGTCGAGGGCGGCGTCGGTCATGTTGCGCCGCAAACTAATCAGCGTTCATGACGCCACAAGGGCGACGCCGCCCGGCAACGATCACGCTTTGTTTTCGTAGGTCGCCGTGATCGACGCCTTGGCCAGGGTGTGGAAATGCAGGTTGAAGCCGAACACGGCGCCGGAGTTGTCGGCCGTCACGTCCAGGCTCTCCACATCCACGGCGAAGACGGTGAAAATGTAGCGGTGCGGGCCGTGGCCAGGCGGCGGGGCGGCGCCGCCGAAACAGGGCTGACCATAGTCGGTGCGGCCCTGGATGGCGCTGTGGGGCAGATGCCCTCCCGGCGAGCCGGCGCCGGCCGGCAGCTCTGTGACATCCGCGGGAATATTGGCCACTGTCCAATGCCAGAAGCCCGAGCCGGTCGGCGCATCGGGATCATAGCAGGTGATCGCATAGCTTTTGGTCCCCTCCGGCGCGCCGGACCAGGAGAGCTGCGGCGAGGTGTTGCCCTTGGCGTGAACCTGGGCGTCCGGCAGCACGCCGCCGTCCTGGATATCGGTTGAGGTAAGGGTGAAGGTCATGGGCGCTCCGTCAATCAAGCCGTCTGCTAAACTGGCGTCGATGCCGAAGGATGCAACCGTCTCCTTCCCGCGACATGGGGGAGGGGACGGCAGACTTTACGCCGCCTCGATGCGGTAGCTTTCGATCACCGTATTGGCGAGCAGCTGCTCGCACATCTTCTTGGCTTCGCCTTGCGGGTCTTCGGCGCCGGCGAGGTCGAACTCGATCAGCTTGCCGACGCGGGCGTTCGAGACGCCGGTCCAGCCCAGACCTTGCAGGGCGCCTTCGACGGCCTTGCCCTGAACGTCCAGCACGCCGGGCTTGAGGAAGACGTGAACTTTCACCTTGGACATCAGTGCAGTCCTCCCTGAATCACCGTCGGCATGCCCTTCATGATGCCCAGGCGACGCGCGACTTCGGTATAGCTTTCAATGACATTGCCCAGGTCGCGGCGGAAACGGTCCTTGTCCAGCTTCTCGCCGGTCGAGGCGTCCCACAGGCGGCAGCTGTCGGGGCTGATCTCGTCGGCCAGGAGGACACGGCTGAAGTCGTTTTCCCACACACGGCCGAACTCGATCTTGAAGTCCACCAGGGTGATGCCGACGGCGCTGAACAGGCCCGACAGATAGTCGTTCACCCGCACCGTCATCGCCAGCATGTCGTCCAGCTCCTGGGTCGAGGCCCAGTTGAAGGCGGTGATGTGCTCTTCGGTGACCATCGGGTCGTTGAGCTCGTCCTTCTTGTAGTAGAATTCGATGATCGAGCGGGGCAGGGGCGTGCCTTCCTCGATGCCCAGGCGCTGGCTCATCGAGCCGGCGACGATGTTGCGGCACACGACTTCCAGCGGAATGATCTCGACTTCGCGGATCAGCTGTTCGCGCAGATTCAGACGCTTGATGAAGTGGTTGGTCACGCCGATGCCGTTCAGGCGCGACATGATGAACTCGCTGATCTGGTTGTTCACCACGCCCTTGCCTTCGAGAACGGCCTTCTTCTGCGCGTTGAAGGCGGTGGCGTCGTCCTTGAAATACTGGATCAGGGTGCCGGGCTCGGGTCCTTCGTACAGGATCTTGGCCTTGCCTTCGTAGATCTTCTTGCGCTTGCTGTTCATGGTCCGGTCCCGGCTTACGGGCGCCCTCCAGAAACAAAAATCGCGCGGCCATGTGTGGAGGGGGAAGACCCGGTCCTGGCGGCGCGTTTTGGAATCGTTCGGGCAGTCAATCTCGTTCGGGGTCTCCTTAGCCGAAGGCGGCCCTCGATACAAATGAGGATGGCCGGCGGCGCATTCATTGGGGACAGGATGTCCATGCGACGGAAGTCAGGTTGCGTTCGCGGGCGGTCGGTCTATAGACGGCGCTTGCCCCGACGTTACCGGGGTGGACGGAGCTTTGCTGAGCGAAATGACGACCTTCGACGATCGGGAAAAGGCCTTCGAAGCCAAATACGCCCTCGATCAGGAGCAGGAGTTCAAGGCTATCGCCCGGCGCAACCGGATGCTGGGCCTTTGGGCTGCGGAAAAGATGGGCCTGTCGAGCGAAAGCGCGGACCAGTACGCCGCCGCCGTGGTGCGCGCCGATTTCGAGCAGCCGGGCGACGAGGACGTGTTCCGCAAGGTCGCCGGCGACTTCAAGGCCTCGGGGCTGTCGGTTTCGGAGGGCGAGATTCGCTCCAAGATCGACGAACTGGCCTCGATCGCCCGCGAGCAGATCCGCGCCGGCGAGTAATCGCTTCGGTCTTCGGACTGATCTGAGAATTCGAAAGGGCCGCACCCGGGGGAAAGTGCGGCCCTTTCTTCTTGCCGGGGACGTTGGGGGGATGTCTCACCCGGCGTACTGTGCGTCTCGCGCCCCTGAAGAACACCAGGGCCGAGATTTGGTTTCAGGCGTCGCCGCCTGAAACCAAATATTTTTTTACGGCATCAGAACCGTGTCGACGACGTGGACGACGCCGTTCGATTGGCCCACGTCGGCCTGCGTAATCGTGGACTTGCCGCCCTTGGCGTCGGTAATGACCCAGGTGTTGTTCGGGCCGGCCGAGACCTTCAGTTCTTCACCTTGAACCGTCTTCAGCGTGGCGGTGCCGCCGTTGGCCTCGGCCTGGGCGGCGATATCGGCGGCCGTCAGACGACCCGCGACCACGTGGTAGGTCAGAATCTTGGTCAGATCCGCCTTCATCGCCGGCTGCATCAGGCTGGTGCGCGTCGCCTCGGGGATCTTGTCGAAGGCGGCGTTGTCAGGGGCGAAGACCGTGAACGGGCCCGCGCCTTGCAGGGTATCGACCAGGCCGGCGGCCTTCACGGCGGCGACCAGTGTGGTCAGGTTGGAGGCCTTGGAGGCGTTGGCGACGATCGTTTCGTTCGGGCTTATGGCCGCGCCGCCGACCATCGGGTCGGTCGCGGGCGCCATGGCGGCGCCGTCGGCCGGGGCCATGGCAGTCGATTCCGCCGGCGTCGTGGCGGCCGGCTCGTTGTTGCCGCAGGCGCCGAGCGCCATCAGCGCGCCGCCGGACACGGCGACGAGCATAAGATTGCGAAGTTTGGTCATGTGTTTCGTTCCCTTTGGGCCGCTCTCAAGGCAGTACCGGGAACGTTACGCGCGACACCGCACAATGGATGCATGCCGCGCGACAAGACATCGCAGCTTCACCATTCAGTTTTCGCGCGCGATTTTATGTTGCCTTGCAGCAAGAGACCTATCGTTCGATCAGATCAGTCAACGAATTCCAGATGTTCGCCTTTCCTGCCAGTGGTATCGCATGAGCCGGGCTGGATGAAGGCAGGTCGATAAGGCCAACCCCTGCGACGTCGCCGATAATGCGCCGTCCCAGCTTGGCCGCCAGCTTTCCGTTGAAGGCGACCGCCCTCAGCCGCGGCAAGCCGCCGATCAGTCCGCGCAGATCGGCGGCCTCCGGTGAGCGGATCGCCGCATCCAGACTGCCCGACCGCTCCGCCGACGCAATCACATCCCACAGCCCCACGCCGCGCGCCGTCAATCGATCCAGCCGCTGCTCATAGGGTTGTGTCGCCAAGTCTTCACCCAGCACCCCGCTGATCAGCAGCCAGAAGGCGTTGCGCGGATGGGCGTAGTATTGGGCCGCCTTCAGAGACGCGTCGCCGGGCAAGCTGCCCAGGATCAGCAGCCGGGTTTCCGTATCGACGACGGGTGCGAACCCCAGCCGGCGATCGCCGGTCTGGTCCGTCACTTGACCGGCGGGTCGTCGCGCAGCCAGCCGGTGACCGAGCGGCGCTTGCCGCCGGCGTAGGCGGCGACTGGCGCGACAGAGTGCTGGCGGGGTGTCTTGAACACCGTCCAGACGTTGAAACCCGGCTTAAAGCCGCGCTCGATATCGCCGTTGGCGTCGTGAAACAGCAACTGGCCGCCCCAGTCCGGCCGCCAATCGCGAGACAGGCCCAAAGTATAGGCCGCCCGCCGCTCGCCGACGCCTGTGTCGTCGTGCTGGGTCAGGAAGTCGCCGGGCCGGAACCAGGTGGCTTGCGCGTCGATCTTGGTCACGCTCGCTTCGCCGGTCACGGCTTTGGCGAATGCGGTGAAGGGCGTGTCGTTGAAAAACTGCACCAGGGCGTGCGTCGCATGGCCTTCGTCCTTGCCGGTCAGCAAGGTCGTGATGATCGGATAAGCCAGATAGATGAAAGAGAAGCCGTCGCGACCCTCCGCCAGCGCACGCTGTATCTGGGCGCCGATCGCATCGCGGCCCATGGCCTGCATGTCTTGCGGCGACAGCAGCTTGCCGCCCTCCGGCGTCTTCAAGGAAAGATGCCAAGCCGTGTCGTGTTCGAGAGCGAGCTCAAGCCAATCCGCGCTCGCGGCGTCCAGCAAATCGGGAACCTGCACCATGCCGTCGCGCGTATAGGCCGCCGCATAATCGCGGGGATCGAGCCGGGGATTGAGCCGGATCGTGCGCTCGCTCATGACGTCAGTCTCCGAACACCCGCTTGAACACCACGTCCACGTTCTTGGTGTGGTAGCCGAGGTCGAACAGCGCCTCGAGCTGGTCGGCGGGCAGGGTGACGCGGTCGTCGGCCTTCAGGAAATCCAGGAAGGCGCCTTCGCCGCGCCAGACCTTCATGGCGTTTTCCTGAACGGCGGCATAGGCGTCTTCGCGCGACACGCCGGCCTGGGTCAGGGCCAGCATCACCCGCTGCGAGTGCACCAGACCGCCCAGGCGGTCGATGTTCTTCTGCATATTCTCTGGGTAGACGTTCAGCCGCTCGACCACATTGGCCAGACGGTGCAGGGCGAAGTCCAGGTGGATGGTGGCGTCTGGGCCGATGCCGCGCTCGACCGAGGAGTGGCTGATGTCCCGTTCATGCCACAGGGCGACGTTCTCCATCGCGGGCGTCACGGCCGAACGCACAAGACGAGCCAGGCCGGTCAGGTTCTCGGTCAGGATCGGATTGCGCTTGTGCGGCATGGCCGACGAGCCCTTTTGCCCCTTGTCGAAGAACTCCTCGGCCTCGAGGACTTCGGTGCGTTGCAGGTGGCGGATCTCGACCGCGAGACGCTCGACCGAGCTGGCGACGACGCCCAGGGCGGCGAAGAAGGCGGCGTGACGATCGCGCGGGATGACCTGGGTCGAGACGGGTTCGACGGTGAGGCCCATCTGGTCGGCGACATACTGTTCGACGGCCGGGTCGACATTGGCGAAGGTGCCGACGGCGCCCGAGATGGCGCAAGTGGCGATCTCTTCCTTGGCGGTGATCAGGCGGCGTTTGGCGCGCTGGAACTCGGCGTGATAGCCGGCCAGCTTCAGGCCGAAGGTGACGGGCTCGGCGTGGATGCCGTGCGAACGGCCCACGGTCGGGGTGTATTTATGCTCCTTGGCGCGGGTCTCCAGTGCGGCCAGAACCCGGTCGACGCCCTCGATCAGCAGGTCCGACGAGCGCGCCAGCTGGACCGCGAAACAGGTGTCCAGCACATCCGAAGAGGTCATGCCCTGGTGCAGGAAACGGGCTTCCTCGCCGACGATCTCCGCGACGTGCGTCAGGAAGGCAATGACGTCGTGTTTTGTGGTGCGCTCGATCTCGTCGATGCGGTCGGCGTCGAAGGTCGCATCCTTGCCCTTGGCCCAGATGGCGTCTGCCGATTCCTTGGGGATCACGCCCAGCTCGGCCATCTTCGTGGCGGCGTGTGCTTCGATCTCGAACCAGATCTTGTACTTGGTTTCCTGGGACCAGATGGCGGCGGCGACGGGGCGGGAGTAGCGCGTGATCATGGGCGGGTCGTGTCGGTCGTGGGGGGCGCGGAGTCAAGGTTTGCGGGACGGCGCGGTTGACTTTGCCGGCCGTTGTCCCAGATTCAGCGCGCTTTCAGGAGGACGACCTCCCCCACATGGGACTAACGCCGGGACGACCCGACGCCATGCAGGGAGAATGTCATGGCCTGGGTATTCCTTCTTTTCGCCGGTCTGCTCGAAGTCGTCTGGGCGTTCCTGATGAAGGCGTCGGCCGGCTTCACGCGACCGTGGCCGACGGTGGGGATGATCGTCTTCATGATCGGTTCGTTCGGTCTGCTGTCGCTGGCGATGAAGACCCTGCCGCTGGGCGCCGCCTATGCCATCTGGACCGGCATCGGCGCGGTCGGCGCCTTTGTGGCGGGCGCGGTCTTTCTGGGCGAGCCGCTGACGCCGCTCAGGATCGCGGGCGTCGCTCTGGTCGCATCAGGCCTGGTTGTGCTGAAGCTGGCGGCGAGCCATTGATGGCGGCGACAGGAGACGCGTGATGGAACTGGTGATCGGCGACAAGGCCTATTCGACGTGGTCGCTGCGGCCGTGGCTGGTGCTGAAACATTGCGGCGCGGTCTTCGATGAGATCATCGTGCCGCTGAACCAGCCCGACACCGATCAGCGCATCCGCGAGCAATCGCCGTCCGGCCTCGTCCCGGTGCTGAAGGTCGAGGGCGAGGTGATCTGGGATTCGATGGCCATCGCCGTCTGGGCGGCCGAACGCTATCCGCAAGCCCAGCTCTGGCCTGCGGACGCCCATGCGCGCTGGCTGGCGCGTTCGGCGGCGTGCGAGATGCATGGCGGCTTCACCGCCCTGCGCACGGCCTGTTCGACCGGCCCGGATCACTGGATGGTCGGCCCCGGCCGGGCGCCCGCGCCGGACCATCCGGAACTGGCCAAGGATTTGCGCCGGATCGTCGAACTGTGGCGGAGCCTGCGTGAGCGGTTCGGGACGGGCGGCCCTTATCTGTTCGGCGACTGGTCCGTGCCGGACGCCTTCTTCACGCCGGTCGCCGCCCGCATCCGCCATTTCCAGCTGGACCTTGCAGCGCACGGGGACGACGGCACAGCCTTGGCCTATGCCGAGACCTTGCTGGCTCATCCGCATTTTCTTGAGTGGGAAGCCGACGCGCTGGGCTTAACGCGCGACAACCATCCCGGCTGACGCAGCGTTAAGCGGACGCCGTTATCTCTGTGGGGATGACGAGCCCGCTACTGCCCAGCCCTCCGACCCAAGCCGCTGCGCGTGGCCTCAATCCCGTCGTGGCCTATGGGCTTGCGGCCCTGGTGGGGGCGGCCTTTTGGGCTAGTCTGCTGTTCGCGGTTTTCTAAGAGGTCAGCGCGCGCCGGCGATGGGCGTCGTCTCGGCGATCAGGACCGGCTCGGCCTGCGGCGGCGGGGCGACGTAATCCAGCGCCATCGGCACGGCGCGCGCGCCCGACGCCACGGCGTCCAGCGTCTTCAGCGGTCCGCCGAACAGCCGCTGATAAATCCAGTAGCTGGCCATGACCTTCTCGACGTAGTCGCGCGCCTGGGGCACGTCGATCGTCTCGATCAGCAGCAGGGGATCGGCGTCCGCGCCCAGTTTCCTGACCGCCGCCAGCATCGGTCCGGGACCGGCGTTGTAGGAGGCCACGGCCCGCAGCAGGTCACCCTGGAAGGCCGGCAGGGCCAGCATCTTGTTGATATAGGCCTGGCCCAGACGCATGTTGACCGCCGGGACCAGCAGCTTGGTCGGGTCCGAGACGAAGGTGCGATCGCCGGTCATCTCGGCTGCCGTCGTCGGCATGACCTGCATCAGCCCATAGGCGCCGACGCTGGAACGGGCATTGGGATTGAAGTCGGTTTCCTTGCGCGCCAGGGCGTAGACCAGCGCCCGCTCGATGACGAAGCCGCCTTCGGGGGCCAGGTCCGGGATGGGATAGCGCGTCGCGTCGATGCGCGTGGCGTCGCCGTTGTTGACCGGCAGGATGGCGCGCGCCAGGGCCGTCCACATCTTGGCCGCATCGCCGACGGCGGTGCGCAGGCCTGACCGCAGCTCGGTCTCGGCATCGGCGTTGCGCCCGACCTCATAGAAGGCGACGGTGCGTTTGGCGCGGGCGTCGGCCTGAACGAAGGCTTCCAGGGCGGTCGGTTCGACGGCGGCGCTCTGGGGCACATAGGCGGCCCGGCGTAGGCGGGGCTCGGCCTCATAGGGGCGAGGGCCCATATTCTCGATCGTCGGCTCTTCTCCGAGCTGACGCAGGGCGATCTGGCCATAGAAGGTGGCGGGCCACTGGGCCGACAGGCGCAGATAGTCGGTGACGCGATCCTGACGCCCCGACTGGGCGGCGGCGCGCGCGGTCCAGAAGGCGGCGCCGGCGCGCACCCAGGCATCCTCGGTCGGATCGTTGGCGACGCGTTCGAAGGCGGCGAAGGATTCGTGGAACTGGCCCAGACGCCATTCCGCCAGGCCGACCGTCCACCAGTCGCCGATCTGGCGCCCCAGGGCCGAGGCGCCGGTCAGGTCGTCGTTGTTGTAGGCGACGCGCGCCGCCTTGGCCGGATCGGTGACGCCGCCGTCGCCGGACACGGCGCTGACCAGGCTGTTCCAGGTGCGGCCCAGCACGCCGCCAGGACGCACCGGCTCGGGCGCGCCGTCGGGGCGACGACGCAGCGCCAGCGTATAGACCCGGTCCGCGCACGGCAGATCCGAATAGGTCTCAAGCCAGGCCGTCAGCTCTTCGTAGGTGGCGACATGATCGGGATGGAACAGGCTTTCGAACTCGACCTGACCCAGCAGCACGCGGTCTTGCGCCTGACGGGCCGCCGTGCGGGCCGTCTCGATGTCGCCGCGTCGCAGGGCGTCAAAGGCGGTGGTGTAGGAGATTCTGTCGGCCGAACTGAGCGCGGTGGGACGCCCGGAACCGGCTCCGGCCTCGGCGGTTGATCCGTAGGGCGTCTCGGCGGTCGCGGCCGTCGTGGCGGCGCAGAAGGCAAGGACAAGAGTCGACGCGAGGATCGCGCGGCGGAACAGAAACATAAGCGGCGGCCCCCTCGTTGGCGACGCGCGTAAGCTACGGGCGCGTGTGTGGCGATCGGTCGTCAGCATGCGAACATGCCGCGATTAGCCTTGTTCTTCAACCGAGTCCGTTTCAAGGCGAACGGCCAGCGAAAGCAGGTCGCTCCAGACCTGTCGTTTCGCTTGTGGCTGACGCAGCAGAAAGGCGGGATGCAGGGTCGGCATGACGGGCGCAGACACCGCCCCTTCCAGCAGGCGCCATTCCTTCCAGACGCCGCGCAGTTTCATAATGCCTTCCTCGGCGCCGAGCACTGACTTGGCCGAGGCTGCGCCCAGCAGCAGCACGGCCCTGGGCTTCAGCAGGGCGAAGGCGCGCTCGACGAAGGGCGCGCACACCGCCTGTTCCTGCGGGCTGGGGGTACGGTTGCCGGGCGGGCGCCAGAAGACCGTGTTGGTGATGAACACCTTGTCGGTCAGGCCCGCCGCCGCCAGCATCCGGTCCAGCAATTGCCCGGCCTTGCCGACGAAGGGTTGCCCCGCCCGATCCTCGTCCCCGCCGGGCCCTTCGCCGATAATCAGGACCGAGGCGTTGGGGGTGCCGCGTCCGAACACCGACTGCGTCGCACCCATGCCGCGCAGCGGACAGCCCTCGAACGCTGCGACTGCCGCCGCCAGGTCCTGAAGCGTCGCGGCCCCGGCGGCCAGCCGCCGCGCCTCGGCGAGGGCGTCATCGGCGTTGACGCCGGCCAGGGGCATGACGACCGAGGCCGTCGCCCGCTGCACCGCCTTGACGGCCGGCGGCGGGGCGATGTGGGTGTGATCGACGGGCGCATCGCCATAGCAGGCGTCGACCCCCGCATCCCGCCAGAAGGCGAGCAGGCTTTCGACTGCAGCGATGTCATGGGGTTGCGCGTTCATGTCTCGAACCACCGATAAGCCTTGACCGCCCTCGCGTCACCTTCCGATAAGCGGCATAACCACACAGATAACCGGGATTCAGGGGAAACCATGGCCGAAGACGCCATCGAAGGCGGCGCGGAAAACGCCCGTCAGGAAGCCATCATCGACAATCTGCCGCCGCTGGAGGCGCTGAACGGCGTCGAGCGCGAGATCATGGAATATGACGTCGTGATCGTCGGCGGCGGCCCGGCCGGCCTGTCGGCGGCCATCCGCCTGAAGCAGCGCGCGGAAAAGGACGGCAAGGAAATCACCGTCGCCGTTCTGGAAAAGGCGGCCGAGGTCGGCGGCCACATCCTGTCGGGCGCGGTCATCGATCCCAAGGCGCTGAACGAGCTGTTCCCCGACTGGAAGGAACGCGGCGCGCCGCTGGAGACGCCGGTCACGAAGGACAAGTTCCTGCTGCTGGGCCCGCAAGGGTCGGCGTCACTGCCGATGCCGCTGATGCCGCCCTTCATGCACAATCACGGCTGCTACATCGCCTCTCTGGGCAACGTCACGCGCTGGCTGGGCGAGCAGGCCGAGGCTCTTGGCGTCGAGGTCTATCCCGGCATGGCCGCCAGCCACGTCGTCTGGGAAGAAGAGACGGGTCAGGTGAAGGGCGTCGTCGCCGGCGTCTTCGGCATCGACCGCGAGGGCAAGCCGACCGACGACTTCCAGCCGGGCATCGAACTGCACGGCAAATACGTCTTCATCGCCGAGGGCGTGCGCGGCTCCCTGGCCAAGACCATCATCGCCCGGCACAAGCTTCAGGACGGCAAGTCGCCCCAGAAATACGGGATCGGCCTGAAAGAGCTGTGGCAGGTCCCGGCCGACAAGCACCAGCCCGGCCTGGCCCAGCACACGACCGGCTGGCCGCTTGACGAACACACCGGCGGCGGCAGCTTCCTGTATCACTTCGGCGATCGCTACGTGGCCGTCGGCTATGTGGTTCACCTGAACTACAAGAACCCGTTCCTGTCGCCGTTCGACGAGTTCCAGCGCTTCAAGCACCACCCCGAGATCGCCCAGCACCTGGAGGGTGGGACACGCATCTCCTACGGCGCGCGCGCCATCACCGAGGGCGGCCTGCAGTCGATCCCGAAGCTGAGCTTCCCCGGCGGCGTGCTGATCGGCTGTTCGGCCGGTTTCGTGAACGTGCCCCGCATCAAGGGCAGCCACAACGCCATGAAGACCGGCATGCTGGCCGCCGACGCCGCCTATGAGGCCGTTCAGGCCGGGCGCGCGGGCGACGAACTGGTCGAATACCAGACCGCCTTCGAAAAGAGCTGGGTCTATAAGGAGCTGTCGGTCGTCCGCAACGCCAAGCCCCTGCTGTCCAGGTTCGGCACGACGCTGGGCGGGGCGCTGGGCATGTTCGACATGTGGTGCCGCACCCTCTTGGGCGGCCTGTCGCCGATCCCGACGCTGAAGCACGAAAAGACCGACGCCGCCTCGACCGGCCTGGCCGCCGACCACAAGGCGATCGCCTATCCCAAGCCGGACGGCAAGCTGTCGTTCGACAAGCTGTCGTCGGTGTTCATCTCCAACACCAACCACGCCGAGGACCAGCCGGCCCACCTGAAGCTGCTGGATCCGTCGATCCCGATCCGGGTCAACCTGCCCAAATACGGCGAGCCGGCGCGGCTGTACTGCCCGGCCGGCGTGTACGAGGTCGTCTATGGCGACGAGGCGGCCAAAGCCGATCCGCGCTTCGTCATCAACGCTCAGAACTGCGTCCACTGCAAAACCTGCGACATCAAGGATCCGTCGCAGAACATCGTCTGGACCACGCCCGAGGGCGGCGGCGGTCCCAACTATCCGAACATGTGACGGAACGGGGCAGGGGCGCTGTTCCGCCCTTGCCCGCCGCTGCAAAAGCGTGAAGGGTCCGGGCATGATCGCCTCCCGTTCTCGTCTGTTCGCCGCCTCCCTGACCGTCCTCGCCGTGGCGCTTGCCGGCCACGCCTCGGCGCAGGAAACGACGCCGCCCGCCCCGACGCCGGACACCCATCCGCCAGCCGTGATCCTGGAGCCGGGCCAGACGGCGCCGGGCCAGACTGCGCCGGCTCAGGCCGCACCAAGTCCGGAGCCGACCGAGACCGCGCCCGATCCTCACATCATCATCACCGACACGCCCGCGACGCCGGCGATCCCGGCCGTCTGGGCGCCGATCCCGACGAACGCCGAGGGCCGCAGCGCCTATGGCCTGTATCTGGCGGGCAAGCTGGCCCTGATGCAGGGCGAGGGGGCGATCGGCTCGGATTATCTGGCTCAGGCGGAACGGCTGACGCCGGAACAGCCCCGCGTGCGCGAACAGGCCTTCACCTCCGCCCTGCTGACCGGCGATCTGGACGTGGCGGCCGCCCTGGCCCCGACCGATGCGACCGCGTCTCCGGCGTTCGTAGAGGGCGGACGGCTGGTGCGTCTGGTTCAGGATTTCGTGCGCGGCGACGCCAGGACGCCGAACGCCGAACTGGCCCGTCAGCCCATCGGCGCTCCACACGCCCGCGCCGGTCTGCTGGTCGCGCCGTGGATCGCCGCCGCAGCCGGCGACTGGACCCGGGCGCTTCAGCCGGTCCCGACCGCGGGCGATCCCCTGACCCTGGCCTTCGCTCGCATGAACCGCGCCGCCCTGCTGGAAAAACGCCGCGACTATGCCGAGGCCGAGGTCGAGTTGAAGACTGCTTCGGACGTCGCCGGCGTCGGCGCCCTGTTCAAACGTCCCTATGGCGAGTTTCTGGAACGGCGCGGTCGCCGCGACGACGCTGTCGCCCTTTATCAAGCCGCCATGGCGGTGCAACCCGTCGATCCGAGCGTGGCCCGCGCGCTGCAACGGCTGAAGGACGGCGGCCGCCCGCCTGCCTTGCCCGACTTCCGCGAAGGCGCCGCCCAGGGCCTGATCACCGCCGCCGCCCAGGCCTCGGCCGAGCGCGGCAACGAGTTCGCCGCCGTCTATCTGCGCCTCGCCCAGAACCTGCACGACGATGACGAGACGGAATATCAGCTGGCCCAGGTCCTCTCGCGCGCCGGTCTGAAATCCGCCGCCCGCAACGCCCTGTCGCGGGTCGGGACCGCCGATCCGCAGCTCTACGCCGCCGCCCGCGCCCAGTTGGCCGTCGCGCTGGAAGAAGACGGCCAGCCGCAGGAGGCTCTCACCGAGCTACGCCGTGCTGCGGCCGCCAGCCCCGACGATCGGCAGATCGCCTTGGTGCTGGCGGGTCAGCTGATGCAGCTGAAACAGCATGACGAGGCGCTGGCGTTACTGGACGGGCCGCTTTTGAACACCGCCGATCAGGGCGCCAGCGTTCACTTCCTGCGCGGCGCCGCCTATGAGGCGTTGGGTCGTGTTCCCGAGGCCGAGGCCGAACTGTGGGCCGCGCTTCAGACCGCGCCGAACGACGCCGACATGCTGAACTACCTCGGCTATCTCTGGGTCGATAAGGGACTGCGGGTGCAGGAAGGCGCCGAAATGATCGCCCGCGCCCACGCGCTGGAGCCCGACAACGGCAACATCCAGGATTCGCTGGGCTGGGCGCAGTTCAAACAGGGCCAGTACGAGACCGCCGTCAACACGCTGGAAGAGGCTGTCGACAAGGAGCCGTCCAACGCCGAGATCAACGATCACCTCGGCGACGCCTATTGGAAGGTCGGCCGTCAACGCGAAGCCGTCTGGCTGTGGAACCGCGTCCTGGTGCTGGAGCCTGAACCCGAGCGTCGGGCCGAGGTCGAACGCAAGATCGCCAATGGGCTGGACGGCGCGCCGAGCGCTCAGGGCGTCGCGCAATAGGTCATGCCCGCCCTGACCGCCCTGGCGCCGGCCAAGATCAATTTGTTCCTGCATGTAGGGGCGGTGGACGCTGAAGGCTATCATCCGCTGTCCAGCCTGGTCGCCTTCGCCGATGTCGGGGATCGCGTGTCGGTCGAGCCGGCGGATCGTCTGTCGCTGACGGTCGCCGGGCCTTTCGGCGGCGGGCTGGGCGCGACGGACGACAATCTGATCCTGCGCGCGCTGCGTCAGCTGGGCGAGACCTGCGGCATCGCGGAGCCGAAACTGAAAGTCGCGCTGGACAAGCGCCTGCCCATCGCGGCGGGGCTGGGCGGCGGATCGTCCGATGCGGGCGCGGCGCTGAAGCTGGCGCGCGACCTCCTGGCGCTCGATCTCAGTGACGCCGCGCTTGAGGCGGTCGCGGGCGTCGTCGGCGCGGACGGGCCTATGTGTCTTCGGATGCGCACGGCCTGGGCCGAGGGGAGGGGAGACGTACTGACCGACGAACCCTGCCTGCCGCCCCTGCCGGCCGTCCTGTTCAACCCCGGCGTCCCCTCGCCGACCGGCGCCGTCTATCGGGCCTATGACGCAGGGCCGGTGCGAGCGGCCGACAGACCCGCGCCGCCTGGGGACTGGTCCATCGCCGCCGTCATCGAATGGCTGTCGGCCCAGCGCAACGATCTTGAAGCGCCTGCGCTGGCCCTGACGCCGGCAATCGGCGCGGCCCTGTCGGTGGTGGCCGCGACGGACCAGGCCGCCCTGACCCGCATGTCCGGCTCAGGCGCGACGGTGTTTGGTTTGTATCCCAGCGACGACGCGGCCCGATCCGCTGCGCGCGCTCTGTCCGCTGCACATCCCGAGGCTTGGGTCAAAGCAGCACAGCTGTCCGTAAAGCAACGCTGAAGCTTTGTGGCCGAATACCGGCGATCAGACTGCGAAATCGGCGATTCCGCCCAAGTCTCGCCCAGATCATCACAAACGTTACGCATTGTTTCGAAATCTCGGAACCCAATCACGGCGTTCTGATTTGAGTCGGCAGTTCCGATGTCTGGAACGGGTCGCCGTCTCCCCCGTGCCGATCCTCAAACAGGAAAAAGGAAATCGCCATGCTTCGTGCAAAACTGCTTGCCGCCACCGCCGTCGTCAGCCTGATGGCCGCCCCAGCTTTCGCCCAGGACATGACGGCCCCCGCGACCACGACGACGCCCGCCCCGGCGACCATGCCGCAAACCGATCCGGCCATGCCAGCCATGCCGCAGACGCCGGCCCCCACGGCTGAGGCGGCCGCGACCACGACTACGACTGCAGAGGCGACCGCGCCGGTCGCCGGCGAAACCGTCGTCGACAAGCTGAAGGCCAGCGGTCAGTTCACGACCCTGCTGGCTGCGCTGGACGCCGCCCAGTTGACCGACACCCTGGCCAGCCGCCCGGCCATCTCGATCTTCGCCCCGACCGATGCCGCCTTCGCCGCCGTGCCCGAGGCCGAGCGTACGCGTCTGATGGACCCGGCCAACGCCGCCGAACTGCGCCAGCTGCTGCTGTATCACGTCATCGTCGCCGACGTGACGCCCGACCAGATCATGGGCAAGAAGGGCGGCGTAGAGACGGCCGCCGAGAGCCAGGTCCTGCTGGACGGCACGGGTTCGGCCATCAAGGCTGACGGCGCGACTGTCGTCAGCGCCGAGCTGGACGCCTCGAACGGCGCCATCTTCCCGATCGACAAGGTCCTGAACCCGGCGAACTCCATGGCCGCCATGGGCGATGAAGAGGCCGCAGCGCCCGCCGAGGCCGCCGCTCCGGCCGCCGAGGCGACCCCGGCTGCTGAAGCGACCCCGGCCCCGACCGCGCCGAACGGCCAGCCCGCCGCGATGACGACGACCACGTCCTCCTCGCCGGTCGTCAACCCGACCGATGGTCAGGTCGACACCCCGGCCACCCCGCCGGTCGATGCGGCTGATCCCGCCGCCGACGGCGCGGCCGAAGCCAAAGCGACCCCGAACTGATCAGGGTCATCCACGCGCTCGCTCGGTAGCGTGTTGAAGCGGAAGGCGGCGGGCCCTATGGTCCGCCGTCTTTTTTGCAGCCCTCCCCACGAGCCCGATTTGACCACCTCGACCGAGCCGCTTGCGTTTCAGGACCTGATCCTGACGCTCCACCGCTATTGGGGCGAGCAGGGCTGCGCCATTCTTCAGCCCTATGACATCGAGGTCGGGGCCGGCACGCTGCACCCGGCCACCGTCCTGCGCGCGCTCGGCTCCAAGCCGTGGAAGGCCGCCTATGTGCAGCCCAGCCGACGCCCCGGCGACGGCCGCTATGGCGAAAACCCCAACCGCCTCCAACACTATTACCAATACCAGGTCATCCTGAAGCCGAATCCGGACAACCTTCAGGAGCTGTATCTGGGGTCGCTGGCGGCCATCGGCATCGATCCGAAACTGCATGACATCCGCTTCGTCGAGGACGACTGGGAAAACCCCACCGTCGGCGCCTGGGGTCTGGGCTGGGAGGTCTGGTGCGACGGGATGGAGGTGACGCAGTTCACCTATTTCCAGGGCGTCGGCGGCATCGAGGTCGATGTGGTTTCGGGCGAACTGACCTACGGGCTGGAGCGTCTGGCCATGTATGTCCAGGGCGTGGACAACGTCTATGATCTGAAGTTCACCAAGGAGGGGCTGACCTACGGCGAGGTCTTCCTGGAGAACGAGCGCCAGCAGTCGGAAGCCAACTTCCACGGCTATGACGTGGACGGTCTGAAGCGCCGGTTCGAGGACATGGTGGGCGAGGTCCAGCGCCTGCTGGACATGCGCGGGCCGCAGGATCAGCCGCTGGTCCTGCCCGCCTATGACCAGGTGCTGAAGGCCAGCCACCTGTTCAACCTGATGGACGCCCGCGGCGCCATCGCCGTCGCCGAACGCCAGAGCTACATCGGCCGCATCCGCGAACTCTGCAAAGCCTGCGCCCTCGCCTACGTCGAACAAGAGCGGAAAACCGCCTGATGCCCCAACTTCTCCTCGAAATCTTCTCCGAAGAAATCCCCGCCCGGATGCAGCAGGGCGCCGCGCGCGACCTTCAGCGGATGGTCTCCGACCGGCTGAAGGCCGCCGGCCTGACGTGGGAGGCGCTGACGACCTATGCCGGTCCGCGCCGCCTGACCCTGGTCATCGACGGCTTGCCCACGGCCACGCCGGACCGCGAGGAAGAGGTCAAGGGCCCGCGCGCATCGGCCCCGGAACAGGCGCTGGAAGGCTTTTTGCGCAAGACCGGCCTGACGCGCGATCAACTGACCGAGCGCGACGGCGTCCTGTTCGCCATTCTGTCGTCCAAGGGTCGCGCCACAACCGATCTGGTCGCCGAGACGGTCGATCAGGTCGTCCGCACCTTCCCCTGGCCCAAGTCGATGCGCTGGGGGTCCGGCACGCTGCGCTGGGTGCGTCCGATCAAGCGCATCCTTTGCCTCTTTGACGGCAAGGTGGTCCCGTTCGAGATCGACGGAATCCAGAGCGATGCGATCACCGAGGGCCACCGCTTCCTCGGCTCGGGCGAGTTGCTGCGCGTCAGCGACTTCGTCGACTATCGCACCCAACTGGAAAAGAACTTCGTCCTGCTGGACGTGGCCGACCGCAAGCTGCGCATTCTGGAACAGGCCAAGGCCGCCTGCGCCGCACGCGGCCTGGCTCTGGTCGATGACGACGGCCTGCTGGACGAGGTGGCGGGTCTGGCGGAATGGCCGACCCCGATCCTGGGCGACATGGACCCGCAGTTCCTGGCCCTGCCGCCGGAAGTCGTGCGCCTGTCGATGAAGGTCCATCAGAAGTATTTCGCCGTCCGCGATCCGTCCAAGGATGGCCTGGCGCCGAACTTCCTGGTCGTCGCCAATGTCGAGGCGACCGACGGGGGCAAGGCCCTGGCCGCCGGCAACAGCCGCGTGCTGTCCGCCCGCCTGAACGACGCCCGCTTCTTCTGGGACGAGGACCAGAAGGTCGGCTTCGACGCCTGGAACGCCAAACTGTCCGGCGTCACCTTCCACGCCAAACTGGGCACCCTGGCCGAGCGCGTCGAGCGCATCGCCGCCCTGGCGCGCGAGATCGCCCCGCTGGTCGGCGCCGACGCCGACGAGGCCGAGACCGCCGCCCGCCTGTCCAAGGCCGACCTGCTGTCGGGCATGGTCAGCGAATTCCCGGAACTGCAGGGGATCATGGGCGGCTATTACGCCCGCCTCGCCGGCCATTCCGACGCGATCGCCGACGCCGTGCGCGACCACTACAAGCCCCAAGGCCCCGCCGACACGGTCCCGACCGCGCCCGTCACGGTCGCCGTCGCCCTGGCCGACAAGCTGGACACCTTGGTCGGCTTCTTCGCCATCGACGAAAAGCCCACGGGATCGAAGGATCCGTTCGCCCTGCGGCGGTCGGGTTTAGGCGTCATCGGTACCGCGCTCGATAACAATCTTCGGCTATCAGCTGAAGCGGTAATCAGGATTGCTTTAGGCCTTCAGGGGAATGTGTTCGCGCGAGAAGTTCGCGACGGTTCCGACCTAAGCCGTCAATGGGAGGTACGAGACGTGAATGGCGCTCGCACCTTCTGGTCATACGCAATTGACGGCGCTGAAGTTGAAGCCCGTGCGAAGCTGGAGGCTTCTCGCGGGGTTGCTCAAGCGGAAATCACTCCGCAAGTTATGGCCTTCCTCGCTGATCGCCTGAAGGTTCGTCTTCGCGACCAAGGGCAACGCCACGACCTCGTAGATGCCGTCTTTGCCTTGGGCGATGACGACCTCGTCCGCATCGTGCGTCGGGTGGAGGCGCTGGCCGCCTTCCTCGCCACCGACGACGGGGCCAATCTGCTGGCGGGCTACAAGCGCGCCTCCAACATCCTGCGCGCCGAGGAGAAGAAGGGCTCGCTGCCGACCGGCATGGTCCAGACCGGCCTGCCGAACCAGCCCGAGGCCGAGACCACCCTGGCCTTCGCCGTCGGCGCCGCCCGCACCGCCGTCGAGGCCGCGCTGGAGACCGAGGACTTCGCCGCCGCCATGACGGCCCTGGCGCGCCTGCGTGCGCCCGTGGACCGCTTCTTCGACGACGTTCTGGTCAACTCCGACATCCCCGCCGAACGCGAGAACCGCCTGAAGCTGTTGGGCCAGGTCCGCGACGTCATGGGCCAAGTCGCCGACTTCGGACAGATCGCGGGGTAGGGCAGATCGCGTACCCTCTCCCCCTAGAGGAAGGGTAGCGCCGGAGTTGGTGCAAAAACCTCTTCGGAACAGCGCTCTCCAGAAGTGCTGCACCCTACTGATATTTCGTGCCACTGGACGTGCCACGAAGCGATCAGTCAGGATTTGTAGAACCCCAGAAAGCCTAAGCGATATACCATTTGGCAGGCCCAATAGCCAGCAATGGCGATTGATGGTGGTGACGCAGTTTGATTTTCTGGATTGATAACGGTGATCAGCGGCCGGAGCGATGCGTGGCGAACAGAGGAGATCGCCATGCGCTACAACATCGAAACCATGGAACTGCGTCGGGGAAACCAGACGCTCACCGTCGCTCAGGAGTTCATCGGAGGGGTAGTCCGCTACATCGGTCGAGTCGATGGCCGCGTCTGCGTGCAGTCGCCGACCAAGGAGGGCGCCGTTTGCTCTCTCCTGCGCCGTCTCGCCTACTCTCCGGCGGCCTGACCTAAGCCGGCGATGCGTGCTATGCTGACCGAGACGAGGTGCGGATGACGCGAAGAGACAGGACGCGCGATGACGAGCGAGCGGCCCGCATGGTGCGGGCCGCCCGCCGGTTTTCGGGCGAAACTGAAGACGACGAAACGCCTATCACGGCCACAGAGGAAGCCTTGATGGCTGAGGTAAAAGCGGAGCACCCCCGGCCTACGCGGGAAGAACTCCGAGAGATGGCGCGGGCTTTGGCTCGCGGGCGCTGACGAAAAACGCCGGGCTTGCAGGCCCGGCGTTCTGCGTTTCAGGAAGGCTGATCCCTGACGTCGCGCAATATCTCGAACGCTCCCTTGGCTGCCACAATCGCGACCAGGGCACCGACGACCAGGTCGGGCCAAGCCTGGCCGAGCCAGAGCACCAAGCCCCCCGCAACCAGGATGCCGCCGTTCGACACGAAGTCGTTGAAGCTGAAGGTTTCGGCGGCGCGCATGTTGACGTCGTCGCTGTCCACCTTTTGCAGTAGCTTAAGGCACCAGAGGTTCACCAGGGCCGCCGCGAGCGCCATGACCATCATGGTCGGCCCGATGGGCTCCGTCCCCATCAGCCATCGACGGGCAACGTCCGCCAGAACCCCGATGGCGAACAGGAGCAGGAGAACCCCGGACACCGTGGCCGCCGTCTTCTTCCATCGCGGGGCGCGGCCCACAGCCAGAAAACTGATCAGATAAACGGCGCTGTCCGACGCGTTATCGGCCGCGTTCGCCAGCAAGGCGCTGGAGTCGGCCAGCCAGCCCGCCAGCGCCAGCACCAGGAAGAGACCAAAGTTCAGGACGAGCACCAGCAGCAGCGTTCGGCGCTGCCGCTGGTCTTGGGCGTTGAAGGCGGTCACTGGTCAATTCCTTCCGAAGCGCGGTGCTTGACCGCTTTGGCGGCGAATGTCGGCAATACTAGCAGGGTCAACGCGGTGGCGGTCAGAAGGCTGCCGATGACGACCGTCGCCAGGGGCTTCTGCACCTCGGCGCCCGCTCCGTGCGCCAGGGCCATCGGGATGAAGCCGACGATGGCGACGAGCGCCGTCGTCAGCACGGCCCGCAGACGGCTGGACGCGCCTTCGATGGCGGCCTGATAGGGCGTCAGCCCGGCCGTCAGTCGCTCTCGAATGGCCTGCATCAACACTAGGCCGTTGAGGGTCGCCACGCCCGAAACGGCGATGAAGCCGACCGCCGCAGAGACCGAGAACGGCATTCCGCGCAGCAGCAGCGCCAGGGTTCCGCCGACCAGAGCCAAGGGAACGCAGGCGAAGACCAGACCCGCCTCTGCGAACGATCCCAAGGCCAAGAACAGCAGCACTCCGATCAGGACGAAGACGATCGGAATGACGAGGCCGAAGCGTTGCTCGGCGCGCTTCAGATTCTCGAACTGCCCACCCCAATCGAGATAGACTCCGGCCGGCAGGTCGATTTCCGCGACCTGACTCTGGGCGTCTGTGACGAAGCCCCCCAGGTCACGCCCGCGCACATTGGCCTGGACCACCATACGGCGGCTGCCGTTTTCGCGGCTGATCTGGTTCGGACCCTCGGCCGTCTGAATTCGCGCGACCGAAGACAGGGGCACGATCACGCCGGTGTCGGATACGATGGGAAGCGCCGCCAGGGCAGCCGGGTCGTTGCGAGCATCGTCGGGCAGGCGGACGACAACGTCGAACCGCCGGTCGCCCTCGAAAATGCGTCCGGCCTCGGCACCGCCGATGCCGGCCGAGACCGCTTCGCTGACGTCTGCGGCCGACAGGCCGTAGCTGGCGGCGGCGGTTCGATCCACGCTGACGGTCAGGGTGGGCAGGCCGGACGCCTGCTCGACCCGAACATCGGCCGAGCCGTTCGTCTCCTGAAGCGCGGTCGCGACCTGATCCGCCACCCGCTGAAGGGTGTCGAAGTCGTCGCCATAGACCATGACGGCGACGTCGGTGCGGACGCCGGAGATCAGTTCGTTAAAGCGCAGTTCGATCGGCTGGCTGAACTCGAAATTGTTGCCGATCTGCTGAGCGGCGACGCCTTCGATCCGTTCGATCAGTTCTTCCTTCTCCAGTTCCGGATCAGGCCAATCCTTGCGGTCCTTCAACACAATGACGCTGTCGGAGATGTTGGGCGCCATCGGGTCCACAGCGGCCTCGGCGGTGCCGGTGCGCGAGAACATAGTCTCCACCTCCGGCTGGGCCTTAATGGCGCGCTCCAATGCCATCTGCATCGCCAGGGACTGCTCCAGGGAAGCGGACGGGACGCGCAGCGCCTGCATCGCGATGTCGCCCTCGTCGAGCGTCGGGATGAACTCCCGGCCCAGCGACATGAAGGCGACGACCCCGATGACCAGGGTGGCGACTGCCGAGATCAGAACGATCTTGGGGCGCGAGACCGCGTTCCTGATCGCCGGTTGGAGGAACCGGCGGGCGAACCGCAGGATGAAGGTCTCATGTTCCTCGGCCTGACCGTCGGCACCGATGTGGACCTTTTTGGGATCGCGCACCAGCAGGGCGGTCATGGCTGGCACGAAGGTGAAGGAGAAGATGAAGGCGCCGACGAGGGCGAGCATGACGGTTGCGCCCATGGGCTGGAACGTCTTGCCCTCAACCCCCTCAAGCAGCAGCAGCGGCGCGAACACCAGCAGGATGATCAACTGACCGAAGGCGGCCGGCTTCACCATCTGACGCGCGGACTGAACCGCTACGTCCAGACGCTCGTGTCGGGTCAGCATTCGGCCGAGTTGAGCCCGTCGCTGCGTCAGCATCAGCAGGGTATTCTCGATCACCACGACCGCGCCATCGACCATCAGCCCGAAGTCGAGGGCGCCGAGGCTCATCAGGTTCCCGCTGATGCCGAACCTGTTCATGCCGATGACGGCGAACAGGAACGACAGCGGGATCATCAGGGCCGTGATGGTGGCGGCGCGGATGTTGCCCAGCAGCAGGAACAGGACGACGATGACCAGCAGCGCGCCCTCGGTCAGGTTCCGAGCGACGGTCGAAATGGTCGAGTTCACCAGTTCACTGCGGTTCAGGACCGGCAGGGCGACGATGCCAGGAGGCAGACTGTCGTCCACCACCGCCAGCCGCTCGGCCGCCGCCTGGGCCACCGTGCGGCTGTTGCCGCCGGCGATCATCAAGGCGGTGCCTATGACTGCCTCGTGCCCGTCGCGGCTGGCGCCGCCCAAACGTGGAGCCTGCCCGATCTCGACCGTGGCGACGTCCGCGACCCGGACGACCAGACCGCCGCGATTGACCACGGGGGCCTGGGCCAGATCGTCGATGGTCAAAGCAAGGGCGTCGGTGCGGACGACCAGGGCCTCGCCCGCGCGCTGGATGTAGCCCGCACCGGCCTGCGTATTGGCGCGTTCGACGGCCTCGACCAGATCGCCGAGGCCGAGACCGTAGGCCGATAACCGCGCGGCATCAGGCCTGACCGCATACTCTTTGACGTAGCCGCCGATCGTATCGACCCCCGCAAGGCCGGCCGTCGTGCGCATTTGCGGCGCGATGATCCAGTCCTGCACGGTCCGCAGGTAGGTCGCGCGCTCCTCGGGCGTCGTCAGTCGCTCGCCCTCGGGTGTCAGGTAGACGCCGCCCGCCTGCCAGCCCGGCTGGCCACGTCTGGCAAGATTCTCGGTGTTGAAGGGGACGTAATCGACCGTCCACATCAGCACTTCGCCGAGGCCGGTGGTGATCGGTGACAACCCCGGCTCCACGCCTTCCGGAAGTCCCTCGGACGCGGCAGCGAGCCGTTCGGCGACCTGCTGACGCGCGAAATAGATGTCCGTCTGGTCCGTGAACACAGCCGTGATTTGGCTGAACCCGTTGCGTGAGAGAGAGCGCGTGCTGGTCAGGCCGGGGATGCCCGCGAGAGCGGTTTCCAGCGGATAGGTGACCTGTCGTTCGATCTGCTCGGGCGCCAGCGCCGGGGCGACCGTAGTGATCTGCACCTGACGGTTGGTGATGTCTGGAACCGCATCGATCGGCAGCTTGGTCAGTTCGAACAGACCCAGCGCCGCAACGAGACTGACTGCGATGATGACGAACCAGCGAAATCGGACCGACGCTTGAATGATGGCTTTGAACATGTGGCGCGCCTCTTAGTCGTCATCGCCCGCCTCGCCCTTGGCGAGTTCGGCTTTGAGAAGGAAGGCGTTGGCGCTGGCGATCCGCTCGGTCCCGGTCAGCCCGCTCAGGATTTCCGTTCGGTCGCCGGCCTGCCTGCCGACCAGGACGGGCGCCGCGCGAAAGCCCGTGGCGGTGCGCACGAACACCACGGTTGCGCCGTCGACGGTCTGGACGGCGTCGGACGGGACGGTGAGGCCGCCGGCGGACTGGCCCGTGACCACAACGCCGGAGACGGCCGACCCTGCGGGAGGCAGACCCCCGCCCGCCGGTCGGGCGCGGATGATCGTGGCTCCGCTATCCTCCCCTGCGTCAGCGGCGACGCCGGTGACGACGGCGTCGAATTCACCCGCCGGTCCCTCCACGCGCATGGTTGAACCCGCGCGAACTTGGGCCGCGAGCGCGGGAGGCGCCGTGAAGACGATCTCGACCCGCGCCGGGTTTGTGACTTCGGCGATCCCGCCACCCTGGGTGGCGAAGCCGCCCGGCCCGACCTGAACGTTGGTCACGACCCCACTGATGGGGCTGACGACGCTGAGGCGACCGGAAGCGTTGGGAGAACCAGCGGCCGAAACCCGCGCTCGCGCCGCCCGCGCGGCGGCGTCTGAACTTAGCGACTGAGCCCGCGAAGTTTCCACCTCCTGGCGTGCGACGACTCCCGCCTCTCCTAACTCAAGATCACGCTCATAGGCGCGGCGAGCAGCATCCGCCGAGGCGTTCGCGGCGTCCGCTTCGGCGCGCAGGGCGGCGGCGTCGCCGCTGACCAGCACCGCCAGGGGCTGACCCGCTCGAACCGACTGCCCAGGCGCCACCAGAACCCGTTCGACGCGTCCGCCGACGCTCGCGGCGACGGTCGCGCGCGCGTCCACCATCGGCTCGACGCGCCCGGAAAGGCGGGTCTCGCTTCCGCCGCCCCCTGTGACCGAGACGATCGAGATGTTCGCGGCGGCGATCTGCGCCTCGGTCAGGACGACGACGCCTTCCTCAACGGCGCCTTCCTCGCCTTCGGCAGGTTCTCCTTCAGTGGACGCGGCCGGTGCATCGGCCGGCGAGCGTGACATCGCATAGAGACCGGCACCGCCAAGAACGACGACGGCGGCGGCCCAGGCCATGAGCCAGGTCTTGTTGATGTTCGGGTGGCGTTTCATCGTGATGATCCAAACGGGAAGCGGCCTTGCAGGCGCGCGAGATCGACTTCCGCCCGGACCCGCGCGAGGCGGGCGTCCACGGCGGCGTTGCGGGCCGCGATCAGCGCGGCGCGGGAAGAACTGAGTTCGAGTTGCGAGATGCGTCCGGCCTCGAACCCGATTTGCGAAAGCCGATAGGCCTCTTCTGCGGCCGTCACGCCGCCATCGGTCGCCCAGACACGGCTGTTGGCGGATCGCAGTCGGGCTTCGGCCCCGGCGAGATCGGCCTGCGCGGTCTGTGTCGCTGCCATGACGCGGGCGTCGGCGGCGCGAAACTCGGCCTGGGCGGCGTCGTAGTTGCCTCGGTTTCGGTCAAACAGCGGCAGCGGCATGCTGACCCCGAACGTCAGGGCTGTCGCGTCTTCGGCCTCATAACGACGCACGCCGACCGAGACGCGGACGTCGGGCCTCGCGCGGACCCGCTCCACTTCGATCCGGCTTTCGGCGGCGTCGCGTTCAGCCTGGGCCACCCGCACCTCGGGCGACGTCGAGGAGGTCGGAACGACGGCGGGCGGCTCTCGGTCCAGCAGGCTGGCGCCGATGGAGGTCACCGGGTTCGGCAGCATCGCCACGGCGGTCAGTCTCGCGAAGGCGGCGTCGCGTTCGGCTTGCGCCTCGTCGAGCGCGGCTCTCGCCGCCGCCGCCTGGCTCTGCGCCTGGATGCCGCGAAACAGCGGCTCTCGGCCTTCTTCGACCAGGATCATCAACGCTCGCGCGTCGGCAATCGTCAGGTCGAGGGCTTCCTGCGCCAACTGAAGCCGCCGCTCGGCCGCCTCGGCTTCGGCATAGGCGAGCGCCAGCCTGCCGGCCGCGTCCAGGGTGGCGAGGTCACGTCGCAGCAGCGACGTTCTGCCCTCGGCCTGGGCGACGCCCACCCTGGCGCCTCGCCGGCCCCAGAGTTCAAGGTCCTGGCTGACGGACAGTGTGGTCTCGGCGTTGTCGTAGCCGGAGAAGGGTCCGCTACCGAAGGCGTTCTCGGCTTCCAGGCTTAGTTCGGGGTTCGGCCGGACGCCCGCCTGACGGACGCGGGCTTCGGCCGCATCGACCAGGGCTTCGGCTTCCAGCGCTCCGGGCGTCAAGCCTATGCGTTCGAGCAGTTCTTCGTATGACGGCACGGGGTCGGCCCAGGCAGGGCCGATCGCAACGGTCGCCAACGCGACCACAGCGCAGCCTATCGCGAGGCGCGAGCGGCAGAATTTCAGGGGTGGCATGTTCCATGTCCCAGAGGTTCTAGACGAATGACGAGCGCCATCAGGCGCAGGGCATCGTCAGGCTCTGGGAGGGCGCTTAGGGCCGCTGGGCGCGCACGAGGCCATGGGAAATGATCTCGAAGCGACCGGAACTGTCACCATGACGCTGTTGACGACCGTAGGCTCTGCCGCTTGCGGCGGGGGCGCCGTGCCGTGGTGGCATAGGCAATGCGAGCAAACGCCTCGACCTTCGTCTAAATCGCCCGGCTGAGTGTCAGACGGGCTAGCTGAGGCTTGCTCGGTAGACGTGAAAGCTGGTTCGACCGCGCACGTCGCGGCGTCGACGGCGGTTGTCAGAGCGAACAGCGTCATGAACGCCGCGAGCAGCGCCGTCATCACTCCCTGTTTGAGCCGCCTCATATCCACGGGGTTCCGTAGCACGCGGACCCATGTAATTGAACTTGTCGATGTCGAACACATGCCGCGACGCGTTTTGACTTCATCCGGCCGGAGCATCATGAACCCTGCCTCAACTCCTGGCGCGACTGGCGGATGATCGCCCAGGCCGACTGAAGGAAGACTAGCGCCAAGATCACACCCGCGATCAAGTCGGGCCACCGCGAAGCCGTGATCCACACAAGCCCCCCGGCCGCAGCCACGACAAGGCTCTCGATAAGGTCGTTGCGGGTGCAAAGCCAAACGGAGCGGACGTTGGCGTCGCCTTCGCGGTGACGAACAAGCAGCAGCGCCGCGACGCCGTTGGCGACGAAGCCGAGCAGCCCCAGTCCTGAGATGACAGCCCCCTCCGGAGGTGCGCCGGACACCGCCCGCCAGATCGCGAAGCCCAGGATGAAGGCAGCCAACAGCCCGAGGCTCGCGCCCTTCAGCAGGGCCGCGCCCGCCCTGACCCGCGTCGAGCGACCGATGGCCCACAGGCTGATCGCGTAGGTCGCGCTGTCGGCCAGAAAATCCAGAGCGTTCGCCCCCAGCGCCGCCGAGCCTTGCAGCCATGCGCCCCCGGCCAACGCCACGAAGGCGAGGGCGTTGATGGCGATCACTGACCACAGGATGCGGCGATACGCGGGTGTGGCACCGTCGAACTTGACGGCGGCGCCGCATCCGCAACCGGCGGACGGCTCTTCAAGGGCGGGCTGGCTCATGGGCGACCTCCAAGTCGGAGACACCCTTCTGCATCCTATAGCCACTAGAGCATCAAGCCCCTATTTTCGCGACATGGCCTCCTCCTTACCGTCCACGCGAAGCATCGGGAAACTAGCCGCGCTTGCGGGCGTCAAGGTTCCGACCATCCGCTTCTACGAGCAGATCGGGATCATGCCCGCCCCGGAGCGGACTCCGAGCGATCGACGCGTTTACGACGACGCGGCGCTGCGCCGTCTGTCCTTCGTTCGCCACGCCCGTGACCTGGGCTTCGACCTGGACTCGATCCGTTCGCTGCTCGACCTAGCTGATGAACCAGAGCGCCCGTGCAGCGAGGCCAACGCCATCGCCGAACGCCACCTCGCAGTGGTCATGGGAAAAATCGCTCGATTGAAGGCCCTTCAGGCCGAACTCTCCCGGATGACGGCCGAATGCGCCGGCGGGCGGGTCTCCGCCTGCAAGGTGATCGAGGTTCTGCATGACCACGACCGCTGTAGCGTCGATCACGGCGGCACGAGGTCGGACTTCTAACCTAGCTAAGCGGCTTTGCGCGCCGGCCGGGCACGCGGCAGGCCACCGCATTCCTTCAAAAGGAAGTCCGACAACGCCTGAAGGTTCTCCTGGTCCACGCGATAGAGGATGGACCGGCCATCCCGCTGATACTGAACCAATCGGGCATGGGACAGCATCATCAACTGGGTAGAGAGGGTATTCTGCGCGACCCCCAGCCGTTTGGCAATGTCGCCGGACTTCATGCCCTCCGGCGGCGCCACGATTGCGCAGGTAGCGCCGCACGATCAGGTCGCGGGCGGGGTGACCGTCCAGCCAGCCCTCGCCCTTGGCCATCAACTTGTCGATCTCGGCCTCGCCCACCCAGTAGTGCTTGGCGTCGTCCGTGACGGGGATCAGGACGTAGAGATGGTTGAGCAGGGCGCTCAGCCGGCCGACGCCGGTCAGCTTCAGTCGGCCGTAGCGCGTAGAGCCGGTCGCCGAGCCAGGGCCCTCGGCGGGGTCAGGTCAACAGTCCAACCCAAAGGCTCGAACAGGGTCCGGACCAGGGCCTCACCGCCGCGCAACGGCAGGGGCGTGACGACCGCCTCAAGCGGAATATCGGCGTCAGCCAGTTCCTGTCGGTCCTTGGACACGCCAGTCATCGCCGTGCGCAGCGTCTTGTTCAGCGCCACCGACAGGAAGGATGAAGCCGCATAGGGCCGATCGTTGACATACTGGTCCAGTAGACCGTCCGCCTGGCCCTTGCCGCGCACGAGGCCCACGGGATCGACGTCGAGAACCAGCGCCGCTTCGCACCGCTCATCCGTCGCCTCGGGGTAAAAGAGCCAGGCCTTGCCGAAGTTGAGTTCCGTCTCGTGCAGCCGGTCAGGGTGCTTGTGCAGCAAGAAGCCGAGATCGGTTGCAGGCCTGTGGGTCGTAGCGACGGAAAGAAACATGTCTTTCGGTAGCGCAACACACACCGGATGAATAACGAGAACAGCGCGTGCGCGCGCCAGCTACTCGTCTGACGTGCGTCTAGAACCCATGGGCTCCTCTGACGGATCGCGGAGCCGAACTCCCGCGCCCAGTTGGTCGGCATCGATGAAGACGACACCCGCCTCTTCAAGGGCGGACCGGAGAAGCTGGGCGTTGGGGCGATATACTGAGGTGTATTCGCGGGCGTTTTCAGCCTTCCGAATGGTGTTCATCGCCAGTCCGGTCTCCTCGCGTAGCTGGGTGATCGACCAGTTTAGAAGGCCCCGAGCGGCTCGTAGCTGCGCCGGTGTGACGACGACGTCGCCATGCTGAATATGACTCTTCTTCGCCGGCATGATTGACAAATAATACCATCGATGACAAATAGCACCACCAACAGGAGGTGAGATTGAGTCTTTATAACGCCCTTCCGACCCTGTGTCCGGTTCATGGACCGCCGAAGAACCGGCAGAACTGCCGGCACTGCAATGCGGCCTACATGCGCGGATACATGCGCACGGCGCGTCGCAAGCGCCCGGCGCGCGCCATCCTTGATCGAGCCCGGCACCGCGCGCGCAAGAACGGCGTCAGCTTCGCGCTTAGCGGCAAGGACATTCTCGTCCCGAAGAACTGTCCGGTGCTGGGGATTCCCCTGGTGATCGGCGGGCCGCGCTCGAACGCTTCGCCGTCCCTGGACCGCATTAATCCCTACAAGGGTTATGCGGTGGGAAACGTCCGGGTCATCAGCGACCGGGCTAACCGCCTGAAAGGCGGCCGCAGCCTCTCCGAGATCGAGGCTCTGAGCCGCAAGGCCCGCCCTAACCAGCGGGCCGACTACAAGGCGATTGCCATCTACATGGAGCGCGAGGCGCTGCTGATCGACGTGAAGCGCAAGGCGCTGCTTGGCGGGTCAGCTAGTCCGTGGATAGTGATTGCCGATTTTCTCGAACACAAGTTCCGCACCTTCTTCGATTAGATAAGTATAAAAGCACCACGGCCTTAACTTTTTGGTATCGTTACTAACAAGTTAACTAAGAAATTTGAGCACCTGTAAGTTTTTGGTTGACTTATGGAAGTAGTTAAGCGACAGTAAACCATCAACCACCGCACCGACCAATGGAGACGTGCAGCCGAACAGGAGGACATATGACCGACGCCGCGAATTCCCTTAGCCCGCTGGAAGACCGCTATCTCGACGTCAACGAGACCGCGCATTATATCAGCGTGGCAGTGGCCACCCTCTCCAAGTGGCGCTTGCGCGGTATCGGTCCTCGCTACTCGGTCGCCTTGGGCCGCGATCCGCGCTACCGCCTCTCGGACATCATCGAGTTCATGAGCACGAAAATGGCCGCCAACACGCGCGAGGCCCAGACGGTTCGCCGCGAAGCGGCGAGTGTCGTCAGTGTTCGCTATACCGCCCGCCGCCAGAACCGCCCGGTAGGTCGTCGCGCCTAATGATCTCTTCCCCGTCCCACGTCCTTCTCACGTCCACACTTCAATTGGATTCCGCCCTGGTGCCCGGCGGGGGTGGGTTCTACGCTGCCGCCCTTCAGGACGAATTCCGTATCCATCCGCCCGCAGACGCGGAAACGCTCGTGCTCCCGCCGGGCACGCCATTGGTCTGCGGCCCGGCCAAGACCTTCAGCGAGACAGCGCACGCCCATCTCCACGGCACTTTCGCCCAGTCGGACCTTCGTCTCGGCGTCGCAATCATGCTGGGCCACCACCCCGATGACGGGCTCGACGGCGCCTACGCCGCGCGGGTCCGCGCTGAGATCGACAACTGGCTTGGCGCCCTGACGGCCTTCCATTTTTGGTGCGGCGACGAGACGCCTCCGATGGACAGGGTGTTTGGGTTCTTCGACGGCGTTGCCGGTTCCTGGGCCAATCGACACACTGGCGGGCGCCGCCGCCTCAACTAGGTCGCTGGGGCCTGTCTCCGATAGCGGTCAGGGTGTTGCTGGCACTCCTCCAGCACCCGGTTCATCCAAGGCTCATACCAGCACCAGGTGTTGCCGACTGCTACGGCCCCATAGCCCTTGGCTGGATCCTTGGCCCCCAACTGCTTCCACAGCTTGGTGTGGCTATCCATCGTGAACCGGTTCCAGCCTTCGGCCCGAACCTTTTTCACGACCTCGCCTGGCAGATACTTCCGCTTCTCGACTTCCTTCAACGCCATCTGGAACTTGTCGGCGACCTCGGAGCCAGGCGGAACGAGTTCAACCGCCAGGTCGGCGCTGGGCGCACGGTTGGCCGTGCGGTGGATCATGAAGACCCGGTAGGCGAACCTCGGATCGGCCTGCTGCTCGGCTGTCAGGTTCTGCTCAAAGCCTTCCATGCGCGTCATGACGTGACCCGGCAGACCGCTAGCCTTCTTGAGAAGCGCCCTTTGGTCCGGGCTGAAGGTAACGAACTGAAGGGCGATCGGCAGCCGACGCTCCAAGGCATACTGGGCGCCGAACTGCGACTTGATCGTGTCGTTGAAGTTGATGCAGCAGGCCTGAAGCTTGGCGCTGACCGTGTCGTCGATCCGACTGGTCGAGCGATGCTCGATCTCGTGTCGCAGTTCGAGCAGGAAGTTCAGATTGTCTGCCGCGCCGCGTTCGACGGGGCAGCGCGCGTGCTTGAGGCACTGGGCGAGTTCCCAGTATTTGTCGGCCCCGCCCGGCGTCTTCATTACGACCTTCTGGCCGTTCTCGTTGCGGGTATGGCGATAGTCGATGCCTTCGCGCTTGAACCAGGCGTGCAGCAGGTAGGTCCAGGCGATCACCGCCGTCACGATGAAGAGTTCGGCCCGGAAGGTGAGGCCCGCGCTGTTGAACGTGTGAACCGCCGAGATCATGGCCTCGCGCGCCTTGATCAGCAGTTCGTCACCACGGATGCTGAGACCCGTTTCGGCATCGATCTCGGGCCACGAGGCTATGAAGCCGTCCAACTCGTCTGCGGTCGCGGCCTTAACCGTCGTGTGCTTCGACTTGGTCCTGATCTCGGCGATGGCGCGATGGTTCACCGACCGGGTCGGGCGCGTGAAATAGGCTAGGATGTCCTGATCGTTCGGCCACCGCCCGTCATCGATCATGGCCTTGATCAACGCGATCTCCCAGCGCTCCAGGGAGTTGCCGCGCCGACGGACGGGCACCTTTGGCCTTGCTGGTGCCGGTGCCGGCGCAGGTGCCGCAGGGGCTGGAACTGCTGGTGGCACCTGCCCGACGAACGGCGTCTTCATCCCGCGATCACCGCGTCAGGTTCGCCGGCCAGAAGGGCGTTGATCCAGGCGAGCGCGAGGTCACGGCTTCTGTAGCGGCCCCACTTTGCTGTCTCCTCGCGCTCCACGATGGGGAAGGTCGAGTAGATGTAGCGGATGTCGTCGCGACTGCGGGCCGGGTCGGTGGGGTCATGGACGCCGTAGAGGATGAAGTAGAGGGCATCCAGCTTGGCGCGTAGGATCAGACGCCGGTCCTCGTCCCAGACAAACGGCGGCAGGATCTCGCCGTCCTCGTCCACACGGTCTAAGTCGCGGGCGAACGGCGCCAGGTCGTGGGCGGTGTAGCTAAGTTCGAGGACGGCCTCCCTAACGATGTTACCGGCGGTCTTGCCGCCGAAGGCGCGGTCGTAGGCGACTGGCGGAACGACAGGCAGCTGTTCGACAATATACCAGTTGAGGTGGGTGCTCTGCGCCTTCTGGCGTGCGACGTAATCGAGAACCAACGCATTCAGGTTGGCGAGAAGGAGGACCTGCTCGGTGGCGGGCATCGACGAGACGATCAAAGGAGCAGTATTGCCGGCTGCGCGATGGGGAAGCATGGCGGCGATCATTGTGCGCGCATCTGTGGCGCGCGCGATGTCGCGGAAGGCGATCGCCGACCCGTCCATCACGCCTTGGTGTTGAAGCCAATACTGAGGTTCCGGAACGAAAGCAGGGTCCGCCTTCTGTTCGTCGGTGACCTCACCGCTGAGCGCGGCGTTGTGAACGTTGGCGGCGTTGACCGTGACGGAGGCGGCCCGGTGGTCGAACTGGTGGATCATCCGCCCAGCGTAAAGTGGTAGCCAATCCCCCGACGTCGAACGGAACCGATTGCCCTCAACGGCCCAGGCTCCTTCTCGCTCCTCCAACTCCGTGCGCGTGCGGAAAAGGTGGCTGTCATTGGTCATGTGGAACATGGTCGCGTAGCGCACCGGCCAGGCCGCCACGGCGGCGGCGCCCGAGCGATCCACCAGCACTGGGAGCCGTTGGTAGATCGCCGTGGTCAGGGCCATATCGCGCCGGGACCGGAAGATGGGCGCGGTTCCCGTATTTGGGTTCACGGCCGCAAAGTCGTCGGCGGTGATCGAGAAAGCGCGGTCCGGGTCGCGGGTCTCGCCCGTCGCCTGGAGGAAGAAGCCGCACTGGGCCGACGGGAACATCCGCCCTGGGCTGGCGATCATGGCGACGAATTTGAACCGACTATCCACGTCCGGGAAGAAAGGTTCCAGCCCGTGCCGCGTCCGACGGTTTTCGAAATCGTAGAGCGCCTTCAACCGCCCCTCGGTCGCCACACCCCGGAAAAAGGCACTGGCCGACAGGTCCGATGCGATGCCGCTTGGTGTCAACAAACCCACCATGCCGGACGGCTTCACCAAGGCGTGCGCCCGTTCGACGAACAGGCTGTAAAGGTTGATGTCGCCTCGGCTGAGCAGGGGATATTGGCCCGACGCCCGCGCCATCCGGGCTGTATCCAGCGCCCGAGCCTCGGCCTTCTCGAAGTCGCCGTGCAGCGGGTCGTCCGCCTTCTTGAGCACCGAGATCATCTTTGTCCGATCCGACGCGCGCTGGGCCAGAGCGATCTCAGGCCTGCGGGCCGCGAACCATTCGATCTGTTGCAGCTTGATCCGGTCCCAAGGCGGATTGCCGACGACGGCGTCGAACCCGCCGTGCCGCTCCTCGTCGTCCCAGCGGTCCCACACGCCGGGGAATGCGATCTGCCAGTTCAGGAATCGCTCTTCGGCGATCAGGTCGCGAGCCCGGCGCCAGATGTCGGCGAAGGCCTCGAAGTCTTCCTTCTTGGATCGCCGCCGCTCGGGCTCGGCACGACCGCGCGCGATGGCCAAGGCGTCACCGAACTGTCCATCCAGCCATAGCCGGATCAGCCCCTTCTCGGTCCGGTTCAGGTTCAGCCACTCCAAGGCGTGCATGAAGCTGACAAAGCTATCCAGCGGACCGACCTGGGCCTCCACGTCGGTCCACATGGCAGCGGACCGGTGCGCCTCGGCGATCTCGGCATCCGTCGCCATCTCGATCGTCTTCATCGCCAGCGCCTGACGCTGGGCGTTCTTCAGGGCCTCGTCGTAGAACAGTGGGGCGCCAAAACCGTGGGCCTTGTCGATCGCGTCGCGGACCCACAGGCCAAACAGACCGTCGCCGGCGTGCAGGTGGTGGTCGATGAATGACAGGGGCGCGCCGACGGTGAAGGTGTGGAGCCACAGGGCCACCTTCGCCAGTTCGACCGCCATCGGGTTCTTGTCGACGCCGTAGACGCAACGCTTCAGCACCATGCGCCGGACGATGTGGCGGTCATCCAGTTGCGCTTCATCGATCGCCCAGCCGGCGACTTTGGCGTTCTTCAGGATGGTGGCGCGGATGTCGTCGATCTTCTCCGCCAGGGGGGAGACGTAACCGAGGTCCTCGCCCAAGGCGGCGGCCTCGGCCATGGCGTCGAGAACGTGGTCGGCCAGAGTATCGACTAGGCTGACCAGGAAGTGCCCCGACCCCATCGCTGGGTCGCAGACCCGCAGGGACAAGATCGCTTCGGCGGCGTCGGCGTCCTTCAGCGCGCGGCGGCGGACGCCTTCGTCGTCGTTGTCGGAAAAGCCTTCGAGTGCTGCCGAGAACGCGTCGCGCCGTTCCTCAACAAGCGGTTCCAGCGTCTCGTCCAGGATCAGTCCGACCAGTTCATCGGGCGTGTAATAGCTGCCCGAGTTCTTGCGGGCGAATAGGTTGGGTCGAACGGTGAGGTGTCCCCCTTCGCGAACCAGCCCTTCCCGGATGATCTCGAACTCCAGCAGCCGCTCGTAGATCGAGCCCAACTGCTGGACCGACAAGTCGCGGTAGTTGATGTATCGGCGCTGGCCAGTCGAGCGCTCGAACGACAGGGCGTCAAGGGCGGGCGCCATGACGCTGTCAGGGATTCGCGCGCTCGCCAGCAGGGTCGTGCCCGACGTCGCGAACAGGCCCCCGTTGTAGGGCGGGATGCCCACTGAGGCGTCGCCCTTGTCGACGATCCGCGACAGGTCCGAGATGTGCGCCCAGACCTTGGCGGCGGTCGATGAGAAGGTGTCGCCGTTGGTGACCCGCTCGCCGATGTCGAGGCGGACGGGCCGGAGCGCATAATCGTCATACCGGTCGTCGTTTACAGGCAGCAAGTCCCGGTCCTCGGCGTAGAGAAGGAACAGCAGCCGGTAGAGAAGGATCAGGGCCGCATCCCGCACGTCATCCAGCGAGGCCTCTGGCGCGGACTCGGCCAGCGCGCGAGCGAGGCTCGGGAAGACCTGATCGAAGACAACCCTGGACAGGCTGGCGGCGACCCGCTCCTCGTAGAAGGCCGCCTCGGACCTGGCGCGCTCGTGGAACGTCTTCTGGTCGATCCCGGTGGCCAGGAAGGCCTCGCGGCCGAACATGACCGCGAAGACGCGCAGCCAGTGGTCGCTGGCTTCCTCGTCGCTGAACAGATCGACGCCCACGAGCCCCAGCACGCGGCCGAGGTCGATCTCCAGGAATTCCTCCGAGATCGACCGGGCGCCCGCCCAGTAAAGCCGCCAGCGCAGCCCATTGGTCAGGATGCCCCAGCGCAGCTTACCGTTGGTCAGATCGTCGATGCGTCGCAGGTAGCGCAACATCTGCGTCGACGGCGCGGTGGTCTCATTGCGGCCCGACGCCCGGTCGAGAGGGCGACCCCATCGCTTGCTCTCCACGACGGCGAGACCGTGTTCGTAGCGCCGCCACTGCTCCGGCAAGGCGTTGGCGACAGCCTTGGCGGCGGGGTCGGCGAACAGCAGACCGTCGGGGACGTCGTCGCGACCACTGACGGTCAGGTTCTGCTGCCGCACCGACTCCGACCAGCCCAGCGCGGCCAACACCGGCCAGATGAAGTCGTCCTCGGTCTGGCTCTCGTTGGTCTTGGTGTCCTGCGGGAAGGCGGCGGCGATCTGGTCTAGGCAGCCACGGAGGGTCGCCACATCAACGGCCTGATAGGCCGGCGACGACTTGATGGCCTCGACGAGGTAGTCGGTGCTGAAGAGGCTCCCAGCGGTGAGAAATCCAGAATCGGCCAAGAGCGCTCCCATTTGCCCTATGGTTTAGGGGCGGAAGCGATGTTGGAAAAGCAACAAACGAGCGCCCCGCAAAGTCTCAACAACTTAGCGGGGCGCATTCGGCTAGGCGGCGATGTCGTCATCCTTAGTGGGGCTGAAGGCGTGCAGACCGACCATCCGCTCGATCTCGTCGCTCCACGCATTCTGAGCGACCCGGACCTTGGCCCGCATTTCGCGGACGTTGTAGCGGTAGTTCGGGCGGTTTTCGTCATAGTGATTGATGACGTGTTCAGCCACACGCTTGGGAAACCCCAGGTCCTCCTCGATGACCGTCCGGCCGAAGCGCCGGCCGTCGTAGAGTTGGAGTTGGGGCGAGGGGATTTCACCATCGGCGAACATCTGGTTGCGCATGGCCATGAACGCCCCGGTCATCGATCCCCGCCAGAGGTGCCCGTCCTTGCCATGGGACGGGAAGAGATACGGCCCGGTGCTACGGTCCAACTGAGCCTGAACCAACCGCTGAGCAAGGGGCGACAACGGGATGTAGTAGGGCTTCTTCCGCTTCTTGGTCATCTCCTTTGGGACGATCCAAGTGCCCTCGGCCATGTCGAAATGGGCGCGGTGAGCCCGCGCAACGTCAAGGGGACGCTGCAGCGTGACCAGGTAAAGCATCGTCGCCAAGGCGACGCTGATGCGCTGGTCCTTGCCGGTGGCTTGGGCCACGTTCCAATGCCAGACCTTTGCGAACGTATCCGGATCAAAATACTCTTCGCGCGGTTCTGGGTCCTTGGGGAACAGGGCATCGAACGAGGCGGGGTTGAACTCCGTCCACTCGCGATCGTCGATCGCCCAGTTATACATACGGCGCAGGATCGATTGAACTTGGTTGGCCGTTGAGTAGCCCAAATAGTTCGAACGGATCGCGTCGGCTGAAATTCGGGCTTGGGTCGCCCGCACTACATCTTTCACCGCCGCCTTGCTGATCTCGCGGAATGGACGGTCTCCAAGAGTGGGAAGAACGAACCGCTCCATCAGATAGGCGCGTGTGGTCTTGTCGCCGTCCGTCAGGGTGGGATGCGCTTCGTCAAACAGTTCGGCCAAAGAGCGCAGCGTATCGGCCCGCCGTTGCACGGCCTCTACCTTCGCTTGTTTTCGGGCCTCAGAAGGATCGACGTTCTGAACGACGAGCGCCCGAACACGTTCGGCCGCTTCGCGCCTGGCGTCTTCAGGGGCGATGAGGTCGGCAGGGTAAAGCACCACATCATTCGGTTTGCCGTCCATCCGGGTATAGCGGAGATAATAGCTAGCGGACCCGGCAGGCGTGATCTGGAGGAACAGGCCCCGCACTTCGGTATCCCAGAGACGCAGCCGCTTACCGCGCTGGTGATCCGAGATCGCCTTGTCCACTAATTTCCGCGTCAAGCGGACGCGGTTGGCGTTTTCGTTGGTTCGAATTTTCATCCTCAACTCCATTTGGTGTTGAGGTTCGTGCAGCATCTCTGGCGCCAGCCGTGCCACTCGTCGTGCCACGGACAGTGGTCGTAGGTGGTCCTAACTCGTCCCTTTTGGTCGGAAATGCTGCGGTAAGGTCCGTCAGAAATAACGAAACAGCCATCGAACAACCGACTGTCTTCATTGTGCTTTTTCGGCACACTTGAAAACTTGGGCCGATGCCACCCTACGTCCTCCCCCTGGGAGAGGGCTTGAGCGCACGGCGGCGACAGCCGTCGTCCTGGCGCGCAAGGGTGAGGCCGGGCTGCGCGGTCTGGCCTACAAGCCGCCCCTCATCCGGCCCTCCGGGCCACCTTCTCCCAATGGAAGAAGGCTCAATGCATGTGGCGTCAAGGAAACCGCACATCCGCTCACGCATTGTTACATCCGCAATGGTCAAGGCCGCTCTCACGCGCTAGATCATGCTGCATGTGCGAGCGGGGCCTACCCGCCGGACGATCCGAAAAGCTCAGGGACTGCATGATGACTCAGTGGGTGTACGGCTTCGGCGGAGGCTCCGCCGACGGCGACGCGTCGATGAAGAACCTTCTCGGCGGCAAGGGCGCCAATCTGGCGGAAATGTCGTCGCTGGGTCTGCCGGTTCCCCCGGGCTTCACCGTCACCACCGAGGTCTGCACCCACTATTACGCCAACAACGAGACCTATCCGGCCGATCTGGACGCCCAGGTCCAGGCCGCCCTGGCCAAGGTCGAGGGCGTGGTCGGCAAGACCTTCGGCGATGTCGATAACCCGCTGCTGGTGTCGGTGCGGTCGGGCGCGCGGGCGTCCATGCCGGGTATGATGGACACGGTGCTGAACCTGGGCCTGAACGACCAGACGGTCGAAGGCTTGGCCAAGCTGTCGGGCGACCGTCGCTTCGCCTTCGACAGCTATCGCCGCTTCATCACCATGTATTCCAACGTCGTGCTGGGCCTCAGCCACGACGACTTCGAAGAGGTGCTGGACCAGCACAAGGATCGCCTGGGCGTCACGGTCGACACCGACCTGACCGCCGCCGACTGGGAGAAGGTGGTCGCCGACTACAAGGCCGTGGTCGAGCGCGAACTGGGTCACGCCTTCCCGCAGGATCCCAAGGACCAGCTGTGGGGCGCCGTGGGCGCCGTGTTCGAAAGCTGGATGAACGACCGGGCGAAATTCTATCGCCGCATGCACGACATTCCCGAAAGCTGGGGCACGGCGGTCAACGTCCAGTCGATGGTGTTCGGCAATATGGGCGAGACGTCGGCGACCGGCGTGGCCTTCACCCGCAACCCCTCGACCGGCGAGGCGCGCCTGTATGGCGAGTTCCTGATCAACGCCCAGGGCGAGGACGTGGTCGCGGGCATCCGCACGCCGCAGTCCCTGACCAAGATCGGCCGCGAGGAAATGGGCGAGACCGCCCCCTCGATGGAAGAGGCGATGCCTGAGGTGTTCGCCCAGTTCGTCGACGTCGTCGGCAAGCTGGAAAGCCACTACCGCGACATGCAGGACATCGAGTTCACGGTCGAACAGGGCCGTCTGTGGATGCTGCAGACCCGCAACGGCAAGCGCACCGCCAAGTCGGCGCTGAAGGTCGCCGTGGACCTCGCCGCCGAGGGCGTGATCTCTCAGGAAGAGGCCATCAGCCGGGTCGAGCCGTCGGCGTTGGACCAGTTGCTGCACCCGACGCTGGACCCCGATGCGGCGCGCACCGTGGTCGCCGCCGGCCTGCCGGCCTCGCCCGGCGCCGCGACCGGCAAGATCGTCTTCGACGCCGACGAGGCCGAGCGCATGTCGGGTCTGGGCGAAGCGGTCATCCTGGTGCGCGAAGAGACCAGTCCCGAAGATATTCACGGCATGCATGCGGCGCGCGGCATCGTCACCGCCCGCGGCGGCATGACCAGCCACGCCGCCGTCGTGGCGCGCGGCATGGGGCGGGCCTGCGTCTCCGGCGCCGGCGAGATCCACATCGACGAGGCCAAGGGCGTCTTCACCGCGCGCGGCCGCACCTTCAAGGCCGGCGAGGTCATCACCATCGACGGCTCCAAGGGCGAAGTGCTGGACGGCGCCGTGCCGATGATCGAGCCCGAACTGACCGGCGACTTCCAGACCCTGATGGGGTGGGCCGACAAGGTGCGCCGCCTGAAGGTCCGCGCCAACGCCGAAACCCCGCTGGACGCCAAGACCGCGCGCGGCTTCGGCGCCGAGGGCATCGGCCTGTGCCGCACCGAGCATATGTTCTTCGACGACACCCGGATCGCCGCCGTGCGCGAGATGATCCTGGCCGACGACGAGAAGGGCCGTCGCGCGGCGCTGGCCAAGATCGCGCCGTTCCAGAAGTCGGACTTCGTCGAACTGTTCGAGATCATGGCCGGCCTTCCGGTGACGGTGCGCCTGCTGGACCCGCCGCTGCACGAGTTCATCCCCCACACCGAGGAAGACATCGACGCCCTGGCCGCATCGTCCGGCATCGACGCCGAAAAGCTCAAGCGCCGCGCCAAGGAACTGCACGAGACCAACCCCATGCTGGGCCATCGCGGCTGCCGGCTGGGCGTCGCCTATCCCGAAATCTACGAGATGCAGGTCCGCGCCATCATCGAGGCGGCGCTTGAGGTCAAGCAGAAGTCGGGCGCCGCGCCGCTGCCGGAGATCATGCACCCGTTGGTCGCCCTGGGCCTGGAGATGAAATATCTGCGCGAGCTGACCGACCGCACGGCCAAGGCGGTGTTCGAGGAGACGGGCCAGAGCCTCGACTATCTGGTCGGCACGATGATCGAACTGCCGCGCGCCGCCATCCGCGCCGGGGACCTAGCCGAATACGCCCAGTTCTTCAGCTTCGGCACCAACGACCTGACCCAGACGACGTTCGGCATTTCGCGCGACGATTCCGGTCGGTTCCTGCAGGCCTATCTGGACAAGGGCATCTTCGAGACCGATCCCTTCGTGCGGCTGGACCAGGACGGCGTGGGCGGCCTGATCGAGATCGCCGCCGAACGAGGGCGCAAGGTCCGGCCCGAGGTCAAGCTGGGCATCTGCGGCGAACATGGCGGCGACCCGTCGTCGATCGCCTTCTGCGAACAGGCCGGGCTGGATTACGTCTCGTGCTCGCCCTACCGCGTGCCGATCGCCCGTCTGGCGGCGGCCCAGGCCGCGCTGAACGTGGAGCGTGAGAAGGACCGGTAAAAGCTATCCAAGACCCGTCATCCTCGGGCTTGACCCGAGGACCGGCGGTTTGGCCGCTGGTGCGATGACGGCGGCGCACAGTCTGTCCATTGTCCGATCCTCGGGTCGAGCCCGAGGATGACGACTAATATGGAAGGGCGGTCTCTGTCGAGGCCGCCCTTTCTGCTGCGGAGCCACAAAGTCGCCGATCTTGACGGAACGCTGTATGTGTCCCGGCGTCCACAGGCATTCGCTGTGTTTTCGCGCCTCTGGAACAGATGAGGTGCTGACCTATTTAAGCACTCGCTGAATGGGGCTGATGATCGGTCTGTTCATCACATCTAGGAGTTAATAAGAAACAATGCGTAACATTCTTCTCGCTGCTGTCGCCGTTTCCGCAATCGCCGCTCCGGCCTTTGCTCAAAACAATCCTGAGCCGCGTGGTTACGGCTCGCTGGGCTACACTCATCTCGAAGGCGACAATGCAACGACGGGCGCCGTCACCGGTCGTCTTGGCGTCAACCTCAACCGTTACTTGGCCGTCGAGACCGAAGCCTCGGTCGGCGTCAAGGACGACGACTTCACCGTCGCCGGCGTCGATGGTTCGATCAAGCATGAGTGGGACGCCGCCGGTTACGTGGTCGGCAAGGTGCCGGTCTCTGACAAGCTGGAACTGTTCGCGCGCGGCGGCTACGGCCATACCGAGCTGAAGCAGGAGTTCCCGGGCGCCAACACCGACGTGGGCGGCGACAGCTGGAACTACGGCGCCGGCGCGAACTACTACCTGGACGGCGTCAACGGCGTGCGCGCCGACTGGACCCGTCGCGACTACCGCGACAACGGTGGTGAAGCCGACGCCTATTCGGTCAGCTACATCCGTCGCTTCTGATCGGATCGATCAGTCCTAACGACGAAGGCGCGCTCCGCAGGGAGCGCGCCTTTTTCGTTCAGGACAGTGAAATCAGCCGAAGTCGCCGGCCAGGGCCCAACGCTGCGAGCCTTCGCCGAACGGGCGAACGAACCAGTCGCGATAGTATTCGAAGGTCTCGATGATCTTTTGGCGAAGATCGGGCGGATTGACCGCCTCGCCGCGCTGGCGCTTCATCGCCGCCACGCAATCGACCACCATGTTCTGGTGCGCCGAGCCACCCATGCTCTTCAACACGGTGGCGATATCATGAGCCAAGCTTTCCAGGACCTGCTTGGGCGTCTTGTGAGCCATCTGGGACATCCCCTGTTCTCGACAGGAGAATGCGTGACAAAAAGTCGTGAAAGATTCAAGCGTGGCCGGGCGAGAATCATCATGGATGCGAATTAACCTGACATAACGCGGGTCGCACGGTTTGGTTCTCTCAAGGGAGAAAACCATGACGAATTTCTATCCGGCGGCCGCGACGGCCCAATGGCTGGCGACCTTGTCGCCCCAGGAAACGGCCCGCGCCATCGCCTATACCCACGGTTCGCACTGGCTGGTCCTGTGGAGCTTCCTGGTCTCGGCCCTGGTCGCCTGGATCATCGTCCGCACTGGTCTGCTGGTCGCGATCCGCAGCCGGATCGAACGTCGCCGTCGTCGGCCGGTCCTGGCCAGTTTCGCCGTCGCCCTGGTCTATTCGGCCATGAGCTGGGCGCTGACCCTGCCGTGGTCGATCTATCAGGGCTGGTGGCGAGAGAAACAGTATGGGCGACCAGCCAGGCCCTGGGCGGCTGGCTGGGTGAGGCCGTGATCGGCGCGGCCATCTCGGTCGTGGCGACCTCGCTGCTGCTGGTGGCGATCTATGCCCTGATCCGGCGTGCGCGCCGGTTCTGGTGGGCCTGGGCGACCGGCGTGACGGCGGCCTTCATCGTCATCGGTCTGGTGCTCGCACCTTTGCTGATCGAGCCGATTTTCAACACCTATACGCCCGCGCCGAACGGGCCGGTGCGCGACGCCGTGGTGACGCTGGCCAAACAGACGGGCACCCCGTCGGACAAGATCTTCATCTACGACGGCTCCAAACAGTCCGACCGCTACACCGCCAATGTCTCGGGCCTGTTCGGCGCGGCGCGGGTGGCGATGAGCGACACCATGTTCAAACAGGGCGCGGACCTGGCCGAGGTGCGCGGCGTCGTCGGCCACGAGATGGGCCACTATGTCCGGGCGCACATTCTTTGGACGGTCGGCATTCTGGTCGTCCTGTCGGTGCTGGCCTTCTGGCTGACCGACCGGCTGTATCCGGTGGCGCATCGCCTGCTGAGGGCGGATCGCGTGGGCGACATCTCCGACCCTGCCGGCCTGCCGGTTCTGGCCCTTGTGCTGGCCTTCCTGGGCGTGCTGGGCACCCCCGTCTTCGCCACCATGACCCGCACGATGGAGGAGGACGCCGACCACTTCTCGCTGGTTCACGCCAATGAACCGGACGGTCTGTCCAAGGCCCTGATCAAGACCGCCGAATACCGCGCCCCGTCGCCGTCGGCGATCGAGGAGTTCCTGTTCTACGATCACCCCAGCGTGGAGAACCGCATTCGCCGCGCCATGGAATGGAAGGCGACGCATCCGCCACGCGACGGGGCCGAGCAACCGACGCGCCCGTAAGGCATTGAAGGCTTCGCCATTCCAAGCGGAGCCTTCGCCCCATGATCGACCTCTATCGCGGCCTCGGCCTGGGCGTTCCGGCCCTGATGGACATCGCGCCCCTGATCGCGCGGGTCGTGGTCGGAGGAATGTTCTTCCTGTCCGGCTTCTACAAGCTGTTCACCCCGGCCCAGGCCGAGAAGATGAGCAAGACGATGGTCGAGGCCGGCATCGCCGCCCCGCGCCAGACTGCGAAATTTGTTTCTGTGTGCGAGTTCGCCTTCGGCGCCCTGCTGATCATGGGCCTGTTCACCAGCCTGGCGGCCCTGGTGCTGCTGATCATCAGCCTGGTCGCCCTGGTGACCGTGGCGTCAAAGTCGGTGGAGGGGACCAGCCTCGGCTATCGCCTCTCCAGCTATTTCGACCTGCCCGAGACCCTGCTGATGATCATCCTGATCTGGCTGATCGCCAATGGACCGGGGCTGTGGAGCCTGGACTTCGTCCTGTTCCTGCCCCGGCTTTGAGGCTTCAGGCGGCGCGCTTCCTGACGAAAACCGTCCCGGCCGAATAGCCGGCGCCGAAGCTGCAGATCAGCCCCGTATCGCCGGCCTCGAACCCGTCGTTGTGCAGGTGGAAGGCGATTATCGACCCGGCCGAGGAGGTGTTGGCGTATTCGTCCAGGATGATGACGTTCTCATCCGCCGAAGGCTCGCGACCCAGCACCTTCTTGCCGATCAACGTGTTCATGTTGATGTTGGCCTGGTGCAGCCACAGCCGCTTTAGCTCGTGCGGGTCCAGGCCCAGTTCGCCGGCGTGATCCACGATCATGTCCGACACCATTGGCACCACGTCGCGGAAGACCTTGCGGCCCTGCTGGATGAACAGCTTGTCGTTCTGGATGCTGTCGTCGGCTTCGGGGCTGTCCAGATGCGCGGTGTCGCGCGCATTGCGGTTCAGGAAGCCGAAGTTGTTGCGGATGTTGTTCGAGAAGGTCGTCTTCAGCCGCGTGCCCAGCACGTCCCAGCCGCCCGGCCCCGCCGTATCCGACGACTCCACGACCACTGCGGTGGCCACGTCGCCGAAGATGAAGTGGCTGTCGCGGTCGGTGAAGTTCAAATGGGCCGAACAGACTTCCGGATTGACCATCAGCACCGCCTTGACCGAGCCGCCAGCGATGAAGTCCGCCGCCGTCTTGATGCCGAAGGTCGCCGAGCTGCACGCCACATTCATGTCGAAGGCGAAGCCCTCGATGCCCAGGGCCTGCTGAACCTCGATGGCCATGGCCGGATAGGCGCGCTGCATGTTCGACGCGGCGCACAGGACGGCGCCGATTTCTGAGACCGGCTTGCCCCAGGCCTCGATCGCCTGCCGCGCCGCCTTGACCGCCATCTCGGCCAGGATCGAGATTTCGTCATTGGAGCGTTCGGCCAGGTTCGGCGCCATCCGCTCGGGGTCGATGATCCCGGCCTTGTCCAGCACAAACCGGCTCTTGATGCCCGACGCCTTCTCGATGAACTCGGGCGAGGAGTGCGACTTGGCCTCCAGTTCGCCGGCTTCGATCTGGGCGGCGTGGCGGGCGTTCCAGCCGTCGGCCCAGGTATTGTAGCTGTCGACCAATTCGGCGTTCGAGACCGACTGTTCGGGGGTGAAGAGGCCGGTGGCGGCGATCACTGCATTCGACACTTTTTTGTTCCTATCGCTCGACGCGCGGCGTCTCGCTGCTTGAGGAGTGTGTTCCTATCGCTCGGCCCGCGGGACCTTGCTGCTTGAGGACAGTCCGTTTCCTATCAGAACGCGTCAATAGGACGGCGGCGGCTTGCGGTCGAGACTGGCGATGATGCCGGCGGCCCAGCGCTGCACCTGACCGCGCGGCGCCTTGGGCGTCGGCTGGTCGCGCGCGGCGATCAGCCGGTCCACCAGATCCTCGGCCTCGCAGGGCCAGCCCTCGGGCGTGACATACAGGGGATAGGCGATCAGGGCGGCGTGGACCAGGTGATCGACCCCGGCCCGGCGGCTGCGGCGCTCGAACGTCAGCCGGTCGTCGGTCAGCCCCCATCCGGCATAGAAGGGCCGGCCATAGACCGACACCGCCTTGCCCCGCATCAGGGCCTCGAACCCGGTCAGGGAGGTCAGGGTCGCCACCCGGCGACAGGCGTTCAGACAGTCGACGATATCCAGCCCGTCGCCCACGGCGTCGACCGAGGCCATGGCGCCCGCGTCCAGCCGCCCCGGCCGGTTGCCCGCCAGCACGTCAGGGTGATTGCGATAGACCAGAAAGGCGTCGGGATGATCGCGCCGCGCCGCTTCCACCAGGGCCGAGTTGGTGTTCAGATCCGGCGCACAGCCCAGCAGGATCGACTTGTCGTTCTCGACCTGGCCGACGACCAGTAGGATGTCGCGATCAACGGGCCAGTCAGTCGGCGCCTGACCCCGCAGATTGTATTTCGACAGGCCGGCATCGACCACGCGCGTCCGCAGGGCGGCGGCCCGCGCAAGCTGAACCGGCGACAGGTCCGAGGTCTCGATCAGGGTCTCGAGCCGCGAGGGCCGCGACGGATCGTAATAAACGCCCTGATCGTCCAGGGCGACCGACAGGGCGCCGACGAAGTCGGATCCCAGGCCCCGCGAACGGATGAAGCCGTCCTCCATCCGTACAGTCGGGCCGCTAAAAGCCGCCGCCGCCTGACGCGTCGCCTCGCTCTCCTTGCCCGCCCACCAGATCAGCCGGCCGTTGGTCGCGGTCGCATGGGCGGCGGCGCGCGACGGCGACATGAAATAGCGCATCGACGCCTTGGGCGAGTTCAGCAGGCGACGCACCGGCGGGCGTTTGGCCGGCGCAAACCCCACCGCCGACCAAGAGCCTGCCAGCCGGTCGGCCCGGTCGCGCAGGGCGATCAACCGCTCCAGCGCCTGTTCGGCCTCGCACCTGTCGCCCGTCACCGGATCGACATAGCGGCTGTAGGCGATCAGGGCGGCGGCGGCGACCTGTTCGATCGACCGCGCGATGCCGCGCCGCCCCGTCTCGACCGCATCGGTTGTCAGACCCCAGCCGGAATAGAAGGGCGCGCCGAAACACCGCACCGGCAACCCACGCAACAGGGCCTCGAACCCCAGGGCCGAGGTCACGCAATAGACCGCATCCACCGCCGCCAGCAGGTCGGCGGGCCGCACATCCGTATCGACCAGGGTGACGCCGGTCAGGTCCGTCACGCAGCCGCGCTTTCGCCCCGCCGCCACCGCCGGGTGGCGTTTGACGATCAGCTGGGCGTCCGGTTCGTCGCGCCGGGCGGCGGCGATCATCTCGTCAAAGCTCCGAGCCGTGGTGAGCCCACAGGCGATGGAGGCGTCGCCGAACGTCTGGTCCACGATCAGCACGCGCCGACCGGGCTTCAGCAGGCCCGGATCCAGCGGCCCGCCCATGTTTGTCTTGGACACGCCCGAAGCCACGATCCGGTCGATCAGCCCGCGCGCCCGCGTGATCATGCTCGCGTCGCACCAGTCGCCGGCCGTCTGGATCAGATGCTCCAGCCGGCTGGGCCGCGTCGCATCGTAATAGACGCCCAGATCGTCGACGATCAGGCTGAGACTCGTCGCCCCCGCCTCGCCGATCCCGACCGAGCGTAGGAAGCCGTCCTCCAGCGCCACATAGGGCCGCCCGTTCCTCTCGGCCCACCGTCGCCCCGCCGCCGCCGTCGGCTTCATCCCCCAGCCCAGCACCGCCTGCACGTCCTCCCCCGGCAACCGACGCAGGTCGTAGTCAGCCAGAAACGCGTCGAGGAACGGGACCTTCAGCACGCCGGGCGCACAGACCCAGGCCGGGATTTTCGAAGGCGTGTCGGAGGGTAGGGGCAAGGCGGGTCCGCTGTGGTTCGACGCGAGCTTTACGGCGGTTGCGTCGACGCGACTAGGCCCGATCCGCCCGCGCCAGCAAGGCCTTCGCCTGCTCCAGATGCAGCCGTTCGACCATTGCCCCGTTCACGCGGATCGCGCCCCGCCCCTCGGCGTCTGGCGCGTCGAAGTCGGCGACGATCGCTCGCGCATCGGCGATCTCGGCTTCGGACGGCGAGAAGGCGGCGTTGGCGGCCGCGATCTGCGACGGGTGGATCAGGCTCTTGCCGTCGAATCCATAAAGTCGCCCCTGCAATGCCTCGGCCGCCAGGCCTTCGGAATCCTCGATCCGGTTGAACACCCCGTCGATGGCCAGCAAGCCATTGGCCCGCGCGGCGGCGACCAGCATCGCCAGCCACGGCTTGAACGGTTCGCGATCCGGCGACGCCCCGGTCCCCAGCGCCTTGACCAAATCGTTGACCCCCAGCATCAGCCCGTCCAGCGCCCCGTCCGACTTGGCGATGTCGGCCAGGGCCATCAGCGCGCGCGGCGTCTCGATCATGGCCCACAGGGCGCAGCCCTTGGCCAGGCCGGCGGACAGGGCGTGCACGGCCTCGGGCGTCTCCACCTTGGGCGCGACCACCAGCGTGGCCCCCGCCGCCTTCATCGCGGTCAGATCGTCCAGCCCCCAATCGGTGTCCAGCCCATTGATCCGAACGCCCAGGCGCGGCCCGAAGCCGGCCTCCCGAACCGCCGCGACGGCGGCGTCACGGGCGTCAGCCTTGGCCTCGGGCGCCACCGCATCTTCCAGGTCCAGCACGGCGACATCGCAATCCAGCGTCCGCGCCTTCTCGATCGCCCGCGCATTGGAGGCAGGCAGATAAAGGACGCTGCGGACCCGGTCGCTGCGCATCAGACCCGGCCCGTAACGGGGATCAGGGCGCCGGTCATGGCCCGGCTCTCGGGCGAGGCCAGGAAAAGGATCACCGCAGCCAGATCGGCCGGCGCGACCCAGGTCGCCGGGTCGGCGTCGGGCATATCCTTGCGGTTCGTCGGCGTGTCGATGATCGACGGCAGGACGGCGTTGACCGTCACCTTTGTGGTCTTCAACTCCTCGGCCAGCGCCTGGGTCAGGGCGTGGACCCCGGCCTTGGCCGCCCCATAGGCCCCCATGCCGGCCCCCGCCTTCATCGCGGCGGCCGAGCCGACGTTTACGATCCGGCCCTCGGGCGAGGCCTTCAGCGCATCCAGCGCCGCGCGGCTGGCGTTCACGGCGGTGGTGACGTTCAGCGCGTGCATCCGGTCCCAGGCCGGTTCCGCATCGTCGGTCGTCTGCCAGACAAAACCGCCGGCGATGTTCAGCAGGGCGTCCAGCCGCCCGAACCGCGCGATCACGGCGTCGACGGCCTTCTGCGCCTGGCTGGCGTCTGTCAGATCGACCCCGCCGACCTCCAGCACGCCGTCGGGCACGGCATGGCCCGAGGCATGGTCGATGACCGCGACCTGCCAGCCGCCTTTCAGCGCCGCCTCCAGCACCGCCCGGCCCAGGACGCCGTGTCCGCCGGTGATTGCGACTGTTCGCTGCGTCATCCGATCCTCCATATCGCCGGGGACCATAGAGCCGGCTGCGGCCGGATCAACCGGCCCCGATCAAGCGTCGGCGAACACCTTCGCCATCAACCGCTCTAGCGCCTCCTGATCGTCCGTATCGAAGGCGGCCGGCGTCGTCGCATCCACGTCGAACACCGCGATCAAGGCGCCGGATGCGTCGCGCACGGGCACCACGATCTCGCTGGCCGAACGGCTGTCGCAGGCGATGTGGCCGGGGAAGGCGTGCACGTCTTCGACCAGCTGTGTCTGGCCCGTCGCTGCGGCCGCGCCGCACACCCCGCGCCCGAACGCGATGCGCAGGCACCCCAGCGTCCCCTGATACGGCCCGACCACCAGTTCGTCCGCCTTGTCCGGCGCGACGACATAGAAGCCGGTCCAGAAATAGTGCTCGAACGCATCGGCCAGCATCGACGCCACCGTCGCCATTCGCGCCGTCACATTCGGCTCGCCGTCCAGCACGGCCAGGACTTCCGCCTCGACCTCCAGATAGCGCGCCGCCTTGTCGGCGGGACGATCGTTGCGGGCGACATAGGCCATGGAAAAACTCCGGAGCGGGACAGGCTGGCGATATAGGCGAGCGGCCGGCCGAAGGGGAGGGGCGCCTTCAATCGCCGCCGTCTCGCCGGGAACGCTTCGATGCGCCCCCGTGTTGGCGCTGGGAGACAGAAACGTAGGCTCCCGTGACATCAACCCCTTCACGATCGCTCAGCCTGATCGCCGCCCTGATGCTGTCGGCCGCCACGGCCGCCTGCGGTCAGGACGCCGGTGCGCCTGGGCCAGCTGACGCGACGCAGACCCCCGCGCGGTCCGCGCCAGAGCCGACAGCACCGCCTCCGGAGCCGGCGAAAATCAACACGAACCCTGCGACCTCGTCGTCAGCGTCAGCGACGCCGGCGGCCTCGCGCAAGTCCTGTTATCTCTCGGTCGACGGTAAGGTTCTGCTCGACGAGCCGTGCCTCGTCTATCCGTTCGGCGACGGCGGCTACACGATGAACGCCTGGTCCGAGGGCAAGCCCAAGAACTCCCATTTCGCCGTCGTCGCCCTCATGGCCGACGGCAGGGCCGACGCCACCTGGAACGCCGACCCCGACGACGACAAAGCCGGCGATCGCTTGGGGACCGTGCGCCTGGATGGCGACTGCTGGATCAACGACCGCGCGCGCATCTGCGTGCGGTAATCACTCGCCACGCCACCTGCCAAAGGCGCGCCCGGCGCCTCAAGCTTGAGCGCAAGAGATTGGTTTATCCCAAACAATCCCGCTGGGACGAAACGTCCCAAGGCTAAAATGTGGTTGACGACAACGCGAAACACCTTCGATTTGTGCGTCGGAGTTGCGTCGCGGGGGCGCAGTAGAGTCGTCGGCCGCAGGCCGCAGGGGGTAGGTTTTGAGTTTCAGTTTCAAGGGCGGTCTGCTGGCCGCAGCGGCGGGCGTCGCGATCATGGTGGGCACGACGGCTGTGGCGCAGACCGCTCCGGCGCCCACGGCCCCGGCCGGCGGCTTCTACATGGCCAACGGCACGCGCACGACGAACTATCAGACGGCCATCGCGTCCTGGCGCGCGGACAGCCAGTTCGCCGTCGATTATTCCAAGGGCTTCCTGGGGCTGGAACACGCCTACGCCATGGGCCTGACCGGGCGCGGACAGACCGTGGGGGTCAATGACGCCGGCGTTTACATGGCCCACCCCCTGTTCGGATCGGCGGGCAAGGTGACAGGCCTGCGCAGCCAGGCGGTCGCCGGCTATGGCAACGACGGCATGATCAATCCGCGTCGCCAGTGGGAAGGTCACGGCACCCACGTGTCCGGCACCATCGCCGGCGATCGCGTGGCGGGCCAGCCGATGTTCGGCAACGCCTTCAACGCCAAGCTTTACGCCGCCACCGCCAACTTCTCGGCCGGCGACTTCCTTTGGTACAAGGACGCGATCATCGACGGAAAGATCGTCGCCACCCAGAACCAGAACATCGTCGACCTGGCCAATACCGGCCAGGTGCGCATCATCAACAACAGCTGGGGCAGCGGCAACTCCCTGCCGTTCAACGCCTCGCTGCCGACCGTGCTGGCGTCGTTCAATCGCAACTACGGCGACTTCTACAAACCGGTTTTGGACAAGGACGTTCTGGTCGTCTTCTCGGCCGGCAACGGCTATGGCGTCCACGCCGGGATCGATGCGGCCGCACCGCTGAATGATCCGCGCCTGCGCTCCAACTGGCTGTCGGTCGCCAACTATTCCAGCTTCACCGCCGCCGACCCCTCGACCAGCTTCTGCGGTCAGACGGCGACCTGGTGCGTCGCTGGACCGGGTTCGGCCGTCGTCTCGTCGGTGCCCGCTTATACGATGGACCGGGCGGGCATCCTGGCCCTCTATCCGCGCGCCAACTACGCCGGTCTGTATTCCGCGACTACGGTTACCGCCCTTCAAACCGCGTCGGTGAACCAGTTCATCGGCGTTCTAAACGCCTATTTGGCCGCTCGCGCCGCTGGTGGCCCGACCTACAATGAAGACGCATGGCGCCGCGAAGTCGGACGTCAGGCGGCCGCCATCACCTTGGTTTCGGGGGCGCGGCTGGGTGATCCGGACGGCTTCACCTCCGTTCTGGCAGGGCTACTGACCTCGACCAACAACATGGCGCTGCTGACCCCGGCCTTCTCGGGCGCGGTTCTGCAGTACGCCAACGACGAGCTTCAGCGCGTGCTGAACCAGTACATCAAATATACGGGCGGCGGTTATGCGGCCTATACCGGCACGTCGATGGCGGCGCCGAACATCTCGGGCTTCGCGGCCCTGCTGATGGAAAACTTCCCCGAATATTCGACGGCGCTGATCTCGGACATTCTGGTGTCCAGCTCCAAGGATCTGGACACGCCGGGTGTCGATCTGCGCTCGGGCTGGGGTGCCCCGCAAATGGACGTGGCCCTGCGCGGACCGACGGCGCTGCGCGACACCCGCGACGTCACCGTCGCCGTGGGCACGGTCGATATCTGGAGCAACAATATCGGCGATGCGCGCGACCGCTATTCGGCCGAGGTCAAGGCCAACTTCGGCAATGACATCGGCGGTCTGGTCAAGAAGGGCGGCGGTCAGCTGATCCTGACGGGCGCCAACGACTACAGCGGCCCGACCCGGGTCGAGGGCGGCCTTCTGACGGTCAACGGCAGCCTGCTGCGATCCAGCGCCACCGTCGGCGGCGTCGGCATGATCGGCGGCACCGGTCGTCTGGCGAACCTGACGGCGGAAAGCGGCGGCGTGGTGTCGCCCGGCGACGGCGTCAATCCGTTCGGGACCCTGACGGTCGCGGGAAACCTGAACTTCAAGCCGGGCTCCTTCCTGTGGATCCGCTCCAGCGTGAACGGCGCGGCCTATTCTCGCCTGAACGTGGGCGGCACGACCAAGATCGACGGCGGCCAGGTCATCCTGAAGGCCGACAATGGTGAATGGAATCTGCGCACGCGGATGAACATCATCAATTCGACCGGTGCGGTGACGGGCACGTTCAGCGGCGCCCAGAGCGATCTGGCCTTCCTAGCTCCGGTGCTGACCTATTCGACCAACGGTGTCGTCCTGACGGTGCGGCGCAACGACGTGACCGTGGCTTCGCTGGGTCGGACGGACAACCAGCAGTCGGTCGGCGGCGCCCTGGATGTCATGATCAACAACACCGCGACCGGGACCAACCGCGATCTGTCACTGGAAAACGCCTTGCTGGACGCCAGCGTGCCGGCGGTTCAGGGCGCGCTCAGCGGCCTGACGGGCGAGGTCCACGCCACCTTGGGCGGCTTGGCCGTTTCGGACACCCGCGTCATCCGCGACGCCATGTCCGAGCGCGGACGCAGCCAAGGCGGCGCGGCCACCTACGTCGGCAACGGCGTGTCGGTCTGGGGCAGCGGCGTCTTCGGCAACGGCCAGGGCTCGGCGCATGACGGCCTCGCGGGCTTCCGCAACGAAGCCTCCGGCTATCTGGTCGGGGCCGAGAAGGCGTTGGCGAACGACGTCCATGTCGGCGTGGCGCTGGGCGAAACCCGCTCGGAACTGCGCTCGTCGCGTCTCAGCTCGACCGGCCGGGTCACCAGCGAGCAGATCGGCGTCTATGGCGGCGCCGGCGTCGGCGACTTCCAGATCCGCGTCGGCGGATCCTGGGCCAGCGCCGATGTCCGCACGGATCGCACGACCCAGCTGAACGCCTTTACCAACGCCCTGGTCGGCGACTACGACGGCGACGTCTGGCAGGCCTATGGCGAGGTGGCGTGGAGCCGCGCCGTCGGCGGCACGATGTTCGAGCCCTACGCCGGCTACAGCCACGTCGAATACGACGCTGATGTCGTTGAGACGGGCGGCGACGCCGCTTTGTCGGGCAATGTGAAGCAGAAAGCCGATCTGCTGACCGCCGGCTTCCGCACCCGCACCGTGCTGGCGGGCGGCGAGGGGCGTGCGCGTCTGTCGGCCGTGACCCACCTGGCCTACACCCACGACCTGAATGGCGACGGGCCGGTCTTCGACGCCGCCTTCGCCGACGGTCCGCGCTTCCTGATCGACGGAGCCCATCCTGGCGACGACGTGATCTCGGGCGGCCTGGGCTTCAACATCCAGGCGACCGAACGCACCGCGATCGAGCTAGGATACACCGGGCTCTACAAGGACGAGTATCGCGACAACCGCATCTATGGCCGGTTCAGCGTCAAGTTCTGATCTGACTGCAGGATAAAACGGCGGCGGCCCCGATCTTCGATCGGGGCCGTTGTTGTTTGCGCCTAGTTGGTCTGGGCGGACAGGGCGTCGTTGTCCTGGGTGAACGGTCGATCCCGCTCGGCCGTGCGGTTTTCGATCCAGACGCCCCTGCGTCCCGTCACCCGCTCGACCGCCTGCACCACGCTGCGAATGAAGACGGCCGGGCTTTCCGCTTCATTGGAGCGTCGAACGGGTATCGCCGGATCGCCCTCCAGCAGGGTCGAGGCATAGACGTTCAATTGATGTCCGCGGCGCCGCCCGTCGCGATAGGGAAACAGGCACAGGGTGTAGCGCTGCTCGATCCGCGCCTCCACACGCTGAACCGCCTCGGCGCGCCAGCTCGCGCCCGTGCACGTCACCGTCCGAGGCGCGCTCACCCACCCGGCCGGCGCGCGTGTCGCCGGCCCTTGCAGGCCAAAGGCGCTCTGCGCTGTCGGATCGACCAAGGTGAAGCGGGCGGGCGAACGCGGCGCATCGGCCATGCTCAGCTGACGATAGTTCACTTGCATCGGCAGGCGATCGAGATGGCGCTGCAGGGCTTGCGCAATGTCACGACCGCTGCGCGACGTCTGGAAATCCACGATCGCGTAGGCCTGATCGATGCTGTGCCGATCTGGCCGCGCGGATTGAGCCGAAGCGCCTGACGCCTGACCCAGCGCAACCAGAGTCACAAGCGCCACAGACCGTCGAAAGATCGCCATAGGCCATCACGGTCACGACCGACCGATCTGTCAAGGCACATCGGATATGGGTTTGGTAGGCCCGGAGGGACTCGAACCCCCAACCAGACCGTTATGAGCGGTCGGCTCTAACCATTGAGCTACAGGCCCCCAAGGCGCGTCTCGGCGGTGACGTTCGCCTAGCAGGCGCGGGCGCGGCTTGCCAAGCGGGGGCGGTCAAGAAGACGGCCTTTCGGCGATTTCACGAAGATGAACGGAAACTGCCAGCGGGGTGCGGGCGTTGGTTCAGGCGAAAACGGCCAAGGTCGTTGCAACGGATCGACGAACGCGCCGGTCCCGGATCGCTTACGGAGAAGACTGCATGACCCGCACCCTGGCCGCCGCCCCCCTCAAGACGTTGTCGTTGAAGACCGTCGCCTTGGGCGGCGCTGTCGCCGCCGCCGCCTTCCTGGCCGCCGCCACGCCGCGCGCCATGGCCCAAACCGCCGAACCCTCGATGGGAGCCATGCACATGATGCAGCCCGCGCCGTCGCTGAATCTGTCGGCCTACGGCGAGGTCAAGGCCGCGCCGGACATGGCCACCATCACCTTCGGCGTTCAGACCGAGGCAACGACTGCCCAGGCCGCTATGCGCGACAACGCTGCGCAGATGACGCGCGTCGTGGCCGCCCTGCGCCGCGCGGGCGTCGCTGAACGCGACATCCAGACCTCGGGTCTGAACCTGTCGGCGCAATACGATTACGTCCAGAACGAACCGCCCAAGCTGCGCGGCTATCAGGCGGTCAACCGCGTGACGGTGGTTATCAACGACCTGAGCAAGGTCGGCACGACGGCCGACGCCGTGGTCGCCGCCGGCGTTAACCAGATCGACGGCATCAGCTTCGGCCTGAAGGATCCGACCGCCGCCGAGAACCAGGCACGCCAGCTGGCTGTGCGCAACCTGCAGGCCAAGGCCCAGCTGTACGCCCAGTCGCTGAACGTCCAGCTGTCGGGCATCCGCAACCTGACCGAGGGCGGCGGCTATACGCCCCAGCCGCCGATGCCGATGTTCGCCGCCCGCGCCGTGTCGATGGACCGGGCCGAAAGCACGCCGGTTTCCGCCGGCGAACTGACGGTGCGGATCGACATCACGGGCGTCTATGATATCGCCCGCTGATCGCATCGACCGGATAGAGAAAAGGCCCGCCGTCGCCGGCGGGCCTTTTTGCATTCTGCGAAGCGAACCGCCTCAGCCGGCGGTCTTGATCGCGTTGCCGTCGTCCAGCAGCACCACGTTCGGGTTCCACTGGCGCGCCTCTTCCTGCGGCAGCTGGCCGTAGGTGACCACGATCACCTTGTCGTTCTTCTGCACCAGACGGGCGGCGGCGCCGTTGACGCCGATGACCTTGGAGCCGCGCGGCGCCTCGATCGCATAGGTGGTGAAGCGCGCGCCATTGGTGATGTTCAGCACATCGACCTGCTCGTGCGGATAGATGCCGGCGGCGTCCAGCAGGTCCATGTCGATGGCGATCGATCCCTCGTAATCGAGATCGGCCTGGGTCACCGTGGCGCGGTGCAGCTTGGACTTCATCAGGGTGACCAGCATCGCGCGGTCTCCAGCAAGAAAAACGCGGGGCGCAGGCCCTCGCTCACAGGCGGCTCATATAGGGATTTCCGGCCCCGGCATCAATCCGCACGCTGCGCCGCAGCAATCGGGTGCGGCTGCGAACGCCAGGTTGACCGACGGATTGCACGCACGTCATTTGACGACGGCCCGCGTCCCCCTATGCTGGCGACGCCATTTCCGGCCTGCGAGCGCGCGTTTTCCCTCCGATGAAGCAATTCTTCCTGACGGTCCTTGGTGTCTTCACCGGGCTGATCCTGTTCGTCGTCGTCATTCCCGTGGTGCTCCTGACGGTCGCCGTCGCCTCGTCGTCCAAGCCGACGACGCCGGCGACCACCGTGCTGGAGCTGGACCTGCGCGGCGGCGTCAGCGACCAGCCGTCATCCAATCCGTTCGCGGCCTTCGGCAGTTCCGGCCTGGCCCTGACGGACGTGGTCGATGGCCTACATCAGGCCCAGAGCGACAGCAGCGTCAAGGCTCTGCTGATCCGTCTGCCGGAAAGCGGCATGACGCCCGCCACCGCCGACGAACTGCGCCAGGCCATTCATCGCTTCCGCAACGCAGGCAAGCCGGTCATCGCCCACAGCCAGGGCTTCGCCCCGTCGGGCGCGGTGATGTCCACCTATATGGTCGGGGCCTCGGCGTCGGAGCTGTGGATGCAGAACACCGCCGGCTTCCAGGCTGTGGGCTTCTCGGCCGACAGCCTGTTCCTGGGTCGCGCCTTCCAGAAATACGGCGTCAAACCCGAGTTCGAACAGCGCTACGAATACAAGAACGCCGTCAACGAATACACCCAGAGCGACTATACCGGCCCGCACCGCGAAGCGATGACGGCCTGGATGACGTCGATCTACGACACCGCCCTGGCCAACGCGGCCAAGGATCGCAAGACGACCGCCCCGGCGCTTAAGACGGTGATCGAGGCCGGCCCCTATTCGGCCGAACAGGCGCTCAGCAACCGGCTGATCGACAAGGTGGGCCAGGTCGAAGAGGCCGAGATCGCCATCAAGACCCGCGCCGGCAAGGGCGCCGAGATCGTCGAGTTCGGCAAATACGCCAGCCAGAAGGGCGAACGCACGGGGTCGGGCAAGAACGCCATCGCCATCGTGGGCGGGGAGGGGGCCATCGTCACCGGACGCGGCGGCGGCGCCAGCTTCGGCGGCGGCTCGTCCATCCATTCCGACGACGCGGCCGAGGCCATCTACGACGCGATCGAGGACAAGAGCGTCAAGGCGATCGTCTTCCGCGTCTCTTCGCCGGGCGGTTCGCCCGAGGCGTCCGAGCAGATCCTGGCCGCCGTGCGCGCGGCGCGGGCGGCGGGCAAGCCGGTGGTGGTGTCTATGGGCGCCTATGCGGCCTCGGGCGGATACTGGATCAGTTCCGAGGCCGACTGGATCGTGGCCCAGCCCACGACCCTGACCGGCTCGATCGGCGTGTTCGGCGGCAAGTTCGTGCTGGCCGATGCGCTGGGCCGGTTCGGCGTCGACATGCGTGAGCTGACGGTGGGCGGGGACTACGCCGACGCCTTCTCGCCGACGCAAGAGTTCACCCCCCAGCAGCGCGCGGCCTTCGCCGGTTCGATGGATCGGATCTACGACGACTTCATCGCCCGCGTGGCGACGGGCCGCAAACTGTCGCCGGACCGGGTGCGCGAAATCGCCAAGGGGCGCGTCTGGACCGGCGCCCAGGCCCTACCGCTGGGTCTCGTCGACCAGCTGGGCGGTGTCACCGAGGCGGTGAATAAGGCCCGCCAGCTGGCCAAGATCCCCGACAATGAGCCCGTCCGCTTCAAGCATTTCCCCAAGCAGCAGTCGCCGTTCGAGGCCTTGTCGGAAATGTTCGGCGTCCAGACCGAGGCCGCCAAGGCGCTGGTCATGCTGGGCGGCGTCATGGCCGATCCCCAGGCCCAGGCCGTGATGCGCCGGATCGACAGCGATCGCATGCGCAGCCAGGGCGCGGTGGTTCTGGCCGACCAGCCGATCTTTTGATGGGGCGCGGCGCACGCGACCGTGCGTCGCGGTCCATTGACCGCAGGCCCCGATGGACCGACATTGCGTGTCAGGCGTTCCCCGGATCGCCTGAAAGGATGATCCATGTTCCAGCCTGAACGTCTCGCCGCCATCGGCCATGCCGCCCGCCGCCGTCCCAACGGCCTGGTGGCGTCCGTCATGTGGGTCGCCGGAATGATCGCCGCCGTCTGCGCCATGGCGGTCGGCGCTGTCCTTGCCGTCTTCACCGCTGCGGCCGTGGCGGTCATCGCCCTGTTCGCCGGGGTTCTGGTCTTTCTGGTCGGCCTGGTCATGCGCACCCGCCGCAATATCGCGCCGCGTCGCCGCAACAGCGATCCCGACCTGATCGAGGCCCACAAGGTGGACGGCGCCTGGGTCGCCTATGGCTGGGAGCGCAACGGCCGCTGAGCCGACGCCGCCCATGACGTCCTACATCGACGCGCCTTCGCCCAACTTCGACGCGCGCCGTGCGCCGCCGGACATGCTGGTGCTGCACTACACCGGCATGCAAACCGGCGAAGCTGCTTTGGCCCGCCTGCGCGACCCCGAGGCCAAGGTCTCGGCCCATTATCTGGTCGAAGAGGACGGCCGCGTCTTCCAACTGGTGCCCGAGGAGCGCCGCGCCTGGCACGCCGGTCGCGGCGTCTGGCAGGGCGAGGACGACTGCAACGCCGCCTCCATCGGCATCGAGATCGTCAATCCCGGCCATGAGTTCGGTTATCGCGCCTTCCCCGAAGCGCAGATCGCGGCCGTCATCGCCCTGATTTCCGACATTCGCAGCCGCTGGACCATCGCCGACAACCGCATCATCGCCCATTCCGACCTGGCGCCGGATCGCAAGGAAGACCCGGGCGAGCTCTTTCCCTGGAAGCGTCTGGCCGAGGCCGGGCACGGCCTGTGGTTCGAACCGGCGGCCGAACGCGTGCAGGCCCTGGGCGGCCTGTTGCAGAAAGGCGATCAGGGCATCGGCCCGATGGTGCTCAGCGCCGGCCTGCACCGTCTGGGCTACGGCCTGAAAGCCAGCGGCGATTACGACGCCGCCGTGGAAACCGCCGTGCGCGCCTTCCAGCGTCACTGGCGCCCGGCCCGCATCGACGGCGTCGCCGACGGCGAAACCCGAGCCCGCCTGGTCGGCCTGCTCCAGATCGCCAGCGCCGAGAGCGTCACGGGCTTCCTGAACTAGGGTTGGGATCGGTTCTGGAAGGGGCCGTAAACCCGGATGACTGCGACCCGTCGAGCGGCCTCATCGACCTGATAGAAGATGCAGTGACCTTCAATGGGCCTCTCGCGCATCCCGTAATCGCCGACAGGCCAACGCAACGGCGCATCCTTCAGATCAAGCAGGGCTCTGTTGATCCTGCTGTAGCGCGCCGACCCACGCGAGCCGCTGCCCCGCTGCATCAGCCAGGCCTTGGCCTGCAGAAGGTCTTGGCGGGCGCGAGCTGCGATCCTCAGCGCATATTGACGCGCCATTCAGCGTGCGGCGTCCTCTGCTTCCGCTATCTCGTCTTCCAGCCAGCGGTCGGCGGCTTCGCCCTCGATGAAACGACCGGCGGCGATGTCGGCCAGACCCTCGTTCAGGAATGCACGCATGCGGTCCAGCCGCGCCTCGCGTTCAACCGGCGTTTCATGGTCGTTGTTGGATTCCGGAACAGCGGAGGCCATGACGCGATCATATCGCAATCGGTGCGATTGTGCATCGCCGATATTGACCCCTCTGTCCGCAACGCGCATCTAGCGCGCGCCAGACGGCTGGGCGGTCGCGGCGGACTTCGCGTCCGTCGAGGAAAGTCCGGGCTCCACGGTGAAAAGGCGGCGGATAACTTCCGCCCGGGGTGACCCGAGGGATAGCGCCACAGAAAGCAAACCTCCGGCCTTGCGAGGCCGGTAAGGGTGAAAGGGTGGGGTAAGAGCCCACCGCGGACCTGGCAACAGGGACGGCATGGCAAGCCCCGCCTGGAGCAAGACCAAATAGGGACATCGCGCGGGCTCGCTCGCGGGGCTCACCGCCTCAGATGTCCGGGTAGGTCGCGAGAACCGATCAGCAATGGTCGGTCCAGAGGAATGATCGTCGCCGTTCTCAGGAACGGAACAAAACCCGGCTTACAGGCCGTCTGGCATACTATTGTATTGGGCCTATCGGCCTTCGGCCTGCTTGAGGCCCGTTAGCGGGCTTCCCACCCGCCCAGCCGGTGATGGCTCGCGTGGTGTCTTGGTCCGCGTCAGGATTATCCCCGCATTTCAGCGTTCTGGCGGCGTTCCCGCCCCTTGGCGGCCGTTAACCTATTGTCTGACAATGGAAGGTTAGAACGCCTCACAGCCTGTGAATACTTCGTTTGTTCCATGTATGTTCCAGCTGTTCGAGCGTGCTTAAGTCGTCACACGTCAAAACATGGTTAAATCTTGGCTTCGATCCCATTGAGGCCCATTTCATCCCATGCTATCCCGGCTTTATGATTTGGGGCTGAGAGGCGGGCGCGGCGGGCGTTCGTCAGGGCATCTAGGGACGGGCCGAAGGGCTCGATTGGACAGGGCGTGTTTCTCTCGACCTATGAGAAGCAGCTGGACGGCAAGCGCCGTCTCCTCATCCCCAACGACTTCCGCACGACCGAAAACGGCGCCGCCGGCGGGGTCTTCATCTTCCCTTCGATCGAGGCCGACTGTCTGGAAGCGGGCGGCGACCGCCTGTTCGCCGTCTATGCCGAGATGATCGAAGCCCTGCCGTTCGGCTCCGAGGAGCGTTCGGCGCTGGAGTGGCAGGTGATGGGCGAGCAGGTGCGTCTGGCCTACGATTCCGGTGGTCGGATCACCTTGCCCGAGGCGCTGTGCGCCGAAGCCGGTCTGGGCGACACCGTCGTCATCGTCGGCCTGAACGACCGTTTCCAGATCTGGTCGCGCGAGAAATGGGCGGCGCGCCGCGCCGAACAGCGCGCCCTGGCCAAGGCCGGCATGGCCCAGATCGGCGCCCTGAAGCTGGCGGCCCAGATGAAGCTGGCGGGAGGCGGATCGTGACTGACGCTCCACACGCCCCCGTCCTGCTGGCCGAGGTGATCGAGGCCCTGGCGCCCGCGCCCGGCGATGTCGTGATCGACGCCACCTTCGGCGCCGGCGGCTATACCCGCGCCATCCTGAAGACCGGCGCCCAGGTCGTCGCCCTGGATCGCGACCCGACGGTCCAGCCGCACGCCGACGCCGTCGCCAGCGACTTCCCTGGCCAGTTCCAGCTGATCCGCACGCCCTTCTCGGGTCTGGCTCAGGCGTTCGCCGACAGCGGCAAGGCGAAGCTGGGCGGCGCCGTCTTCGACATCGGCGTCTCTTCAATGCAGCTGGATCAGGCCGAGCGCGGCTTCTCCTTCATGCGCGACGGTCCGCTGGACATGCGCATGTCCGATGAGGGCGCGACCGCGGCCGACATCGTCAATACCTGGGACCACGGTCCCCTGGCTCACATCTTCAAACTGTATGGCGAAGAGCGCCAGTCGGGCCGCGTCGCCACCGCCATCCTGCGTCGCCGCGCCGAACAGCCGTTCACCCGCACCCTGGATCTGGCCGAGGTGGTCGAAAAAGCCCTGGGCGGCCGTCGCGGCGCGCCCATCCATCCGGCGACGCGGGTCTTCCAGGCCCTGCGCATCGCGGTCAATGACGAGCTGGGCGAACTGGAGCGCGGTCTGGAGGCGGCCGAGGCGACGCTCGCCCCCGGTGGCCGCCTCGCCGTCGTCACCTTCCATTCGCTGGAAGACCGCATTGTCAAGGCCTTCCTGACCGAGCGCACCGGCAACAGCCCCGCCGGTTCGCGTCATGCGCCGATGGCCGTCGATCCGCGCAAGCCCAGCTTCACGCTGCAGTTCAAGGGTGCGCGCGAGGCGGGCGACGAAGAGCGTTCCACCAACCCCCGCGCCCGCTCGGCCAAGCTGCGCGCCGCCGTGCGCACCGACGCCCAGGCCTGGGGCCGGATCGATGGGAGAGCGGCGGCATGACCACGGCGCCCTTCTTCACCTATTCCCGCACCGCCCTTCAGCGCCTGTTCGACTGGAAGGTGCGCGGCGTGCGCTGGGTCGAGATCATCGGCGTGGTCCTGGTCGCGATCATGATCGTCTCGGTCTATGCCGCCAAGGCCGCCGCGGCGCGCGAAAGCAGCCGCATCGCCCAGATCGAACAGGACATCCGCGAGAACGGACAGCGCGTCCGCCTGCTGCGCGCCGAGGTCGCCCGGCTGGAGCAACCCGCCCGTCTGGAAAGCCTGTCGCGCCAGATCGGCATGGCCCCCGTCGCCGTCGCCCGTCAGGCCAAGGAAGGTCAACTGACCGCCCTGAAACCCGTCCCCGCTCAACCTGCCGCATCTGCTCCCGCAGCCGCGCCGGCGCCCGCCGCCGTCGCCGATGACGCGCCCGTTCCCACGCCCTCGCCGGAGCCGGCGCAATGAGCGTTCAGGATCATCGCTATCACCGCCCCGCGCCGGGCGCCGATTTCCAGGAACGGCTGCAAGGCCGCCTGTCGCCCTTCTGGCGCTGGCTGACGGAACTGGTCTGGCGGCTGGAGCATGGCTTCGAGCGCGCCCGCGCCGACGCCCGCCCGGAAGAGGACACACGCGTCCGCATCTTCTTGATCCTGATCGTCTTTTCCTGCGTCTTCGGCGGTCTGGCCATCGGTGCGTCGTACAAGGCCCTGTTCGCCCCGGCCAACGGCCTGGGGCGCGGCGTCAATCCGAACGCTTTGGTGCGCGGCGACCTGACGGATCGCAACGGCGAGCTGCTGGCCACCAACATCGTCCACTACGGCCTCTACATCGATCCGGCCGAAATATGGGATCGCGATCTGGCCTATCGCCAGATCCGCCGCGCCCTGCCGCGCATCTCGGCCGAGCGTCTGAAGAAGGTGCTGGGCGGCGACCGTCGTCTAATCGCCCTGACCGGCCTGACGCCTCAGGAAAAGGCCGCCGTCCACGACCTGGCGCTGGGCGGCGTCACCTTCGAGCCCGAAGACCGCCGCGCCTATCCGCTCGGCACCTCGGCCGTCCACCTGATCGGCGACGCCGACACGGGCGGGCAGGGCGTCTCGGGCGCCGAACTGGCCTTCAACGACGAGATCCGCGCGGCGGGTCAGCGCGGCGAGGCCTTCCCCCTGTCCATCGACTTGCGCGTGCAGGGCGTGCTGGAAAACGAACTCGCCGCCGCCGCGATCAAGAACCAGGCCAAGGGCGCCGTCGGCATCGTCACCGACGTCCAGACCGGCGAGGTGCTGGGCATGGCGTCCTGGCCGACCTTCAACTCGGCCGATCGCGGCGCGGCGCCCGACGGCGCCACGCTGAACCGCGCCGTCTCGGGCCACTACGAAATGGGCTCGGTGTTCAAGACCTTCACCGTCGCCGCCGGCCTCGACACCGGTCGGGCCGACATGAACACCCTGTTCGACGCCTCCCAGGCCTTCCAGATCGGCGACCGCAAGATCAAAGACTTCCACGCCCAGAACCGGGTGATGACGCTGGAAGAGGTCTATCTGCACTCCTCCAACATCGGCACGTCGCAACTGGCGGTGCAGATGGGTCCCAACACCATGCGCGACTATTTCCGCCGCCTGGGCCTGCTGGACGCCGCCAAGATCGAGCTGAAGGAATCGGCCAAGCCCGTCGTGCCGCGTCGTTGGGACAACTCGACCCTGGCGTCGCTGTCCTTCGGCTATGGCATCATGATCACCCCGGCCCAGATGGTTCAGGCCATGGGCGCCCTGACCAATGGCGGTCGGATGATCCCGCTGTCGCTGCGCAAGGGCGGCGCCCGCAACGTCCAGCCGCAACAGGTCGTCACCGAAGAGACCTCGCGCGCCATTCTCGACCTGCTGCGTCGCAACGTCGTCAAGGGTTCGGGCGGCTTCGCCGATGCGCCGGGCCTGCGGGTCGGCGGCAAGACGGGCTCGGCCAACAAGCTGGTCGGCGGTCGCTATGACCCCAGCCACGCCCTGGGCTCCTTCGCTGCGGTCTTCCCCGTCGACGGCCCGCTGAACGGCAAGCGCTACGCCATCCTGATCGTGATGGACGAGCCCGGGACCTATCCCAAGACCGGCGCCTATGTCGCTGCGCCCGCCGTGCACAATATCGCGGACCGCATCGCCGGCTTCCTGGGCGTCGAACGCCGCGACGACCGCTGGCGTACGGCCTCGGGCGAGAAGATCCCGCAGTATCAGGACGTGGCGGGGGACGGGCTTTGAGCGCGCTTCACCTGTCCGACCTGCTGCGCCGCGACGTGTCCTCGGACCCCGTCATCACCGGCGTCACCGCCGACAGCCGCAAGGTCTCGCCCGGCGCTCTGTTCGTGGCCCTGCCGGGGACGGCCGCCGACGGCCGCGCCTTCATCCCGCAAGCTCTGGCGCAAGGCGCGGCTGCGGTTCTGGCTCCGACCGACACGCCGGATGGCGCGGCGCCCGTTCTCGTCACCTCCGGCGACGTGCGCCGGGCCTACGCCATCGCCGCGCGCGGCTTTTACGGCGCTCAGCCCAAGACCTGCGTCGCCGTAACAGGCACCAACGGCAAGACCTCTGTCGCCACCTTCTGCCGCCAGATCTGGGCCGGGATCGGCCACAAGTCCGCCAGCATGGGCACGCTGGGCGTCATCGGCCAGAAAGGCGTCAGGACCTACGCCCTGACCGGCCCCGGCCTGACCAGCCCCGACGCCGCCGAGGCTGCGCGCCTGATGGCCGAACTGGCCGCCAAGGACGTGACCCACGTCGCGCTGGAGGCCTCGTCCCACGGCATCGACCAACGCCGCCTGGACGGGGTCGCCCTGAAGGCCGCCGCCTTCACCAACCTGACCCAGGACCACCTCGATTATCACGGCACCATGGCGGACTACCGCACCGCCAAGATGCGCCTGTTCGAAACCCTGCTGCCGCGCGGCCGCACCGCCGTGCTGAACGCCGATTCCGACGCCTATTCGGTCTTCGCCTCCGCCTCGATCATGGCGGGCCTGGGCGTCATGGGCGTGGGCGAGCGCGGTCGCGACCTGACCCTGATCGGCCGTCGCGCGACGCCTGAGGGCCAGCGTCTGACCATCGACGTGCGCGGCGACATCCGCGAAATCCTGCTGCCCCTGGCCGGCGCGTTTCAGGCGTCCAACGCCCTGGTGGCGGCCGGTCTGTGCATCGCCGCCGGCGATCCCGCCGACGCCGTCATCGGCGCGCTGGAAGGCCTGACCGGGGCGCAGGGCCGCCTCCAACGCATCGACGGCGGCCAGGAAAGCCAAGACACAAAAGGAAGGGGCGAGGTCTATGTCGACTACGCCCATACCCCCGACGGGCTCGAGACGGTTCTGAACGCGCTGCGTCCCCACGCGACGGGCCGCCTGATCGTCGTCTTCGGCGCCGGCGGCGATCGCGATCGCGGCAAGCGCCCCCTGATGGGCGAGATCGCCGGGCGTCTGGCCGACATCGCCATCGTCACCGACGACAATCCGCGGTCCGAAGACGCCGCCGCCATCCGCGCCCAGGTCCGCGCCGGCTGCCCGGACGGGATCGAGATCGGCGACCGCCGCGCCGCCATCGAAGCCGCCGTCGAAATGATGCGTGACGGGGATGTGGTGGTCATCGCCGGAAAAGGGCATGAACAGGGTCAGATCGTCGCGGGCGTGACCCACCCCTTCGACGACGCCACTGTCGCGTCCGAGGCCCTGTCTCTCTATGCCTGAGCACTCCGCCCGCCCGCTCTGGTCGGCCGCCGAAGTCGCCGCCGCCACGGGCGGCGTGCTGCAGGGCGACGATCGCCCGATCACGGGCCTGACCTACAACAGCCGCGAGATCGTCCCCGGCGATCTGTTTCTGGCGCTGAAGGGCGAACGCGACGGCCATCAGTTCGCCGGCGGCGCCTTCGCATCGGGCGCCGCGGCCGCCCTGGTCGAACATTCGGTCGAGGGCGGCCCGTGCGTCGTCGTCCCCGACACCTTGCGCGGCCTCGAAGCCTTGGGCGTCGCCGCCCGCGAGCGCGCGCCCCATGTGAAGCGCGGCGCCGTCACCGGTAGCGTCGGCAAGACCAGCGTCACCCAGGCCATCAAGGCGGGCCTCGACCTCGCCGGTGCCGCCCACGGCTCGATCAAGAGCTACAACAACCACATAGGCGTGCCCCTGACGCTGGCCCGGATGCCGGTCGAGACTCAGCGCGCCGTGTTCGAGATCGGCATGAATGCGCCCGGCGAGATCGCGCCCCTGTCGCGCTTCGTCGCCCCTCACGCCGCCTGCGTCACCACGGTCGGTCCGGTCCATATCGAGGCTTTCGCGGACGGCGAGGCGGGCGTCGCGCGTGAAAAGGCGACCATCTTCCAGGGTCTGGTCCCGGGCGGTGCGGCGGTGGCGAACGGCGACGTCGCCTTCTCGGCCGTCTTGTGCGACGCGGCCAAGGCGGTCGGCGCGCGCCTGCTGACGTTTGGATCCGACGCCGGCCATGACGCCCGCCTGCTGGACTTCCGGCCGGACGCCGAGGGCGCGGCGGTCTCCGCCGAACTGTTCGGGCGACGCATCGACTATCGCCTGGCCCAGTCCGGCGCGCACTGGGGCCTGAACAGCCTGTGCGTGCTCTTAATGCTCGACGCCCTGGACGTGACGCTGGATACGGGTCTCGAAGCCCTCGCCGGGTTCCAGCCTCTGGCCGGACGCGGCCAGACCCGCACGGTCACGACGTCGGACGGCGCCTTCACCCTGATCGACGAAAGCTACAACGCCAATCCGCTGTCCATGGCCGCCGGGTTCAAGACCCTGGGCGCGCGCTCGACCTCGGGCCGCCGCGTGGTGGTGCTGACCGACATGCTGGAGCTGGGCGAGCAGAGCCGTGACCTGCATGAAGGCCTCGCCGGCCCCATCGACGCCGCCGGCCTCGACCTGGTCCATGCCGCCGGCCCCGAGATGCGCTGGCTCTACGACGCGCTTCCGGTCTCGCGACGCGGCGTCTGGCGCGCGACGGCGGCGGAACTGGCGGCCGAGGCGGCCCTGCTGGTCGCGCCCGGCGACATCGTCATGGTCAAGGGCTCGAACGGCTCCAAGGCCTCGCTGGTGGCCCAAGCCTTGGCGAACCTCAATCGCGCCCAAGGCGTCCCCTCAAGCAGTGACGCCCCGCGGGCGTCGCGGTAGGGAAGAAACATGTTTTACCTACTCTATCTCTACTACGCCGACGTGGCGCACCAGTATCCGCTGCTGAACCTGGTTCAGTACCAGACGGTGCGCGTGGCCCTCGCCATGGCCACCGCCATGATCGTCGCCGTCGCCATGGGCAGCCGCTTCATCAACTGGATCCGCGCCAAACAGGGCCGGGGCCAGCCGATCCGCGACGACGGCCCGGTGTCCCACCTGTCCAAGGTCGGCACCCCGACCATGGGCGGTCTGATGATTCTGGCCGGCATCGGCGTGGCGGTGCTGCTCTGGGGCGACCTGACCAATCCCTACATCTGGATCGTCAGCTTCGTGACGGCGGCCTTCGGCGTGCTGGGCTTCATCGACGACTACGCCAAGGTGACCAAACAGACCTCGGCCGGCCTGACGTCGAAACAGAAGCTTCTGGCCCAGACCGTCGTCGCCGTCGTCGCCGGCGTCCTGACCGTGCTGTGGATGACCGTCTCGCCGACCTCGCCGGGGCTCGAGACGTCGATCGCCTTCCCCTTCTTCAAGGCCGTGCTGCTGAACATCGGCTGGTTCTATGTGGCGTTCGCCGCCTTCACCATCGTCGGCTTCTCCAATGCGGTGAACCTGACCGACGGTCTGGACGGACTGGCGACCGTGCCGGTGATGATGGCGGCGGGCGCGTTCGGCGTAATCTCCTACCTCGCCGGCAACTTCGTCTTCGCCCAGTATCTTCAGGTCCACCACGTGCCTGGCGCGGGCGAACTGGCCATCTTCTGCGCGGCCATGATCGGCGGCGGCGCGGGCTTCCTCTGGTACAACGCCCCGCCGGCCAAGATCTTCATGGGCGACACCGGCTCGCTGGCCCTGGGTGGCGCGCTCGGCGCCATCGCCGTCACCACCAAGCACGAACTTGTCCTGGGCATCGTCGGCGGCCTGTTCGTCATGGAGGCCGCCTCGGTCATGATCCAGGTCGGCTATTACAAGCTGACCAAGAAGCGCATCTTCCTGATGGCGCCGGTCCACCACCACTTCGAAAAGATGGGCTGGCCGGAATCCACCGTCGTCATCCGCTTCTGGATCATCGCCGGCGCCCTGGCCCTGCTGGGCCTGTCGACGCTGAAGCTGCGCTGATCCGATGATCTCCGTTCCCGGCTTTGAAGGCAGGCGGGTCGCGGTCTTCGGCCTGGGACGGTCGGGGATCACGGCCGCGCGCGCCCTTCAGGCCGGGGGCGCGATCCCCATCCTCTGGGACGACGGCGAGGCCGGCCGGGCGCAGGCGAAAGGCGAGGGCTTCACGGTCGAGGATCTGGCCGCCGCGGACTGGTCCGAGTTCGCCGCCCTGGTCCTGTCGCCCGGCGCGCCGCTGACCCATCCGAGGCCCCACTGGACCGTGGACCTGGCCCGCGCGGCCGGCGTGCCCGTCCTCGGCGACATCGAACTGTTCGCTCGCGCCTTGGCCGCCCGGCCGCAGGACCAGCGGCCGCGCGTCGTCGCCATCACCGGCACCAATGGCAAGTCCACGACGACCGCCCTGATCGGCTGGGTGCTGAAGTCGGCGGGCCTGACGGTTCACGTCGGCGGCAATATCGGCGTCGGCGTCCTCGCCTTGCCCGAACCGACGCCCGACGCCGTCTATGTGATCGAGGTCTCCAGCTATCAGCTGGACCTGACCACGACCTTCGCCCCTGATGTCGCCATCCTGACCAACATCAGCCCCGACCACCTGGATCGACACGGCGGCATGGACGGCTATGCGGCGGCCAAGGCGCGCATCTTCGCCAATCAGGGACCGGATGGTGTGGCCCTGGTGGGCGTGGACGACACCTGGGGGCAGGGGATTGCGCGTGACCTTTCAGATCGCGCCACCGTCATCTCGACCCACCCCTCACAGAGAGCAGAAGGATATGTCGCGCAGCCGGGTGCGGTTTTGAAGGATGGCGAACGGGTCGCCGACCTCTCCACCGCGCGCTCACTCCCCGGCCGTCACAACGCCCAGAACGCCGCCTTCGCCTATGCGACTGCCCGCGCGCTTGGCATTGACCACGACGCCGCCGTCGCCGGCCTGTTTTCCTTTCCCGGCCTGGCGCACCGCATGGAGGCGGTCGGCCGCCTCGGCTCCGTCCGCTTCATCAATGATTCCAAGGCCACCAACGCCGACGCCGCGCGTCAGGCCCTGGCCTCCTATCCGTCCGTCTTCTGGATCGCCGGCGGCGTGCCCAAGGCCGGCGGCATCGCGGACCTGGCCGACCTCTTCCCTCGCATCGCCAAGGCCTATCTGATCGGCGACGCGGCCCCGGCCTTCGCCGCCACACTGGCTGGCACGGCCCACGTCATCGCCTGCACCCTCGACGCCGCCGTGGCCGCCGCCGCCGCCGATGCGGCCTCGGCCGGCGGCGAACAGATCGTCCTTCTGTCCCCCGCCTGCGCCAGCTTCGATCAGTTCAAGGACTTCGAGGCGCGCGGCGAGGCCTTCCGCGCCGCCGTCCTGGCCCTCGGCGCCGTCCCGGAAACCGCGTCATGAGCGCCCAATACACCCCCGCCTTTTCCCGCAACGACCAAAGCCATGTGGCCCAGTGGTTCTGGACCGTGGATCGCGGCCTGCTGGGCGCGGCGCTCGCGCTGATGGCCCTGGGCGTGGCGCTCAGCTTCGCCTCCAGCCCCGCCGCCATCCTGGCCGATGAATCGATCACCGACCCCTTCCACTATTCCTGGCGGATGATGGTCTTCTCGGGCGTGGGGCTCAGCATCATGCTGACGACCTCGCTGATGTCGCCGCGCGGCGTTCGACGCATCGCCGTCCTGGCCCTGTTCGGCGCCATCGTCGTGATGATGGCCCTGCCGTTCATCGGCGACACGGTGAAGGGGGCCGCCCGCTGGGTGAACTTCGGCCCCTTCAGCCTGCAACCGTCCGAGTTCGCCAAGCCCGGACTGATCGTCTTCGCCGCCTGGATGTTCGCCGAGGCGCAAAAGGGCCAAGGGGTGCCCGGCGTCACCATAGCGTTTGGTTTCTACGCCCTGACCGTCTCCCTGCTGCTGATCCAGCCCGACATCGGCCAGACGCTTCTGATCACCACCACCTTCATGGCCGTCTTCTTCATGGCGGGCGTGCCGTTCAAATGGATGGCGGTTCTGGCCAGCCTGGGCATGGCGGGGCTGGTGTCGCTGTATTTCGTCTTCGGCCATATGCGCGACCGCCTCAGCCGCTTCTTCTCGCCCGAGACCACCGACACCCACCAGATCGACAGTGCGTCCGAGGCCATCCGCGCCGGCGGCCTGCTGGGACGGGGCATCGGCGAGGGCGTGATGAAGCGCCGCGTGCCCGACCTGCACACCGATTTCATCTATTCCGTCGGCGCCGAGGAGTTCGGCCTGATCCTCAGCCTGATCATGATCAGCCTCTATGCCTTCATCGTTATCCGCGGCATGCGCCGGGCCATGAAGCTGACCGACCCGTTCGAGCAGACGGCGGCGGCGGGCCTGTTCATGCTGATCGGGCTTCAGGCCTGCATCAACGTCGCGGTGAACCTGAACCTGATCCCGACCAAGGGCATGACCCTGCCCTTCATCAGCTACGGCGGCTCCTCCATGCTGGCAATGGGCCTGACCATGGGCTTTGCCCTGGCCCTGACGCGGCGCAGACCCGGCGCCTACGAACCCGGCGCCAGCCTGACCCTGGGCCGGCGGCTCCTTTGACTTCGTCATCCTCCGGCGCGAAGCGACCGGGGGACCCAGCGGCGCGCGCGAGCGCGAACCTGTCGCGGACTCAGCGTGTCGAAGATGTAGTGGCGGACCCATCGCCTCCGGCGCCGCTGGGTCCCCCGATCTCGCTCCGCTCGTCGGAGGATGACGAAAGAAGATTAGCCAGCATTTTCCCGACTAGACGTCCCCGTAATTTCAAACGCCTGGAGCCGACCAGCGACCGTCTCCTGCCCACGCTGAAAAACCGTGCGATCCTGTCGCCGCCCCATTCCTCGCCGCACTGTTCATCGCCGACATTAGACAGATTAGACGAATTAGACGGTGTTTTTGCCTGCCCACCGTCTGAACTTCAGACTATTCAGACCCTCTTTTTCGGAGCCTCGCCCATGACCAAGCTCTGCATCGTCGCCGCCGGCGGCACCGGCGGCCATATGTTCCCGGCCGAGGCCTTGGCGCGCGAGATGGCGGCGCGCGGCTGGCGCGTGGTGCTGGCGACTGATCACCGGGGCGAACAATACGCCCATGCCTTTCCGGCCGAGGAACGGCTGGCGCTGGACGCCGCCACCGGCTCCGGCCCACTGGGCCTGGTCAAGGCGGGCGTCGCCATCTTCAAGGGCGTGGTCCAGGCGCGAACGGCCTTCGACCGGCTGGGCGCGGACGTCGTCGTCGGCTTCGGCGGCTATCCGTCCGCCCCGGCCCTGGTCGCCGCCGTCACGTCCCAGCGACCGACGGTGATCCATGAACAGAACGCGGTCCTTGGCCGCACCAACCGCATCCTGGCCCCCTATGTCGGTCAGGTCGCCTGGTCCTTTCCGACACTCGAACGCGCGCCGGCCAAGGTCCAGGGCCGCTCCCACGTCGTCGGCTCGCCGGTGCGGGCTGAGATCCGCGCCCTGTTTGACCGCCCCTATGCCGCTCCCGCCGCCGACGGCCCGATCCAAGTGCTGGTGACCGGCGGCAGCCAGGGCGCCCGCATCCTGTCCGAGACCACGCCCCGCGCCCTGGCTGCCCTGCCTGAAGCCCTGCGCCGTCGCCTGAAGGTGCAGCAGCAGTCACGCCCCGAGACGCTGGAGGCCGCGCGCCAGATCTATCTGGAGGCCGGGATTGAGGCCGAGGTCGCCCCCTTCTTCCGCGACATGGCTGAACGGCTGTCCGAGGCGCATCTTGTTGTCGGCCGCTCCGGCGCCTCGACCTGCGCCGAACTGGCGGTCGCGGCCCTGCCGTCCGTTCTGATCCCGCTGAAGATCGCCACCGATGACCACCAGCGCCTGAACGCCAAGGCCCTGACCGATGCGGGCGCGGCCGAGGTCATTGTGGAAGACGACCTGACCGTCGATCGCCTGGCCTCGACCCTGACTGGCGTCCTGTCCGATCCGGCGCGCCTGTCGGCCATGTCCGCTGCCGCCCGCAGCGTCGCCATCCCCGACGCCGCCCAACGCCTGGCCGATCTCGTCGAGGCGACGGCGGGACGTGCATAATGTCTCCTCGCCACGTGTGGGGAGGGGGACCGCGTAGCGGTGGAGGGGTTCTTCGCGCCGAAAGAACCCCTCCGTCACGGCGCGAAGGGCGCGCCGCGCCACCTCCCCATCGCTTCGCGACAGGGAGGAGACATCAACCCTCTCGGCCCTGACGCGTTAGGAAGCTCATGCCTCCCGAAATCATCGCCGTCACCCGCCAGATCCGCGCCCTGTGGCATCGGTTCGACTGGCTGCCCGAATGGGCGGTCATCGGCCTGGTCCTGCTGGTCTTCGTCGGCGGCGGCTGGCTGACGCACAAGATCGTCTTCGCCATCCTGCGTCGCGTTGTTCGCAACAAGGATCTCTTCTGGCGCGGCGTGGTCGAGCGCGCGCGGGTCAAGCTGCGCGTCCTGATCATCATCATCGGCATCGGCATCGGCGTGACCGTCTCGCCGATGGACCCCGGCCCGTCCGAGGATATCCGCAGCGCCCTGCTGTTCCTGTTCATCCTGGCCCTCGGCTGGATGGCGTCGGGCGTGCTCGACATGTGGTCGGTCATGCACCTCAAGCGGTACAATATCGCCGTCGAGGACAATCTGCTGGCCAGGAAGCACCTGACCCAGACCCGCATCCTGCAGCGGGTGGCCAAGGTCGTACTGTTCATCGTCACCGTGGGCCTGGCCCTGATGACCATTGCCGGCTTCCGTCAGTGGGGCGTCAGCCTGCTGGCCTCGGCCGGCGTCGTCGGCATCATCGCCGGTCTGGCGCTTCAGCCGATACTGACGAACATGGTCGCCGGCATCCAGATCGCCCTGACCCAGCCCATCCGCCTGGACGACGCGGTCATCGTCGAGAACGAGTGGGGCAATGTCGAGGAGATCACCTCGACCTATGTGGTGGTCAAGCTGTGGGACTGGCGCCGGATGGTGCTGCCGCTGTCCTACTTCATCACCAAGCCCTTCCAGAACTGGACGCGCGAGAACGCCCGCCTGATCGGCACAGCCTTCTTCTACGTCGATTACGAAGCGCCCATCGACCGGCTGCGCACCGCCTTCGAGGGCATCGTCAAGGCGTCCAAACACTGGGACGGCGACGTGCAGGTGATGCAGGTCACCGACATCACCGAACGCGTGCTTCAGGTGCGCTGCCTGGCCAGCGCCCGCTCGGCCCCGGTCGCCTTCGACCTGCGCTGCGAGATCCGCGAGAAGCTGATGGCCTTCATGCGCGACGAATGCCGCGAGGCCCTGCCGCGCGACCGTATCGAATGGCCGCAAGGGTCGGACAAGCCCGCCGAGGGGGCGATCAGTCCGCCAGCGCCCTTTGTCCCTGGCTGATGGCCTGCTCCAGCGTCAGCGCCTGGGCCGGCCGTTCGGCTCCGCAGGCGATGGCCAGCAGCTCGGCTGCATCCCCGCCCGGCGCGGCGTCATAGGCGGGGGCGGCGTCCGGCGTCGCCGGCCCTTCCGTCCCGTCCGCCTTCAAAGAGGAGAAATCCAACCGATCCGCCGTCCTCGCGCGACAGTCGAACGCCCACCGCGACCAGCCTCCGACATAGGTCACGTCTCCGACCTTGAACCCGGCCTGGGTCACCTGCAGTTCCCGCATCCGCGCCACGTCGCCCTCGCGCTCGATCGAGGCCGCGTCGGCATAGATGGCGAACCGTCCCACGCCGGTCGGGACCAGCTGCGGATCGGCGAGCGCGAGCAGCAGGGCGATCATGCGACCAGGGTCTCCGCCTGTTTTAGGTCCACGCTGACCAGCTGGCTCATGCCGCGTTCCGGCATGGTGACGCCGTACAGCCGGTCCATCCGGCTCATGGTCACGGGGTTGTGGGTGATGACGATGAAGCGGGTGTCGGTGCGGCTGCGCATCTCGTGCAGCATCCGGCAGAAGCGGTCCACGTTGGCGTCGTCCAGCGGCGCGTCCACCTCGTCCAGCACGCAGACCGGCGCGGGGTTGGCCAGGAAGACGCCGAAGATCAGGGCCGCCGCCGTCAGTGCCTGCTCGCCGCCGCTCATCAGGCTCATGACCGCCAACCGCTTGCCGGGCGGGCAGGCGTAGATTTCCAGTCCCGCTTCCAGCGGGTCGTCGCTCTCGACCAGCTTCAGCTCCGCCTGGCCCCCGCCGAAAAGGGCCTCGAACAGCGTCTTGAAGTTGGTGTTGATGACGTCGAACGCCGCCACCAGTCGCTCGCGGCCCTCGGCGTTCAGCTCGTCGATGCCGTCGCGCAGCTTGGCGATCGCCTGGGTCAGGTCGATCCGCTCCGACTTCATGCTGTTCAGCCGCTCGCCGTATTCGACCGCCTCGTCCTCGGCGCGCAGGTTGACGGCGCCCAGGGCCTCGCGCTCGCGCTCCAGCCCGTACAGCAGGCTCTCGGCCCCGGCCGCGTCGGGCGGGCGGGCGATGGCGTCGTCCGTCAGCTTCTGACCCAGCTCCTGCGGCGACATCTGCGCCGTCTCGCGCAGAGTGGTTTCGGCCTCGGCCAGCTTCTCTGCGGCGGCCTCGGCGCGGGCGGCCAGGCCGGCGCGCGCCTCGCGGGCCTGCGACGCGGCGGTCTCGGCGGCGCGCGATGCGCGGTCGGCCTCGGTCGCCTGGGTCTCCGCGACGGCCATGGCGTCCGACGCCGCCTGTTTCCTCTGTTCGGCGGCGACCAGCGTGTCCAGCAGCTTGCCGCGCTGTTCGGCGAACCCCTGGGGCGCGACCTCGGCCTGTTTCAGCAGGGCGGCCGTCCGGTCGGCGTCCTTGGCCAGGGCGGCGACGCGGCTGGCGCTGTCCCTGGACCGCGTGACCCAGCCTTCGCGCGCGCGAGTCAGGCTGCCCAGCCGCTGTTCGCGGCCCTGACGATCGCGAGCCTCGGCGTCACGGTCCGAGCGGGCCGTCTGGGCGGCGGTGCGGGCGGCGTCGGCCGTGGCGCGGGCGGCGGTCAGTTCGTCGCGCAGGCCGGCGATCGTCTCGGACGGGGCGTTGGTGGTCTGGGCGGCGTCCAAGGCGGCTTGCGCCTCGGCTGCGTCGGCATCCAGCCGGGTTACGGTGTCGTCCAGCGCCTGGGCGCGCGCCTCGCGGCGGGCCTGCTCTCGGGCCAGGCTCTCGACGCGGTCACGGGCGGCGGTCATGGCCTTGTCGGCGGCGAAGGGCTTCAGGCGCGCGGCCTTGACCGCGTCTTCGGCCGCCCGGAAGGCTTCCGTCGCCGCCTTCTGGGCCGCCTGCGCCTGATCGAGCGCCGGTCTGCCCTTGTCGATCTCGGCCTCCAGCTCGGCCAGGCGCGTGCGCTGAGCCAGGCGCACGGCGGCCGGGCGCGGCGCCTCGGCGCGGCTGACGAACCCGTCCCAGCGAAAGAGGTCGCCTTCGACCGTCACCAGGCGCGCGCCGGGCGGCAGGGCGTGAGCCAGCTGGGTCACGTCGGCCTTGGGCGCCACGCCGCAAAGAGCGACTCGCGCGGTCAGCTGTGCCGGCGCCTGAACATGATCCGAAAGCGGCGCGATCCCGGCGGGCCAGGACGGGGAGGGCGCATCCGCCCCGCCCCAATAGGCGGCGGCCTTGGCGTCCAGCGCCGCGTCCAGATCGTCGCCCAGGGCGGCGGCCAGGGCGGCCTCGAACCCCTTGTCGGCCCGCACCTTGTCTAAAGCGGGGGGATGGTCGCGCTTGCCGGTGACCAGCAGTTGGGCCAGGCCGCGCGCCTCGGTCTGGAGCCGGCCAAGCCGGTCCTCTGCGGCGCGGGCGGCGGTGCGGGCCTCCTGTTCGGCGCGGGCCAGGTCGCCGCGCGTGGCCTCAGCCGCCTCGACGGCGTCTCGTGCGGCGGCGAGGTCGGCCTGCGCCGCTTCCAGCGCCTGGCGGGCGGTTTCCAGCTCGGGCGTTTCCAGCGGCCCTAGAGCCTCGCGTTCGCGTCGGGCCTGATCGTGCTGGGCGGTGACGCGGGTCAGTCGCGCCTCGGCGTCGCGCTTGCGGGCCGTCTCGGCGTTGGCGCGGGCCTCGACGGCGGCCAGCATCCCCGCCAGCCGTTCGACCTCGCCGTCGGCGGCCTTGCGGGCGTCCTCGGCGGCGGCCAGAGCCTTGTCCAGTTCGGGGCCGCGTTCGGGGGCGGCGGCGATCTCGGCCTTCAGCCGGGCCAGTTCGTTGTCGAGCCGGTCCAGTTCGCGCTGGGCGTCGGCGGCCATGCCGTCTTCGCGCGCGGCGTCGGCGGCGATGCGGGCGGCCTCGGCCTTGAGGCGATCCACTTCCGCGCGGGCCGCCTGTTCAGCCATGTCCAGCCGATCGCGCTCCAGGCTGGCGCGGTGCAGCAGGGCGGAGGCGACGGCGTCCTCCTCCCGCGCGGGCTTCAGGGCTTCCTGGGCGGACAGGGCGGCCGTCTGGGCGGCGGCGGCGGCGGTCGTGGTTTCGGCGACAGCGACATCGGCCGCGCGCAGTTCGACGGCGGCGGCCTTTGCGGCCAGACGCGCGTCGTTCCAGCGCACATAGAGCAGGGCGGCTTGAAGGGCGCGGATCTCGGCCGAGATCTTCTTGTACTTCTCGGCCTGGCGGGCTTCGCGCTTCAGCCGGTTCAGCGCCGTCTCCAGCTCGCGGCCGATGTCGTCCAGCCGGTCCAGATTGGTCTCGGCCGCCTTGAGGCGCAGCTCGGCCTCGTGCCGACGGGTATGCAGCCCGGCGACGCCGCCCGCCTCTTCCAAAATGCGGCGGCGGTTTTGCGGCTTGGCGGCGATCAGTTCCGAGATCTGGCCCTGACGCACCAAGGCGGGCGAGTTGGCCCCGGTCGAGGCGTCGGCGAACAGCAGTTGCACGTCGCGGGCGCGCACCTCCTTGCCGTTGATGCGGTAAGTTGAGCCTTGGCCCCGGTCGATCCGGCGCGACACCTCCAACACGGGGCTGTCGGTAAAGGGCTGGGGCGCGCGGCGTTGCGCATTGTCGATGGTCAAACTGACTTCGGCGTGGCTGCGCGGAGGACGCCCTGCGGCCCCGGCGAAGATGACGTCGTCCATGCCCTGGCCGCGCATGGCCTTGGCCGAGTTGGCGCCCATGACCCAGCGCAGGCTTTCAAGGACGTTGGACTTGCCGCAGCCGTTCGGGCCGACGACGCCGGTCAGGCCGGATTCGATATGCACCTCCGCCGGATCGACGAACGACTTGAAGCCGACGAGCCGGAGGCGCTGAAACTGCATCGTCCCGACGGACTACCGAAGCAGCGGATCGATGGCGGCCGACAGGGCCTCCAGCGAATGCTCCATCACCATCGTCCCGTTGACGAAGAAGGTGGGCGTGCCGGTGACGCCGGCGGCGCGCGCGCCGTCGATCTGGGCGTCGAGGGCCGTACGGATGGTCGGGCCGTTCAAGCAGGCCTCGATCTGCTCGCGGGTCTTGCCGCTGGCGGCGATGCCGGCCGCGAACCAGGGCTGTGCGCCGGTGGTCTGCAGGTTGGCTTGATCGCGCATGAAGACGGCCGCCACGTCGAAATAGCGTTCGGGCGCGGCGCACAGGGCGACCGCAGCCGCGGCGGCTGCGACATTGGCGGGCGCGGTCGGCAGGTTGCGGTGAACCAGCCGGACCTTGCCGGTGTCGATGTATTCGGCCTTGAAGGCCGGCAGCACCGTGTTGTGGAAGTCCGCACAGTGCGAGCAGGTGAAGGACGCGTATTCAATCACCGTGACCGGCGCATTCGCCCGACCCAGGATATGATCCTGGGCCGTGACGGGCGGGGGCGCATCGGCGGCGAGCGCCGGCGTCACCAACCCGCCGGTCAGGGCGGCGAGGGCGAAACCGGCGGCGATGAAGGCCCGTCGCATCATCTGATCAGGCCTCGGTTACTTGGCCAGGGCCGCGTCGATGGCGGTGGACAGGTCGGCCAGGCTGGCGCCTTCGCCGCCGGGCGAGATGACCTGCGTCTCATTGACATAGAAGGCGGGGGTGCCGGTCACGCCCTGGGCGCGGGCGGCCTGAACGCGCTTCTCCATGGCGGCGACGGCGTCCTTGTCGGTGACGCAGTCGTTGAACTGCTGCTCGGACAGGCCGGCGGCCTGGGCGGTGCGCAGCAGCCAATCGCGCGGCGAGGACGTCAGCATCTCCTGCTGGGTCGCCATCAACTGGTGAACGACGTCGAAATACTTGTCCGGACCGGCGCAGCGCGCGACCAGGAAGCCGGCGGTGGCGGCATCGACCGGCGGGGTCGGCAGTTCGCGGAAGACGTAGCGGACCTTGTTGGTGTCGACGTATTTGGCCTTGAACGCCGGCCAGGTGTTCTTCTGCCACAGGGCGCAGTGGGGGCAGGTGACCGAGGCGTATTCGACCACAGTGACCTTGGCGCCCTCGGGCGCGCCCAGACCCATGTCGCCCTCGGCCGCACCCTTGGCGCCGCCGCCGCAGGCCGCCAGAGCCATGGTCGCCAGTGCGGCGCCGGTGATGGCCGCACGACGGCTCATGCGGGCGAAGCGGGATTCAGTGTCGGCCATGAAGGTTCCTCGGATCGGATCGTTGGCGATGGTCGCGCGATTCCCCGGGAATGGCGCAACCCTGAACTAGTCTGGAACAGGTGCGGCGAAGTTTTGTCAACAGCGCCTTATCCGCGCGCCCAGGCCCGATCGATCGCCGGCGCGGGGATGAAACTTTGCGGTCTGTCCTGGCGCGGCGGCGGATCGCTTAGGCCCTGCTGGATGAAGCGCATCGCCGACAGCAGGCCGGAACGCGAGAAGGGCTTGGGGATCACGCCATGCGCGCCCAGGAAGTCCTCGGGGATCATCTTGGGGTTGGCCGTTAAAAAGACGACGGCGGTGGACGGCCAGCGATCTTTGATCAGGCGACACACGTCCAGACCACTGGAATCGTCGGCCAGCTGGATGTCGACGAAGGCGATGTCGGGCGGCGTGTCGAGCGACAGCGACTCGACCTCGCTCAGGGACATGGCCTCGCCGACCAGCCGGTGGCCTTCGTCCTCAAGCATCGCCTCGAGGTCCATCACAAGCAGGGCCTCGTCCTCGACGATCAGGATGTCGAAGTGGGGCCCGGCCGCGCGCAACTAGCCGCTCACGGGAAATTCGACGACCGCGCGTGTTCCGGGGTCTGCCGGAAGCCACAGCGTCTTGCCGCCGATCTGCTTTGAAAGACGACCGATCAAGGTCTTGCCCAATCCCTGATGCGCGGCGCCGGGAATGCCGGGGCCGTCGTCTTGAACAACGACCTGGCCGCCTTGTTCCGTCTTCTTGGCCGAGACGATCAATCGGCCGCCGCGATCATCGGCGAAGGCGTGTTTGATCGCATTGGTCAGCAGTTCGTTGATGATCAGGCCGATCGACGAGGCGTGGGTTGAAGGGATGAACATCGGCTCGACATCGACGGAGACCTCGATGTCGCTGCGTCCGGTTGATCCAATCACATCGGCGACCAGGGTGTTGGTGAAGGCGCCGACATCGAACTGTGTGACGTCCTCGGACTGATAGAGTTTGCGGTGAACGGTCGCCAGGGCGTCCACCCGCTCCAGCATGGAATCCAGGGTCGCGGTCAGGGCGGGATCGGACAGGGAGCGCGACTGCAGCCGCAGCAGCGATCCGATCATGGTCAGGTTGTTCTTGACCCGGTGATCGACCTCATGAAGCAGCAGGGTCTTGGCGGTCAGGGCTTCCTGCAGGTCGGCGGTGCGGGCGGCGACCTCGCGCTCGACGACGGCCTTCTGCTTTTCGACCAGAACCTGGGCCTCGACGCGTTCGGTGACGTTCAGTTGCGAGGCGAAGAAATACTCGATCTCGCCCTCGGCGTTACGCACGGGGCTGATGAACAGGGCGTTCCAGAAGGTGCTGCCGTCCTTGCGATAGTTCAGCAGATCGATGTGGATGTCTTCGCCGGCCTCGATCGCCTCGCGGATCTTGGCCACGGCCGCCTTGTCGAACTTGGGTCCCTGCAGGAAACGGCAGTTCTGGCCGACGATCTCATCGCGCTCATAGCCGGTCAGATCCTGGAAGGCCTTGTTGACGAAGACGATCGGATTGTCGGGCAGGCGCGGATTGGTGATGACCATTGGCATGCGTGTGCCGCGCACGGCGGCGGCGAACGGGTCGCCGCGACCGATCTCGTGTTCGACAAGATCGGTAAGTCGCCAGTCGTCTTGTTGCTTCATCGGGCTCGGAATCCAGGCGCGCGACCGGGATATGCCGTGCGGAGTTCTAATTTTTCCCGTCCTACCTACAGCAGGCGACAAGACCTGCCAACCGAGGCGCAGGGGTCAGTCGCTGTCGATGTCGGAGCGCGATAGGGCGACGCGGCCGAGGCGCGCCAGGGCGGCGCGTAGATCGTCGGGGGCTGCGGCGATGGAGGCGGCGAGGTCGGCCTCGGTCTGGGCGGGCAGGGGCGGCGGCTTGGCGCTGCGTTTGGGACGGGCGGCGGCCTCCTTCAAAGGGGCGACCGGACCCTGGGCGATGCGCAGGCGATCGACCGATCCGGCGCCGAGGAACAGGTTCACGCGGGCCAGGATGTCCTCGGACTGATGCTGGATCAGCAGGGCGGCGGCGCCGGCGACGCGCAGCTCCAGCACACCGGGCTGGCCGCCCTTGCCCTTGGTCAGCTTTTGCGGGCGGGTGACGCGGGCCAGGCGATCGCCGACGATCTCGCGCCAACGGGGCTCCAGCGCGCCGGCGCCGCGTCCGAACTGTTCGTCCAGCTTCTTGATCAGGGGCGTCAGCGCCTTGCCCGCGCGCGGCGCCGGTCGGGGGACCGGACGGGTGCGGCGTCGAGACAAGATCTCGCGGACCTCGGCTTCTGTGGGCAGCGTGCGGCGCATGGGTCTATATAGCGCGACCGATGCCTGACGTCTCTCTCGACATAGATCTGATCCGCTCCCGGCTGCTGGCTTGGTACGACGCCCATGCGCGCAGTCTGCCGTGGCGAGCGGCCGTCGGCGCGCCGCGGACTGAACCGTATCGTGTCTGGCTGTCGGAGGTCATGCTGCAGCAGACGACCGTGCTGCATGCGACGCCGTACTTTCAAACCTTCACCACGCGCTGGCCGACGGTCTCGGACTTGGCGGCGGCCGAGGATGCGGAGGTGATGGGGGCCTGGGCGGGATTGGGCTATTATGCGCGTGCGCGCAATCTGCTGGCCTGTGCGCGGGCGGTGGCGGGCGAGCATGGCGGGGTGTTTCCGGACACCGAGGCGGCGCTGCTCGCCCTGCCGGGCGTGGGCGCCTATACGGCGGCAGCCGTCGCCTCCATCGCTTTCGACCGAGCGGCCAATGTCGTGGACGGCAATGTCGAGCGGGTGATGGCCCGGCTGTTCGCCGTCGAGACGCCCATCCCCGCCGCTCGGCCCGAGCTGAGGCGGCTGGCCAGCCTGTTCGTCACGGACGAGCGGCCGGGCGATTGGGCGCAGTCGCTGATGGATTTGGGCGCGACGGTTTGCCGGCCCAAGTCACCGTCGTGCGGGACCTGTCCGGTAGCCAGTAAATGCCTGGGTCTGGCGAGCGGCGACCCGGCCCGATTTCCGATGAAGGCGAAGAAGGCGGAACGGCCGCATCGGCGGGGCGTCGCCTATGTGCTGGTCGACAATCAGGGTCGTGTTGCAGTCGAAACGCGCCCGGACAAGGGGCTGCTGGGCGGCATGTTGGGCCTGCCGACCAGCGACTGGACGACGGGCGAGCTCGCTCCCGCAGCGCCGGTGGTGGCCGATTGGCGCGAGGCGGGGGCGGTGGAGCACGTCTTCACCCACTTCAGCCTGACGCTGACGGTGATGACCGCGCGCGTCGATGCGGACGGCCCCTATCGCTGGATGCCGATCGAGGCGGCGCGGGCCGCTCTGCCGACGGTCTTCGCCAAGGCGCTGGATCGGGCGAGCGCGCCCGATCTCTTTGGCTGACCCCTATCGCAACGTGCGGATCGAAACCTTGCCCCGCTTGTGATGCGGGATGACCACGGCGCGACCGTCGGCGTGCTGGATATTCAGATCCACGACCGCACCGCCGACTTCCAGGCCGGTGATCTTCAGACGATCCAGACCGGCGGGCAGGACGGGATCGGCCAGATCGACCGTCTCGGTCCAGGCGTCGATCGACAGGCCCAAGGTCGCCTGAAGCATCAGGAAGACCGATCCCGCCGCCCAGGCCTGAGGCAGGCAGGCGACCGGATAGGCGATGGGCGGCTCGCCCGGCTCACGCGGGAAGCCACAGAACAGTTCGGGCAGCCGCAAGTGGAAGTGGGCGGCCGCAGCGTAGATTTCGGCCAGGATTTCCGCGACCGCATCGCGCTCGCCGTAAGCCGCCATGCCGGCGGCGGCCATGGCGGTGTCGTGCGGCCAGACCGAGCCGTTATGATAACTCATCGGATTGAAACGGGCCTGTCCGACCTCCAGCGTTCGGATGCCCCAGCCGGTGCGGAACTCGGCGGTCAGCAGGCGTTTGGTGACGCGCCGTGCGCGTTCCAGCGACGGCAGGCCGGTGAACAACAGGTGCCCTGCGTTGGAGGCGATGGCGCGACATTGCTGGCCGTCGCCGTCGAGGGCCACGGCGTAGAAGCCCTCGTCCTCCATCCAGAACTTTTCCTCGACCAGGGAGCGGACCTGTTCGGCGCGCGTCCGCCATTCGGTCGCACGGTCGTCATGCAGACGCTCGCCCAGATCACCAAGCGCCTTCCAAGCGGCGAAGGCGTAGCCCTGAACCTCCAGAAGCGCGATCGGACCCTTGGGGAAGCGGCCATCAGCGTGGAAGATGGAATCCTCGGAGTCCTTCCAGCCTTGGTTTGACAGGCCGGTGTCGGCCCCGCGCTGATAGTCGATCAGGCCGTCATTGTTGCTGTCGCCATAGTCGCGCATCCAGTCGGCGGCTGCGATCAGATTGGGCCAAAGCGTGCGGATCAGATCCAGATCGCCGGTCCTGTTGGCGTAGGCGCCGGCCAGGGCCACGAACAGACAGGTGGTGTCGACCCCGCCATAGTAGAGACCGAACGGCACCTCATGCAGGGCGCTCATCTCGCCGCCGCGCGTCTCGTGCATGATCTTGCCGGGCTGGCTGTCCTGATAGAGCGACGTTTCGGTCGCCTGGCGCGAGGCCAGATAGGTCAGCACGCCCTTGGCCAGCGACGGATCCAGCCAAAGCATTTGCCAAGCCGAAATGATGCCGTCGCGTCCGAACGGGGTCGAGAACCATGGCGTGCCCGCATACGGATAGGGGCCGGTCGGCAGGTCTGTGGTCAACAGCGCCATGTCGGCGCGCGACTGGTCCAGCCAGTCGTTGAAGCGCGGGCTGCGCGGGCCGCGCACCGAGGCGCCGCGCCGGCGTTTGGCGCGCATGGCCAGGCGGGCCTGGATGGCGTTCTGACGCCAGCGGTCGGCGTCCGGCGTCTCGCAGGCGTCCACGCCGCACTCGATGAACAGGTCCAGCGAGCGGCCTTTGGGCAGGCTGAACATGAACTCCGCGCGTTGATGCGTCAGGCGCGCGGGCGGTTCGGAAAAGGCGATGCAACTGGACCGGTCCACGTCGTCCAGGCCGGTGTAGCGGAAGGTGACGCGGCGGCCGTCGGTGGTCGGCGTGTGGATCGTCCCGCGCTTGGCTCGCGGCGTGCCGCGCACCTGGAAGATATCGAAGAAGTCCGCGCCGAAATCGAAGGCCAGCGGCAGCAGGATGTCCTCAACCCCATGGTTGACCATGCGGATGCGCTCGAACATCCGCCGGTTCCAAAGGAAACGCCGGCGCTCGATGTGCAGGACGCCTGCCGGCGCCGACCGGCCGCCCATCGGGGGCAGGGGACGATTGGTGGTGTGGCAGGAGAAGAAGACGTTGTCCTGGCTGACGCCGGACGACAGGCGCGACGGCTTCAGCAGGCCGACGGTCATCGCCCAACGCGACAGGACGCGGGTGTCGCCTGCGAACAGGCCGTCGGCGCCGCCCTTCATGTCGCCCCATCCGTCGGCGACCAGGAAGGTATCGCCTTCCTTCAGCGCCATCAGCTGCTCGAGACCCGTGGCCTCGACCGATTCACCGGCGGTCAGTTGAGTGGAATAGGCGTCGTCCATGCGGTCTCTTCCCCGTCGTTGTGAGGCCTTGGCCGAACGTGTCGCACCCGAATGCGGCGCTCGGTGGCCGCTTGAATGATCAAATGAAGCAGGCGGCGGAGGGTTCACCTCCGACGCCTGCTTTTCTTCGACAATCGTCGGCTGTGAGGCTTATGCGATGGCGGCGAAGCTGCGATCTTCACGCGGACGCAGCGGGGTAACCACATCGTCCAGCGCAGTCTCCGCAAACGGACGGCGCGCCAGCAGGTCGCCGTAAACGTCCAGATAGCGCCGCGCCATGGCGGTGGCGGAGAAGCGCAGGTCAAAGCGCGCGCGCACGGCCTCGCGGTCCAGCAGATGGACGCGCCCGGCCGCAGCGATCGCCTGCTCCATCGTGTCGACCAGGAAGCCTGTGGCGCCGTCTTCGATGACCTCGGGCGTCGAGCCGCAGCGGAAAGCGATCACCGGGGTGCCGCAGGCCATGGCCTCGATCATCACCAGGCCGAACGGCTCCGGCCAGTCGATGGGGAAGAGCAGGGCTTCGGCACCGCCGAGGAAGGCGGACTTCTGATGGTCGCCTATCTCCCCGATGAACTCGATCAGCGGATTGCCCTCGACCAGCGGGCGGATCGTCTCCTCCCAATAACGTTTGTCGGCGGCGTCCACCTTTGCGGCCATCTTCAGGCGCTTGCCCAGTTTGGTGGCGATCTCGATGGCGCGGTCGGGGCGTTTCTCGGGCGAGATGCGACCCAGGAAGGCAAGATAGCCCTCGGACTTCGGCGAGAAGATGTACTGTTCGCCCGGCATGCCGTGATGGACGGTGGCCTTCCAGTTGGCGAAATGCAGCGGCTTGCGTTGATCGTCGGAGATGGAGACCAGGCCGAACTCGCTCCAGCGCGCGTAAACGCCGGGCAGGTCCTTCATGTCCAGACGGCCGTGCAGGGTCGTCAGGGTCTTGTCCGCGCATTTTTGAAACAGCGGAAAATGGACCATGTCGGTGTGGAAGTGGATCACGTCGAACTCGTCGGCGCGGTCCAGAACTTCGCCCAGCATCGACAGGTGGGCGGCGAGGTCGGATTTCAGCGGGGCGGGATCCAGGCGGATAGCCTGGTCGCGCACGGGCACCAGACGCGCCTTGGTCTGGGCGTCGGCGCTGGCGAACAGGGTCACGTCGTGGCCCAGATCGACCAGGGCGTCGGTCAGATGCGCCACCACACGTTCCGTGCCGCCGTACAGCTTGGGAGGCACGGCCTCATACAGAGGGGTGATCTGCGCGATTTTCATGGTGATGTGCTCCGACACCGCATCCTGGCGGGCCGTTGACATCAATGGTCTCGCAACTGCGAAGTTCCGTCGCAGCTCATGAATTTTCACATAGGTTTCGTGGGGTTACAGCGACGCTGCCCCATATTGAGTGTGCGAAATCGTACGTAGTGGCGACGGATTGCTAGTTAAGTGATTGATGTGGCTCATGCGACGCGCGGTCGCAGCGGCTCACCTCGCGGCGCGAACCTCCGAGCGCAGGGCGTCGATGGATTTCAGCCCCTGGTCGGTCTTGAAGCGCCAGTAGGTCCAGCCGTTGCAGGCCGGCGCATTTTCCAGCAGCGCGCCCAGCTTGTGGATCGAGCCGCTGAGCGAGCCGTGAACCAGCGAACCGTCCGCGCGAACCCGCGCCTCGCGCTCGCCCTTGGGGCAATACAGGCGGTCGCCGGGTTGCAGCAGGCCGGCCTCGACCAGGGCGCCGAACGGCACCTTGGGCTCGGCGCGCTTGGAGCCTGTGACCATCAGGTCCTCGGGGCGGGCAGGGATGACCGAGGCGATGCGGGTTTCGGCGACCTCGGCATAGGTCTCGTCACGCTCGATGCCGATGTAGTGGCGACCCAGGCGCTTGGCGGCGGCGCCGGTGGTGCCGGTGCCGAAGAAGGGATCCAGGATCACGTCGCCAGGCCGGGTCGCCGACAGCAGCACGCGATGCAGCAGGGCCTCGGGCTTCTGGGTCGGGTGGGCCTTCTTGCCGTCGGCGTCCTTGATCCGCTCCTCGCCCGTGCACAGGGCGAAGGTCCAGTCCGAGCGCATCTGGGTGTCTTCGTTGAAAGCCTTCAGCGCGTCATAGTTGAAGGTGTAGCGCTTCTGATCCCGCGACTTGGCGGCCCAGATCAGGGTCTCATGGGCGTTGGTGAACCGCGTGCCCTTGAAGTTCGGCATCGGGTTGGATTTGCGCCAGATGATGTCGTTCAGCACCCAGAAGCCCAGATCCTGGATCGCCGATCCCAGGCGGAAGACGTTGTGATAGCTGCCGATCACCCAGATCGAGCCTTCCGGCTTCAGGACGCGGCGGCATTCCGCCAGCCAGGCGCGGGTGAAGGCGTCGTATTCGGCGAAGCTGGCGAACTTGTCCCAGTCGTCATCGACCGCATCGACCTTGGAGTTGTCGGGCCGCAGCAGGTCGCCGCCCAGCTGCAGATTATAGGGCGGATCGGCGAAGACCATGTCCACCGAGGCGTCGGGCAGGCTCTTCAGCACCTCGATGCAGTCGCCACGATGAATGACGTCCTTGGCGAGGACAGGGGTCTTCAGATCGGACATGGAAACGCGGCCCCGCAACAGTGAGACCGCTATGGTGAATCCTTGTGGTTAAGGTGGATTAAACGGCAGGGTCAGCCGGACGATTTTGCGATCCCGCCGCACCATCCACAGCCTTCTTCGATCAGCTTGTTCCGCATTTGTTCTGATCGTGCTCTAACCGTCTGCGGCGGTCGGCGGCGTGATGGAGGATCAGATGAACGATGGAATCCTGGCCCATATGATGGCCGAACTTGATGCGGAGCTGGCGCGGGCGGAGCCGTCCTTGCCCGCCCATCCCGAACATACGCGCCAGACCGAGATCATGCGCGCCCTGGCCCTGGGGCTGGGAAACTTCGAGCGGATGCGGGCGCACGACGTGCATCTGCTCGCCGCCAGCCTGTCGCCGCGATCGGCCTGATCCGGCGTCAGGGCTTGCGCTTGAACGTGTCGCCGATCTCAGCAGCGTCCGGACCGTCCGGTCCCGCGCTGTGGCGCTCGGCCTGACCGACCGCCTTCGTCGCCTTGTCGGAGGTCAGGGCGTCCGGCTTGCCGGCCGGATCGGCGCCGTTCTCTTCACGACCCTTGGTCTGTTCGCGGTCCATGGTGCTCTCCCTTGCTGGGAGAGGTAGCGCGATGGAGAGCGGCGCGTTCCGTCCGCCGGCCGTATTGACCTTCGCCACCACCGACATGCCGGGCGCCAGACGCTCGGCGGCGGGCTGGTTCGGATCGATGCGGATGCGGACCGGGATGCGCTGGGCGACCTTGGTGAAGTTGCCGGTGGCGTTGTCGGGGCGGATGACGCTGAACTCCGACCCGGCGGCGGGGGCGATGCGTTCGACGTGCCCGCGCAGGGTCTGGCCGCCCAAGGCGTCGACGGTGATCTCGACCGGCTGGCCGACGCGGATATTCTTCATCTGCGTCTCCTTCATATTGGCCGTGACCCAGACCACGTCCGGCACCAGACCCATCAGTTGCGTGCCCGCGGTCACATACTGGCCCTGGCGCACGCCGATCTCGCCGAGGCGGCCGGCGCGGGGCGCGACGATACGGGTGTTGGCCAGGTCGATCTGGGCCAGGCGCACGGCGGCCTGGGCGTTCTCGACGGCGGCGGCCAGACTGTCGCGGCCGACGACGGCGGAGGTGACCCCGGTCTGGGCGATGCCTTCGGCGGCGCGGGCCTGGGCGACCTGGGCTTGGGCGCTGCGCAGGGCGGCTTCGGCGACGTCCACATTGGCCTGGGCGACCCAGCCGCCGGCCTTCAGGGTGCGGGCGCGGTTAGCGTCAGCCTGAGCCCGTGTCAGCGTGGCTTCGGCGGCGGCGATGGAGGCGCGCTGCTGGGCCACCGATCCGCGCGCCGACGCCTGGGTCTGGGTCGAGTTGGACAGGGCCGCCTCCGCCGCGTGCAGGCTGGCCTCGGCCTGCTCCAGCCGCTACCGATAGACGCGGTCGTCCACCTGAGCCAGCAGCTGGCCCTGTTGCACGCGCTGGAAATCCTGAACCGGAACGGCGGTGACATAGCCGCTGACCTGCGGGCTGATCAGCGTGACCTGACCGCGCAAATAGGCGTTGTCGGTGCGCTGGACATGGCCAGTGAAGGGCGGCAGCTGCCAGGCGTAGAGGACCAGGCCGATGGCCAGCATGGCGACGCAAGCCGCCACCACCGACCATAGAACGCGCTTCTTCGGCTCTGGCGCGGGCGCGACCTGCGGCGCGGGCCGGGCGGCCGGTTGAGGGGCGGGGGCTGGGACGGGAGCGTCGGTCATGGCGGATCAGCTTTCGAGGGTCTCAGTCGACGGCGGCGGCCGCAGCGGCCTGTTGCGCGGCCAGATGGGCGTCTCGACGCGCCTGTTTGCGCGCCTTGAAACGGGGCAGGAGGTGGAGGGCCGTGATCCAGCCGCAGCCCAAGGCGGCGATCACGGAGATCAGCAGGAAGACGTCGTTATAGGCCAGGATGTTGGCCTGCTGCGTCACCTGTCGGCTCAGCAGGGCGACGCCCTCGGCCTTCAGGAGGACCGGGTCGCCGATGACGTGGCTATAGGCGCCGGACAGTTGGGCGAGCCTTTGGGCGACCAGCGGATTCATGGCGTCGATACCGGAGGCCAGTTCGTTGGAATGGAATTTTTCGCGCACGATCTGGACCGTGCCGACCAGGGCCGAGCCGGCCAGACCGCCGATGTTCTGCAGCACGCTGAACATGACGATGAAGCTGATCAGATTGCGCGGATTGGTCTGCAGCACCCGGCCGACGCCGATCAGCAGGGCGGGCCCCACGAACATGGCCGAGGCGAAGGCGATCAACGCCTGACTGAAATAGAGCTGGGCCGGTCGGGTCAGGACGGTCGCATGACTGTCGATGAAGGCGCCGATGGCGATCAGGCCCAGAGCGATGGCGATGGGCTTTTGCAGCTTGGTCATGTTCAGGGTCAGGGCGCTGACCGCCGTGCCGGCCACCATCGACACCAGGATCAGCAGAAACAGGCCGTGAAGCTGGTCCTGTCCCAGGCCCACCACCGTCAGAAAGCCCACCGCGCCCGATGTCTGTTCCGACAGGGTGACGCGGATCAGGAGAACGGCTCCGAACAGGCGCAAAACGTCGCGTCCGGTCAGCCAACGGGTGTTGATCAGTGGATTGGCCCGATTGTGTTCGATCACCAGGGCGACCGTCAGCAGGATGATCGAACCGATCAGGGCCCAGCCCATCCAGGCCGCCTCGGTCCACCAGACGATCCGCCCAAGCCCCAGGACCGCCGCCAGAAGCGCCACGCCCGGCGCGAACAGGGCGAAGGTGACGAAATCCAGCGGTTCGAACAGCTTCAGACGCTCGGACGGCGGCAGACGCAGCACCTGAACCGCCGACCACGCCAGAAGCGCCATCCCCAGTTCGAAGACGTAAAACGCCTTCCAGTCGTTCAGTTGCAGAAGCGTGGGCATGACCAGTCGCGCGATCGGTACGGCGAAACTGGCCAGGCCGATACCGATCACAAGACCCTTCAGGCGATGCTGGGCCGGAAAGGCCTGGATCATGTAAAGGAAGCCCAGGCTGCTGAGGCCCGCCGCCGCCATGCCCGCCGCCGCCCGCACCACAAGGGTGGATTCATAGTTGTCGACCATAAGGTGCGCCGCGCAGGTGGCCACGAAGGCGCCCAGGCAGATCTGGGTGAACAGCCGCAGTCCGTACTGCTGGCGGAACTTGACCAGGATCAGATTCATGCAGGCGTTGGTCATCACGAAGACGACCGGCAGCCATGCGGCTTCGGTCAGGCTGATCCCCAGCGACCCCTGCAGGGAGGCGATGTTGGCGGTGACGGCGGCATTGCCCAGGGCCCCGACCATGGCGACCAGTACGCCGGTCACGGCGTATTGCACCCTCAGCCAGGGCGCGTGGTCGGGCGTTGCGGGCGAGCCGGGCAGGGTGGGCAGTTCGTGCGGCTTCAGCGTGGCGACATACTGTTCCCACGGCAGATGCCAGTGACGGTCCGCGCGCGCCATCAGCGAGCCTCCGGCCGGGGCCGCAGCCCGTCCAGGAGGATCGCCCTTGTACGTTGGGACACGACCTGGCGCTCGGCTTTGCCCGCGCCCTGAAAACCGGCGCCCAGCAGGGTGGCGATTAGACGGATGTCCATCGGCCGCAAATCCTCCCGCACCAGACCGGCGGCCTGGGCCCGCTTCAGCGACGCGGCGCCCGCCTCCATCAAGCTCTGCCGCAGGGGGGTAAGTGCATCCGGCGACCGCACGTTCCGCACCAGCCCCGCCAGACCCGCATTGCGGATCATGTCCTCGGCCAGCCGGTCCAGAAACCAGAAGAAGGCGGCGGGATCGTCGCCCTGTTCGGCCGTGCGCCGCCCCAGGTCCGCGACATCGGCCTCCAGCACCGCCAGGGCCAGTTCGGTGCGGTCGGCGAAATGGCGATAAAGCGTGCCGCGCCCGACCCCGGCCTTTTCCGCGATCAGGTCCAGCGGCGCGTCCAGCCCCTGTTCCGACAGCACGATGCGCGCCGCCTGCAACAGGGCGGCGCGGTTTTGAACGGCGTCCTTTCGGACAGGCTTGGGGGTGGGGCGCGACATGACGAGGCGCTTAAATGGACGGTCGTGTCCGTTTTGCAAGTGCAAATGCGCCGGCGCGATCGCCGATGGACTAGAGCCCCTTTTCCAGCACCACGAAGTCCAGCTCCGGCCGGGGCGGATCGACGGGGAAGGGGCGCGTCTCGCCCGTGGGCGCATAGCCGCGTCGCCGATACCAGGCGATCAGTTCCGCGCGGCGATGGATGACGGTCATCTCCATGCGCCGCGCGCCGAAACGGGCGACGGCCTCGGTTTCGGCGGCGTCCAGCAGCCGACGCCCCAGGCCGGACGCCTGCAAGGTCGGCTCGACCGTCAGCATCCCCAGATAGGCCAGGTCCTGACCGGCGCGGGCGACCTGGACGCAGCCGATCAGGGCCTCCCCGTCGTGGGCCAGCAGTATGACCCGTTCGGGATCGGCGATCAGGCTGGCCAGCTCCTCGGCGCTCGTCCGGGTGTCGAACAGCAGGTCGGCCTCGTGCGTCCAGCCGGCCCTGGCCGTCTCGCCGCGATAGGCCCGCTCGATCAGGGGATGCAGGGCGGCGATGTCGTTCGACGTCGCCGCCCGAAAGACGACCTCGCTCAACGCGTCCTGGCTGGCGCGACGCCCAGCTCCGCCAGCAGCTGATCCATCCCATAGACGTCGCGCAGGGCGACCGTCACCGCCTGGGTCGTCACGATCACGCTGCGGTTGGTGTTGCGGTCGTAGCCATAGGCGTTGCGCTGACTCAGGACGGTGGAATCGAAATTAGCCCCGATGATCTCGCCCCTGGCGTTGACGGCGGGCGAGCCGGACGAGCCGCCGATGGTGTCGGTGGACACGGCCATGTCCATCACCGCGTTCGGGTCGATCCGGTTCCTGGCGGCCATCAGTTTGGGCGCGACCTTGAACGGCTCGGCGCCGGTTGCGCGGTCCCAAAGGCCGGCGAAGGTTGTGAAGGCAGAAAATCGCTGGCCCGGAACGTCGGAGCCTTCGACCTTGCCATAGGTCAGGCGCAGGGTGCCGGTGGCGTCGGGATAGACGGCGTCGCCATAGGCGGCGAAACGGGCGGCGGCCAGCTGTTCGGAGGCGCGGTCGGTCGGGGCCTTGACCTTGTTCTCCCATTCCGTGCGGACGGCGCGGGCGTCGCCGTCGATCGACAGGACATACTGGATCATCGGATCGTCCGACGCCTGAACCGCCGCCAGGCCGCCGGTCCACAGGGCGCGACGCACGGCCGGATCGGCCAGCTTGGTGCCGGCGACGACGCGGGCCGACAGTTCCTCGGGGCTTTCCTTGCCCAGCAGGGTGCGGACATGGGGGCTGTCCACCGTCAGCCATTCGCGCGTCTTGGACAGCCACCATTCCAGCCGGATCTGCTCCAGTTCGGGGTAGGTGGGCTTTTCGGCGAACAGGCCGGCTTCGACGCCGGGCAGGCGGCTGTCGGCGAACTCGGCCAGACGCTGATCCGACGGTTTGGCCCGCTCCTGCGCGCCGCGCACGATGGCCTTGGCCCACTGGAACAGCTGCGATCCGCCGGCGACCGAGGTGGTGCCCAGGCCCGTGCCGCCTTCCAGCAGGGCCGTGACTGGATACAGTTGGCGAGCGGCGGGCTGGATGGCGGACAGTGCGGTCCACGGTTTCCATGGTTCCAGGAAGAGCTGCTGTTGCCCACGACGGGACTGTTCCTGGCGAGCTTGAGACTGGGCCTCGGACCATTGCCGCATGTAGCGCTGTATGAATTCGGCTTCGGCGGCGGCCTTGGTCGCCATGAAGTCCGGGTCGATCAGGGCTGCCATCCGGCCCAAACCGCGCTTGTACGTGTTCTCCACGCCCACGATCGGGTCCATGGCGATGAAGGCCTGGTCCTCGCCCTCTTCGGAATAGCGGATCAGACGACCGCGCAGCTCCGAGGCGATCAGCTGATCCAGCGGCAGGACCACGTCGCGGATGGTGGCCAGCTGATCCATCGTCAGCAGGCGCTGCGTCGCGCCGGGATTGCCGGTGATGAAGACGGCCTCGCCCTCGGTCGGCTTGTCGGCGTTCCAGGCGAAGTGGATCGGCGTCTCGACCGGCTTGCCGTCCTCGTACAGACGGATGAAGGCCGCATCGATGGCGAAGCGCGGGAAGGAGAAGTTGTCCAGATCGCCGCCGAAGGTCGCGGCGCGGTCTTCCGGCGCCCAGGCCAGGCGCACATCGCTGTATTTGCGGTATTTGTAGAGTTTGAACTGACCGCCCCGGTACAGGCTGACGACCTGGCAGCGGATCTTGGGATCGTTGCCGCAGGCTTCAGTCTCGATCCGCCCGGCCTCGGCCTCGCGCGCCTGGGTGAAGGCCTGGCCCTCAAGTCCTTCGCCGGCCTTGTGCATCCGCTCGGTGACGTCGGAGATGTCGGTCAGGATCTCGGCCGTGGCGCCGGGGCATTTGCGCTCTTCCTCGCGCGTCCTGGGCGTAAAGCCCGTCTCGCCATACTGCTGTTGCGGCGTGGACAGGTTGGCTACGCAGGTGGCGACGCAGTGGTTGTTGGTCATCACCAGGCCCTGGCCCGACACCACGCCCGCCGAACAGCCGCCGAACTTCACCGACGACAGCCGCACCCGATCCAGGAAGGCCTGATCGATATTGGTCCCCAGCGTCTGATTGGCGCGGGCGATGGGGAAGTTGTCGTAGGTCCACATGCCTTCCTCGGCGCTGGCTGAGGTGGCGGCGGCGAAAGCGAGAACGGCGGCGGAGGCGAGGAGGAGAGGGCGCATGGGCGGTGTCCTTTAGGTCTCCTCCCCGCCTTGCGGGGAGGTGGCGCGGCGCTTCTTCAGCGTCGTGACGGAGGGGCTCTTGGGCACTTTACAGGCGATTGTGTGGTGGTGAAGAGCCCCTCCACCGCTTCGCGGTCCCCCTCCCCGCGCAGCGGGGAGGAGACTTCTTCGTTCTCGTCTTAGCGACGCACGCCCAGTTCGCGCAGCAGGCGCGGCTGGTTGTAGACGTTGCGCAGGGCCTCGGTGATGGCGGCGGTCGAGACCGTAACCGTGCGGTTCAGCTCGGGGTCGTAACCGAAGCTGCCGCCCAGCGAGTGGATGTTGCCGTCGAAGGCGGCGCCGATGACTTCGCCCTTGGCGTTGATCACGGGCGAGCCCGAGTTGCCGCCGATGATGTCGTTGGTCGAGACGAAGTCATAGACGGTCGACTTGTTGACCTTGCCCTCGGCCGCCAGCCAGTCCTCGGCCGCGTTGAAGGGCTCGGCGCCGGTGTTGCGTTCATAAAGGCCGCCGATCTGGGTGAAGGGTTCGATCGTCACGCCGCGATAGGTCCAGCCCTTCACCTGACCGTAGGACAGGCGCAAGGAGAAGGTCGCGTCGGGGTACAGGTTGGTGCCGTAAACCGCGAACCGGGCCTGGGCGATCTTTTCGCCGGCGCGGCTGGTCGGGCCGGACACCGCCGATTCCCACTGGGTGCGGACGGCCTGGGCCGCATCGTCGTTGGCCAGCACGAACTGGATCAGCGGGTCGCCCGAGGCGGCCAACTGCTCCGGCGTCATGGCCAGGGCCTGGGCGCGGAAGGCGGGATCGGCCAGTCGCGTGCCGTCGACCAGACGCTCCGCGATCTGCTCGGGGCTTTCCTTGCCCAGCAGCGCCTTCACGTTCGCATTGTCGACCGTCAGATATTCGCGGGTCTTGGACAGCCAGAAATCGAGATAGATCTTCTCCAGATCGTTCGAGATCGGCGTCTCGGTCGCCAGGCGACGACCCAGCGCGGCGATGTCGGCGTCCGAATAGCCGGCGCGGCGTTCAGCAACGGGCTTGGCGCGTTCCTTGGAGGCGCGGACGATGGCCTTGGCGTAGCTGTACAGCGACGAGCGCTGACCGGCCGCCGATTCCAGCTGGCGATAGGGCAGATACAGGTCGCGCTGGGCGCTCGAGGCGCGTTCCAGATCGGCCCACGGATCGCCGATGCGCTGGGCCAGGGCCGAATCGGCGGCGACGCGCTCGCGCAGCTCCTGCTCTTCACGGCGCTTGGTGGCCATGAAGGCGGGGTCGGTCAGGGCGCCCTGTTGGCCGTAGTTGACCTTGAAGCCGTTCTCCAGGCCGAAGATCGGATCGACCGAGACGCGCTTGGCCTCGTCGCCGGTGGTCGAATACTCCAGCAGGCGACCGCGTAGTTCGGAAGTCTGGATCAGGCTGATGGGCAGTTGCTGGTCGCGCAGGGTTTCCAGCTGGGCCACGGTCAGCAGGCGCTGAGTCGAGCCGGGGTTGCCGGCGACGAAGGTGACATCGCCTTCCTTGGGCGCATTGGCGTTCCAGGTCAGGTGGTTCGGCGTGGCGACAGGCTTGCCGTCCTCGTAGATGCGCAGGAAACCGGCATCCAGGGCGTAGCGCGGGAAGTTGAAGTTGTCCGGGTCGCCGCCGAAGAAGGCCGCCTGGAACTCGGGCGCGAAGACCAGGCGCACGTCGTCATATTTGCGGAACTTGTAGAGTTTGTACTGGCCGCCGCGGTAGAAGCTGATGACCTGGCAGGTCAGCTTCTGATCGTCGCCGCAGGTCTCTTTCTGGATCTTGTCGATCTCGGCGGCGCGGGCCTGGACGAAGGCGGCGCCCTCAAGACCGGCGCCGGCGCCGGTCACGCGGTCAGTGACGTCGATGATGTCGGTCAGGATCTCGGCCGTCTGGCCGGGGCACTTCTTCTCTTCCTCGCGGGTGGCGGGCATCCAGCCGTTCTTGACGTAGTCGTTCTGGGCCGTGGACAGGTCCTGCACGCACGACACGACGCAGTGGTGGTTGGTCAGGATCAGGCCTTCGTTCGACACCAGCGAGGCCGAGCAGCCCTGCAGGCGGACCGCGGCGTTGCGCACGCGGTCAAGCCACGCCTGGTCGATGTTGGCGCCGTACTTCTCGTTCACCGTGGCGATGGGGAAGTTGTCGAAGGTCCACATGCCCTCGTCGGCGCGCGCGGAGGTCGCGGGCGCGGACAGGACGGCGGTGGCGGCGCCGAGCGCGGCCAGCGAGGCGGTGAGACGAAGCGAGGGCAAGGACATGAAGGCGTGTTTCCCAGAGCGTGGGACGGCCTGTCCCATCTGTTATGTTGTAACTAACGCCGGCGAAGGGCCGGCGCCAAGAGGCTGTAAGGCCCTTAATCCCCGGATTTCGAAGCCGCAACGATAAGGGTTCACAAGGCTTACCCCGATTTAACTTGGCGGTGAGGGGTCGCACGGTCAGATAGGCGCAAGTACCGGGGGTTTATCGACGACAATGTCGCTTGCGTTATCCACACTGCTCTACGAGTGGCGCCGCTATATGGCCGCCATCGTGGCGCTGGCCTTTTCCGGTCTGCTGGTCCTTGCACAGGTCGGCATGTTCATGGGCATCGGCAAGGCCTTTACGGCCCAGATCGACCGCGCCCGCGCCGACATCATGATCCTGAGCCCCGGCGCCACGGCCCTGTTCAACGGCGGGCCGTCGGGCGTGCCGCGTCGCATCATGCCGCTGGTTTATCAGCATCCCGAGGTGATCGCCGTTGCGGACCTGGATGGATCAGGCGGGCGTTGGCAGAACATCGTCAAGGACAACAAGGGCGAAGCCGACAGCGCGCCGGGCGCCAAAAAGATGGAGTTCGTCAACGTCACCACCATCGACGCCTTGCCCGGTGCGGTAACGGTGCCGGTCGACTATTCCGATGATCTGGTGGAGGCGTTGCGTCAGCCCTATGCCGTGGCGGTGGACCAGACCGCCTTGGGTCGCCTGGGCGTCAAACTGGGTGATCAGGCCTCCTACAACGGCAAGACGGTTAAGGTCGCGGCCGTCACCCAAGGCTATCCCAATATGATGCAGGCGACGGTCGTAATGTCGCGCGACACCCTGCGGATGCTGGGCGAGGCCAACACCGGAGAGCGGGTCGGTCCCCTGATGGTGCAGATCAAGAACCCTGCCCGTGCGCCCATCGTCGTCGCCCAGCTCAACGCCATCGCCAACGGCCAGTTCAAGGCCTGGACCCGTCAGGACCTGGCCAAGGCCAATGAGGGGGCGATGATGAAGGAGAGCTTCATCGCCATCATGCTGGGCTTCTCGCTGTTCCTCGGCATTCTGATCGGGGTGGCCATCACCTGGCAGACCCTGCGCGGGGCCATCATGGCCAACATCAAGGAGTTCGCCTCGCTGCGGGCTCTGGGTGTGTCGATGGGTTCGCTGCGTCGGATCGTGCTGGAGCTCAGCTTCTGGGTCGGGATCGCGGGCGTTCTCGCGGCCTATGTTCTGACCTGGCTGGTGAGCTTGCTGGCGGCAGGCACGGGTCTGACCATGTCCTTCCCCCCGACGATGGTGCTGATGGTTTCGGCCATGCTGGTGCTGATCGCCCTGGGCTCCGGCTTCCTGTCGCTGGGCGTCCTGAAGAAGAGCCAGCCTGCGGACCTGCTGCGATGAACACTCATACGAAAGTCCAAGGTAAGCACGGCGACTTCGCCATCGAGGCCAAGGGTCTGGTCAAACGGTTCAAGACCGGTCGCAGCTGGGTCGAGGTGCTGAAAGGGGTCGATTTCGACGCGCGGCACGGCGACCTGACCATGGTCATGGGGCCGTCTGGTTCGGGCAAGTCCACCCTGATCGCCAATCTGTCGGGCCTGCTGAAGCCCGAGGAGGGTCGGGTGGACATTCTGGACGTCGACGACCTGTGGAAATACGGTTCGGGCCGGATCGACAAGTTCCGCCTGGACCACTGCGGCTTCATCTTCCAGGGCTTCAACCTGTTCCCGTCGTTGACGGCGCTTCAGCAAGTCATGACGGTGCTGAAATACCAGGGACTGTCGCCGTCAGAGGCGAAGAAGCGCGCCACCACGGCGCTGGAGGAGGTCGGCTTGGGCCATCGCCTGAACCAGCGCCCCAGCGCCCTGTCTGGCGGCGAGAAGCAGCGTGTCGCCATCGCACGCGCCTTGGCCAAGAACCCGCAGATCCTGTTCGCCGACGAGCCGACCTCGGCCCTGGACGGCGAGAATGGTCAGGTCGTCATTCGCCTGCTGCGCCGAGCCGCCACCGAACACGGCGCTGCGGTGATCTGCGTCACCCACGACCCGCGCCTTGAAGCTTGGGCCGACCGGGTCATCCATATCGAGGACGGCAAAATCCTCGACGACCAACGCCGCACGCCCGATCCCGACGCCCAGCTGGCGTCCCACTAGACCTCCTTTCCAACGGACCGCATCGTCATGCCCGCCTTCTTGAAAAACAAATGGCTCTGGATCGGCCTGGTCCTGATCGTCCTGCTGGGCGTGGGCTTCGTCGCCTTCACCAAGGCCGACGCGGCCAAGAAGGCCCAGGTCGAAAAAGAGTCGGCCCAGAAGATCGACAGCCCCTATGCGGCGATCGCCAACGGCAAGGCCGACGTCGAAGGCGGCGTGATCAAGGTCGCCGCCCGTCGCGGCGGCGTCGTCCGAGAAGTCCTGGTCAACGAAGGCGACCGCGTCGTCGCTGGCCAGATCTTGGCCCGTCAGGAAGACGACGAGACGCGTCTGGCCGCCCAGAGCGCCGCCGCCGCCGTCGCCGAGGCGCGCGCGCAACTGGGCATGTCGCGGGTCGAACTGACCACGGCGCGCCGCGAATACGACCGGCTGTCGAAACTGGCGGCCACCAACAACGTTGCCGCCCAGCGACTGGACCAGGCCCGTGACCAGATCGCCCAGGCCGAGGCGCGCATCGGGTCGCAGGACGCCGCCATCCAGACCGCCCAATCGCGTCTGGCCGAGGCACGCTACAACCAAGAACTGACCGTCATCCGTGCGCCGATGAACGGCCGCATCGCCCGCCGCTACGCCCAGCCCGGCGCCGGCGCCTCGACCCTAAACGTCACGGCCATGTTCGATCTCGAGCCGGACACTGCCCGTATCGTCCGCGCCGAGATCGTCGAGGCCGATATCCCCAACGTCGCCGTCGGACAGGAGGTCGAACTGACCCCAGAGGGCGATCCGACGAAGATCGCTGTCGGTCGTGTCCTGCGTCGCGCCGCCGTCTTCGGCGCTCGCCAACTGCAGTCCGAGGACCCGTCGGCCCGCACGGACGAACGGGTTGTCGAGGTCGTGGTGTCCGCCGACAACACGCCGTTCCTGATCGGTCAGCGGGTGCTGGTGAAGTTCATGAAGCCGGGTCAGAAAGCCGGTGTCGCCCGACCGGTCCAGGCCGGCGTCGGCCCGGCGGCGGCCATGCGGACTTCCGGTCAGAAGTAGGCTTTCGATCTAAGGTCGAGGAAAGGGGCGCTGCGGCGCCCATTTTTGTTTCAGCGGCCGGTGAAATCGCCCGGCCGCTTTTCCAGCACGGCGGCGACGCCTTCCTGATGGTCCTCGGTCAGGTGGGCCAGCGCCTGCATCGCCGCCGACATCTCCAGCATCTGGTCGAAGGTCGTGTCGCGGCCCTGACGCAACAGGGTCTTGGCCATGCGCAGGGCCTGGGGCGGCTGGGCCGCGACCTGGGCGGCGACAGCCAGAGCTTCGTCCATCAGGCTGTCGTGCGCGACCACGCGGTTGACCAGCCCCCATTCGGCCGCCGTGGCGGCATCGATGGAGCGGGCGGTGAACAGCAGTTCGGCGGCGCGCGCATAGCCGATGTTGCGCGGCAGCAGCCAAGACCCGCCGTCGCCGGGAATGATGCCCAGCTTCAGGAAAGGCACGCCAAAGCTGGCGCGATCCGAGGCGATACGGATATCGCCCAGGCCGGCGATATCGCAGCCCAGTCCCATGGCCGGCCCATTGACGGCGGCGATCAGCGGAACCTCAAGCCCATACAGCGACCGCACGATCCGGTGGACGACGCGGCGATAGCGTTCGCGGATGGCGGCGCCTGAACCCTCGAACAGGTCGCGCCTGTCCCGCATCGCCGTCAGATCGCCGCCGGCCGAGAACGCCCGCCCGGCGCCGGTCAGTACGACGCAGCGGATCGACGGATCGGCGTTGACCCGCTCGCACGCCGCCGCGACCTCGTCGCCGTCGCCCAGATCGGGCAGGGCGTTCAGCCGCGCCTCGCGATCCAGCGTCCAGATCAGGATCGCGCCCCGCTTCTCTTCGGTGATCAGGCCCATGCTTCGTCTCCGTCTTCACGCCCGTCATCGACCGCGAACGCCGCGTCAGGCAAGCCCGGAATTGCAGAAGCCCCGGCGAAACCGGGGCTTCTTCAGGCTGAAGGCCGAGCGGGCCGTCAGCGTTTCTTGATCGTATAGGGTACGAAGTTGGACGGATGGCTGACCACCCGGCCCGAGTTCGACGGCATATGCCGACTGTTGACCAGCATCCCACCCCAAAGGGCGAAGGACATCATGGCGTGTTGGAGGTTACGCTCCTTATCGTTCATCTTGGCGTCTCCTTTCGCAGAACGATGAAAAGAGACGCGTCGTACCAATGGGATTCCACCGTCAGTCGTTTCGCGTCATCAGCCGATATAAGACAGTTTCGTGAATTTGCAACTTTATTCGTCAGGAGTCGGAGTGATTTTCGCCACTGTGTCACAATGAGCGCGACGACCCCGAGCCGGCCCGGACCGCCGAAGGCCATCGCCACGCCCTGCGTCATGGTGTGCGCAGTCGATGGCGAGAGCGGCCTGTGCCTCGGCTGTTTTCGCACGCTGAAGGAAATCGCCGGCTGGCGGTCGCTGAGCGACGCCGAGCGCGCGGCGGTCATGGCCGAACTGCCGTCGCGCCACAGTCAGGTCGATCCGGCCAAGCTGGGCTAGCGCTGACGTGACCCCCATTTCTCATCCAGCCATAACGAGAGTCCTTTGGTGATCTGAGCTGGGGTTGTCGGGGTTGGCAAGAGGCCGGTCAGCGCAGCCCCCAACCAGCGCAGCGGACCGG
>NZ_JAOYTN010000001.1 GCF_026105875.1 Brevundimonas sp. BT-123 | reverse complement strand
GCCGGTCCGCTGCGCTGGTTGGGGGCTGCGCTGACCGGCCTCTTGCCAACCCCGACAACCCCAGCTCAGATCACCAAAGGACTCTCGTTATGGCTGGATGAGAAATGGGGGTCACGTCAGGTGCAGTTGATCGATCCGGCAAGCCTTGCGGCAAAGAAAAAGGCCGCGTCCCTTTCGGAACGCGGCCCAAATCTCGGTAGGACGAAGGTCCTATTCGATGTCTTCGTTCAGCAGGCCGACCTTGAAGAAGCCGTTCTCCTGCATCTTGTTCATGACTTCCATGAACTGCGAATACTTCACTTCCGGCTGGGCGCGGACGAAGACGCGCTCTTCCTGGCAGGCGCCGCCGCCCAGGGCGGTGCAGACGTCAGTGGCCAGGTTGTCGATCGAGGTTTGCTTGTCCGACAGGAACAGCTGACCGTTTTCCTGGATGGTGATGTACACCGGTTCCTTTTCTTCGGTCGGATTGGTGGGCGGCTGTGCGGGCGGCAGGTCCAGACGGATCGACACGGTCGCCATCGGCGCGGCGACCATGAAGATGATCATGAGCACCAGCAGAATGTCGATGAACGGCGTGATGTTGATATCCGCCGTCTGTTCGATCGTGTGCTTGTCCCCGCCGGAACCACCGAGCTTGGCAGCCATGCATCGTCTCCGTTACTCGCCGGCTGCGTTCCGCGCCGACATTTCCCTATGGATCGCCCGAAGGCTTGATCGGTTCTTGGCGTCCCGATGCGGGCTTGTAAAGCGGTTCTAAACGATCTGCCGTTCCCGAACGTCAATTATACACGACAGACGGACGACGGTTCGGCGTTCAGGCCTTGGCCAGCTTCAAAAAACGGTCCGCCAGGGCAGGATCGTCCTTGAAGGCGCCGGTGAAGCGGGTCGTGATGGTCGAAACGTGCCGATGATGCACGCCGCGCGTGGTCATGCACTGATGCTCGGCGTCCACCAGCACCGCCACGCCGCGCGGCTGCAGGTGCGATTCGATGGCGTCGATGATGTCGTTGGTCAGGGTTTCCTGGTTCTGCAGGCGCCGCGCATAGATCTCGACGACCCGCGCCAGCTTGGAGATGCCGACCACCTTCTCGCCGGGCAGATAGGCGACATAGGCCTTGCCCAGGAAGGGGGCCAGGTGGTGCTCGCAATGGCTCTCCACCTCGATGTCGCGCAGGATGACCATGTCGTCATAGCCGGTCACGTCCTCGAAGGTGCGGCTCAGCTCCTTGCCCGCATCGGCGTCATAGCCGTCGAACCATTCGCCATAGGCGTCCACCACCCGCTTGGGCGTATCGATCAGGCCCGGACGGTTCGGATTGTCGCCGGCCCAGGCGATCAGGGTGCGCACGGCCTCCAGCGCCTGTTCGCGCGAGGGGCGTTGCACGGCAGCATCGCTGACGAGGACGGGCTTGGCGGGGGTGACGCTCATGAACTCGATTTCCGGCCGGGGCGGGCGGTCGCCCGGTTTACCTTCTACAATCCGTCGGGACTGTATATCAGGCCGCTATATGGGACAGACCGTCCGTCCCGCAAGAAAACCCGCTGAAGACTGATCCATGCCGCTGCACATCCACGACACCCTGCGCCGTGAAAAGCGCCTGTTCGAGCCCCGGAACAAGGATCGTGTGACCCTCTATGTCTGCGGCCCCACGGTCTATGACTACGCCCATATCGGCAATGCGCGCCCGCCGGTGGTGTTCGACGTCCTGGTGCGGCTGCTGCGCCGGACCTATGGCGCGGACAAGGTCCTCTACGCCCGCAACGTCACCGACGTGGACGACAAGATCAATCAGAAGGCCGCGCGCGAAGGCGTCCCGATCGGAGAGGTTACGGCCCGCTATGAAGCCGCCTATCTGGCCGACATGGGCCTGCTGAACGTCACGCCGCCCGATATCGCGCCCCACGTCACCGACTACATCCCGGCCATCGTCGATCAGATTCAGGCCATCGTCGACGCCGGCTGCGCCTATGCGGCCGAAGGCCACGTCCTGTTCGACGTCTCGTCCTACAAGGCTTACGGCGCCTTGTCGGGCCGGAACCTGGACGACATGATCGCCGGCGCCCGTGTCGAGGTCGCGCCCTACAAGAAGAACCCGCACGATTTCGTTCTGTGGAAGCCGTCCAAGGCGGACGAGCCGTCCTGGCCTTCGCCGTGGGGCGAGGGGCGTCCCGGCTGGCACATCGAATGCTCGGCCATGATTGAAAAGACCCTCGGCCTGCCCATCGACATTCACGGCGGTGGCATCGACCTGGTCTTCCCCCACCATGAGAACGAGATCGCCCAGGGCGTCTGCGCCCACGGCCATGCGCATGGCGATCAGGCCCATGACGAATACGCCCGCTACTGGATGCACAACGGCTTTCTGACCGTGGACGCCGAGAAGATGTCCAAGTCGATCGGCAACGTCCTGCTGCTGCACGATCTGGTGCAGGCCATGCCGGGCGAGGTCGTCCGCTGGGCGCTGCTGTCGGCCCACTATCGGCAGCCGCTGGACTGGAACCAGGGGCTGTTGGATCAGAGCCGCAAGAACCTGGACCGGCTGTATGGCGTGCTGCGCGACGCCGACGCGGCCCTGGCCGACTTCGATGAGGCGACGCTCGACGAGGCCGAGAGGGAACTGGCCGAGAACGCCCTGAATCCGGTGCTGGACGCGCTTGAAGACGATCTCAATACGCCGGGCGCGATCGCCCAGCTGTTCGGGCTCGGCAACACCCTGCGCGAACTGCTGAACGACGCCGAGGCCGATATCAACGATGTCGCCATGGCCCGCTGGAGCCTGAAGGAAGCGGCCGGTCTGCTCGGCGTTCTGTCGCTGACGCCGGACGCCTGGTTCGAGGGCGGCGATCCCGCCCTGAAGGCCGAGGTCGAGGCCCTGCTGGACCAACGCGCCGCCGCCCGCGCCGCCAAGGACTGGTCCGAGGCCGACCGCATCCGCGACCGCCTGAACGCCCTGAACGTCGTCGTCATGGACGGCCCCGACGGCGCCACCTGGCGCGTGAAGGGGTAGAACCCGTGGTCTCCTCGCCGCTTGGCGGGGAGGGAGACCGCGAAGCGGTGGAGGGGCTCTTGAAACTAAGGGACTCTTAGCTTTCGTCATCCTCCGGCAAGCCGCTTGCGGCGCAGACCGGGGGACCCAGCGGCGCCGGAGGCGATGTTTCCGCCGCACTTACGACTGGCACCGTATCCGCAACAGGTTCGCGCTCTCGCGCGCCGCTGGGTCCCCCGGTCGCTTCGCGCCGGAGGATGACGAAATTTAAGGGCTGCCGCCCCAGCCATCGCAATGATGCTGGTCCATCCGCCGCGAATTCAATCGCTTGCCGATTTATGTCCCTCGTCTCCCATCCACGGGGTCAAACGGCCCCATAATAGCTCCGTCTCGTCGCATGGAGGGCTCGCGTGGCCTGCGACCTTGCGGCGGCGAGAGCGGATGGAACGGGGGCGATGGTGAAATCTCATCGCGGCGCCGGGGCTGATCGGTCGGGGAATCGCCCCGGCGTCCGCAGTCGCGTCGCAGGGTCGAGGGGGATACTCGGCCGCACCGGGGATCGGGGATCGCTGCTCCGACCCGCCCGTCGCAGGCTTATGGGGTTAGGCGATAAGACCGCCACCGCTCGGCGCCCCGAGCTTGCAGGCCAACCACCCGCGCGGAGCGTCAAACCCTTCGTCGAAACGGTAACAACTCAACAGAACTCCGGGCGAAGGCCCGGCGCTCCGCCCAGCCCTCCATCCCTCCGCCCGGTGAAAGGCAGGAGCGCCGAAGCATGACCGGATTTGCAGCCTCAGTTTGTCCGGCGGATCAGTTCGTCCGCCAGCGCCGGCGTCAGATAGCCGTCGGCGATCCGGCCGTTGGCGATCTGCCAGCGACGCAGGGCCGCGCGGGTGTTGGAGCCGATCACCCCGTCGACGCCCTGGGTGTCGTAACCCAGCTGCGTCAGGGCGCGCTGCGCCCCGATACGCTGATCGCGCGTCATCGACGGATCGTTGGGCCAGGCCTTGGTCAGCCCCGGCTTGCCCATGATCCCGTCCGCCGTCAGGCCGATCGCCAGGGCGTAGGACACCGAGTTGTTGTAGCGGCGGATCACATAGTGGTTCGGCAGGGCCAGGAAGGTCGGACCGTTCGCGCCCTGCGGCAGCAGGATGGTCGCCTCTTCCAGCGCCTCGGCGCCGTTCGGGGTGCCGCCTTGCGCCAGGCGCACGCCCTTGGCCGCCCAATAGGCCCAGTTGTGTTTCGGGCCTTCCGCCTCGGCATAGTCGAAGCCCGAGGGCAGGGTCACTTCATAGCCCCAGCCCTGACCGCGCTTCCACCCGGCCTGGGCCAGCAGATTGGCGGCGGACGCCAGGGCGTCGGCGTCGTCGCGCCAGATGTCGACCTTGCCGTCGCCGTCCTGGTCCACGCCCAGGCGCAGATAGTTGTCGGGCATGAACTGGGTCTGGCCCATCGCCCCGGCCCAACTACCCTTCAGGCCCGCGCGCTCGCGCCGGCCGTCCACGACGATGTCCAGCGCGTCCTTCAGCTGCCCCTCGGCCCAATCGCGTCTGCGACCGTCATAGGCCAGGGTCGCCAGCGAGCGGATCACGTCATAGTCGCCCTGCACCTGACCGAAGGCGCTCTCCTGGGCCCAGACGCCGACCAGGATCTCGCTGGGCACGCCGAATCGCTGAACCACCGACCACGGCACCCGGTCGATGCGCTGTTTGGCCTGGGCGATTCGCACCGGCGTCACCGCATTCTGAACATAGGCGCCGGCGGGTTTGGAGAATTCAGGCTGGTTGCGATCCAGGCGGATCACCGTCGGATCGGGCGTCAGGCCCTCCAGTTCCCGGGCGTAGTCCGCGCGGCGGGCGCCGCCCTTTCGCGCCAGGAAGCCCTGCTTCCAGCCCTCGAAACCCTGCTGGTCATAGGCGGCCAACGGCGGCGTCTGGGGGGCGGGAGGCGGCGTCGTGACCGGCGCGCCCGCCTGGGGCTGGGGTTGCGGTGTGGGCAGATTCACCTGCGGCTCGGGCAGCATGGGCGCGCAGGCCGAGACGCAGCCGATCAGGAGAAGGCGGTAGGAAAAGCGCATGAGATTCAAACTAGAGCCCCCGGGGTCAGACACGAAATGACATCCGCGCGAACGGCCATTTCGACGCCCTAAAGCGCGCGCCGCGCGAATGCGTTGCCTGACCATTCCCCGCTCGGGTGTAAGGCGCGCCGTTAACCACCTTTGTATTGGACGCCTTATGCGTGTGTGTCGTAATGACGCACCAGCTCTGACGGCCTGATGGCGGAGCGGCGACGCGGCGGGCGTGCAACCCCGTAAACCCTCCGTTCGACTCGGAGGTCAGGCCTCCATAGTTTTTGTCGTGCTATCGCGCTTTGCGCTACTTGAGCACGCGAAATGAAAGGCTTCACCAGGCAGACGGGGACTGGGTTTTCTGCGGTTTCGGCCTTTGGCGGCTTGACCTTCCGAACCCCTCTCTCTATACGACCGCCTCCGCCGCGATCCGACCGGGTCAGCGGCTTTCTTATTGGTTTCTTTCAGGACGTCCGACCATGAAGGTCCGTAGCTCGCTCAAGTCGCTGAAGACCCGCCACCGCGACTGCAAGGTCGTGCGTCGCAAGGGCGTCGTCTTCGTCATCAACAAGACCGACCCGCGCTTCAAGGCGAAGCAGGGCTAAGCAGCGTTCGCTGCGCGCCGCTTCGGCGGCGTGCGCACGCTGGGTCGCGCTCAAGCCGCCCGAAGGGCGATAGCGCGCTTGAAAGATGACGATCCACAGGCTGCGGATTTCTGTCCGCGGCCTTTTTCGTGTTCGCGGTTGTCGCGCGCCTGTTCGCAGGGTTAGCGTCCGCGCCTGATTTCTGGAGTATTCCCCATGGCTGACGACGCCTCGTTCGACGGTGGTTCCGACGTTCTCACCGCCACGGCGCAGGGCCGCCTTCGCACCATCATCGAGCGCTTGGAGCGTCTCGAAAAGGACAAACAGGCCGTCATGACCGACATGAAAGAGGTCTTCGCCGAAGCCAAGGGCGAGGGCTACGACGTCAAGATCCTGCGCAAGGTCATCCGCATCAGAAAGCAGGACAAGGCCAAGCGTCAGGAAGAGGACGCCATCCTGGACCTTTATCTGTCGGCGCTCGGCGAGATCTGAGGCTGACCCGGCTTGAAGCGCACCCCCTTCAAGCCAGGAGGCGGGCTGTCGCGATCAGGCGGCCTGAAAGGCGATGGCGCATCCAAATCGCGTTCAAGCCTGCGCTCAAGCAGCCCAAAGGGCGGTAGCGCCAAAAAAGAGAAGTTGCTGAGCCCTTGGGATCAGCAGCGCGAGGCGGCTAAACGCGCTGCGTTGAATGCCTTGAAACGCGCTCGCCGCGCGGCGGATAAGGCGGGCGTTTCGCTGTCCGAATGGGAGGGCGAGTTCATCGATTCGGTCAGCGAGCGCGTGAAAACCCATGGCCGCGCCTTCGCCGACCCCGAAAAGGGCGCGCCCGGGCAAGCGCTCTCGGCCATGCAGGGCCGCAAGCTGAAAGAGATCACCGCCAAGGCCAATGGCGAAGAGCCGAAACGGCGGTGGGGCAGAAAGCCAAAAGAGCCATAACCGTTCGTCATCCTCGGGCTTGACCCGAGGATCGGCCTGTCCACAACTCAGCGTTTATGAGTGAGCGCCGCCCTTTCATCGCCACCTATATTCAAGCCAGTCGACCGCACGGTGTCATTTACATCGGCATGACGTCAAATCTCTATGAACGCGGCCATCAGCACAGGACCGGGGCTTTCGACGGTTTCGCCAGTTGTTATGGGTGCGGAATGTTGGTTTGGTACGAGCAGTTCGAGCTGGTCACGAACGCAATCCGGCGGGAAAAGGCGCTGAAACGCTGGAATCGCGTCTGGAAGCTGGAGCTGATCGAACGGACAAACCCCGAATGGGTCGATCTCTACCCCAGTTTATGCGGCTGGGCGCCTGATCCTCGGGTCAAGCCCGAGGATGACGGAGAGGGAAGTGTGGCAGCGTTTCTGAAGAGGCTGGAATCAGAAGCGTAACCCTCAGCCCGCTTCCTTCAGCTGACCTTCCAGGCCCTGTTCGCGGACCTTGCGATACAGGGTCGAACGGCCGATGCCGAGACGGCGCGCGATCTCGCTCATATGGCCGGCATAGACCTCGATGGCGTGCTGGATCAGGTCGCGTTCGATGTCTTCCAGCGTGCGCAGATGGCCGCGCTCGTCCAGGATGCGGATCGGCTGATCGACCTGCGCGGCGGCGTCGGTCTGGGCGCCGGCGGCTGTTGCGGCCTGCAGGGGCTGGGCGTCGGGCATGGGTGCGGCGACGCCCGAAATTGCGGGGAAATCGTGCGGCTGAAGGAAGGGCGCATCGGCCAGCACGATCGCGCGGAACACCGCATTTTCCAACTGTCGCACGTTTCCGGGCCAATCAAACCCTTGCAGCAGAGCCAGGGTCTCGGGCGCGCATCCGGCGATCCGCTTGCCCTCCTCGGCGTTGAAACGGGCGATGAAGTGATCGACCAGGGGCGCGATGTCCTCGCGCCGGTCGCGCAGGGACGGGGCCTCGATCGGGAAGACGTTCAGGCGATAGAACAGATCCTCGCGGAAGGCGCCGTCCTTGACCTGCTGGGCGGGGTCGCGATTGGTCGCCGAGACGATGCGTACGTCGATCTTGACCGGGCGTTTGCCGCCCACGGGATCGATTTCGCCCTCTTGCAGCGCGCGCAGCAGCTTGACCTGCATGTCCAGCGGCAGCTCGCCGATTTCGTCGAGGAACAGTGTGCCGCCGTCCGCCTCGCGGAACTTGCCTAGCGTCTTGTCCACGGCGCCGGTGAAGGCGCCCTTCTCGTGCCCGAACAGGATGGATTCGATCAGATTGGCGGGCAGGGCGCCGCAGTTGACGGCGATGAAGGGCTTGCCGGCCCGGTCGCTGGCGCCGTGCAGGGCGCGGGCGATGACCTCCTTGCCGACGCCGCTCTCGCCGGTGATCAGAACGGGGATCGAGGATTTTGCGGCCCGAGCGCCCAGCGCCTTGACCATGCGCATCGGCGGGCTGTCGCCCACGATATCGTCGAAGCTGGTGCGGCCCTGAACGCGCTTGGTCAGGCGCCCGACCTCGGCGGTCAAGCGCTTCATCTGCATGGCGTTGCGCACGCCGACCAGCAGACGTTCGGGTCCGACCGGCTTGACGAAGAAGTCCTGGGCCCCGGCCTGCATGGCCTTGACCACCATGTCGATGCCGCCGTTGGCCGTCAGGACGATGACCGGCTCATTGATCCCGGCGCTACGGAGTTCGGCCAAACATTCCAGCCCCGACATCTCGGGCATGACCATGTCCAGCAGGATCAGGTCGGCCCCGCCGCCGCGCGTCATCCGGTCGATGGCCTCGCCGCCGCTGGCGGCATGGACCACGGCGTTGCCGTCCCGCTCCAGCACGGCCTGGATCAGCCGGCGCTGGGTCGGATCGTCGTCAACGACCAGGATGGTCTTGGCCATGAAAATCCCTTGTACTGTCGTCCAACCCGTCACGGATGGATCGTTTCGGGACGGTTTTAATCGTGATGAGGTGAAAATCGCGTTGTGGGGCGTGGTGACCGGCAGGTTAACGTGACTGAAGGTTGCGCCCAATCGCATGCGTCCCCAGAACAGGAGCATGAACGCTCCCTTCAAGACGCCCAACGCCGAAGCCCCGTTGTGGGACCTGACCGATCTCTATGCGTCGCGCGACGACGCCAAGGTGGCCGCCGATCTGGACAAGGCGAGGGGTCTGGTCGAGGCGTTGAACGGGCTGAAGGGCCGGCTGGCGGTGGATCAGGACGCGCAGGCGCTGGGCGAGGCGCTGGACCGGGCGATCCAGCTTTACGAGCAGGCGTCCGATGTGCTGGGCGCGCTGGGCGCCTATGCCTTCCTGTCGGCCTCGACTGCGCGTGATGATGCGACGGCGCAAGGGTTCGAGGCCGATGTGCGCGAGAAGATCACCGCCATCGCCACCCCGACCGTCTGGCTGACGCTGGAGATCAACCAGATCGACGATGCGGCGCTGGAAGCGGCGCTCACCGCCCATGCCGGCGCAGCGCGCTGGCGGCCGTGGTTGCGCCGGGTGCGGGCGATGAAGCCGCACGAACTGTCGGCCGAACTGGAAACCTTCATCGCCGAGCGCGGACCGATCACGGCCCAATGGCCGCGCCTGTTCGATGAGCAGTTGGCCGCCCTGCGTGCAAAGGCGGGCCACGAGGAACTGACGCTGGCCGAGGCGCTGAACCGCCTGTCAGACGCCAAACCCGCGCGCCGCAAGGCCGCCGCCGAGGGTCTGTCAGAGGCGCTGGCCGCCCGAGCCCCGACGCTGGCCCTTGTGCTGAACACCGTCGCCGCCGACAAGGCGATGGAGGATCGCTGGCGCGGTTTCAAACGTCCCGCCGACAGCCGTCACCTGGGCAACGAGGTGGATGGCGAGGCCGTGGATGCGATGGCCGAGGCCGTCGCCGCTGCCTATCCGCGCCTGTCGCACCGCTATTATGCGCTGAAGGCCAAGGCGATGGGCAAGGCGCGCCTTGACCACTGGGACCGCAACGCGCCTATCGAAACCACGACGCCACGCGCCTTCACCTGGACCCAGGGGCGCGAGATCGTGCTGGACAGTTTTTCGGACCTGGGCGGCGATTTCGCCGACCGGGCCGGCGGCTTCTTCGACAAGCCCTGGATCGACGGTCGGGCGCGGCCGGGCAAGCAGTCCGGCGCCTATGCCCACCCCGTCACCGCCGACCGCCACCCCTATGTCTTCCTGAACTGGATGGGCGAGCGTCGCGACGTCCTGACCCTGGCGCACGAGCTGGGTCATGGCGTCCACCAGACCCTGGCGGCCGATCAGGGCACGCTTCTGGCCGATACGCCCCTGACCCTGGCCGAGACGGCGTCGATCTTCGCCGAGGGGCTGACCTTCGACCGTTTGCTGGCCACGGCGCCCAAGTCGGAACAGCGCGGCCTTCTGGCGGGCCGTATCGAGGACGGTTTGAACACCGTCGTGCGCCAGATCGCCTTCCACCGGTTCGAGACCCGCTTCCACGACGAGCGCCTGCAGGGCGAGGTGTCGCAGCAGCGGATCAACCAGCTGTGGCTTGAGGAAATGGGCGCATCGCTGGGGCCGTCGGTCAAGCTGAACCCCGGCTACGAACACTGGTGGGCCTATGTCAGCCACTTCGTCCATTCGCCCTTCTATGTCTACGCCTATGCTTTCGGCGACTTGCTGGTGGCGGCGCTGATGGAGGCGCGTCGCAGCGATCCGGCCGGGTTCACGCCCCTGTATCGCGAGCTTCTGGCCGGCGGCGGATCGCGAACCTACGTCGAGGCGTTGAAGCCGTTCGGTCTGGACCCGCGCGACCCGGCCTTCTGGAGCGTGGGCTGTCAGAGGCTGGAGCGACTGGTCGATCAGTTCGAGGCGCTGGCCTGACCAGGGCATGACTGCGGGCTTGAGCGGGGCGGTCGCCTCGGTGTAAGTCCGCGATAACGACGAGGGGATTCCAAGAATGGCCGACCTGCACGACACCGCCAACGCACCTGCCGACGCCGATGCGCAAGCCTATCTGCACGGCCATATGGAAGTGCGCGAACAGGTCTCGACCTACCGCCTGTTCCTGAACCTGGCCAAGTGGGGCAGCCTGGCCATTGCCGTCTTGCTGCTGTTCCTGACCCTGTGGTTCCACCCGGGCGGCAGCTTCATGGCCGCAGTCATCGGCGCGGTCGTTCTGGGCGGCGTCGGCTTCGTGGCGCTGAAGTCCAAGCCGGGCGCCGCACACTGAGCCTTGCAGAGGATCGCCTCGCGGCGGTCTGAAATCACGCGCCCTCGCCAAGCTTTGGCATAACCGTGCTTTGACGGCTTGCGCCGGAACGGCCTAACCTTCGTTCAAAGAAAAGAACGAGGGGATTCGCTTGGCCGTCGCTATCGCCGTCACCCGTGAACGTCGCGAAGGCGAGACGCGCTGCGCCGTCACGCCAGAGACGGTCAAGAAGCTGATCGCCCTGGGGGCGACCGTCACGGTCGAGGCCGGGACCGGCGTGGGCTCCTCCATTCCCGACGCCGACTACGCCGCCGCCGGCGCCGTGGTGAAGCCCGACACCCGCGCCGTGCTGGACGGCGCCGACATCGTGCTGAAGGTGCGCGGCCCCACGGCCCAGGAAACCAGCGCGCTGAAGCCCGGCGCCGTCGTCATCGCCATGCTGGACGCCTATCGGGATAAGGCGACCGTCGACGCCCTGGCCGGGGCTGGCGCCACCGCCTTCGCCATGGAGTTCGTGCCCCGCATCACCCGCGCTCAGGTCATGGACGTCCTGTCGTCCCAGGCCAACCTGGCCGGATACCGCGCGGTGATCGAGGCGGCCTACGCCTACGGCAAGGGCTTCCCGATGATGATGACGGCGGCCGGCACGGTCGCCGCCGCAAAGGTCTTCATCATGGGGGTGGGCGTCGCGGGCTTGCAGGCCATCGCCACCGCGCGTCGCCTGGGCGCGGTCGTCACCGCCACCGACGTCCGCCCCGCGACCAAGGAACAGGTCGAAAGTCTGGGCGCCAAATTCCTGGCTGTCGAGGACGAGGAGTTCAAGAACGCCCAGACCGCCGGCGGCTACGCCAAGCCCATGTCGGCCGAATACCAGGCCAAACAGGCCGAACTGACCGCCAGCCATGTGGTCAAGCAGGACGTGGTCATCACCACGGCCCTGATCCCCGGCCGCGCCGCTCCGGTGCTGTTGACCGCCGCCCATGTCGCCGCGATGAAGCCCGGCTCGGTCATCATCGATCTGGCGGTCGAGGCGGGCGGCAATGTCGAGGGCTCCAAGCTCAACGAAGTGGTGACCACGGCGAACGGCGTCACCATCGTCGGCTGGTCGAACCTGCCCGGCCGCATCGCCGCCGACGCCAGCGCTCTCTACGCCCGCAACCTGACCGCCTTCGTCGGCCTGTTGATCAAGGACGGCGGTCTGGCGGTCGATCTCGAAGACGAGATCCTGAAGGCGGCGGTGGTCACCCATGCCGGCGCCGTGGTGCATGAAGGTCTGAAGGGAACACATTGATGGAACACGTCGATCCCACCGTCTTCCGCCTGGCCATCTTCGTGCTGGCGATCTTCGTCGGCTATTACGTCGTCTGGAGCGTGACGCCGGCTCTGCACACGCCCCTGATGGCCGTGACCAACGCCATTTCCAGCGTCATCATCGTCGGCGGCCTGATCGCGGCGGCGGCCGTGTCCGGTGACGCGACCGGCCCCAGCGCCTGGATCGCCAAGGGGGCCGGCGTCGTCGCCGTCACCCTGGCCAGCGTCAACATCTTCGGCGGCTTCATGGTCACCCGACGGATGCTGGCCATGTACAAGAAGAAGGAGCGGCCCGTCGCTCCAAAGGCGTCTTCGTGACCGACGCCGCACAGATCGCCATCACCGGATCCTGGGTCGCGACCGGCATCGGCTTCGGCCTGTGGCTGTACGGCTGGTTCGGGGCCAAGACTCCGATCAAGCGTCAGCGGCTGCATGACTGCGGCATCGCCCTGGTCTTTTCGGCCATTCTGGTTCGCGTGGTGACGCAGGACCGGCCGCTGGGCGTCTTCGAATGGGCCCTGTTCTTCATCGGCCCGCTGTTCATCGCCGCCGCCCTGTGGCGGCTGGCCCGCACGTCTTGAGGGGAGAGGCGTGATGAACGCATCGTTGGCCGCACTGGCCTATCTGGTTTCCGGCGTCCTGTTCATCCTGTCGCTGCGGGGGCTGTCCAGCCCGGAGACCAGCCGTCAGGGCAACACCGTCGGCATGGTCGGCATGGCGCTGGCCATCGGCGTGACCCTGCTGACGCTGGGCGCGACGGGGGCGCTGGATACCGTGACCCTGGCCCTGATCGCGGGCGGCGTCATCGTCGGCGGCGGATCGGGCGCCCTGATCGCCAAGCGGGTCGCCATGACCGACATGCCGCAGCTGGTCGCCGCCTTCCACAGCCTTGTTGGCATGGCCGCCTGCCTGGTCGCCATCGGCGCCATCTATGCGCCCGAGGCCTTTGGAATCCTGTCCGACGACGGAAACGGCATCAAGACGCTGTCGATCATCGAACTTAGCCTCGGCGTCGCCATCGGGGCCATCACCTTCACCGGCTCGGTCATCGCCTTCGCCAAGCTGAACGGAAACATGAGCGGGGCGCCGATCATCCTGCCGGCGCGGCACCTGATCAACGTCGGCCTGGCCCTGGCGCTGGTCTTCCTGATCGGCATACTGATCGGCACGAACGGCGCGGCGACCTGGGCCTTCTGGGGCGTCTTCCTGATCGCCCTCGTTTTGGGCGCGACCCTGATCATCCCCATCGGCGGGGCGGACATGCCGGTGGTGGTGTCGATGCTGAACTCTTATTCCGGCTGGGCCGCGGCCGCGCTGGGCTTCACGCTGGAAAACATCGCCCTGATCATCACCGGCGCCCTGGTCGGATCGTCGGGCGCGATCCTCAGCTACATCATGTGCAAGGGCATGAACCGCAGCTTCGTCAGCGTCATCCTGGGCGGCTTCGGCGGCGGCGATGCGTCGGCGGGTTCCGGCGGCGCCAAGGAAACGCGCCCGGTCAAGCAAGGCTCGGCCGAGGACGCCGCCTTCATCATGAAGAACGCGTCCAAGGTCATCATCGTGCCCGGCTATGGCATGGCGGTGGCGCAGGCCCAGCACGCCCTTCGCGAAATGGCCGACAAGCTGAAGGAGGAAGGCGTCGAGGTGAAATACGCCATCCACCCCGTCGCCGGTCGGATGCCGGGCCATATGAACGTCCTGCTGGCCGAGGCCAACGTCCCCTATGACGAGGTGTTCGAACTGGAGGACATCAACGCCGAGTTCGCCACCGCGGACGTCGCCTTCGTCATCGGCGCCAATGACGTGACCAATCCCGCCGCCAAGACCGACCCGACCAGCGCCATCTACGGCATGCCGATCCTGGATGTGGAAAAGGCCGGCACCGTCCTGTTCATCAAGCGCGGCATGGGTTCGGGCTATGCCGGGGTCGAGAACGAGCTCTTCTTCCGCGACAACACCATGATGCTGTTCGCCGACGCCAAGAAGATGGTCGAAGGGATCGTGAAGGGGCTTTGAGCCATGGCCAGCACGCCCAAGACCGGCCCCACCGACGCCTCTGTCGACGCCTTCTTGTCTGCGATCGACGACCCACGCCGACGGTCTGATGCTCATGCCGTCGCCGCACTGATGTCGGACATCACCGGTGAACCGGCCGTGCTCTGGGGATCGTCCATCATCGGGTTCGGCAACGACGGCGGCCCCAAGGGCGGCTGGCCGCTGATCAGTTTCTCGCCGCGAAAAGCCAACCTGGTGCTTTATGTCGCTGGCGATTTCCCTGAACGAGCCCAGCTGATCGCCCGCCTGGGCAAGGTGAAGACCGGCGTGGGCTGCCTCTATATTTCGCGCCTCGAGGATGTCGATCAGGCGGTTCTGCGGGACCTTTGCGGTCGCGCTCTTCGCGCGGTCAAAACCAGCTCGGACTGAAGTGTCTTCAGACCCCTATCGCGCAACCTTGACCGGCGCTATCACGCGTCCGTGAACACACTGTCCGGACCGTTTCCTGCCGCCCATCGCCGTTTCGAGGCTTTGGACTCCCTGCGGGGCGTGTGCGCCATCCTTGTCGTGATGTTTCACATGCCGGTCGCAAGTCATTGGCGCGACTGGGGTTTCATTCAGCACTCCTATCTGTTCGTCGATTACTTCTTCGTCCTGTCGGGCTTTGTGATCGCCCACGCCTATGCGAACCGACTCAAGTCGGGACGGGACGCCGGGCGATTCATGGTGCGGCGCTTTGGGCGGATCTGGCCGCTGCATCTGCTGATGCTGGCGGCCTTCATCGGGCTGGAGTTGGCGCGTCTGGTCTTGAATTTCGACAGCGCGCCGCCGTTCACAAGGGATCGGTCGATCGAGGCGATCTTCACCAACCTGGCGCTGATCCAGGCTTGGCACGTGCATCCCTATCTGACCTGGAACGGGCCGTCGTGGACGCTCAGCGCCGAATGGGCCTGTTATCTGATCTTCGCCGGTCTGGTGCTGATCGCGCCCAAGCGTTTCCGCTGGGTCGGGCTGGTGCTGGCGATCATCGGCGGCGCTCTGGTGCTCAGCTACGCCCGGCGCTGGATGAATACGACCTATGACTTCGCCGTGCCGCGCGCGGTCTATGGCTTCTTCCTGGGCTGCCTGCTGCAGGGGCTCTGGACCCGCCTTCCGCGGCTCAAGGGCGGGGCCGCGACGCTGTTGGAGATCGCGGCCATCGTCGCGGCCTGCGTGTTCATCGGCTATGCTCAGGGGCCGATCACCGTGGCCGTCACACTGATCTTCGTGGCGCTGATTTGGGTCTTCGCCGGCGAGGAGGGGGCGCTGTCACGCGTGCTGGACCATCCGGCTCTGGTCACCCTGGGGCGGTGGTCGTTCGCCATCTACATGGTTCACATGTTCATCCTGACCGTGATGATGATCGTGGCCAGGAAGCTGGACCTGGTCCCGGTGCGACGCATCGACTTCGGCTCGGTCTGGCTGAACGACCTGTTCACCGTCGCCATGTTCGGCTTCATCGTTGCGGTCGCCGTGGTGGCGCACCGACTGGTCGAGCAGCCGGCCCAGCGCATGATCGATCGCTGGACCAAGCCGAAGGCGGCCTGAGGTCAGGCGGCCATCCGCCATTCGGGGGCGATGTCGCCGGCGCGGCCTTCGTCCCACAGCATGTCCTCGTCCGAATAGCGGCTGCTGGCGGCGGCCGAGATGACGTCGACCACCTGTTCCTCCAGCCGGTCCCAGATCACGGCGAGGTCGGACGAGCCATCGGCCTCGCATGGCACGATGATGTAGCGGCTGGCGTTGACGGTCTGGGTGGGTTGGAAATGCGCCATCTGATAATCTCCTGAAGCGGGGGCCTCTTGTCGATGATGTCGTTATGAAGCAGTGTTGCGTCAGAAACGGACGTAGGGATCGGCGAGAGCATTGAGACACGACAAGGCGGCGATGGTGATCGATCTGGCGCGTCGCATGGCCGCCAGCGCCGAAGGGCTGAGCCTGGACGAGATCGCGCGCGACATGCGCGTCGGCCGCCGCACCGCCGAACGGATGCGCGATGCGGTTCTGATGCTGTTTCCCCAGGTGGACGAGGTTTCGGACCCGCCGTCCAAACGCTGGCGCATCCGGGGCGGTCTGTCGGCGTTCGAACAGGCGCCGACGGCGACCGAAATGCTGGAACTGTCCAAGGCCGCGACCGCCCTGCGCGCCGCCGGCGAACCGGCGCGCGCCACGGCGCTGGAAGGGCTGGAGCGCAAGCTGAAGGCGGCGATGCGGTCGACCACGCTGAACCGGATGGCGCCGGATCTGGAGGCCTTGGTCCGGGCCGAGACCATTGCGGTCCAGGCCGGCCCGCGACCCTCTGCCGACGAGGCCATGCTGACCGCTATCCGCGCGGCGGTGCTGGCGCAGCAGCCGCTGGGCTTCACCTATTCCCGTCCGGGCGCCGAGCCGCGTCGGCGCAGCGTGGCGCCGTGCGGCGTCATGTTCGGCCGGGCCAACTATCTGGTCGCCGCCGACCGCGAGACCGGTCGCATCCAGACCTTCCGCCTGGACCGAATGAGTCACGTCGCCCCGCAGGAGGGGATGGCCCTTCCGCCCGCAGATTTCGACCTCGGTGTCTTCGCCAGCCAGTCGTTCGGCATCTATCAGGACGAGATCGAGGACGTCGTGCTGCGCATCGCGCCCGAAGGCGCGGCGGAGGCCAGGGGCTGGCGCTGGCACCCGACCCAGTCGTTCGAGGATCAGCCGGACGGCGGCGTGATCGTGCGGTTCCGCGCCTCGGGCATGCGCGAGCTGGCCTGGCACCTGTTCACCTGGGGCGAGCAGGTGCAGATCCTGGCGCCGCAGCGACTGAAGGCCGTGATGACCGGCGAACTGGCGGCGGCGGGCCGCGCCTTGGAACGGGCCTCGGCCTGACGAAACCGTAAGCTGACGCGGCGCGTTGACGACCGCTAGGCTTCGCGCCGAGCGCCCTTCAGGAGATCGCCCTTGCGCGTCCACGCCTTCGCTTCGTCCGCTATCCTGGCCCTCGCCCTTATGAGCGGCGCCTGCGCCGCCGGGCCCATGTCGGCGCCGGCGACCTTTCAAGAGGAAGCCGGACCCCAGGTGACGGTGACCCGCGACGGCGATCAACTGAACATCGACTATCGCTTTGGGCGCGACGTGCCGGTCTGGGCCTTCCAGGATTCGGCGCTGGAACAGGATTCGCGCCAGCCCTGGCGGCCGCGCCAATGGACGGTCGAGACGCCCGGCGTCGTTATGGAGCGACGCGGCCATTACGACATCATCCGCAGCACGGACGGCGGTCCCGTGCCGCGCGAGGTCCGTTTCCGCGTTCGACCGAAGGCGGTGGATCTAGAGGCCGAGTATCCCACCCTGCTGTTCTCCAACGGCGCGGTGGCGCTGCCGACCCGGCAACTGGACGTCTTCGCCCTGCCGTCGGCCCAGGCGGCCGAACAGGTGCCGGACGACCTGAACCGGGTTCGGCTGGATGGCGGTCCCTCGCGCGTGACGTGGCGGGACGAGAACGGACCCGTCCTGTTCAACGGGCGCCGCCGCGACGAACTGACCACGACGGACGAGCGCAGCTATGTCCTGCTGGGCGAGGCGACGGTCACGTCGGGCGACGGCCTGTCGACCGTCATGGACCCCAATCTGCCGCCGTGGATCGGCGAGGAAATCCGGGGCTTTGCGCCGCGTGTCGGTCACTATTATCGCGATCGCCTCGGCGCGCCAGGCTCCGGCGGCGATACGCCCATCGTCATGGTGGCCTGGAACGGGCCGACCGAAAGCATGACGAGCATGGGCGGCAGCGTCCTTCCGGGCCTGATCGTCATGTCGTTCGAGGGGCGGGGCGTGACCTCGCCGCAGCCGGAAATCGTGGAGCGTTCGCGCTGGTTCATCGGCCATGAGGGGGCGCATTTCTGGCTGGGACAGACGGTGCGATACGCTTTCGCGGATGAGGCCTGGATCACTGAGGGCGGAGCCGACCTGATGGCTGTGCGCGCGCTGAAGGCCCTCGATGCAAACTATGACGACCGGGCCGAGCTTCAGTCCGAGGTGGACGATTGCGTCAACCTGGCCCGCCAGCCGGTCGCCCAGGCCGGCGCCCGGGGCGAACACCGCGCCTATTACGCCTGCGGGGCCGTCTTCGCCCTGGCGGCGGAGGGCGCGCAACGCCAGCGGACCGGCGGCGACTGGTTCGACTTCCTCACACCTCTGCTGCGCCAGCCGGATGGCGTGCTCAGCCGCGAGGAATGGCTGACGGCCCTGACCCGCACATCGCGCGACCCGTCGTTGCGCGGCGATGTCGAGCGGCTGCTGGATCAGGGCGCGTCCGATCCGTCCGCCGTCATCGCGCGCCTGTTCCAGCGCACAGGCGTGGCCTTCCGGATGATCGACGGCCGGGTGGTCTTGAGCTGAATCCGATCCCAGCCGCTGACACTGAACGTCGGATTGAACCCGAACCTTGGCCGTGGCGTTGTGGCGGAATGAAAACAGCCTTGATCCCGATGGCGGGCGCGATCGCCCTTCTGGCCGCCTGCGGCGATCACGAGGTCAATCCGCCGAACGAACCGGCGGCGCCGCTGCGAACGCCCGAGGCCATGCAGCCGGTCGAACCGCCTGGACCGTCTTCTCTGGCTGGACGTGGGCCGCGCAGCTTCGTGGGCGTCTGGGCGGCGAATCCGCAATGGTGCGCCCGGCCCCAGGGGGAACGCAGCCCAATCACCCTGACGCCGCTGCGCTTCGACGCCTACGGCCGCAACTGCGACATCGCCAGCATCGACGAGACAGGTTCCGGCTATGTCGCGGTTCTGCGATGCGCGGGGCGGGCTCAGACCGAGCGGGTGCATATGAGCACGAGCGGCGACGTTATGAACCTGACCTATGTCGATCAGGCCATGAAGACGGTGAAACTGGCGCGCTGCCCCGGTTCGCCGCGCGCGCCCGATCCCGCCAATCCGCTGGAAAAGATGATGAAGAAGGACGGGGCCAAAACCCCGCCGCCCGCGCCGCCTAGTTGAACAGGAAGTTCATCACGTCGCCGTCCTTGACGACATAGGACTTGCCTTCGGCGCGGAGCTTGCCGGCCTCGCGCGCCTTGGCTTCGCCGCGCAGGGCCACAAAGTCGTCGAAGGCGATGGTCTCGGCGCGGATGAAGCCCTTTTCGAAGTCGGTGTGAATCACGCCGGCCGCCTGGGGCGCCGTGTCGCCGACATTGATGGTCCAGGCGCGGGCCTCCTTGGGGCCGACCGTGAAATAGGTCTGCAGGCCCAGCAGCTTGTAGGCCTCGCGGATCAGGCGGTTCAGGCCGGGCTCTTCCAGACCCAGGGTCTCCAGGAACTCCTTCTGTTCCTCGTCGTCCAGCACGGCGATCTCGGACTCGATCTGGGCCGAGATGACGACCGAGTTGGCGTTGTCCTGGGCGGCGCGGGCCGCGACCTTGTCGGACAGATCGTTGCCCTTGTCGGCCGAGCCTTCCTCGACGTTGGCGACATAGAGGGCAGGCAGCGCCGTCAGCAGTTGCAGCATGTGCCAAGCCTTGATGTCCTCCCTGGATACCTCGGCGGTGCGAGCGGGCTTGCCGGCGTTCAGCTGGGACAGGGCCAGATCGACCAGCTTCAGCGTCAGGACGGAGTCCTTGTCACCGCCCTTGGCGCGCTTCTCCAGCTGCGGCCGACGGCGTTCCAGGCTTTCCATGTCGGCCAGCATCAGTTCGGTCTCGATGATCTCCAGATCGGCGATCGGATCGATGCGGTCCTCCACGTGGGTGATGTCGTCATCGACGAAGCAGCGGGCGACGAAGGCCACGGCGTCGCAGTCGCGGATGTTGGCCAGGAACTGGTTGCCCAGGCCTTCGCCCTTGGACGCGCCGCGCACAAGGCCGGCGACGTCGACGAAGGTGATGCGGGCTGGGATGATCTCTTTCGATCCGGCGATCTCGGCCAGGGCGTTCAGACGCGCCTCGGGCACCGCCACATCGCCGGTGTTCGGCTCGATGGTGCAGAACGGATAGTTGGCCGCCTGGGCCGCCGCCGTCTTGGTCAGGGCGTTGAACAGGGTGGACTTGCCGACGTTGGGCAGGCCGACGATCGCGACTTTGAGAGCCATGGTATTCCTCGTGAGGCGCGAGCCTTTAGCGGGTTCCGACCGGTTTGTCAGGCTCGCGCTTCAACTGAGGTCAGTGGGCGGCGTGATCCATGCCGTCCATGGCCGGTTGGCGAACCTGCGCCTGAACCGTGATCGTCGGCGCCGAGGCGAACTGGAAGGTCAGCGGCACGGTCTCGCCGGCGACCAGAGGCGTGGTCAGGCCGATCAGCATCAGGTGGTTGCCGCCCGGCGCCAGGGCCACGGCCTGACCGGCGGGCAGGGGCAGGCCCGCCGTCAGCTCGGCCATCTTCATCATGCCGTTCTCGGTCTTCATCTCGTGCACCTGAAGCGATCCGGCGCGCGGCGTCGATCCGCCCGTCAGCCTGTCGTCGGTCGCGGCGGTCAGGGTGACGTAGCAGCCGCCGGCCTTGGCCCCGTTCGGAGACGGGCGGCACCAGGCGTCGGTCGCGGTCACGGCGGCGGTCGCCGTCGGCGTCTCAGCGGCGGGCGCCTTGGCCGGCTCGGACGGATTGCAGGCCGCCAGCGACAGGGCGGCGGCGGCAAGGGCGAGTTTGATCTTCATGGCGTCAGGTCTTTCACGAGGCGGCGGAACGGCGCCGGATCATCGGACGCAGGGCTCGGTCGAGCAATACGGCCGCGATCAGACTCAGTCCCGTCAGGGGATAGAGGATGGCGAGAGGCAGGACGATGCCCAGGACAGCGGCGCGCGCGCGCGGTCCCGGCGGGGCGGGCGGCGCGCCCAGGCGTCGGCGCGACAGATTGGGCGGGCGGCGCTTCCACCACATGACCAGGCCGCTGATCGCCAATAGCCACACGCCGATGCAGCCCAGCAGCATGACGATGCGGTTCGCCTGTCCGAACTGCGTGCCCTGGTGCGTATAGATGCCGAACTCGATGGCCTTGGCGCCGACGCCGAACTGGTCATAGCCGATGTCGCCCAGCAGTTGCCCGGAGGCCGCATCGACATAGAGCGACCGGCTGTCCTGAACCCGCGTCGCCTGGGTCGTCAGCGTATAGGCGGTGTCATCGGCCTTGGGGATGTTCACCGTATAGGGGCGCGCCAGGCTGGCGTGATCCGCCACTCCCAGAACCTGCGCCAGGCCGCCATGTCCGGGGTGGTCGTGGGTCAGCACCATGCCCTCCATGGTCCAGCCGGCCCCGACCGGCGCATCGTGGTGCTGCGCCCTCTGCCAGGCGCCGGCGACGGGTGCGGGCGGCCGACCGAGCCCCGTCTCCTTGACCGCCCCCATGACCTTGTCGCCCCAGACCGCAGACCACGGCATGCCGGTCACGGCCAGAAACAGCACGACTCCGCCGACATAGACACCCGTCAACGCATGCAGGTCGCGCCAGAACGGACGGCGGCGGCTGTCTGTCGTCTGCGGTGCAAAGGTCGCCACGCCCCGCCCGCGCGGCCACCACAGATAGAGCCCCGTGGCGAACAGGATGATCGTCCAGCCGGCGACGATCTCGACCAGGATGTTGAACGGCCGCCCCAGTAGGGTCAGGCTGTGGGTCTTCTTGACCAGCTCCATGAACCCCCCGGCCGGAATGACGCCGGTGGCCCGGCCGGTGTGCGGATCGACGAAGACCGTCTTCTGCACCCCGTCGGGTCGATCGACCCGCAGCCGGATCGCCTGACCGTCACGCGCAGGCATGACCAGATTGGCGACCCGCCCGCCGCCTGCGGCCTGGGCGGCCGAAGCCACCCAGGTTTCCGGCGCCGCTTGGGCCTGAACCGCCGGCACGCGAATCATGTCGCGATAGAGAAACCCGTCGATCTCGTCCTTGAACAGATAAAGCCCCCCCGTCAAGGCCAGCAGCATCAGCACCGGCATGACGAAGACGCCGGCATAGAAGTGCCAGCGCCAGACCGCGCGATAGGCGTCGGACAGGTCGTCCGGCGTCGTCTTGTCGAGATTGCGCGCCATCAGTAGCTCATCCTGACGCCGACATAGGCCGAACGGCCATCGCCGGGGAAGAAGACGGCCTTGGACACGCTGGCCACGCGGGCGTCCGTGACCGCGCCGAAGTTCGACACATAGGCTTCGTCGAACAGGTTGCGGACATCGGCGAACACCGTCAGTCGGCGATTGACGGTCCAGCCCATGTTCAGGTTCGCGATCGCATAGGACGGCGACTTCAGAGTGTTCGCGTAATCGACCCAGGCATCCTTGATCGACCATTCCACGCTAGGCGCGACGAACCAGCCGGCCGGATCGTCGTAGCGAAGCTCTGCGCGATACAGATGCGGCGGCACGACCGGCAGATGGCCGTCTCCATAGACCTTGTCACCGTCGAAATAGAAGTCGGAGAAGGCGTAGGTCTGGCGCAGCCGCCATTCCGGCGCGATCCGCCAATCCAGCCCTGCCTCGATCCCCTGGTGGATGGTCGGTCCCGCGTTGAAGGTCGCGGCCGGTATGCCCAGGGCGGCGTTTACAGCAAAGTTCAGCAGTTCGTGCTTCAGATCGGCGCGATAGGCGGTCACGTCCCACGTCAGCGGTCCCCGGCGACCCCGCGTGCCGATTTCCCAGGTCACGGCCTCTTGCGGAACGAGGGGCTGATAGCCGCCGGCGGTCGGCGACAAGGCCGAGAAGTTGGGCGGCTCGATCGAGCGGGTGACGTTGGCGAAGACCTGGGCGCCGTCCTCGCTCTCCCACAACAGGCCGGCGCGAGGCGCGAACCAGTCGAAGGTCTTGTCGGTGGTCAGGTCGATCGTGCCGACGACGCCGGGAACGACATAGCTCTGATAGTCCCGCTCGGCGCGCCCCCAGGTTCCTCCCGCGACCAGCGCCAGGCGATCGGTCACGAACAGCCGCCCCTCGCCGAAGACATCCAGCCCCTTGCCGTTCTGGAAGCTGCGGGCGCGTAGACCGTTCTGCTGTCCGCCGACATTGACCCACTGTTTGGCGTCTAGATCACCCTGCCGATACCAGGCGCCATAAAAGGCGTCGGCGCGCATCCCGCCGATCCGGCCCTGCCAGTCGAACCGGCCGAAGGCGCCGTAGTTGCGGCTCTGCTGGTCGATGACCTGGAAGATGGGATGGTCCAGATCTTTCCAGGTTCCATAGAGGGCGCCCTCGAACACCGTTGCGTCGTCCAGCCTCCAGCGCGTCTGCAAAGTGGTGCGAAGCGAGCGCATATTGCGCTGGTAGTTGAGGGCGATATTAGCGGGATTGGCCGCCTCGGGATTTGTCAGGGCGTCGGACAGACTAACGCTGCCCGGGATCTCCTGATGGATGTCGCCCCACGAGGCCAACAGGCGAACTTCGCGATCCTGCCCAAAGCTGCGCCCGACGTTGCCCGACAGGTTCAGCGCCTTGCCTTCGCTCTGTTGACGCCACCCATCGACGCTCTGGCCCGTGACGGCGGCGAAACCGTCCCAGTCGCCGCGAACGCCGGCGACCTCGGCATGGGCGCGCACGGTTCCGTAAGAGCCGCCGTCCAGGCGCAGGTTCAGGTTGGACGAGGCCGTGCGCCCCGTCGGTGTCACCAGATTGACCGCCCCGCCCAGCAGGGCTCCGCCGAACCGCAGCGCATTCCCGCCCTTGTAGACCTCGGTGTAGCGGGCGATCAGCGGGTCGATCAGCTGGAAATCACCGAACCCGTCGGCCTCGTTGAACGGCACGCCGTCCTGAGCCAGCAGAACACCGCGATTGTGAGCCGCATTGCTTATGCCCGATCCGCGAATCGACAGGCGAATGTCGCCGCCCCACTTCTTCTGGGCATAGACGCCGGGCGCATCGCGCAGCACGTCGGCGAGGTTGGTCGCATATCGGTCGGCATAGGATTCGGCTGAGATGACAGCGACGGCGCCCGGCGTGCGCGACAGCCGCTGTCGCGCGTCTGCGACGATGGGCGGATCCTCGGCGTTGCGGCGGCCTGTGACGATGACGCTGTCCAGCAAAGCCGGTTCGGGCGTCTGCTGGGCCAGGACGGGGCTCGTCCAACCGGCGTTGCAGAGCGCGGCGAGCAGCAGCGCGCAGGGCGCTGCGGTAGTCTTGAAGGACATGGATTGAACCTGAAATCAGAATGAGACGGCGCGCGGGCGCTGAGGTTGGCGCGCGGGCTTAGGGTCTGGTTCAGGCGTGGGGCGGGGCGGTGGACGGCGGACGCGGCGGCGCGCGCGCGGGCGGCGGCGGGCTGATGCTTGCGGCGGCATAGACAACGCGCTCGACGGTGCGAACAACCGGCGCCGGCTCGGGCGCAGGCGGGCAGGGCAGGGCGGCGGCCAACGGCATGACGCAGGCGGCGCATTTGGCCCCGACGTGCTTGTTGACCGGGCCGTCCATGCCGCCGGACTGGATCGTCTGGGGGCCTTGCGCCGAACATATGACCAGCGGATGACCCGGCTGGACCGCCGCGAGAGCCGCGAACGGCAGCAGGGTTCCGAGCACCAGCGCGAACACCGCCGCCAGGAAGGCGAGCGATTGCGAAATCGACCAATTGTCGGCCTGAGCGCGGGTCACGTCTCGCCTCTACGGCGTTTTGCGACGGCGTGATAGGCGGCGGTTTGTCCTAAAGCTCGCCACGCGCCGCCTGGCGTGGGCTGAACTTGGGCGCGGGGGCCAGACGCATGACCTCGCCCTGATAGCGTTCGTCGCCGCCGGCGATCGCGAAGGGCAGGGCGTCGGCGCAGGCCTGCAGCATGGCGTCCAGCCAGGGCTGTTCCGCCTTGTGGAAGTCGCCCAAGACGTGGGGCATGACCAGTTCCTTTTCGCCCGGATGGCCGATGCCCATGCGCGCACGTCGGAAGTCGGCGCCAAGATGACTGATCAGGGAGCGGATGCCGTTCTGCCCGGCCGCGCCGCCGCCGGTCTTCATGCGGAACCGCCCGGGGGCCAAGTCTATCTCGTCGTGGAAGACGATGATTTCGCTCGGCTTGATCTTGTAGAAGCGCGCCGCCTCGCCGACGGCCCGACCGCTTTCGTTCATATAGGTCTGGGGCTTCATCAGCAGGACCTTGGTCCCGTCGACCAGACCCTCGCTGACGATCGACTGGAACTTGGCGCGCTCGCGACCGAACCGCCACCGGCGCGCGATCTCGTCGGCGGCCATGAAGCCGATGTTGTGCCGATTCTTCTCGTATTTCCCGCCCGGATTGCCGAGCCCCGCGATGATGATCATGGCGTCCTCTTGCCGTTTGCGTCAGGCAAAGAAAAGCCCCGCACGGCGAACCGGGCGGGGCGTGATCTTGTCGAAGCGACGAAGGATCAGTCTTCGGTCTTCTCGGCCGGGGCGGCCTCGGCGTCAGCGGCTTCGTCAGCAGCTTCCGACAGGGCGGCCGACGAGATCTTGACCGTGGCGATCACGAAGTCGCGGTCGGTGATGGTGGCTTCCGCGCCCTTGGGCAGCTTGATGTCCGAGATGCGGATGGTGTCGCCGATTTCGGCCTTGGCCAGATCGACAACCAGTTCTTCCGGGATCTGGTCGGCGCGGACCAGGATCTCGACGGCGTGACGGACGATCTCCAGCGAGCCGCCCTGACGCGAGTAGGGCGCTTCATCGGCGTTCAGGAAGTGAACCGGCACTTCGATCTTGACCGGAGCCTTCTCGTCGACGCGCATCAGGTCGAAGTGCAGGGGGCGGTCCGAAACGGGGTCGAACTGCACGTCCTTGGCGATGACCGGCTGGGTCTCGTCGCCGTACTTCAGGGTCACGAGGTGGCCCAGCAGCTTGCCGGTGTAGAGCGACTTGCGGAAGTCCTTCTCGTTCACCGAAATGGCGACGGGGGCCTGCTCGCCGCCGTAAAGGACGCCCGGCACGAAGCCGGCGCGACGCGCAGCGCGAGCGCCGCCGGTGCCGACGCCATCGCGGACGTCCACGTTCAGAATGATCTCGGCCATGTGGCTCGCCTCAACAACAACGGAAACGCCGCGCCAACCCGGGGCTCTCGCGGCGGGGGTGATGAACCCTCGAATTCAAGAGCGCGGGCTATTACACGCATCAGGTCCAAGGCGCAACCGTCAAAGGTTCCGCTTCACGCCGCCCGCGCGCGATCCTTCAGCAGCGACGTCGGCGCTGCGACGATGCCCAGCAGTTCTGCGGCGTTGAACGGCTTGGCCAGGTGATGGTCCGCCCCGGCCGCGCGTCCGGCAGCGACGTGCTCCGGCATCGCGTTGGCGGTCAGCATGACAATCGGCGTGCGATCCAGACCCATGGTCGCCTCGTGCAGGCGAATCTCCTGGGTCGCGGTCAGCCCGTCCATGACGGGCATCTGCATGTCCATCAGCACCAGGTCGAAGGTGTCGGCCCGGAAGCTTTCCACCGCCTGGGCGCCGTTCTCGGCGATCACGATCTGCGTCGGCGTCTGCGCCAGAATCAGTTCGATCACGCGGCGGTTGGTCGGATGGTCGTCGGCGACCAGCACGCGGATCGTCCGCGCTTGCTCGACGACGGCGAGTTGGGCCGGCGCCGGTTCCTTGCGCGACCGGGCCTGGGTCTGTCTCAGCGGCAACGTCAGGATAAAGGCCGCGCCGCCGCCGGGTTCGCTTTCGCAGCCCAGGTCGCCGCCCATCATCTCGGCCAGCTGACGACAGATGGACAGGCCCAGTCCCGAGCCGCCGAACTTGCGCGTGATGCCGCCGTCGGCCTGTTCGAAGCGACTAAACAGGCGCGCCCGCGTCGCGGCGTCGAAGCCGATGCCGCTGTCCTCGACGGTGAAGCGCAGCACGGGCGAGCCCTCGCGGTCCGCTCCGCGCTGCACGATCAGACCGACGAATCCCTTGCTGGTGAATTTGACGGCGTTGGAAATCAGATTGGTCAGAATCTGCTTCAGGCGCACCGCATCGCCCAGGATCCAGACATCGTCCTCCAGATCGATATCGACGTGGAAGTCGAGATGCTTCTCACGCGCGTTTTCGGCATAGAGTTGAGCCGCCTCGCGCACGACCGTCGCCAGTTCGAAGGCGTCTTCGGTCAGCTCCAGCTTGCCCGATTCGACACGCGCCAAATCCAGGATGTCGCTCAGCAGGGTCTGCAGCGTCCTTCCCGACGCCTGCATCAGGTCCAGCATCTCACGCTGTTCAGCCGTCAGATCGGTCTTGGCCAGGGCCTGGGACAGGCCGATCACACCGTTCAACGGCGTGCGGATCTCATGGCTCATATTGGCCAGAAACTGGCTCTTGGCCACGTTGGCGGCCTCGGCCGCGTCACGCGCTTCGGACAGGGCCTCGGCGTCGCGCTTCAGATCGGTGATGTCGTTGCAGACCGTGACCGTCCCGCCCTCGGACGTACGGCGATCCTGGATACGCAGCCAACGCCCGCCGGCGACCTGCTGCTCGCTGTTCGATGACAACTGACGACGCGCCTGCATGCGCTCGCTCAACCATTCCTCTTCGCGACCGGCTGCCTCCTGATAGCGGCCTTCGTCGATGCCGATGCGTAGGGCCTCTCGGAAGGTCAGGCCGACGACCAGATGCGGCTCAAGTTCGGGGTTCACCTCGGCATAGCGCGCATTCCAAAGCACCAGCCGATCCTTGGAATCATAAAAACCCAGACCATCGGGCATGGCGTCCACCGCCTCGCGAATACGGCGCAGCGCGGTGGTGCGCGAAATATAGGCCATCATGCCCAGGACGGCGGCGGCCGTGCAGATCATCAGCAGAATGGCGGCCAACAGCAGTCGCATCGCCTCGCTGGACAGCCCCTGGTCGGCGGCGACGGTCGGGTCCGGCGTCACCGTGATGGCAGACATGCCGATGAAATGAAGAACAAGAACTGTCGCGGAAAGTCCCGTCGTCGTCGCCAGCAGGCGCAGCAGACCGCCTCGACGATAGAAGAAGGCCGTCGTTCCGCCGATCGCCAGGGCTGCGACGATGGACAGGGCGACTAGGCCAGGATCCCAGCTGATGTGCGCCGGCGCTCTTATGGCGGCCATACCCAGATAATGCATGGCGCCGACGCCGGCGACGGCGATCACCGCAGCAAGCACGCGCCACATGCGGCCCTTGCCCATCAACGTCGAGCCGATGGTCAGGCCGATCATGGCCAGCGCGATCCCCAATGAGGCGACCGTCAGGAACGGATTGTAACGCACCGGCACACCGGCCACGAACCCTTGCATGGCCACGAAATGGGTCGCCCAGATCGACAGGGCGCCGATCATGACGGCTAGCAGGACCGAACGGCGGCGTCGCCCGGGATCGCGCCGACCCATCCGTTGCATGACGTGGGTGGAGACGCCCAGACCGGCCATACAGATCAGCGCAGCGAACAGCGTGATCCGCCAGTCGTGATCGTGCGCAATACAATGGATTATGCGGTCCACGAGGCCTCCCCTTGAGCGTACGATAGACGACAATTCTAAAGAAACCGTGCGGCGAAGCTTATGGGCGCCGCAGGCTGTCGGCACGCCGTCACAGAATCCGTGCAAGGATCGGAATCGTTCTTCAGTTCGAGATCGCCTGGACCCATGCCTTACGAAGTCTCGCCATCGCCCGTCGCGCCGGTCTCCACCTCGCGGCTGTGGACGGTCGGCGCCAGCATCGGCATCGCCATCGTGACCTTGCTGGTGCTGGCGATCCTGCATCCCGAAATGGCGAACTGGCTGGTCGGCGGGGCGGTGATCGTGGCGGCCTCGGCCTGGCTGTTGAACATGAGCGAGGCGAGCAGGGCCGAACCGGCGGCCAGTCAAGGCGCTGCGACCGAGCCCGCTATCGACGTGGTGACGGGCGATCTTCTCGACCGGGTGTTCGAGGCGCTGGACGATCCGGTGCTGGTGGTCAGCGGCGGCGAGCCGGACGACATCGCAGGGCGACGCATTGTTATGGCGAATGCGGCGGCGCGTGAGCTTCTGCGCATCCAGCGCCAAGGCGCCTTGCTGGTCCAGGTGATCCGCGAACCGGGCGTGCTGGAGGCGGTGGACGAGGCCCTGTTCGGCGGGACGGCGCGCACCACGGACTATGCGACGGGCGGTCAGCGCGACCGACGCTGGCGCGCCTGGACCCGGCCGCTCTCACTCGAAGCGTCAGGCAAGGCCGGGTCGGAGCTGGCCCTGCTGATCCTGCGCGACGAAACAGACTCGCGCCGTATCGAGATGATGCGCGTGGACTTCCTGGCCAACGCCAGCCACGAACTGCGCACGCCCCTGGCCTCGCTCAGCGGTTTCATCGAGACCCTGAAAGGCCATGCCCGCGAGGATGTTGTCGCGCGCGACCGCTTCCTGGACATCATGTCGGCCCAGGCGGATCGGATGGGGCGGCTGGTCGCGGATCTGCTGTCGCTCAGCCGGATCGAGCTGAACGAGCATATTCCGCCCTCTGGCCGCGTCGATCTGGACCGCGCCGCCTCCGACGTGGTCGACGCCATCAGCGTTCTGACGCGCGAAAAAGAGATCGCCATCGCCCTCGATCAAGGGGAGGCGAGGGCGTCGATCAGCGGCGATCGCGACGAGATATTGCAGGTGGTGCAGAACCTGCTCGACAACGCCGTCAAATATTCGTCACGCAACGGGACGGTCGAAATCTCGGTCCGTTCGGACCTGTCGTTCGATGAGGCCTGGGCCTCGCGCATGCCCGGCGCGACCCGACTGCCGCTGGTCACGCCCGATCGCACGGCGGGCGTCTCCTACGCCGCCGTCACAGTGCGCGATCATGGGCCCGGCATGGCGCGCGAACACCTGCCCCGCCTGACCGAGCGCTTCTATCGGGTCGAGGGTCAAAAGAGCGGCGAGCGGCAGGGGACGGGGCTGGGACTGGCCATCGTCAAACACATCATCAACCGTCACCAGGGCGGTCTGGTGGTCGAAAGCGCGCCGGGCATGGGCGCGGCCTTTACCGCCTGGTTTCCCCAGCCGGTCGAGCGACGCTGAGAGCGCGGCGGCCGATCGCTGTCACCCAACTGTCATCGAACCGTCGTAATCCGCTGACCATTCGCAGGCAGTAGTCGCGCCGCGTTGGTCCCGATGTTCAGGACCGTCGTCGATTCGCGCACGGCGCTTCGGAACTCTGAATGATCTGGATTTATCTGCTGATCCTCGTCGCCTTGAGTGCGGCCGCCTTCCTGGGCGGGCGTGCATTGGCGCGTCGTCGTGCGATCGGCGCAAAGCCCCATTCCCGCCCCGGTCAGCACGGCGCCTATGCGCTGATCTGGGTCGCCGCGCCGGCTCTGCTGGTCTTGATCCTGGCCTCGGTCTTCGCCGCCCCGCTTCAGCGTCAGCTGACGGCCGCTGGCACGCCGGATGCAGTCGCGGCGCTGGAGCCGTTCCGTCGTGACGCCTTCTTCGCCGACGCCCACCGCGTGGGTCGTGGCGAGCCCGCCATGCAGATTTGGGAGCGTCCGCTGGCCGAAGAACTACCGGTCGAGGCGCGCCGCATGGTTCGCATCGAACGCACCCTGTCGTGGGGCGGCGGCGTCGCCGCCATCCTGGCCGCCATCCTGGGCGGCCTGTTCGCCCTGACGCAGATCAAGCCTCAGACGCGCGCCCGCAACCGGGTCGAGGGCTGGATCTACGGCGCCCTGTTCGTCTGCTCGGCCATCGCCGTCCTGACGACCCTGGGCATCATCGCCTCCCTGGCCTTCGACAGCTTCCGTTTCTTCCAGAGGGTGCCGGTTCTCGACTTCCTGTTCGGCACGCAGTGGAGCCCGCAGATCGCCATCCGCGCCGATCAGGTCGGGTCCTCGGGCGCCTTTGGGGCCGTGCCGCTGTTCGCCGGCACCCTGCTGATTATGGTCATCGCCATGTGCGTCGCCGCGCCGATCGGCCTGCTGTCGGCCATCTATCTGTCGGAATACGCCAGCCGCACGACTCGCGCGGTGATCAAGCCGCTTCTTGAGGTTCTCGCCGGCGTGCCGACCGTCGTTTACGGCTTCTTCGCAGCCCTGACCGTTGGACCGTTTTTGCGGGTCCTGTTCAACGAGATCGGCCTTTTCCTGATCGGCGGACCGCTGAACGGGCTGGGCCAATACCTGGCCCTGGTTCAGAACCAGATGGCCCTGACGGCCGGCGCGGTGATGGGCATCATGCTGATCCCGTTCGTGTCGTCCCTGTCTGACGACATTCTGAACGCCGTGCCCCAGTCGCTGCGTGACGGCTCGTTCGCCATGGGCGCGACCAAGTCCGAGACGGTGAAACGGGTTCTTCTGCCCGCCGCCCTGCCGGGCATCGCCGGCGCCCTGCTGCTGGCCGTGTCGCGCGCCATCGGCGAGACCATGATCGTGACCATGGCCGCGGGCCTGGCCGCCAACCTGACTTTCAATCCGCTGGACACCGTCACCACCGTCACCGTGCAGATCGTGACCCTGCTGACCGGCGACCAGGAGTTCAACAGCGCCAAGACCCTGTCCGCCTTCGGCCTAGGCCTGACCCTGTTCCTGGTGACCCTGATGCTGAACATCATCGCCCACCGGATCGTGCAGACCTATCGGGAACAATATGACTGACGCGACCCCCGATCAGATCGCCGGCGCGGCCGCCAACGGACGTCTGGACCGCCTGCGGGCCGGTCTGAAGCGTCGCCACGCCAGGGAAACGCGCTTCAAATGGTATGGCCGCCTGGCCATCGCCGCCGCCATGCTGTTCCTGGCCGTGCTGCTGGTCCGCATCGTCGAGCAGGGCCACACCGCCTTCTACACCCACACCGTCACCGTGCCAGTCTTCATGGACCCGGCGCGCGTGGACCGCGCCTATCCGCAGGGCTCAAACTTCGAGCAACTGGCCGCCGAGCAGCAGCTGGCCCGCATGGGCATTGCGGACGACGCGGCCGGGACCAAAGCCGCGCAGATGAAGCGGCTCTTCTCGTCGGAGCTGAAGTTCGTCGCCGCCGATCTGGTCGCCAAGCGCAGCGAAGTCATCGGCGAGACCGTGCCCCTGGCCGTGCCGCTGTCCGACGACGCCGATCTGTATCTGAAAGGCGAAATCTCCAGGGAGACGCCCGAGGATCAGCGCCGCCTGACCGACCAGCAGATCGCCTGGCTGGATAAGATGAAGGCCGACGGCGTGATCGGCTCGCACTTCAACACCGCCCTGTTCACCAACGGCGATTCGACCCAGCCTGAGCTGGCGGGCGTCCTGGGCGCCGTGGTCGGGTCGGCCCTGATGCTGATGGTCACGGCCCTGATCGCCATTCCGCTAGGCGTCGGCGCGGCCATCTGGCTGGAAGAGTTCGCACCCAAGAACAAGTTGACCGACATCATCGAGGTCAACATCAACAACCTCGCGGCCGTGCCGTCGATCGTCTACGGCCTCTTGGGTCTGGCCCTGTTCATCAACTGGATGCATCTGCCGCGCGCCAGTCCCATCGTCGGCGGTCTGGTCCTGGCCCTGATGGCCCTGCCGACCCTGGTCATCGCCACCCGTTCGGCGCTGAAGGCCGTGCCCCCGTCGATCCGCGAGGCCGCTCTGGCCATGGGCGCATCCAAGACCCAGACGGTGTTCAGCCATGTCCTGCCGCTCGCCATGCCCGGCGTCATGACCGGCGCCATCATCTCGATGGCCCATGCTCTGGGCGAGACCGCGCCGCTGCTGCTGATCGGCATGGTCAGCTTCGTGCCGGGCGTGCCGCACGCCATCGACCAGCCGGTCGGCGCGCTGCCCTCGCTGATCTACATCTGGGAGAACGCCTCGGAGCGGGCCTTCCACGAACGCACCGCTGCGGCGATCATCGTCCTACTGGTCTTCATGATTATCATGAACGCGGCGGCCATTATTCTGAGGCGGCGCTTCGAGCGTCGGTGGTAAGAGAATGAAATTCCGTATTTTCCGCTCCGCCGAGGACCAGACCGGCGCCGGCTCGGTCGATCCGACCGAAGCGCCGCGCATGGGCGGCCAGGTCTTGCCCGAAGTCGCTCCGTCCAAGGGCGCAGCCGCCGAACCGCGCATCGAGGACGCCACGCCCCGGTCGGGCCCCGCTGTCGTCGACAGCCCGCCCGTCGGTCCGATCAAGATCGCCGCGCGCGACGTCTCGGTCTTCTATGAGGGCAAACAGGCGCTTTACGACGTCTCGCTGGATATTCCGGACAAGACCGTCACGGCCCTGATCGGTCCGTCGGGCTGCGGCAAGTCCACCTTCCTGCGGACCATGAACCGCATGAACGACACCATCGCCGGAGCCAAGGTCACAGGCCGCATCGCCATGGACGGCGAGGACATCAATGACCGCTCCATCGACCCGGTGCTTCTGCGCGCCCGCGTCGGCATGGTGTTCCAGCGTCCGAACCCCTTCCCGAAATCGATCTACGAAAACGTCGCCTATGGGCCCAAGATCCACGGCCTGGTGTCGTCCAAGGCCGAGATGGACGAGGTCGTCGAGAAGGCGCTGAAGCGCGCCGGCCTGTGGGACGAGGTCGCCGACCGCCTGCAATCGTCGGCCATGGGCCTGTCGGGCGGTCAGCAGCAGCGTCTGGTCATCGCCCGCGCCATCGCCGTGAACCCCGAAGTCATCCTGATGGACGAGCCCTGCTCGGCGCTGGATCCCATCGCCACGGCGCGGATCGAGGAACTGATCGACGAACTGCGCGAGCGGTTCTGCATCGTCATTGTCACCCACTCGATGGCCCAGGCCGCGCGCGTGTCGCAGCGCACCGCCTTCTTCCACATGGGCCGTCTGGTCGAGACGGGGGACACGGAAGACATCTTCCAGAATCCGCGCGAACGGCGCACGCTCGACTACATCACGGGACGCTTCGGCTAATCCGATGAACCAGCACACCGTCAAAGCCTATGGCGACGAACTGAACCAGATCACGGCCGAGATCGCCCGCATGGGCGGTCTGGCCGAGGCCCAGGTCGCGGACGCCATCGATTCCGTCGCCCGCCGCGACATCGCTCTGGCCCGCGCCGTGGTCGAACGCGATCTGAAGCTGGACGCCTTGCACCGCGATATCGAGAAGAAGGCGATCCGCCTGATCGCCCTGCGCCAGCCTGTCGCCAGCGACCTGCGCCGCACCCTGGGCGCCATGAAGATCGCCACCGATCTGGAGCGCACCGGCGACCTAGCCAAGAACATCGCCAAGCGGGCGCTGATCCTGGCAGAAGCCCAGCCGATGCAGCCCCTGACCCGTTCGATCGAGCGGATGGGCCGTCTGGTGTCGACCCGCCTGCGCGATGTGCTGGACGCCTATACGGCCTCGGAACTCGATCGCGCCGTCGCCGTCTGGCAGACCGACGACGAGGTCGACGAGCACTACAACGCCCTGTTCCGTGAGCTGCTGACCTACATGATGGGCGATCCGCGCACGATCGGCGCCTGCACCCATCTGCTCTTCATGGCCAAGAACCTGGAGCGGATCGGCGATCACGCGACCAACATCGCCGAGACCGTCCACTACGAGATCACGGGCGAGGACATCGTGGGCGAGCGCCCGCGCGCCCAGCCCACGGCTGAGGATTCCGATCCGACGCCGAACCTTTCGACGCACTGACCCGAGACCGGAGACCCGACGTGCAGCCCTATATCCTTGTGATGGAAGACGAGGACGCGCTGGCGACCCTTCTTCAGTACAATCTCGAAAAGGAAGGCTACGACGTCGCCGTCGCCGCCGACGGCGAGGAGGGCATGCTCCAGATCGACGAGCGTCTGCCCGATCTGGTTCTGCTGGACTGGATGCTGCCCAAGCTGTCGGGCATCGAGGTCTGCCGTCGCATTCGCGGCAAGGCCGAGACCCGCAACCTGCCGATCATCATGCTGACGGCGCGCGGCGAGGAGAGCGACCGGGTTCGCGGCCTGGACACCGGCGCGGACGACTATCTGACCAAGCCTTTTTCGATGGTCGAGCTGATCGCGCGCATACGCGCCGTCCTGCGCCGCATCCGCCCGGGTCTGGCCGACGACCGCTTGAACCACGGTGACATCGTCGTGGATCGCGTCTCGCACCGGGTGAAGCGCAACGGCAAGGAGGTCCATCTGGGCCCGACCGAGTTCCGCTTGCTGGACCACTTCATGCAGCACCCCGGCCGGGTGTTCAGCCGCGAACAGCTGCTGGACGCGGTCTGGGGCTCGGACGTCTATGTCGAGGCCCGCACGGTCGACGTCCACGTCGGTCGCCTGCGCAAGGCCCTGGCCATCGCCGACGAAAGCGCCAATCCCATCCGCACGGTCCGCTCGGCGGGCTATTCGCTGGATCTGGAAGGCTGAGATCAAAAAAGGGCGGCTCCCCGGAGCCGCCCTTTCTCGTTCAGATTTGCTCGGCGACCACTTCGTCGGGGTCCAGCGCATAGACCGTGGCGCAGTATTCGCAGGTGACGCGGATCTTGCCGTCGTCCTCCAGCATCTCGGCGCGCTCGGCCGGATCGAACGACGCGAGGACCGAGGTGATCCGTTCGCGCGAGCAACGGCAGACGGCCGTCAGTTCTCGCGCGCCCTCCAGCCGCACGCCGTCCTCGTGGAACAGGCGGAACAGCAGCGTCTCGGGCGAGATTGTCGGATCGACCAGTTCGTCATCGCCCAGCGTGCCGAACAGGGCCCGCGTGCGGTCCCAGACCTCTTCGGTCGAACCGCGCGCCTCGTCGCCGGCGATGATCTGGATCATCGCGCCGCCGGCGCGCCATTGCGATCCGGCCTCGGTCTGAACCTGGCCGACGGCCAGGCGCACCTTGGTCGGCACCTGTTCCGACTGCTGGAAATAGTGTTCGGCCGCCAGCGACAGGCTCTCGCCCTCAATCGGCGTGATCCCTTGGGTGCGCTCGAAGTCCGGGCCGCGATCCAGCGTCATGATGAAGACGCCCTGGCCCAGCAGCGAGCGGGCGCCGGGACGGGCGAACCCCTGCGACGCCTCGGCGACCTCAGCCTCGTCGTAGCGGCAATAGCCGCGCAGCGACCCGTCGGTGCCGTAATCGGCGACGACATAGCGAACGGGGCCGTCGCCCTGCGCCTGGACCAAAAGCCGACCCTCGAACTTCAGGCTGGAGCCGATCAGGGCGGCCAGCGCGCAGGCCTCGCCCAACAGGGCGGCGACCGGCTCGGGATAGGCGTGGGCGGCCAGGATTTTGTCGATGGTTGCGCCCAGGCGAACCAGGCGACCGCGCACGGGCCAGCCTTCGATCTGGAAGGCGGCGGCCAGATCGTCGGAAACGGGAATGTTGGGCGCGTGATCGGTCACGGCGAGGTCCTTTGGGGCGTCATTTGGGGATCGCGGCTATGTAGGCGCCCGTAAGCGACTTGATAAGGGGGCTAATCCGCCGGGTCTTGGGAGAGGGCGACGGAACCGATTTCGGCGCGGATCGCTCTTTTGGCTCAAGCGGAGCCGTCGCTCCGTTCATGACGCCAATAAATGAAGAGGTTCCGACGATGATCCGCGACATCGATCCGATCGAAGAGATTCGCAAACACCCCGGCATCACCGCCGGCAGCCTCCTCGCGGTCGCGCTCGGCGCCGTCGCCGTCGTCTATCTGACGCAACGCAGCGGCCCTACCCGTTACCAGCGCATCAAGTCGCGTATCGACCCGCGCGGCTGGGTCGATACGTCCGACCTGCGCGATCGTTTCCACGATGCCGTCGACGCCTTCCGCCACCGCGCCGAGGATGTCGGTGAACGCGCCGGCGCGCTGTCGCGCGACGCTCGCCATCGTGCGGCAGACGCCGCGTATGATGTGCGCGACCGCGCCGACGACTGGTTCCGCTCGGCCCGCAAGGACGGCAAGAAGGCGTTGAAGAAGCATGGCAAGACGGCCCGCCGCTATGCTGACGACGCCGGTCAATATGCGCGTGATCACGCCCGCGAAGGCGGCGCGCTGCTGGCGGTGGCGACCATCGCCGCCGCCGTCGGCGCGGCCGTGCTCGAAAGCCGTCGCCCGGACAGCCACGTGCGTCGCATCGCGCGGTTCTGACATTTTCGTGCCGCCCGCCCGTTGAAAATCGTGGCGGGCGGCAAACTTTTAGCGCATCTGCCCACAGTGAGCAGCATCGCTCGGCTTTGCCGCAGGCGCGAACGCCGCTAAGACGCGGCCCATGACCGCGCGCCCCACACTGATCTTCGACTTCGATTCGACTCTGGTCGATTTCGAGACCCTTGAGGCCTTGGCCGACATCGCCCTTGCGGATGCGCCCGGCGCCGCCGAAACACGCGCCCAGATCGCCGCCCTGACGGATCAGGCCATGGCCGGAGAGATCGAATTCGGCGAGGCTTTGCGCCGCCGGCTGGCTCTTCTGCCGCTGACCCGCGCCCATGTCGCCGCCCTGGCCCAGAGCGCGTCGGACCACCTGACGGCGTCGGTGCGGCGCAACCTGAATTTCTTCCAGCAGAATAAGGGCAAGGTCGTCATCCTCTCCGGCGGCTTCCGCGAGGTGATCGCGCCTGTCGCGGAAGAGCTGGGAGTCTCTCCCGATCGCGTACTGTGCAACGATCTGATCTATGACGCCGACGACCGCGTGGTCGGCGTGGATGACGCCAACTCCCTGTCGCACGCCAATGGCAAGCCGACCGCTATTCACGGCCTGAACCTGTCGGGTCGAGTCGTCATGGTCGGCGACGGCTGGAATGACGCAGAGGTCAAGATCGCGGGCGCCGCCGACGCCTTTTACGCCTTCACCGAGGTCGTGCGCCGCGCGCCGGTGGTCCAGGTCGCCGACGCCGAGGCCGCGTCGCTCGACGAGGTGCTACATGCCGAAGGCCTGGTCGGTCGGTGGTCCTTCCCGCGCAGCCGCATGAAGATGCTGCTGCTGGAAAACATCCACCCCGCCGCCGTCGAGCGCTTGGAAGAGGCGGGCTATTCGGTCGAGACCCAGAAGGGCGCGCTGGACGAGGACGATCTGATCGCGGCCATCAAGGGCGTCCATGTCCTGGGCATCCGTTCCAAGACCACGGTCAGCCGCCGCGTGCTGGAACAGGCCGATCGGCTGATGGCCGTCGCCGCCTTCTGCATCGGCACCAACCAGATCGACCTGGACGCGGCCTCGGATCACGGGGTGGCGGTGTTCAACGCCCCCTATTCGAACACCCGTTCGGTGGTCGAACTGGCCATCGGCCTGATGATCGTCCTGATGCGCGACGTGGCGGACAAGTCCGCCGCCATGCACGTCGGCAAGTGGAACAAGTCCGCCACCGGCTCAAAGGAGCTGCGTGGAAAGACCCTGGGCATCGTCGGCTACGGCGCCATCGGCAGCCAGTTGTCGGTATTGGCTGAAAACCTGGGCATGCGGGTGCTGTTCTACGACCTGTCCGAGCGCCTGGCCCTGGGTAATGCGCGCCGCATGCGCTCGCTGGATGCGCTTCTGGCCGAAAGCGACGTAGTCACCCTGCATGTCGATGGCCGCAAGGAGAACGCCAACATCTTCGGCGCGGCCCAGTTCAGCCGGATGAAGGAAGGCGCGTTGTTCCTGAATCTGGCGCGCGGCCATGTGGTCGATGTCGGAGCGCTATCTCAGGCGATCGGCTCGGGCCGGGTCGCCGGCGCCGCCGTCGATGTCTTCCCCGAGGAGCCGCGCACCAACGCCGACCCCTTCGAGAGCCCGCTTCAGGGCCTGCCCAACATGATCCTGACGCCGCACATAGGCGGCTCGACCGAAGAGGCGCAGGAGGCCATCGCCGAGTTCGCGGCCGAACGCCTGCTGGGCTATCTGAACCGGGGCGACACGACCTTCAGCGTCAACCTGCCCAACGTCCAGCTGTCCGAGGTTTCGGGCGCGCACCGCATCCTGCACATCCACCGGAACCAGCCGGGCGTGCTGGCTGAACTGAACCGCGCCCTGGCGTCGGCGGGCCTGAACATCCTGGGCCAGCACCTGAAGACGGACGAGCGCACGGGCTATGTCATCACCGATGTGGATCGCGACTACGACCCGGAGGCGCTGCGCGAACTCAAGACGGTGCCGGGCACGCTGAAGTTCCGCACGTTGCAGTGATGCGTCGCTCGCAAATATCTTCTCAAAGCTGACCTCGCGGCATCTTGCGCTCTGCGCGAACTGGCGCATCCTCACGTCGAACGGCCGCGCAACGACGGCTGCGGGAGGATATTCATGTCACGCTTCATCACCGGCGGCGCCGTCGCCGCCCTGGCGCTCGCCGCCTGCGCCTTTGCCGGCTCGGCCTCGGCCCAGACCTACAACCGTCTCGTCGTCTTCGGCGACAGCCTCAGCGACAACGGTAACCTCTATCTGATCTCGGGCGGGACCCAGCCGCCGTCGCCGCCCTATGCGCGCCGCTTCTCGAACGGTCCGACCTTCGTTGAACTGCTCGGCTTCAACGCCGCCAACTTCAACGGCTCGGTCACGGGCAGCATCAACTACGCCTTTGGCGGTTCGCGCACCGACGCTTCGGCCGGCGTGCCGTTCGGCATGCTGAACCAGCTGTCGCGCTACACCGCCGCGGGCGGCCGTTTCAGCTCGACCGATCTGGTCAGCGTCCTGGGCGGCGCCAACGACATCTTCCAGGGTCTGCCCGCCGCCGGCGCCTCCGCCAGCCCGGTCGCCGCCATCACCCCGGTCGCAACCACGGCCGCCGCCAACATCAACAGCCTGGTCAACACCGTGGCGGGCGCGGGCGCCGGGACCATCCTGGTCACCAACCTGCCCAAGCTCAGCCTGACGCCTCAGTTCCGCGGCACGACCGCCGCGCCCCTGGCCGACTTCGCCGTCACCACCTTCAACACCGCGCTCCAGACCAATCTGACCGCCACGGCCGCCGCCCGCCCCGGCAGCAACATCATCATGATGGACCTGTTCAAGATCGGTGACACCTTGGCCGGCAATCCGGGCCTGTTCGGCATCACCAACATCACCCAGCCCTGCTTCAACGGGGCGACGGTCTGCTCCAACCCCGACAGCTACTTCTACTTCGACGGCGTCCACCCGACCGCAGCGGGCCACCGGATCATCGCCCAGCTGGCGACCGACTACCTCTACTACGGCGACATCGGCGCTCAATCGACCTTGCAGGGTGAGACGACCTATCGTCACCGCGAGGACGCCCTGGACGCCGCCGGCGAGGCCCTGTCGGGTCGTCAGCCGTGGGAGGCCGGCGTGTCCGTCACAACTTCGGCCCTGATCGACAGCGTCGATACCGACGCGCGCGGCTCGGTCACCAGCTCGTCCAGCGACGGCTGGGGCGCCCGTATCGCGCTTGAGGCCGGTCCCTCGGCCAACTGGCGCTTCGGTCTGGCCGGCACGGCGCGCAACACCGACGTCGAAAGCCAGGCGCTGCAGTTCAACGTCGAAAGCTTCGGCCTGGACGTCTATGGCGGCTGGCGCTCGGGCGATGTTTTCGTCAACGCCGCCGTCGGCGTGGCGCGCGACAACATCGACGACATCGAACGCACGACCAGCCTGGCGCCGATCGTCCACACTGCCGAAACCCGCGCCCTCAGCAGCGGCGCGCGTCTGCAAGGCGGCATGTGGTTCGACATGGGCGGCGTCGCCCTGTCGCCCCGTGCGGCCCTGGCCTATGTGTCCAGCGACGTCGACGGCTATTACGAACAGGGCGTCGGCGCCCAGTATCAGTACGGCGACCGCACGGTGAAGGCCCTGACCGGCGAGGTCGCCCTGCGCGCCGAAGCCGAAATGGGCGGGTTCGGTCTGTTCGCCGAAGGCGGCTACCGCGACGCCCTGGACGACAGCTCCGATCCGGTGCGTGTCGGTCTCTACAACAACCCGGCCCAGGTGCTGTCGCGCGAGATCGACGATCCGTTCGGCGGCCAGTTCCTGGCCTCGGCCGGCGTCGAGGGGTCGCTCGGCCCGGTCAAGGTGACGGTCGGCTATCGCGGCCGCTTCGGCGACCATGCCGACAGCCACATGGGCGGCATTCAGCTGAAACTGCCGCTTTAAGCAGCAGGGGCGGGAAGGGGTCTCAGCGCCCCTTCTTCCTCACCCACATGGCGGCGTCGGCCTCGGTCAGCCAAACCTCGGCGTCGGTATGGCCGTCCCAGGCGCGCACGCCGAACGAGCCGCCCAGTTCGGTCTTCTGGCCGTCCCAGACAAAGCCCTCGGTCTTCAGCGCCTCGGCCAGCTGACGCGCCTTGGCCCGGCCCTCGTCATAGCCCGCATGCAACATCAGCAGAGCGAACTCGTCGCCGCCCAGCCGGCCGACTGCGTCCGACTCGCGCAGATTGGCCAGGAACAGCTCCGCCACCGCGACCAGGGCCGCATCGCCGGCCGCATGGCCCAGGCTGTCGTTGACGCTCTTGAACCCGTCCATGTCCAGATACAGCAGCACCGCCGGCGCCCCGTGCCGCTGACAATAGGCCATGGTCCGTTGCATCGCCGTGATGAAGCCGCGCCGGTTCAGGGCGGGCGTCAGCACATCGTGGTCGGCGGCGGCCTCGGCGGCGGCGGCGCGCGTCTTCCACGCTTCCAGCTCGACGCGCAGGCGCGCGATCTCGGCGGTCAGGTCGTGTTCGGCCACGTCGGTCACGGCGCAGGGATGGCTCCGAAGGCGCGACTCAGTCTGCGTCGCGGTCGAACGATGGTAGAGCGTGATCCGCCGACATTGAAGGCCGACATTACGGGCCGATGCGGCTGAAATCACGGTGTTGCGGTTGCGGGCGTCACCTGCGTGCTGTAACCGGCGCCTTTCCGCGAGGGGCCTTGCAGACATGGCGACTTCCGAAACCCCGGTGGCGATCATCATGGGCAGCCGGTCCGACTGGCCGACCATGAAGCTGGCCGCCGATCGCCTGGATCAACTGGGCGTCGCCTGGGACGCCAAGGTCGTCAGCGCCCACCGCACGCCCCAACGCCTGGTCGATTTCGCCACGGGCGCCAAGGCCGCCGGATACAAGGTCATCATCGCCGGGGCAGGGGGCGCCGCCCACCTGCCGGGCATGGCCGCCTCCATGACCGAACTGCCGGTGCTGGGCGTGCCGGTCCAGTCCAAGGCGCTGAAGGGCATGGATAGCCTGCTGTCGATCGTTCAGATGCCGGCCGGCGTTCCGGTCGCCACCCTGGCCATCGGCGAGGCGGGAGCCGCCAACGCCGGCATACTGGCCGCCCAGATCCTGGCCCTGTCGGACGAGGCATTGGCCGGACGCCTGGCCGCCTTCCGCGCCGCCCAGACCGAATCCGTCGCAGAAACCGTCGAGGACTGAGTGCCTGATCTTCCGCTTCCCCCCGGTTCGACCCTCGGCATCATCGGCGGAGGCCAACTGGGCCGGATGCTGAGCCAGGCCGCCTCGCGCCTGGGCTTCGACGTCGTGATCCTGGACCCCGAAGCCGACAGTCCGGCCGGCCGGGTCTCGGCGCGCCAGATCGTCGCCGCCTATGACGACCCCAAGGCCCTGTCGGCGCTGGGCCGTGCCGCCGATGTCGTCACCTTCGAGTTCGAGAACGTGCCGGCCGAATCCATCGAGCGTCTGGCCGAGGCCGGCGCCCTCGTCGCGCCGGGACCGACTGCGCTTCGCGTGTCGCAGGACCGGGTGGACGAAAAGACTTTCCTGAACGCCGTCGGCGCCCCGACCGTCGCCTTCGCCGTCATCGACACGCTGGACGACCTGGTCGTCGGCCTGACCGAGCTGGGCCTGCCCGCCCTGCTGAAGACCCGCCGCGAAGGCTATGACGGCAAGGGCCAGGTCTGGATCCACGCCATCGAGGACGCGCCCTCCGCCCTGGAAAGCCTGGGCGGCCGCCCGGCCATCCTGGAGGCCAGGGCGACCTTTGTGCGCGAACTGTCGGTCATCGCCGCCCGCGACTGGGACGGCCATATGGTGGTCTATCCGCTGGGCGAGAACCGGCACGAAGGCGGCGTCCTGCGCACCACCCTGGCCCCCGCCGCCGTGGACGAGAAGACCCAGGTTCGCGCCCGCGCCATCGCCGAGGCGATCCTGGACGGGCTGGACTACGTCGGCGTTCTGGGCGTCGAACTGTTCGACCTCGGCGACGACGTGCTTCTGGTCAACGAGATCGCCCCGCGCGTTCACAACACCGGCCACTGGACCCAGGACGGCTGCGTCTGCGACCAGTTCGAACAGCATATCCGCGCCGTCGCCGGCTGGCCGCTCGGCCCCACGACGGCCCACGCCCGCATCGAAATGACGAACCTGCTGGGCGACGAGGTCGAGGACTGGCGCAAGCTGTCGGCCAAGTCCGACGAACGCCTTCACCTCTACGGCAAGGCCGAGGCCCGCCCCGGCCGCAAGATGGCGCATGTGAACCGGGTGTTGGGCGTCGTCTGATCAGCCGACCTTGGTCGCGTCACACCGCACGACATTGAGCACGCCGTTGGGAATCGGTTTGCTCTCGACCCAACAGACCTTCGGCTTCACTCGTGACGGCGGCTCTTGGTGAGAGAGTGCGCCCAAAAGCGCAGACCCAGCCAAAACGCCGACGCCACTCAAGACGATAGTCTTTCGCATCCCACACCCTCCGTTGGCACGAAGGGTCGCATTGGTTGCGCTTTTCGGCAATCTTGACGCGTTCGCCTTACGCCCTCGCCCCATACCGCATGCGGCTCAGCGCATCGCTGACCTTTCGGAACGGCGCGTCGAAATCCTTGCCCGCCTTCCATTTCTCGAAGGCCATGACATTCTCGATCCGGCGGGCGACGAAGGCTTCCGCCGCTTCGCGGCCGTCGAACCAGCGCATGGTCAGGGCGGGAATCAGGATGCCCGACAAGATCGTCCGCTTCGAATAGTGATTCCAGTCGGTCGCCTCGTCCCCGGCCCAGCGCCACAGATGATCCGCGCTCTCCCAGGCCAGTTTCAGCCCCAGGTCGGCGTTGACGGGCAGGGCCAGGAAGGCGGCGCAGCGACGCGTGGCCTCCAGATCGGCGGCGCCGGCCTCCATCCGTTCGGACACGGCGCGCGCGATTCGCTCACGAATTTTCAGCGACTTGGCGTCGATTTCACCCAGAACCGTCAAAGCTCGCGCATCATGGCGGCGCGACAACAGGGCCGCCAGATCGCGCGCGCCGTTGGGCAGCAGCAGTTCCTCGTCGCCCTGCGACAGCCCGCACGCCTGGCATGCTTCGCGCACCAGACGCGCGTTCCAGCCCAGCGCGGGCGCGCGGGCGATGGCGGCGTCCAGCACGGTCTGTTCGGTCCGGTCGGCCCAGTCTGTCGTCTCGGTCATAAGGGCGATCATACGCCGGTCTTCATGGCGTTTCGAGCCTTGAAGAATGGTCGCGACGATCTGGACAGAAGGAGGCGGCTCGTGTATCAGCGCGCCTTCATCCGAGAGCCCGGCTGTCGGAAGACGATTTTATTTTGTTCGCCCGTCTCCCTCACAGGACGCGGCGGGCGGCCAAAGGAGAGTTTAACCTGGTTCAGATTTTCGTTCGCGACAACAACGTCGACCAAGCGCTGAAAGCCCTGAAGAAGAAGATGCAGCGCGAGGGCAGCTTCCGTGAAATGAAGCGCCACGTGCACTTCGAAAAGCCCTCGGAAAAGCGCGCCCGTCAGAAGGCCGAAGCCATCCGTCGCGCCCGCAAGCTGGCGCGCAAGCGCATGCAGCGCGAGGGTCTGCTGCCCGCGCCGAAGCCGCGCGTTCCCGGCGGTCGTTAAGACCCCGGCGAAAGCCGCAAGATTTAAGGCCGCTTCCTTCGGGAAGCGGCCTTTTTCTTGTCTGCTCTCTGCGCGGCGGGGAGGGCGGCTGCGGGTAGCGTGGTGGAGGGCTCTTGCAGTCTCATAGACCAAGCGCCGCGCCACCTCCCCATCGCGATGCGATGGGGAGGAGACAACCGTGCCGCCTACGCCCGCCCGGTGATCGCCCGGCCGAAGCTCTTCCAGCTCAGCTTCACGTCTGACAGAGCGCCGGCGCGGAAGGCCCGCCCGGCGATCCACACCATGAAGGCTGCGGTCGCGAACATGCCGATCAGCGTCAGGATCACCTCCACCAGCGGCGGATCGCTGGGCGCGCGCGCGCTCATCAGGAAGGGGGTGAAGAAGGGGATCCAGGACAACACCTTCACCACCGGCGCATCCGGACTGGTCAGGGCCATCTGCATCACCAGGATGGGCACGACCAGGATCATCATGATCGGCCCCATCAGGGTCTGGGCGTCGCGCGGCGTCTCGCAGAAGGCGCCGATGGCTGCGAATAGCACCGCATACATCAGGTAGCCGCCGACCATATAGGCGATGAAATAGAAGATCAGGCCGTCGTGCAGCAGCACCTGTCCGACCGTCGCCGCCGTCTCGGGCGAGGCCGAAATCAGGGTGAAGGCGCCGATCCCGCCCCAGACCCCCATGACCGTCAGGGTCAGCAGCGCCACGCCCAGCACCTTGCCCGTCAGGATTTCGGTCGCCGAGGCGGAGGACAGCAGCACCTCCAGGATCTTGTTCGACTTCTCCTCCATCACGCTGTTCAGCAGGATGGAGGCGCCGGTGATGACCAGCGACCACAGGAGGAAGCCGACGCCCAGGCCGATGAAGGACGGGATCCGGTCACGCATCGACACCTCGCCACCGCTCGCTGCGCTGGGCGAGAAGGACTTCACCTCGGGCCGGAAGGTCTGAACCTCCTGCGCCACGGCCGGGGCGACCCCGGCGGCGGTCAAAAGCTCGGTGCGTCGCGCATCGCGCAGGGCGTTGCGGACGAAGCTGGAAACGTCGTTGTCGGTCGCACGCGCGGTCCAGACCTGGGCGGCGGGCTTGCCGTCCATGCGGCTCAAGAAGACCACGGCGTCGAGGCGCCTGGCCTTGGAGGTCTGCTTGTCCAGCGCCTTGCGGATCGCCTCGTCACGGGCCGGTCCGACGGCGTCGGTGATGGCGGGCGGCGCGTCGACCAGACGGATCTTGGGGCCGGTGATGGAGGCGACGGCGCGGCCGGCGCCCGCCTGTCCCTTTTCGGCGGCTTCGCGCAGGCGCTCGTTCTGACGATCCATATCCGCTTGCAACGAGGCGCGCACGGCGGCGGCCAGACCTGTTGCATTGGGGCCTTCCTCGATCACCGCCACCGACTTGATCGGCTCGGAGGCCTTGATCAGCGCCGGAATGCCGCCGCCCAGCACCGCGAACAGCGGGAAGGCCAGAAGGGACAGCCAGAAGCCCACGGTCTTGGCATAGGCGACATATTCTCGTCGTGCGATCAGCAGGGTGCGGTTCATCGGACAGCCTCCACGGATGCGACGGGTTGGTCGGGATGGTCCCCGGTCAGGCCGATGAAGGCGTCGTGCAGCGTCGGCTCCTTTAGCGCGAAGCCGCGCACGTCCAGCCCGTTCAGGAAGGCCGTCTTCAACGTATCTTGCCCCCCGGCGCCGGGCGCCAGGGCGATCTTCAGACGCCGCACGCCATCGACGTCGGACAGGGTCTCTACGCCCGCGACGCCGGGCAGGGCGGCGGCGGCGTCTGCGCTGATCGCCCCATCCAGATCCAGGAAGCGCGGCGAGGTGGCCTTGGCCTGGTCCACCGTCCCCTCGAACGCCTTCTTGCCGCGCGCCAGCAGCACGACCTTGTCGCACAGTCGTTCGGCGTGCTGCATCACGTGGGTTGAGAACAGCACCGTGGCGCCGTTCGCGGCCAGCCCGCGAATCATCGCCTCCAGGCCCTGCTGGTTCATCGGGTCCAGACCGGAGAAGGGCTCGTCCAGAATCACGAACTCCGGCTGATGCACGACCGAGGCGATCAACTGCACCTTCTGCGCCATCCCCTTGGACAGTTCCTTCATCTTCTTTTTCTGCGCCTCGCCGAGGCCCTGCTGCTCCAGCAGGGTCTTGGCGCGCTTGCGGCCCTCGGCGACCGGCAGGCCTTTCAGCGCGCCGAAGAAAGCGATGGCCTCGACCGGCGTCATCTTCTTGTAGAGACCGCGTTCCTCGGGCAGAAAACCGATCCGGTCGCGCACCTTGCGCCCGTCGTCGGCGCCCAGGATTTCGATCCGACCGGACGTCGCCGGCTGCAACCCCAGGATCATCCGCAGGGTCGAGGTCTTGCCCGCCCCGTTCGGTCCCAGAAAGCCGCAGATCGACCCCTTCTCAACCTGAAAACTCAGATCACGCACGGCTTGGAAATCGCCGTATCGCTTGTTCACCCCATCCAGCGTCAACGCCGCCATGTCGCCTCCCAAATCCCTGTCGTCAGACTAGAATCCGACGACAGGGGACGCCAGCGACTTCGGCGCAGAGCGCCTATTTCACCACAGGCAGGTCGATGTAGGAGGCGTCGTCGCCCGCGTGATGGATGGCGTTGTCGGCGACCACGCCCTGGCTCTCGGTCTCGTTCGGTCCGCCCGTGTTCAGGTTGCGCACGAACTTGGGGAAGTTGGAGCTGGTGACTTCGACCCGGATGCGGTGACCCGGCTGGAAGGTGTTGCTGATGGTCAGCGGCGTGGGCTGCACGGTCGCCACCTGGCCCGGCGTCAGGGGTGCGGGACGGTCATAGCCGTTGCGATAGCGCGCCCGCATGATGGTGTCGCCCAGGATATAGGCCGTGCCGTCCGGCGCCACATCCACCAGCTTGACCGCGAAATCGGTGTCGGGCGCAGAGGACGACACCTTCAGCACCGCATCGATGAAGCCGGTGACCTGCATCGGCTCGGTCAGCGCCTCGGACGTATAGACCAGCACATCGTTGCGCGCTTCGATCGGCCGCTGATCGAAGGCCCCGGCCGTGACCAGCCCGCCGTTGCAGCAATCGCCGCCGCCGATGGTCTGGACCGGGTTCATCGGATCATAGCGATAGCGGTCGGCCGGCTCGCCGGCGGGGGGCGCCTGAAGGCTCAGCATACCATCGCCGTTCAGGCTGTTGGCCGAACCGCCCGAGCGCAGATACATCCGCACCGTCTTGACCCCGGCCGGCGGCCACTGCGCGGCCGTGCGCCAGGCGTTTTCGCCCATGTTGAAATACTGGACGTGCGGCGTGCTCTCGGGGAAGGCGCGGCGCTCGCCCTTCAGCCAGCGATCGAACCAGGCGTGCACCAGGGCGTCGCTGTCGAAGGTCGCGTCGCCCAGCGGCCGGTCGCCCGACTTGTAGTTCGGCCCCAGGCCGCCAAAAGCGCAGTGGTTGTTGGGGCCGACCACGACATACTGGTTCTCGGCCGCCTCGCGATCCTGGGTCGTGGACCGGGCGTGGTTGAACAGCTCCATGTTCGGCCCGATCGAGACGTCATACCAGCTATTGAACCACAGGGACGGCACGCCCCAGCCCATGTCGTCGTGATACAGGCCGCCCTGACGCCAGGCCGGATCGGACGGGGTGCGCGCGATCAGTTCCTCGAACGTGCCGGCTGGCTCGCCCAGGTCCTTCAGCATCTCGTTGACCGGCAGATGCCGGATCTGGCTGGGCCAGTTCACATCCGGCTTCTTGGCGTCCAGATCGTTGTAGCGAACGATGCGGGCGCGGGTTTCCTGATCGAGATCCATCGGGATCTGGGCGCGCTGCGGATTGTCCACGCCGTACAGCCACACGAAGAACAGGTTGCGCGGCACGCCCCCGGTGTACCAGTTGCCCTGTTCCTGGAACCGACCGACCTTGCCGATGCCGGCGCCCGAGGCCTGGGGCACCATGGCGGCGTGGGCGGGGTGGTTCTGGGCGGCCAGGGCCAGCTGCCATTCGGCGGACGACGAACAGCCCAGGGTGCCGACCTTGCCGTTCGACCAGGGCTGGGCTGCAATCCACGTCAGGGCGTCATAGCCGTCAGTCTGCGGATAGCCCAGGATCTGATAGTCGCCGCCCGAGAAATACCGTCCCCGCTCGTTCTGGATGACGAAGGCATAGCCCTTGCTGACCCAGCTCAGGGCAGAGCGCGTGGTGCGGGCGTTGTAGGCCAGCTCGTTATAGGGCGTGCGCACGAACACGGTCGGCAAGGGGCCGGACGCGTTCTTGGGGCGATAGACATTGGTGGCCAGTCCCACGCCGTCGCGCATCGGCACCATGACCGCCATCTGCACATCCGCCAGGCGCGACAGCTCGGTCTGTGCGGCGGCGTCGCTGTAGCGCCCGTAGTCCTGCGCCGAGGCGGCGATGGGCGTGGCGGCCAAAAGGCCCGCGACGACGGCGGCGACGATCTTGTTCATATTCATCCCTCCCAGAACGAGAGGGGACACTAGGACGTTTGTCGCGCCCGTCGCAACGTAATGCGCGTCAGGCCTTGGCCTTCACCGTCACTTCGAAATGGCGATCGACCACCTTGGTCGGATTGACCTGCGCGCCGCCGCGACGGACCTCGAAATGCAGGTGCGGGCCGGTGGAATAGCCGGTGGAGCCGACCAGACCGATGCGCTGACCGGGTGCGATCGCATCGCCGTTCGCCACATCGATCCGGCTGAGGTGGCCGTACAGGGTGCTCATGCCGTTGGGGTGGCGCACCTCGATGAAATTGCCATAGCCCTCGGGGTCATACCCCGTGCGGATGACTTCGCCCTCGGCGGCGGTGAAGACAGTCGTGCCCTTCGGCGCGGCGATATCCACGCCCTTGTGCGCGCGCGCCTTGGCTTCGATGGCCAGTTTGCGCAGGCCGAACTGCGAGTTGATCGCATAGCCGCGCACCGGGGCGGTGAAGGCGATCTGGCGCGTGATCGGACCTGCCTTCTCGACCTCGGCCTTCAGGGGCGGCGACACCGGCGCGGCGATCTGGGTCGGGGGCGGCAAGGCGGCCTCGCGCGCGGCATTTGGCGCGGCTGCGGCGGCGAAAACAGCCACGGCGGCGAAGGCGGCCGTCTGGCCGGAGTGGATCAACAGGGTCTTGCACCGCGCCATCGGCGCGTTGGATAGCAGGCGTCGCATTCGGCGGCCTCTCCAGCGTCTCTACGCTCTGGAATGAAGGAAGCGGCGCCCCGACAGCGCACGGCGTTCCGTGGGAGGGCGGCTTATGCCTGCGGGCTTTGGCGACTTTGGGGCTGGGGCGGGGCGGCGGATGGTCGCAGGGCGGAACCGGCCGCCCGCCCGGCCAGATCAGGCGATGATGTCGGGCAGGATGCGGTCTTCCAGCTTCACGATCTCGTCCTTCAGCGCCAGCTTCTTGCGCTTCAGCCGGGCGATCATCAGCTGGTCCGGAATGGCGGCCTGACCCAAGGCTTCGATCGAGGCGTCCAGGTCGGCGTGTTCCTGGCGCAGATGGTTCACCCGCGCCTGAAGCTCGGCCATTTCCTCAGTGATGGCAGGCGTGTCGTCGTTCATCGTGTCATCTCCACGCCGCTCGTCTCAGGCCGCTTATAGCCACGCTGATCTCAGGCCGGAAGGGCGTCTGCGAGCCGGATCAGGGCCGGGCGCGGGGTGACGTCCGCCCACATGCGGGCGGTGGCCGCCAAGCCGTCGATGATCGGGCGGGCCGGCCCGCCGGGTTCGGGCGCCAGAGCCTCCAGCGCGTCCAGCAAATGCCGTTCCGCCTCCAGCTCCAGCGCCTTGATGCGGTTGCGCACGCTTTCGCGCGGGCCGTCGTCGATGTCGGGCACCGGCGCTTTCAGTATCCGCCGCACCGAACGCAGCGGGGCGACCACGACGCTGTCCCAGGCCCGGGCGGTGTCGCAGGCCGCCTCGATCGTCTCTTCGTCGGGCTTTCGGCCCGTCGCCGCGACCCAGGCGGACCACAGCAGCAAGGGCACGTTCTGGTCGTGGCTGTCCTGCAGCGCCAGACACGCCTCTCCAACGCCCGGCGCGTCATAGGCGGCAACCGCCCAGTCCCACAGCCTCATGACTTCAGGCCTTCCCAGCGCCGTACCGCGCCCCAATCCAGGCCGAACAGGTCCAGCGTCCGCCCCACCGACTGATCGACCATCTCCATGATCGAGTTCGGCCGGGCGTAGAGCGCGGGCAGGGGCGGGGCGATGATCGCGCCCATTTCGGCCAGGGCCGTCATGGTGCGCAGGTGGCCCAGGTGGAACGGCGTTTCGCGCACCATCAGCACCAGCGGTCGCCGCTCCTTCAGAGTCACGTCCGCCGCCCGCGTCAGCAGGGTCGAGGTCACGCCCGTCGCGATCTCGCTCATCGTCTTGATTGAGCAGGGCGCCACGATCATGCCCAGGGTGCGGAACGAGCCGGAGGCGATCGTCGCCCCCACGTCGGCCAGCTTGTGAACCACCGACGCCTTGGCCGTCAGTTCGTCGGGCGACAGATCGGTCTCCTGCGACAATGTCAGCAGGGCGGCCTTGGTCACGACCAGATGGCTTTCGACGCCCAGATCGTTCAGGGCATCCAGCACCCGGGCGCCATAAACGGCGCCGGAAGCCCCTGAAATTCCGACCACCAGTCTGGGGGGCGGGTTCCGTATGGCTCCGTTCACATCATCGTCCATTTTGAGGGTCAGCCTCCTTCGGGTCCGGGGCGACGGGCTGTCACTGGAAAGTGATTACACAGCGCGCCAAACCGGGCGCTCACTCTACTGGTCCCTAACCAAAGGAGGCGCAAGCCATGACCATCGAGGCTCGTATTCGCGAACTGGGTAATCGTCATCGCACCCTGGATGAGACCATCCAGAAGGAGCTTACCCGCCCGTCCACGGATCCGTTGCAGGTCAGGGCGCTGAAGCAGAAGAAGCTTCGGCTGAAGGAAGAAATCACCAGTCTGGAGGCCCGCGCAACCTAGCGCAGACCTCCCTGAAAACGACGACGGCCCCGGAGATCGCTCTCCGGGGCCGTTTTCGTTGCGCGACGGCGGATCAGTCCTTGGTGCCGAACACCGATTCCGCCGTCGGCTCGGCGCCGGGACGTTGGCGGGCTTCCGGCACGAACTCGGGCTCGGCCTCGACCTGTTCGATGGGCTGGATCGTGCCGCCGCCGTTCTTCAGGTCGTCCTTAGCCTTCTTGTCGGCGGCCTTCTTGACCATCTCGTCCAGCGCCAGCTGCCCGACCAGGCCAAGCGTCACCGGATCGACCGGCTTGATATTGGCGCTGTTCCAGTGGGTGCGGTTGCGCACGCTCTCGATGGTGGACTTGGTCGTGCCCAGCATCTTGGCGATCTGGGCGTCCGTCACCTCGGGGTGGTTGCGCACGAACCAGGCGATGGCGTCGGGTCGGTCCTGGCGACGCGACACGGGCGTGTATTTCGGCGCCGGCTTTGCCGACTTCAGCAGTTCGGCGTGACGGCTGACGATCGCCTTCATGCGATAGTTTTCGTCGCCCTGGGCCTTGTCCAGTTCTTCGCGCGTCAGCTGGCCGCCGGTGACGGGATCCACGCCACGGATGTCGCGCGCCACGTCGCCGTCGGCGATGCCGCGAACTTCCAGCGGGTGCAGGCCGCAGAAGTCGGCGATCTGCTCGAAGCTGAGAGAGGTGTTGTCGACCAGCCAGACCGCAGTGGCCTTGGGCATCAGAATGTCGCTCATGGGGCGTTCGTCCCGGTGTTGTTGAGCCGCCGAATGAGGCTTCGGCTGGCGTTGGATACGACGGCGCCCGGCCTTTCGACCGGGCGCGTATGATGCCGATATAGGCCTATTCGACACAAAAGAAAACGCTGAGCGACAATCCCATACAGCAACGGTTCATCCGCCCTGACGCAACCTTCGCGGTAATGAAGCTTTTCAGCTTCGGGAGAGGAGAACCACCATGTCCATTCTGCTTGGCGCGGCTCTGGCCGCAGCGATGGCCTCGGGCCAGGACTATGCGCAGCAACGCGTCGCCCCGCGCGGCGGCTATACCCAGTCGTGTTCGGAAGCCTATGTGAATCGCGGTCGTCTCTATGCCGATTGCCGCGATACCCGCGGCCGGATGCGCGGCACGTCGATCGAGCTGAACCGCTGCGGCGGCGAGGAGATCAACAACGACAACGGCCTGCTGGTCTGCGGGCGGTTCCGCGGCGACTATGAAGACAGCCAGCCCGGCCGTCCTGGCGGCGGGTGGGGCCCTAGCAATGGCGGGCCGGGCAACGGCGGCCCCGGCTGGGGCGGCGGCAATGGCGGCGGTTGGGGGCGGTCCTCGATCACCGTCTACGAGAACGCCAACTTCCGCGGCGCCTCGCGTGAGTTCACCAGCGAGGACCGCAACCTGGGTCGCACCCCGTTCAACGACCGCATCAGCTCGATGCGCGTCGAGGGCCGCTGGGAAGTCTGCACCGACGCCGAGTTCCGTGGCCGCTGCCGCATCGTCGAAGGCGACGTCCGCTTCCTGAACGGCGGCTTCAACGACAACATCTCGTCGTTGCGCCCCGTGCGCGGCGGGCGCTACTAGACGCTCAGCACGATCTTGCCGATGTGCCCGCCGGCTTCCAGTTCGGCGTGCGCATCAGCAACCTGCTCCAGCGCGAACACCGCCTGAATCGGTGGCTTCACCTTGCCGGATGCGACCCACGGCCAAGCGGTCGCCTCGACAGCCGCGGTCAGACGCGCCTTTTCGTCCGCCGTGCGGCTACGCAAAGTCGATCCGGTCAGGGTCAATCGCTTCAGCATGATCCGCTGCAGATCCATATCGACCTTGGGGCCGGTCAGGGACGCGATGACCACCCAGCGCCCGCCGGCATTCAGACTGTTAAGGTTCAGGGCGGCGTAGTAGCGCCCCACCATGTCCAGAACCACATCCGCGCCGCCCGCCTCGCGGATCTGCGCCTCCAGATCATCGCTCTTGGCGTCCAGGCTGATGTCCGCGCCCAGCGCCTTGGCGGCTGCGGCCTTGTCCGCCCCGCGTGAGGTGGCGATTACCCGGGCGCCGGCCGCCTTGGCCATCTGGATGGCCGTTACGCCGATCCCGCTGGTCGCTCCGTGGATCAGCAAGGTCTCGCCGGCCTTCAACGCGCCGCCCTCGAACACATTGGCGAAGACGGTGAAGACGGTTTCCGGCAGCACGGCCGCCTGCACGAAATCCAGACCCTCGGGGATCGGCAGGACATGACGGGCATCGACCACGGCCAACTCCGCATAGCCGCCGCCGCCCAACAGGGCGCAGACCCGGTTGCCGACCGTCCAGCGCGTCACGCCCTCTCCGACGGCCTCGATCTCACCGGCGACCTCGAGCCCCAGAATGTCCGACGCGCCGGGGGGAGGGGGGTAGGCGCCGGTGCGTTGCAGCAGGTCCGGCCGGTTCACACCCGCCGCCCGCACCCGGATCAGCACCTGACCCAGCCCCGCCACGGGATCGGGCCGTTCGGCGATCTTCAGGGCCTCGGCCGGTCCGGAGCCGCCTTCGATTTCGATCACGCGCATCGCACTCGCCTTGCATTCGTCCGTATCCGGGCGTTCAGATAGGGACTGTGGACCGCCTTGGCCATGACAGCGCGAAAGGAAGGCGACGATGTTCGAAGATCTTGAACCCCGCCCGCAACGCGGCGAACCGATGCGGGCCCTGTCACGCGAAGACCTGGATGTTTACGCGGTCGAGGATTTGCAGGAGCGGATCGCCGCGCTTGAGGCTGAGATCGCGCGCTCGCGCGCCGCGATCGAGACCAAACACTCCAAGAAAAACGCCGCCGACGCCCTGTTCAACTTCGGTTCGTGATCGCGAATGATCCGCTGGCATGGCATGAGCGTTGCATCTTTCGTGCGAACGGCCCCGCCAGGCGCCGATTGCAGGACGGACCAGACCTTCTCTGATGATCAATGCTCAAATGACCTCCGCTCCGTCCCCCGCTGACCGCAGCCGCACCGTTCGCGATTTCGCCCGGTCCGAGCTGTTCGATCGCACCTTCCGCGAAGGCATGGAGCTGGTCGAGGAAACCGCCGCCTATCTGGACGGCGAGGGCCGTCGCGATTCCAAGATGCTGTCGCGCGCCGCCGCCTTGGCCTATGCGGCCGAGAGCATGAAGCTGACCACCCGCCTGATGCAGATCGCCTCCTGGCTTCTGGTCCAGCGCGCCGTGCGCGAGGACGACATGTCGCCGGAAACCGCCTGCGAGCCGCGCTATCGCCTGAACGAGCGCCGCATCGATGCCGAGCCCAGCCACGCCGAACTGCCGATCGCCCTGATCGAATATCTGGTTCGTTCGGAAAAGCTGTTCGACCGCACCCTGTATCTGGATCGCCGCATGTATTCGGACGATCCGGAGCAAACCCCGGAAAATCCGGTGCTCAGCCAGATGGGCATGCTTGAGGCGGCCTTCAGGGGCTGATCGCCCCTTTTACGGTCCGACGTCGTTGGCGTCGGCCCGGCCGTCGTCGATGGGCTTGGGCAGATTGACGCCGATGCCCAGCGCCTGCGCCAGCTTGTCGTCGCGGCCATAGACGTCCTCGCGGAACGCCACCCGGCCCTGACCATCCACGAAGGCGGTCCAGTACAGCAGCCGCACCGAGATCTCGCGTCCGGTGGTCACGCGCGTCGTCTCGCGCGTGTCCTGCGCCGTGTCGAACTGGGCCAACTTGGTCGGATCGGGCGACAGCAGCAGGCGCGCGAACTCCACCGCATTCTGCACCCGCACGCAGCCGTGGCTGCGCTGACGCGTGGACAGGTTGAAGGCGGCCTTCGACGGCGTGTCGTGCAGGAAGATGGCGTAGCTGTCGCGCAGCTCGAACTTCACATAGCCCAGGGCCGAGCGCGGACCGGCGCGCTGGATGACCATGCCGTCCTTCACGTACATGTCGTTGGCGGCCAGATAGCCCGGCCCCTTGGGCAGGATTTCGCGGCGCGCGATGCCGGCCGGCACATACCAAGGCGGATTGGCCACGACCGAGGCGAACGGCTTCTCAAGGCTTGGCGTCTGGTTCTCGGCCGAGCCGACCACGACGCGGTTGGAGTGAACCGGCTTGCCATCCTTCCAATAGACCATGATGGCGGCGGCGGTGTTGACCTCGATCCGCTCGGGCGCGACCTCGCGCTTCAGCCAGCGACGGCGTTCCAGGTTCAGCGCGATCTGACGCGCACGATCCTCGGCCGAGGCGCCCAGCGAGCGCTGGGTGCCCGCGCCGATCCGGCCGTCGGCGCCCAGGCCATGGCGGTTCTGGAAGCTTTGCACCGCACGTTGCAGTTCGGCGTTGTAAACCAGGCCCTGCGACTTCAGCCGCGCGCCGTCGGCGGCCGACAGGTCGCCCTCGGCCGTCAGGCGGTCGATCAGGGCGGGGATGCGACGATCGCTGTTGCCCGGCTCGATGGTCGCGCCCTGGGTGAAGCGGGGCCAGCCGCCCTGCGCCGCCAGACGGCGATAGCGGACATAGCCGGCCGACAGGTTCTGATAGCCGATGTCGGTGGGCGCCAGGCCGTCATACCACTGGCCCAGCACATTGCGGGTCAGGGCGTCGCTGAGACCGCGCGGCAGGTCCACGCGGTTCTTCTGCATTTCCCACAGGTCCTCGACCGTCTCGGCCCGCACCTTGCCCTCGGCCAGGACGCGGGCATAGGCCAGAGCCGCCGCCGTGGTCCGCAGGTCCGCACTGGCCGGATCGGCCGCCAGTCCCACGAAGTCGAAATAGTCGGAGCCCGCCAGACCATGGCGATTGGCGCCGGCCGCGACCGTATTCAGGGCCCGCACTCGGTCGGCGTTCCACACCGGCCGCCAGCCGTTCATTTCATAAAAGGCGCGAACATCCGCCTGCTGCGTCTCGGGCAGACGCGAAATCTGGTCGTTGAAGCTGTTGTAGAAGGCCGTCGCCTCCGGTCCGCGCTGCACGAACACCTGCTGCGCGCGCGCCGCCGAGCCAAGGGTCATGGCCGCCGTCGCGACGCCCAGACCCAGTTGCCGTCTATTCATCGTCTTCCGCTTCTTCGATCGCTTCGGCCAGCGTGGCCGACGCCCCTGGTACCCGAACGCCTCCACATTATCGGTGTTCCGACCAAACAAAAAGCGCCGGCCTTGCGACCGACGCTCTTGATGTTCCGATTGCTGCGAGATGTCGCAGCCGGGACGCGCTTACTTCTTGATGAAGCCGGCGAACTTGTTGTTGAAGCGCGAGACGCGACCGCCGCGGTCCATCAGCTGGGCGTTGCCGCCCGTCCAGGCCGGGTGCGTCGTCGGGTCGATGTCGAGGGCCAGCTTGTCGCCTTCCTTCCCGTAGGTCGAACGGGTCTGGTAGGTGCTGCCGTCGGTCATCACCACGGTGATGAAGTGGTAGTCGGGATGGGTATCCGCCTTCATGGTCGTCGTCCGGTCTCTGCGCGGTGACGATGCCGACCGTCCGTGCGCGTGAAATGAGAAACCCGCCAGAAAGCCGGCGGGAATGAGGGGCGGCGTTTACACCGGGGGGCGTTCCGGGGCAAGAGGCGGGCGAAATGACCGATCAAGCCGCCGCCTCCGCCTCTTCCGCCAACCGCGCCTCGGGCATGGCGTCGCTGGAGGGGAGGCCTAGCGCGGGCGCCCTTCTGGCCGAACAGATGTCCGAAGCGGGCGCCAAGCGCGCCAAACGTCGGGACATTCGTCCGCTGGCGCGACTGATTCCCTTCGCCATGCGCCACAAGGGTCATGCCCTGATGGCGGTGTTCTGGCTGCTGCTGTCCACCGCCGCTTCGCTGGGCCTAACCGCCTTGGCGCGTGGAGCCATCGACCACGGGTTCGAGGCGGGCGGCGCCAATCTGAACATCTGGTTCCTGCTGCTGGGCGCCAACGCCCTGTTCCTGGGGCTGGCGACCGCCGCCCGCTACTATTTCGTCACCCGCACGGGCGAGCGCGTCATCGCCGATGTGCGAAAGGGCCTGTTCGGCCGCATCCTGACGCTGGACCCGTCCTTCTACGCCCATATGCGCACGGGCGAGGTGCTGTCGCGCCTGACCACGGACATCGCCCTGGTCGAGACGTTGATGACGACGTCGATCTCTTACGCGCTCAGAAACTTCCTGACCTTGATCGGCGGCGTGGCCCTGCTGTTCTTCGTCAGCCCCAAGCTGACCGGCTTCGTCCTGTTGATCGTGCCCTTCCTCCTGGGGCCGATCTTCATCTTCGGCCGCAAGGTGCGCAAACTGACCGTGGCGTCTCAGGACCGCTTCGCCAACGCCGTCGGCTTCGCCGGTGAAAGCGTGGACGCCATCGAGACGGTCCAGGCCTTCGGTCGCGAACAGAGCGCCATCACCCGCTTCGGCGCGGCGGTTGAGGACGCCTTCAACGCCTCCCTGACCCGGATGCAGGCGCGCGCCTGGATGACCGCCCTGATCATCGTCGTCATGTTCGGCGGCGTGACCCTGGTGCTGTGGCTGGGCGCCCAGGACGTGGTGAGGGGCGCCATGACGCCCGGCGCCTTGCTTCAGTTCGTCCTTCTGTCGGTCTTCGCCGCGGGCGCCGTGGGCGCGCTCGGCGAAAGCTGGGGCGACGTGCAAAAGGCCGCCGGCGCCATGGAGCGGATCGAGGAGCTGATGGGCGCCGTCGCCGGCATCGCCCCGCCGCCCCACGCCACGGCCCTGCCGACGCCCCCGCGCGGCGAGGTGTCGATGTCGGCCGTCGGTTTCGCCTATCCGGGCCGCCCGGATCTGCCGGCCCTGAAGGGCTTCAGCCTGACCGTGCGCCCCGGCGAGACCGTCGCCCTGGTCGGTCCGTCCGGCGCCGGCAAGTCCACGGTCTTCCGCCTGCTGCTGCGCTTCTATGATCCGCAGACGGGCATGGTCTCGGTCGACGGCGTGGATGTGCGCCAGGCCGATCCCGTCGCCGTGCGCGACCGCTTCGCCTGGGTGTCGCAGGAAACGCCGCTGTTCTCGGGCTCGGCCTTGGAGAACATCCGCTTCGGCCGCGAGAACACCACACTGGAAGAGGCCCGCGCCGTCGCCGAAAAGGCCCAGGCGCTCGGCTTCATCGACGCCCTGCCGGAAGGGTTCGACACCCCGCTCGGCGAGCGCGGCAAGAGCCTGTCGGGCGGCCAGCGCCAGCGCCTGGCCATCGCCCGCGCCCTGGTCCGCGACGCCCCGATCCTACTGCTCGACGAGGCCACCAGCGCGCTGGACGCCGAAAGCGAGCGCCTGGTCCAGGTCGCCCTTGATCAGGCGATGGAGGAGCGCACCACCCTGGTCATCGCCCACCGCCTCGCCACTGTCCTGCGCGCCGACCGCATCGTCGTCATGGACGACGGCCGCGTGGTCGAAGAGGGCACCCACGAGCAACTCGTCGCCCAGGGCGGCCTTTACGCTCGCCTCGCCGAGCTTCAGTTCCGCAACTAGGGCGCCGGGGGCCGCGCCAGCGCTGGGAAATCGCTGAACAGCGCATCGACCCCGGCTGCGGCGAAGGCTGCGGCGTAGCCGGTCATGTCGCCGTGCCCGGCCGGGTCGTCGCCTCGGCGTCGCTCGACCGGCAGGAAGGCGTTCTCGGCCCGCAGCGTCCAGACCACGGCCTTCAGCCCCGCCGCATGGGCGTCGGCGACCAGGGGGCTCGGCGCGGTCGTGTGGCCTTCGGCGTTGCGCGGCAGAACCAGGGTCATCTCCGGCGCGACCCAGTTGGCGTAGGCGGCGATGGCCCTTAGCCCCTCGGGCGTGACCATCTGCGCATAGGTCACGTCCGCCCGGTCCGCCGGTCCGCCCTTGGCGGCCACGAGTTGAGCCAGCGGCGCATCGATCCGCGTCGCCAACCGCTCCAGTGGCCCAACCTCGAAACACTGGATGATGATCGGGGCGTCGGCGCCCGTCAGGCCCAGCCGCTCCAGTTCAGCAACGAAGCCGTCCTCCATCGGCAAACCGATCGCAGCGAAATAGGTCGGGTGCTTCAACTCCGGTGCCACGCCGATCGTCCGCCCGGTCCGCGCCGAGGCCTCGCGCGCGATGGCGACGACCTCGTCGAAGGTCAGGATCGGCTCCTGACCGTCATGGGCTGCGCTGTCCGGTCGAAAGCCGGGCAATCGCTCCCTGGCCCTCAGGGTCTTCAACTCGGCGAGGGTAAAGTCTTCGGTGAACCAGCCGGTGGTCTCGACCCCGTCGATGGTCTTGGTCGTCCGACGGCCCGCGAACTCGGGCCGGTCGCCCGCGTCCGTCGTGCCGCCGATCTCGTTCTCATGCCGATCGACGAAGATACCGTCGCTGGTCAGCACCAGATCCGGCTCGATCACGTCCGCGCCCTGTTCGATCGCCAGCTCATAGGCCGCACGCGTGTGCTCGGGCCGTTCGCCGGACGCGCCACGATGGGCGATGATCAGGGGCTGGGCGCCAAACTGTGACAGGGCTGCCGTTCCGGTCAGAAGGACGAGGCCGCACAGGATGAAACGGATCATCCGCCTTGGATAGGGCAGGGGCGCGTCGCCCCTATGACAATCAGCCCTGCAGAACCTTGCGCAGGTGCGGATGCAGTTCGGTGTTCGACGCCAGGATGGACCTGCCCGTCTTGGGATCGCCGTCGTTCTCGATGGTCGTGACCCGGCCGCCGGCTTCGGTGACGAACAGGATGCCCGCCGCCACGTCCCAGGGCTTCAGATTGCGCTCATAATAGGCGTCGTAGCGACCGGCCGCGACCCAGGCGAAGTCCAGGGCGGCCGAGCCCAGACGGCGGATGCCGGCGACGCGCTGGCCCACGGCGTGCAGGTCCTTGATCGATTGGGCGTGGCCCGACTTGCCGATGAAGGGCAGGCCGGTGGCGATCAGGCTTTCGGACAGATCACGACGGCCGGCGACGCGGATTCGCTGGTCGTTCAGATAGCAGCCCTTGCCCTTTTCGGCCCAGAACAGTTCGTTCATGACGGGGTTGTAGGTCACGCCGGCGACGATCTCGCTCGACCCGTCCGGAGCGCGGCGCTCCAGCCCCACCGTGATGGCGAAGTGGGGCATGGCGTGCATGAAGTTGGTGGTGCCGTCGATCGGATCGACGATCCAGGTGTGGGACTTGTCCGTCCCCTCGACCATGCCGCGTTCCTCGCCCAGGAAGCCGTAGCCGGGGCGGGCCTTCATCAGCAGTTCGTAGAGCGTGTCCTCGGCCTTCAGGTCGGCGGCCGTGACGAAGTCGCCGGGGCCCTTCCTCGACACCTGAAGCTGGGAGACTTCGCCGAAGTCGCGCAGCATCGGGCGGGCGGTCTTGCGCACCGCATCGGTCATAACTTGGAGCAGGGCGGAGGCGAGAGCCATCGAGGAATCTCCTGGTCCGAAAGTCCTTCAAAGCCGCAGCCGGACAGTCGGAGAAGTTCAGAAAGGAACGGCCCCGAAAGGGGCCGCTTTGGCATGGTGGTCTGTCAGTCCGCGCGGCGGACGTATTCGCCGCTGGTCGTGTCGACGACGATACGCTCGCCGGCCGACATATAGGGCGGGATCATGATGCGCACGCCGTTCGACGCCAGCGCGGGCTTGTAGGACGACGAGGCGGTCTGGCCCTTCACGGTCGGCTCGGTATCGGCGACTTCCAGCACGACCTGATCGGGCAGTTCCAAGCCGATCGGACGCTCTTCGTGCATCTCGATCACAACCTTCATGCCTTCTTGCAGATAGGGGATGCGCTCTTCGCCGACCCAGTCCTTCTGCAGTTCGATCTGCTCGTAGGTGGCGTCGTCCATGAAGACCAGGCTGTCGCCGTTGTCGAACAGATAGGAGAAGTCCTTCTGTTCCAGCGTCACGCGCTCGACCTTGTCTTCCGAACGGAAGCGTTCGTTCAGCTTGTTGCCGGTTTCCAGGTTCTTGGCCTCGACGTTGGCGAAGGCGCCGCCCTTGCCGGGCTTGACGTGGCTGGCCTTGGTGACGACCCACAGGCCGCCATTGTGCTGCAGGACCATGCCGGGCTTGATGGTGTTGCCGTTGATCTTCATGGGGTCACATCGGAAATGGAGTTGCGCCCTCGCACCGTTCGGGGCGAGGCGAATAGGGCGCGATCCCTAGAGGAAGCCCCGATAAAGGGCAAGGCGACGCAACCTAATGCAGGGTGCGCCCGCCCGAGGCGTCATCGGCCTTGCGATGCAGGAAGTTTCCGAACCGCACGCCCGACCCCAGCGGCGCCGCCATCTTGCCTGCCCCTTCGTCCAGCTTGCGGGCCTCGTGGGCGAAGGCGGCGGCCAGACCGGCCGACGACATGGCGGCGATCACCTGACGCGCCATCGACGACGGACGCAGGCCCAGCCAGACGGCGTTCACCGTCTGGGCCGCCAGCCACAGGCCCATGGCGCGGGTGCGTTCGGGCCGCGACGGCGCATTCCAGACCCGCATTGCAGACAGGGTGGTGGCGGAAAACACGGCGGGCAGGATCAGGCTGAAGGCGCCCCGCGGCTTCTCGGTGATCGGAAGATCCTTCTTTCGGACCTGTTTCAGATTGCGCTTGGGCGTCAGGGCGCCCGAGGCGATAGTGTGGGCCAACAGGGCAAAGCCGACGGTCAGGGCGATCCCGGCGACCACATGGCCGGCGCTGCGGCCCTCGCTGTTCAGCAAGTCCACGGCGGCGTCGCGCACGTCGTCGATGGCGTCGTCGATATCGGTCATGGTCCGCTCCAGCTTGGCCCTGACAGGCTAATGGCCGGAGCGGATTGGAGTTCCGTCAGAAGGCAGAGCTTAGTTGCCGGTCGCCGCGCCTTCGGTGATGATCTCTTTCATCGCCGATTGCAGATAGTTCTGCGCGCCCATCAGCTCGATCAGCTTGTGCTGGTTTTCCAGGAAGTCGATGTGCTCTTCGGTGTCAGCCAGGATTTTCATCAGCAGGTCACGGCTGACGTAATCGCGGGTTTCCTCGCACTGGGTCACGGCGGCGGCGGTCGTGGCGCGGCTGTCCAGTTCCAGTTGCAGGTCGGCGCCCAGGCATTCGATCGGATCTTCGCCGACCTTCAGCTTGTGCAGGTCCTGCAGGTTGGGCAGGCCGTCCAGAAACAGGATGCGTTTGATCAGCATGTCGGCGTGCTTCATCTCGCCGATCGATTCTTCGTAGATCACGTTGCCCAGGTGCGCGAGGCCCCAGCTTTCGAACATGCGGGCATGCAGGAAATACTGATTCACGGCCGTCAGCTCGTTGGTCAGCACTGCGTTCAGCGTGCGCAGGATTGCGGGGTCGCCCTTCATGGCCATGGTCCTTGGTCTCGCCACGGCGCTGTCGCCGTCTGTCCAGCGCAGCCATAACACAGTAAAACGCAGCGTGTTTATTTGCGAGTTTTTATCACTGCATTGAGAGTGCGAGTGACTGTCGCCCGCAGGCGAAGCAAACTATTCGGCTGCGAGTGCGAACGCTTCGCGGCTTTCCTGGATCATCTGCCGCATCTCGCAGACGCATTTGGCGCACTGGGCCTGGCACTGGTTGCGCGCAAAGATGTCACGCGGACGGCAGGCGCCGGCCTCAATGGCCTGGGCGACATCACGCTGGCGGAGACCGTTACAGTTGCAGACGTACACGAGGAGCTACACGTTTCACTGACTGAGAATGGTTCGCTATAGCAGTCCTTAAGGCGATTGCAAGTCGTTCGCATGGCTCGGCTGGCGGTGGGGCGTTGACGGATCGTCGCGGCGGCAGGCAATGACGGACATGGCCCGAACACCGACTGTCCCCGAGCGTCCGCCCTGCCGGCTGTATCTGATCACGCCGCCCGCCATCGCCGACGTGAACGCCTTTGCGCAAACCCTCGATCAGGCCTTGGCCGCCGGCGATGTCGCGGCCTTGCAGATCCGGCTGAAGCCCGCCGACGACGCCGCCATCCGCACGGCGGTCGAGGTCTTGGCTCCGATCGCGCGGCGTCATGATGTCGCGGTTCTGCTGAACGACCGCCCGGATCTGGCGCGAGCCACCCGCTGCGACGGCGTTCACATCGGTCAGGAAGACGGCTCGCTGGCCGAGGCGCGGCGTATCATGGGGCCGGACGCCATGATCGGCGTCACCTGCCACGACGACCGCGACCTGGCCTGGGACGCCGCAGAGGGCGGCGCCGACTATGTCGCCTTCGGCGCCTTTTATCCCACCGATACAAAGGAAACGGTGCATCGTCCGCCGCTGGACATCCTGACGGTGTGGCAAGAAACCGTCGAAACCCCCTGCGTCGCCATCGGCGGGATCACGGTCGACAACGCCGCAGACCTTGCCCAAGCCGGCGCCGACTTCGTGGCGGTCAGCGGCGGGGTCTGGAACCATCCCGACGGCCCGGCCGAGGCCGTCAGGCGCTTCAATGAAAAATTGAGGCCCTGACTTCAGGGGATATTAGGAACCGGCTGATCCTATACCAACCTCTGACTGGTCGGAACCTGTCCATGATCCTGGGCCGCGCGCTCAATATCGACGATCCCCGCAGCGCGTCCGTCAAGGGCGCGCTGGCGGCTGGCCATCGCCCCAGCCCGGTCGACGCAGAGAGTTCCGACGGGCCCAATCCTCTTATCCCCGTGCTGACAGGTGTGGCGGTGGCCATCCTGGTCGCAATCGCCATCGCCTATGCCCGTTCGGCCGGACTGGTGGCGGGCCTTTGGGGCGCCAGCGGCGTCGCCGTCGCCGTCTGGCTGCGCACCAGCCGTGGCCGCACCAGCGACATGACCTTCGCCGGCGTCCTAACCGTCAGTATCCTGATCGGCGAGATCATCGCCGGCAACAAACCCCCGCTGGCGCTAGCCTTCACGATCGCCAATATGGTCGAGATCGTTAGCGCCGTGCTGCTGGCGCGGCGTTTCTCGCCCACGCTGAACCTGTCCAGCCTGAACGGGGCGGTGAGTTTCCTGTTCTTCGCGGCTGTCCTGGCGCCGCTGCCCGCCGCCCTGTGCAGCACTGTGATCCTGTCGCTGGTGGGCGAAACCCATATTGTTTGGCAGGGGTTCCAGACCTGGTGGCTCGGCCACACTCTGGGCATCGCCGTGCTTGGGTCGCTGGGCATGTCGCTGACGCCTGCGATGTTCGCCCGCCTGCTGAAACCCAGGAAACTGATCGAGGCCGTCATTCTGATCGGCCTGGTGCCCGTCTTCTACTATGTCGCCTTCACGGGCGACGTGCCGATGGGCTTCGTCCTGCTTCCGCTGTTGCTCGGCATCGCGGTCCGGCTAGGCGTCGCCGGCGCGGCCTTCACCCTCGTCGTGATGAGCATCCTGTTGGTAGGCGGCGCCATGATGGGGGATGGGCCTTACAGCAAGGGTGACCTGACACAACAGGTGCTGATGGCTCAGATGCTGGTGCTGATCGGCTATATGCCCGTCCTGCTGGTGGCCTCGCTGCTGGAAGAGCGCGATCTTCTGGCGGAGCGCGCGCGCGTCGGTCGCGAACGCGCGGAAAAGGCCTCGGAGGCCAAGTCACGCCTGCTCGCCAATGTCGCCCACGAGATCAAGAGCCCGGTCGCCGGCATCATCGGCATCGGCGATCTGTGGCGACAGGGCCATCTCGGGCCGGTCTCGGCCCAGCAGGCCGAGATGTCCGACATGCTGGTCAAGACCGCGCGGCAGGTCGAGACCCTGGCCCACGATCTGCTGGACGTGGCCCGCGCCGAATCCGGGGCGGTCCGGGTCGATCTGCGCCCGACCGACATTCCGGGCCTGCTGGAAGACGTGCGCCGCACGTGCCTGCTGTGGCCCGACGCCGACCGTGTCGCTGTCGAGGTGGTGTGCGAGGGCGATGGCTTGATCGCTGTCGCGGACTCCCAGCGTCTAGCCCAGATCATCACCAACCTGACCAGCAATGCTCTGAAATACGGCGGGTCCGGCGGTCGTGTCGTCCTGCGGGCGCTCCGTCAGGATGACTGCGTCCGCATCGAGGTCAGCGATTTCGGCCCCGGCCTGTCGCTTCAGAAGCAGGCGCAGTTGTTCGAACCCTTCAACCGCCTGGGCCTTGAGCGTTCGACGGTCGAGGGACACGGCGTCGGCCTGGCCCTGGCCAAGCGATTGGTCGAGTTGCAGGGCGGCTCGATCGGCGTGATCTCGGCGCCGGGCGAGGGCGCCACCTTCTGGGTCGCGCTGCCCAAGGCGTGAGGTCGCGCTTGCGGTCGCGCTTCGGCCGCGCGATGGTCCGGCCATGCCCATGATCGCCCTTGCCGCCGCCCTCGTGTTTTCCGGACAGACGACGACGCCCCCAGCGCAACGTCCCGGTTCTAACCTGACCCGCGATCTGAACAGCGCCCCGCCCTCGGGCTTGGCCACGCCTCCGGCCGCATCCACCGCCGTGCCGACGCCGACGCCGACGCCGACGCCAGCGCCGACCGCCGGCGCGACCCAGGCTCTGCCTCCGATCGGCCAGACCCCCGCGGCATCGCCGCGTCCGGCGCCCGCCACGTCATCCGCGCCGCGCACGACCCAGACCCTGCCGCCGATCGGCCAAAGCCCGGCGGCGACCACACGCCCGACGACCGCGACACGTCCGCAAACGCCAGCCCCAACCACAACGGCGCCTCAGGCGACCGCGCCTCAACCGACACCGACGGCGCCTGCCGCAACCCCGCCGGCCGCCGCGCCCGCGCCGGCGGCCTTGGACGCCGCCGCCATCGCCTCTCTGCCCTTCAGCATCCAACTGCCCGCCGGCCTGACGATCACCCCGGCGCGCGCGGGCGCGAACGCCAGCATCTATCGCGTCCAGCGCGGCCAACAGACCCTGCTGATGATCTACGCCGGTCCGTCGTCGCAGTTTCCGATCTACGACGGCGAGACCGTCCGCGCCGGCGGCCGCGCTTCGGTCGTCGTGACCGAAGGCAGCCGCCGTCTGGCGATGGAGCATCTGTTCCAGCGCGCTGCGGACCCCAAGGAAATCCACGTCTGGATCGCCAGCGTCGAGGGCGCGGACCGGGATCTGGCCGAACGGATCGGCCAGTCCATCGACGTCAAATAGGGCTCAGCCCTCGGACCACACCGCCATTTCGGTGCCGGCCGGATCGGCGAAGTGGAAGCGGCGACCGCCGGGGAAGCTGTAGATCGGTTTCACGATCCGGCCGCCGGCCGCCTCGACCTTGGCCAGCATGGCCTCCAGGTCGTGGGCGTACAGGATGGGCAGGGGCGCCTTGGTCTGATCGGCCTGATCGGCGTCGAACCCGCCGTCCAGCCCCTGATCGAAGGCGGCATAGGTCGGGCCGTAATCCACGAAGGTCCAGCCGAACGCCTGGGTGTAGAATTCCTTGGTCGCGGGCAGGCTGGCGGCGGGCAGTTCGAGGTAGTCGAGCTTTCCGTCTTCACGCACGGGTGATCTCCTGAGTTGGGCGCCACCGGTCCCTTGTCTTGCACCCGCCCTCGACATGCGCAAACCTGCAAACGGTTCGCAGTTGCAGGAATCGAGCGATGATCGTGATGACGACAGGCCTGTCGGCCCTGATGGCCCTGATGCGGTGCGAGGCGCGTCCGGCCGAGCCGCCGCCGAGGATCAATCCCGGTCGCGCAAACCCGCGACCGGCTCGACCCAGATCCTGATCAGCCGACCTGGGCGCGGTGCCTCAGATAGGCGTCGGCCAGGACGCAGGCGGCCATGGCCTCGACCACCGGCACGGCGCGCAGGGCGACGCATGGGTCGTGACGACCCTTGGTGCGCAGGTCCGTCTCTTCGCCGTCGCGGGTGATCGTCTGGCGCAGGGTCAGGATGGAGGAGGTCGGCTTGAACGCCACCCGCGCCGTCACCGGCTGGCCCGTCGAAATCCCGCCCAGCACGCCGCCCGCCTTGTTCGACAGGAAGACCGGCTGCTTGTTCAGGTCCAGCCGCATCTCGTCGGCGTTCTGTTCCCCGGTCAGTTCGGCGGCCTCGAAGCCGGCGCCGATCTCGACTCCCTTGGCCGCATTGATCGACATCAGGGCTGCCGCCAGCTCACCATCCAGCTTGCCGTACAGGGGCGCGCCCCAACCCGCCGGAACGCCCGTGACCTCCAGCGCGACGACCGCCCCGACCGACGATCCCGCCTTGCGGATGCCGTCCAGATAGGCCTCCCAGTCGCCCACGACCTCGGCCGAGGCGGCGAACAGCGGATTGGTGTGGACGGCGTCGAAGTCGATCCGGTCCGGCGCGATCCGGTGCGGGCCGATCTGCACCACGCCGGCGCGGATCCTGATCCCGTCGCCCAGCACCGTGCGCGCCACGGCCCCGGCCGCCACGCGGCTGGCCGTCTCGCGCGCCGAGGATCGACCGCCGCCCCGGTGGTCGCGCACCCCGTATTTGGTCTGATAGGCGTAGTCGGCGTGCCCCGGCCGATAGGCACGCGCGATCTCGCCATAGTCCTTGGACCGCTGGTCCTCGTTCTCGATCAGGATCGAGATGGGCGTGCCCGTCGTCACCGGCCCGTCGCCGTCGTCGAACACGCCTGACAGGATGCGCGCCGTGTCGCTTTCCTTGCGCTGGGTGACAAAGCGGCTGCCGCCCGGCTTCCGCTGGTCCAGCCAGGGCTGAAGATCCGCCTCGGTCAGGGGGATCATCGGCGGGCATCCATCAACGACGCAGCCGATCGCCGGCCCGTGGCTCTCGCCCCAGGTGGTCACGCGAAACAGATGGCCGAAGGTGTTGTGCGACATGGCCCCGACTTAGGCCGCCAGACGCTCTTGCGTCCAGACCCGCGTGAACCGCACCAGCAGGTCCTCCGCCGCCGAGGGAATATCGGACGACGGCTCCAGCGTCACGAACAGATGGCCCGCCGGCCGTGATCCGCGCGCGGGCAGGCCCAGGTCCTTCAGCCGCACCCGCACCGGCGCGGCCATGTCGGCGGTGATCCAGGCCGAGCGCGTGCCGACAGGGGTCTCGATCTCCACCCGACCGCCGTCGGCCATCAGGCGACGCTCGACGGCCCAGGTCATGAACAGGTCGTCGCCGACGACCGACAGCCCGTCTTCGGGCCGGATCAGCACCGACAGATAGAGGTCGCTCCCGTCCGCCGCCCCGCGCCTCAGCCGCAGATGATCGCCGCTGCGCAGGCCCTTGGGCGCCGTGACCCGCACCGTGCGCGCGCCCAGCCGCACCTCGGCCTGCCCCCCGGCCAGGGCCTGCATCGGCGACAGGACCAGAACCGGCGTCGGCGCGGGCCGCGCGGCGGGCGCCGACAGGGCAGGACGAGGGGGCTGGTGCGCCTGGATCAGCCGATAGGCCGCGATCACGCGCCGGAACCGCTCGGCGTCCCCGCCGGCCTGATCCGGCCGCGCCGCCTTCACCGCCGTGCGGAAGGCGGCCTTCAGCGTCGACGCATCGACATCGCCGCGCACATCCGTTTCCAGGCCCAGGATCGACAGGGCCTCGCGGACGCCGGACACATCTGAAATCGGAACAGGCGCGCTCATGCCGTCACCGTTCGCCCATCAGGGTCAATGGGCGGTTAACCCTGACGACGAGACGCCCGTTTTTGACCGCGATCATTCCCAGCCGCGCCTGCACCGACTACATCACCCTCATGACCGCATCCGTGATCCCGCCCAGCCCGTCGCGTGAGGAATACGCCCGCGACTATGCCGCCGCCCTGGCCGCCAATGGCGACGAGACCATCTTCGACCGCCCCGAACCCATTGGCCTGTTCGTCGAATGGCTGGCCGATGCGCGCGCGCACGAGCCGAACGATCCCAACGCCATGACCCTGTCGACCGTCGACGCCGACGGCCTGCCGGATGCGCGGATCGTGCTGCTGAAGGATGTCGATGCGCGGGGCTTCACCTTCTATTCGAACAGCGAAAGCGCCAAGGGCGTCGAACTGGCCGGTTGCGCGGCCGCCGCCCTGACCTTCCACTGGAAATCCCTGCGTCGCCAGGTGCGGGTGCGCGGCGCGGTCGAGCCGGTCACGCCGGCCGAGGCCGACGCCTATTTCGCCAGCCGCGCGCGCGAAAGCCGCATCGGCGCCTGGGCCTCGGACCAGTCCCGCCCCCTGTCGGATCGCACCGTGCTGGAAGAGGCCGTGGGTCGCGAAACCGCGCGCTTCGATGGTCAGGAGGTGCCGCGCCCGTCCCACTGGACCGGATGGCGCGTCGTGCCGCGCTCGGTCGAGTTCTGGCGTGATCGCCCGTTCCGTCTGCACGACCGACTGCGGTTCGACCGCGACGGCGAGACCTGGCGCTCGGGCCGTCTCTGGCCTTGACCCGCGATCAGTCGCGGAACAGCAGCGATCCGTCGCCGTAAGAATAGAAGAGATAGCCGTCGGCGACCGCACGGGCATAGGCCGCCTTCATCGTCGCCGTGCCCGCAAAGGCGCTGACCAGCATGAACAGCGTCGACTTCGGCAGGTGGAAGTTGGTCATCAGCACATCGACCGCCCGGAACCGATAGCCCGGCGTGATGAAGATGGCCGTGTCGCCGTGGAAGGGTTTGATCTCTCCGTCCTCGGCCGTCGCGCTTTCCAGCAGCCGCAGGGAGGTGGTGCCGACGCAGACGATGCGCCCGCCCTTTGCATGGACGGCGTTCAGGGCGACGGCGGTTTCAGGCGACACCTCGCCCCATTCGCTGTGCATCTTGTGGTCGGCCAGGTCGTCGGCCTTGACCGGCAGGAAGGTGCCGGCCCCGACATGCAGCGTCACCGCATGGGTCGAGACGCCTTTGGCTCGAATGGCGTCCAGCAGGGCCGGGGTGAAATGCAGCCCCGCCGTCGGCGCTGCGACCGACCCGTCATGCTCGGCGAATACGGTCTGATAGTCCGACCGGTCGCGGTCGTCCTCGGGCCGTTTTGCCGCGATATAGGGCGGCAAGGGCATGACCCCGACATCGCGGATCGCATCGTCCAGCGCCGGTCCCGCCAGGTCGAAGGTCAGGGTGATCAGGCCGTCTTCGCCCTTCGACACGACGGTCGCCTCCACAATCCTTCTCCCCTCGGGGGAGAAGGTGGGCCCGGAGGGTTCGGATGAGGGGGCTGTGTCCGCGACACGGGCGGTCGAGGCCTGGTCTGTATCGGGCAGCCCCCTCATCCGTCTCGCTTTGCGATCCACCTTCTCCCCCGAGGGGAGAAGGGATGAAAAGGTGATCCGATCACCCGGCTTGATCCGCTTGCCAGGCTTCATGAAGGCGGACCAGACGTCGGGCGCGTCGCGGTGGTGCAGCGTCGCCTCCACCTCGACCGTCAGGGTTTCGCCCTCGGCCCCGATCCGCTGACGCACGCCCGACAGACGGGCGGGAATGACCCGCGTATCGTTGAACACCAGGGCGTCGCCCGGCTGCAGGAAGTCCGGCAGATCCCGAATGATCCGGTCCTCCAGCGCGCCGCCTTTCACCACCAGCAGCCGTGCGGAATCGCGCGGATCGGCCGGGCGCAACGCAATCCGGTCTTCGGGCAGGTCGAAATCGAAATCGGCGGTCTTCATCGCGCGCTCTATAGGGCGCTCCGACGCGCCGCGCCACGCTGCGGTGCCCTGCCAGCGCATCGTCGGCGTGCCGCTGTCTGATTCACAAAGGGTTTTCGCGCCCGAACGGTGCCTAGCCGACCGCGCCCCGGCCGCGTGCTAGACTGGCCGGCGATCTTTGACGGCGTAAGTTCAGGCGGAAGGGACGACCAAATCCCGCCCGCGCCTTACCCGGATGACGCCGGCGGATTAGACGAATTAAACACTTTAGACGGTGAATTCCCGTCCGCGGCCAAGGCTCCACCGTCGCGAGATTAGACGAATTAGACTCTTTAGACGGTAAAATTCCCTGCCGACGTCTGATCTCAGCTGTAGCCCGGCGCGAACGCCCCGGCCCAGGCGCCATAGCGGTTCAGCGACAGGTCGCGGGTCTCGATCTCGGGGGCCTTGCCGTCGACCATGTCGGCCAGAGCCCGCGCAGAGCCGCACGCCATGGTCCAGCCCAGGGTGCCGTGGCCGGTGTTCAGATAAAGCCCCGGAACCTTGGTCGCGCCGATCACCGGCGTGCCGTCCGGCGTCATCGGACGCAGGCCCGACCAATAGCTGGCGCCCGCGAGGTCGCCGCCGCCTGGGAACAGGCTGCCCACCGAATGGGCCAGGGTCTCGCGACGGACGGCGGGCAGGGTGTTGTTGTATCCCGACAGTTCGGCCATGCCGCCCACGCGAATGCGGTCGCCCAGACGCGTGATCGCCACCTTGTAGCTCTCGTCCATGACGGTGGAGACGGGCGCGCGGTCTTCGTTCACGATCTTCGCCGTGATCGAATAGCCCTTCACCGGATAGACGGGCAAATCCAGACCCAGCGGCTTGGCCATCATCGGCGAATAGGAGCCGAGCGCCAGGATCACCAGATCGGCCGTCATGGCGCCCTTGCTGGTCATGGCGCCGGTCGCGCGACCGTCCGTCATCGTGATCGACTGGATCTCGGTTCCGGTATGGAAGACCACTCCGCGCTCCGCCGCCAGCTTCGCCAGGGCGTTGGTGAACAGGAAGCAGTCGCCCGTCTCGTCATGCGGCAGACGCAGACCCCCGACGAAATCGACGTCGGAGGCGGCCAGGCCCGGCTCGGCCGCGATACAGCCCGCGCGGTCCAGAACCTCGCACGGCACGCCGGCGGCCTTGAGCACATCGACGTCCTTGTGTACGTCGGCCAGCTGTTTTTCGGTGCGGAACAGCTGCAGCGTGCCCTGCTGGCGACCGTCATAGGTGATGCCGGTCTCGCGGCGCAGCAGGTCGATCTGGTCGCGGCTGTATTCGGCCAGACGCACCATCCGGCTCTTGTTCAGCGCATAGCGGTCGTGGGTGCAGTTGCGCAGCATGGCGATGGTCCAGCGCACCATGGCCATGTCCAGACGCGGCCGCACGATCAGCGGCGCGTGGCGCATCAGCAGCCACTTCATCGCCTTGACCGGGATCGACGGCGCAGCCCAGGGCGCGGAATAGCCCGGCGAAATCTGCGCGGCGTTGGCGAAGCTGGTCTCCAGCGCCGGACCGGCCTGCCGATCCACGACCGTGACCTCATGCCCGGCCTGGCTGAGATACCAGGCGGTGGTGACGCCGATGACGCCCGACCCAAGCACCAGAACCCGCATGTGACGTTTCCAAGCCCAATGTTGTTATTCGCCGCAAGCTAGCGCCGCATGGATCGACGATCCTGCCTGTTTGCGCAACGATCGGTCGCTGATAGAAGCATGACGCAATAAGCTGCGGCTGAATGGCGGAAACTTGTGTCCCTGCTCGATCCCCTCGACCAACGCCTCCTTCAACGGCTCCGCGCCGACGGGCGCATCAGCAATGCGGACCTGGCCTCCGCCGTCGGTCTGTCGCCCTCCGCCTGCCTGCGGCGCGTGCGGCGGCTGGAAGAGCGCGGGGTGATCCGGGGCTATGCCGCCGTCCTGGCCAACGACAGCGACGACGGCGTCGTCGCCTACGTCGAGATCACGCTGGAGAAGCAGACCGACGACCACATGCGCCGGTTCGAGGCGGCCGTCCGCAACCACCCGGAGATCCGCGACTGCTATCTGATGGCGGGCGAGGCCGACTATATCGTCCGCGCCGTCGCGCCCGACATCGCCGCCTATGAGGTGATCCACAAGGACGTCCTGTCGCGTCTGCCGGGGGTGTCGCGCATCCACTCCAGCCTGGCGATCCGCAACGTCCTGGCGGCTCGCGCCTGAAACGGGCTGAAACGGGCTGAACCTTCCGGCCCGGTCGGGTGTTGTGGCGGCATAAAAGCCCTCGACCTCCTCCCGTCCGCCCTCATCGGCGCTGTCGCCAGCGCCCGTTCCATGACCCCGATGGCGGCCCTCGCCACCGCCGAACTGGCGCACAAGCCCTTGCCCGGCCGCGTCTTCCTGCTGAACCGGCCGCTGTTCAAGTTCGGCGCCCTGGCCATGGGCGTCGGCGAACTGCTGGGCGACAAGATGAAGACCGCCCCCGATCGCACCGTCTTCCTCGGCCTGTTGGCGCGGGTCATGAGCGCGGGCATCGCCGGCGCCGCCCTGGCCCCGCGCGGCAAGGAGAAGCTGGGCGCCGGCCTGGCGGTCGGCACGGCCGTGCCGCTGGCCTATCTGACCCTCTCGGGCCGCAAGAAGGCCATGGCTCGCATCGGCCAGACCAAGAGCGGCCTGATCGAGGACGCCCTGATGGTCGGCGCCGGCGCCCTGGTGGTCGGCCTGACCGTCTCGCGGTTCAACCGCCGCTAGCCGCTCGACAGCCGGCCGTCGGCGGCGATAGGTGAGGGACGTTTTCGAAGGACCCCCGCCCATGATCACCCGCATCCAGCCCGGCGCCCGCATGAGCGAGGCCGTCGTCCACGGCGACACCATCTATCTGTCGGGCCAGGTCGGCGAACCCGGCGACGACGTGGCGACGCAGACCCGAACGGCGCTGGCCGAGATCGAGGCCCTGCTGGCCGAGGCCGGCAGCGACAAGTCCAGGATCCTGATGGCCCAGATCTGGCTGGCGGACATCGCCGACTTCGAGGCGATGAACGGCGTCTGGGACGCCTGGGTCGACACCGCCAACCCGCCGGCCCGCGCCACGGGCGAAAGCCGGCTCGCGTCGCCCGATTACAAGGTCGAGATCATCGTAATCGCCGCCAAAGCCTGATCGCGGTTGACCGGGCGGGATGCAGACTGCAAACCGCCGCCATGCTTCAGAACCTCGAAACCCTCGCCCGCGAGGCCAAGTCCTGGCCCTTCGAACAAGCCCGCAACCTGCTGGCCCACGTTCTGAAGAAACGGCTGGGCGAGACCGAGCGAGCCGAAGCGCGCGCCCTGATCGACGCCGGCAAGGCGGATGAAGCCCTGGCGGCCTTTCCCGCCTTGCAGCGCCCGGTGATCCTGGAGACCGGCTATGGCCCGTCGGGCCTGCCGCACATGGGCACCTTCGGCGAGGTCGCCCGCACCACCATGGTGCGCAACGCCTTCCGCGCTCTGACCGGCGACCACTGGCCCACGCGCCTGATCGCTTTCAGCGACGACATGGACGGCCTGCGCAAGGTGCCGGAGGGCGTGCCGAACCCGGAGATGCTGCGCGAGGACCTGCATCTGTCCCTGACGCGGGTGCGCGATCCCTTCGGCACCCACGACAGCTTCGGCGCGCACAACAACGCCCGCCTACGCGCCTTCCTCGACAGCTTCGGCTTCGACTATGAGTTCATGTCCTCGACCGAGACCTACAAGTCGGGCCGGTTCGACGCGACGCTGCTGACGCTTCTGGAACGGTTCGACGCGGTTCAGGCCATCATGCTGCCGACCTTGGGCGAGGAGCGCCGCGCCACCTATTCGCCCTTCCTGCCCATCAGCCCGATCACCGGCCATGTGCTGCAGGTCCCGACCCTGGCGCGCAACGTCGAAAAGGGTACGATCACCTTCGAAGACCCCGCCGGCGAACCGGGCAACCGCACCGAGGTTCCGGTCACCGGCGGTCATGTGAAGCTGCAGTGGAAGCCCGACTGGGCCATGCGCTGGGTCGCGCTGGACATCGACTACGAGATGTCGGGCAAGGACCTGATCGAGAGCGTGCGCGAAAGCTCCAAGGTCTGCCGCGCCCTGGGCGGTACCCCGCCCGAAGGCTTCAACTACGAGCTCTTCCTCGACATCGAGGGCAAGAAGATCTCCAAGTCCAAGGGCAACGGGCTGACGATGGACGAGTGGCTGCGCTACGGCACGCCCGAGAGCCTGTCGTGGTACATGTTCCAGTCGCCGAAGTCGGCCAAAAGCCTGCACTTCAACGTCATTCCGCGCGCCATCGACGACTATCTGGCCTTCATCGAAAGTTACAAGACCCAGGAGCCGGTCAAGCGGATCGACAACGCCGTCTGGTCGATCCATGCGGGCGATCCGCCGACCCATACGTCGCCGGTGTCCTTCGCCCTGCTTCTGAACCTGGTCGGCGTGGCCAACGCCTCGACCAAGGAGCAGCTGTGGGCCTATTTCGCCAAATACCTGCCTGACGCCACGCCGCAGAACGAGCCGCTGCTAGACCGGCTGATGGACCACGCGCTGAACTACTACGAGGACTTCGTGAAGCCCTCCAAGTCCTATCGCCTGCCGGACGACCAGGAGAAGGCGGCGCTGCTGGATCTGGCCGAACGGCTGAAGGCGCTACCGGTTGACACCACCGACGGCGAACTGATCCAGAACGAGGTCTATGCGGTCGGCAAGGCCCACGCATTCGAGCCGCTGCGGGCCTGGTTCGGCGCGCTCTACGAGGTGTTGCTGGGCGCCAGCCAGGGGCCGCGCTTCGGTTCGTTCGCAGCCATCTACGGCCTGCCGCAGACGATCGCCCTGATCGAGGCGGGCGCAAACGGAGAACTGGCGCAACCTTGACCTTGCGTCAGGGTTGTTGCGTGATGCCAGCCTGAAGGGACGCAGCCGGGGAGGCGAGGTTGCGTTACGAGATCGACGAGGCGAACAGGGTCCTGATGCTCGACCTGGTTTCGGCCGGCTCGGCCGACCGCGTGCTTGAAGCGACGGTCGATCTGATCACGCAAAGGCCCGAGCTCTGCAGCTGGGACTGGATCGTCGAATGCGAACCCATGACCGACGACGCCACAGTCCAGCATCTGGCGAAGCTGGCTGAGGCCTGGGGGCCGCCACCGTCCGTCGAAGCGGTGACGGTCTTCGTGACAAACGAGCGCATGCTCCATCTGTGGGCGCGCGTGCTGGACTTCCAGTTCGTGCGCCGGAAACACTTCATCGAACGCGACATCAATGTCGCTAGGCAATTTGTCGCCCGCCGCCAGTCTGCGCGCAGAGCCAAGATGAACGGAAAATAACGGCGAAGCTCCGGGAGCCTTCAGGTTCGTCCGTGCATTCTCCCCCCATCGGCAAACGCGCTGACAGGAGAAGAGTTATGTCGAACAAGATTTTCAAGACCGGTCTGGCCACCGCTGCCGCCTTGGCCGCCATGGTGACCGCCGCCCCGATGTCCGCCCAGGCCCAGGCCAACGGCGTGACCAACTGTGACGCGCCTGGCGGTCGCCAGCGTGCGGGCGCCCTGATCGGCGCCGTGGTCGGCGGCGTGGTGGGCTCGAACCTCGCCCGCAACGAGCGCACGGCCGGCACCATCGTCGGCGCGGGCGCCGGCGCCGCCGCCGGTTCCTATATCGGCTGCAACCAGCAGCGCGCCCGCGCTGCTTCGGCCTCCAGCGGCGCCCAGTATCGCGCTTCGTCGAACCTGCGCATCCGCAGCGGCCCCGGCACCAACTACCGCCAGGCCGGTACGCTGTCGGCTGGCCAACCTTTCACAGCTATCGGTTCGCAAGGCGAGTGGGTTCAGATCGCAGGCGGCGGTTGGGTGAACGCCCACTACGTCACGGCCAACTGATTTCAGTTCGCTATCGTTCGAAAGCCCCGTCCGGTTCACCGGGCGGGGTTTTTGCTGCGCCTTACTGACTGACCCAAAGGATGCGGGCCATCCATTCGATCTCGCGCCGGGGCACGACCCTGGGCGGATAGTCGGGATTGATCGAGGCCAGGGTGACGGCGCGGCTGGTCAGGCTGGTGACCTCCTTGGCCACGGTTTCTCCGCTGGTCAGGCGGGCGACGACACGATCGCCTCGTCGAACCTGCGTCGCTTCCTGATCGACGATGACGCGATCGCCTTCGCGATAGAGGGGCGACATCGAATCGCCAGTGATCTGAAGGCTGAACAGGGTGTCCTTGGCGCGCGGCAGATCGGTCTGATCCCAGCCTTCGCCCACCGGCAGGCCGGCGTCGTCGAAGAACCCGTCCTGACCGGCCTTGGCCAGGCCCAGCAAGGGCACGCTGGTCGGCGCCTCCGGCGCATCCTCTGCCAGCACCGCAAACTCCGATAGCGACAGGCCCGTCGCCTGAAGCACCAGCGTCATGCTCTCGGTCGAGGGCCAGCGCGGACGCGGCGGATCGCCGAGGCCGAAGCGTTTTGAGGGATTGAAACTCGTCGCATCCAGACCGGCGCGCCGCGCCAACCCGGACGGTGTCAGCCCCTCACGCCGCGCCAGGGCGTCGACGGCCTTCCATAGCTTGGCGTGGGATAGCGGCATGAACTTCCAGCGACCGATTCACCGCGAGAATACGACTGGAGACTAGGAATTTCTACCTATGTTGAAGTTTGCAGCCTTGCGGTTTTGCCACGCCCAAAAAGTCCCGGCTGTGATGCAACCGATGACGAGATAGCCCGTAAAATTCATTACCGTGTAAAGTGACGCTACTAAAACCGGTTGCTTCATCAAAAGCATCACATGGGCCATTACAACGACAAGCTGAAGGCCACTGGCCCAAACGGGCCAAGACTGTCGATGCTTCCAAGCAATAGCGATGAAGACAAGCAGTAGAGCTAGATCAATTAGAAACATGCCTACCGGCACGCCCACAAAGCCACTGCTTTCTTGCATCATGATCGTGGCGAACCACGCAATCAGGTATGCCCCAGCTCCAATTTTTTCGGCGGTCCCGCCCTTCAGAAAGGCGAACAGGGCCATCCCGACCATGAACACTGCGCCAACGACGGCGTACAGCATGTTCACCATGTGAAATCGCCCCCGCGCAAAAATGCGTGGGGGCGATAATGACTGAAGTCAGGTCAAACTGAAACGTCGATAAGCCAAGCTTACCGAGAATTCATGCAACGCGGTGCAGATGCGGCGTCGTCAGCGCGGCCTTGGGGTCAAGCCAATCGTCGGGCTTGCCAACCGGACCGGCGGCGTAGGTGCCGAAGCCAAGGCGGCGATGATCTTTTTGCAGTTCGGCGTGGCAGGCCACGATGGATTCACGCGCGGCCGAGAGGGCGGCGATCGTTTCCATGGCCTTGGCTTGCGACATCGTGCCGGAGACCGGCGACAGCGACAGAGCGGCGCGAGCGCCGATGAAGGATTGAACCAGCGTGGTCGCCTGGGTGATCGCGGCGTCGATCGCGAGTTCGGTAGCATGCAGATCGCCAGCAACGCTGGTGACGACTTCAGTGCGGTCCATGAAAGCCCCTCAAAGACAGGTTTGCAAGAACCGTATGGTTATCACGTCTTAACCCTGTTTGGTAGAGTAATCTTTACCATATCAACAATCGCGCGTTGAAGCGCCGCCGTAAGCACGGCGTTGAAACCCAATGAAAGCAGGAAGTCGGCGCGAATCAGCGCGCTAGGGCGCGGTGATCAGTCCTGGTTGTCCAGCAGGAAGTGTGCGGTAAGGGACGCGATCGGCTGTTGACGTTCTTCCTGCCAGGCTTCCGCGTGCACGTGGGCGACGCGTCGACCGGCCCGGCTGATGCGGGCGCGAGCGAAGACGTCGATCGGTCTGCCGGTGCGCAGGTAGGCGACCGTGACATTGATCGGGCGGGGCAGTCGCGGGCCTGGGAAGCTGAGCGCCACCTGAGCCATCGCCGTCATTTCCAAAAGGGCGGCCGTCGACCCGCCGTGCAGCGCGGGCAGCATCGGATTGCCGATCAGCTTGTCGTCGAAGGGCATGATGACGGTGACTTCGTCGCCGCTGACCAAGGTTTGAAGGCCGAGAAAGCGGGCGTAGGGCATGCGGTTCAGGATGTCGGTCATGCCGCCGCTCCTTTTGCATGGGGCGCGCGTTTGCGGGTCTGGTTGAGGATATAGGCGGCTTGCGCGGCGGCGACCGGGTCGGCGGGATCGTCTTCGAAGGCCCAGGCGCGCACGAAGGCGATGCTGGGCGTCAGGCGGAAGCAAAGGCCCTGCGCCAGCAGGTCCTGACGCGGCCTGGCCGCGCGCATGTAGTCGACACGCAAATCAAGGGTGGCGATGGGCTGGAAGGCGTCCATCGCAGTCCACACCGCCAATCCGCCGATATGATCCAGCAAGGTCGTCACCAGACCGCCTGCGAAGACGCCGCTGTCGAGATCGCCGACCAAATCCTCACGCCACGGCACGCGAATACGGGGCTGGCCATCGTGCAGGCCGTCAAAGGTGAAGCCCAAGGCGCCGGTGTGGGCGGCGCCGGCGGCCAGTTGCGGCAGGATGGTGGTCAGAAAGCTCTCGTGCATCGTGCGGACTGAACCTGTTGCGCCGATTTTCGGGGTCATCCTCTATGGGGCGGCGACCCGACGGCGTCGAGAGCGTTACCGCAAGATGATCCGCCCCGAAGACCTGCTGCATCCCACGCCCGCCGGCCTCTACTGCCCGCCGGGAGATTTCTACATCGACCCGGTTCGACCGGTGGATCGCGCCGTCATCACGCACGGGCATGCCGACCACGCGCGTGCCGGTCATGGGGCGGTGCTCGCGACGCGCCAGACACTGGCGATCATGGCCGAACGTTATGGCGCGGACTTCACGCTGCAGCCCCAATCGGTGGAATACGGCGAGGCGACGGCGATCAACGGCGTCGATCTTAGATTGGCGCCCGCCGGCCATGTGCTGGGCTCGGCCCAGGTCGAGGTGCGCTGGAAGGGGCTGATCATGGCCGTGTCCGGCGACTATAAGCGCCGCCGCGATCCGACCTGTGCGCCGTTCGAGCCTGTGCCGTGTCACGTCTTCATTTCGGAGGCGACGTTCGGCCTGCCGGTCTTCAGCCATCCGCCGGCGGAGGAAGAGGTCGGGCGGTTGGTGCGATCGCTGGGGCAGTTCCCCGAGCGGGCGCATCTGGTCGGCGCCTATGCGCTGGGCAAGGCGCAGAGGATCATCCGTCTGCTGCGCGAGGCTGGATGGGACCGCACCATCTATGTCCACGGGGCGTTGGAGCGGCTGAACGCCCTGTACGAAAGAGAAGGTGTCGATCTGGGCCCGCTGGCGCCGACCCGCGATCTGCCCAAGAATGCGCTGGGCGGCGAGGTCGCTATCGCACCGCCATCCGCCATCCAGGATCGATGGGCGCGTCGGTTCGCCGACCCGGTCACGGCCTTCGCTTCAGGCTGGATGGGCGTAAAGGCGCGGGCGCGGCAGCGCGGCGTGGAACTGCCGTTGGTCGTGTCGGATCATGCCGACTGGAACGAACTGACCGCGACCTTCACCGAGATCAAGCCGGAGGAAATCTGGATCACCCACGGTCGCGAGGAGGGTTTGCTACGCTGGGCCGAGATCAATGGCCAAAAGGCGAGGGCGCTGCGTCTAGTCGGCTACGACGAAGAGGATGAAGAGGCGCTGGACGTTCGTCCGGACTGACGATCAGGCGACGGCGCGACCGGACTGGTCCTGTTCGTCCGCGGCGGAGATGGCGGCGTTCATCGCCATACGCAGGCGTTCGGGCTTGATGGGCTTTTCCACCACGGCGGCCATGCCGATCGACAGATAGTGTTTGGCGTCTTCGGGGTCCGCATTCGCGGTCAGGGCCACGATCGGCACTCGGCCGACAGCGCCGGGCAGGGCGCGAATGGCCTGTGTCGCCTGAACGCCGTCCATTCGGGGCATCTTGATGTCCATCAGGACCAAGTCGTAGCGGCTTTCCTGAACGGCCTGAAGCGCCTCGAGACCGTCCTCGGCCAGTTCGGAACTGCAGCCGAACATCTCACACAGCGCCTGGGCGACGACGCGGTTGGTGGCGTTGTCGTCGACGATCAGGATGTGCGGGGCGGATTTCAGGTCCAGGCCCGACAGATCCGACACGTTTGAGTGCGCTTCCGCCTCGACGACCGCGCGGGGCGCGGTCAGGTCGAAGGCGAAGGTGGCGCCGCGTCCCTTGTTGTTCTCGGCCCAGATCCGGCCGTCCATCCGGTCGATGACCTGACGACAGATCGACAGGCCCAGGCCGGCGCCGTCGGGACCGGAACCGTGAACGAAGGGCTCGAAGATGGAATCGACGCGTTCCGGCTCGACGCCCGGGCCGTCGTCGCGAATGCGGGCTTCCATACGAATGCGGTCGGCCTCGACCCAGGCCTTGAGGCCGGCCTCGACCACGCCGTTGCGGGCGAACTTCAGCGCATTGCCGATCAGATTGTTGAACACCTGCTTCAGGCGCACGCCGTCTATGACGGCCGCCAGTTCGGTGTCGCCTTCGTAGCCGACGAGCAGGGTCACGCCGTCCTGAGAGGCGCGCGGTTCCCACATCGACTGGATGTCGTCCATGACCGCGCGAAGGGCGGTCGGTTCGGTCTTAAGCTCCAGTTCGCCGGCTTCGGCCTTGGACAAATCCACCGCGTCCTGGAGGATGCGCAGCAGAGTCTCCGACGAGTCGACGATGGTCTGGACGTGCGCCTGAGCCGCCGTATTCAACGGCTGTCGGCGCAGCAGTTCGGCGACGGCCAGGACGCCGTTCATGGGCGTGCGCAGCTCGTGGCTCATGATGGCCAGGAACTGGCTCTTGGCGCGGGCGGCGGCGATGGCCTGGGCGCGGGTGTCGCTGAGAATCGCCGCCTGCTCGGCCAGTTCGGCGTTCTGCTCGCGCTGGCGCGTGTTGACGGCCTGCAACAGGGTGGCGGCGGTGCCTACGCCCCAATAGGCGCCGTTCTTGGTGACGATGAAGCCGCGCAGCAGGGCGGCCGGACCGCCCTTCAGCATGATGTCGCAAAAGGCGTCGATGCGGACGCCCGCCTCGACCACGGCCGGCTCGGCATCCATGGCGAAGGTGATGGGGCGAAGGTCGTAGAGGGCGTGGCCGAAGCGGGCGGCGATTTTCTGAAGGAAGGCGGTGCGTTCGACAAGGCCGACGGGGCGGTCGCCATCGACAACGGGAATAACCAGCGTATCCGGCTCGCATTCGAAACGCGCCAGAACCTCGCAGCCGAGAGTCGTCGGCGCAACCGGCTTTGGACGCTCGGAAAGGGTCTCGATGGTCGGCATACTGCCCGGAACTCCTACTCATTGTGAGTAAAAGCCCGAATCGCTTGCGGATTAGTTAAGCGGCGTCATCCAGGACGCAAATCCGCCTTTTTTGCTCAAGGGTTGGGTCTGGTGTATGAGGCCCGCCCGACCCATCTGGGTCCCCATCCCTTTGTGCATGCGCGCGGCCGACCGGCCGACCGCAGATTCGTCATGAGCGCCATCCTGGAAAAGAAGCCCACATCGGCCTTGGTTCTGTTCTCCGGCGGGCAGGACAGCGCGACCTGTCTGGCCTGGGCGCTGGAACGGTTCGAGCGGGTGGAGACGGTCGGATTCGACTATGGCCAGCGCCATCTGGTGGAGATGCAGGCGCGTCAGTCCGTGCGCGACGGAATGAAGATGGCTCTGCCCCAGTGGGCCGATCGCCTGGGTGACGACCATGTGGTGGACCTGACCGGATACGGCCGGATCGCCGAGAGCGCCCTGACCGCCGACCGCAAGATCGAAATGGACGCGCGCGGCCTGCCGACCACCTTCGTGCCGGGACGCAATCTGATCTTCCTGGTCGCAGCCGCGGCGCTGGCGGATCGGCGAGGGCTGGAAGTCCTGGTCGGCGGCATGTGCGAGACGGATTATTCGGGTTATCCGGACTGCCGCCACGAGACGATGGAGGCGATGGCGCGGGCGCTGTCGCTGGGGCTGGACAAGCCGGTCGTCATCGACACGCCCCTGATGGGGTTGACCAAGGCCCAGACCTGGGAACTGGCGCACAGCATCGGCGGCGACAGGCTGATCGAGCTGATCATCGAGGATAGCCACACCTGCTATCAGGGCGACCGAACGCATCGACACGCCTGGGGCTATGGCTGCGGGTCTTGCCCGGCCTGCGAACTGCGCGCCGCCGGCTATGACGAATGGGCGTCGGGGCGATGACCTATTCGGCCAAGGAAGTGTTCCTGACGGTTCAGGGCGAGGGCGGACAGGCGGGGCGACCGGCGGTCTTTCTGCGGTTCGCCGGCTGCAATCTTTGGAGCGGTCGCGAGCAGGATCGGGCCAGCGCCGTCTGCACCTTCTGCGACACCGACTTTGTCGGCGTCGACGGCGACGGGGGCGGCAAGTTCGCGACGGCGGACCTGCTGGCCGATCACGTCGCGGCGATGTGGCGCGGGCGTGACGGCGCTCCGAAACTGGTCGTCTGCACGGGCGGTGAGCCCTTGCTGCAGTTGGATGGCCCGCTGATCGACGCGCTGCATGCGCGCGGTTTCGAAATCGCCATCGAGTCGAACGGGACGATCGCAGCGCCGGCCGGCGTCGATTGGATCTGCATCAGTCCGAAGGCCGATGCGGATGTGGTCCAGACGCGCGGGGCCGAGCTGAAACTGGTCTTCCCCCAGCCCAAGGCCATGCCGGATCGGTTCGAACATCTGGATTTCGAACGGTTCTGGCTCCAGCCGATGGACGGGCCGGATCAGGTGAAAAACACCGCCGCCGCCATCGAATACTGCCTGACCCACCCAAAGTGGCGCTTAAGCGTCCAGACCCACAAATACATCGGCGTCCGCTAATGCCCGTCTTCGAGATCACCAAACAGGCGACCTTCGACGCCGCCCACCACTTCCCGAACGAGCCCGAGGGCAGCATCTATCGCCGCGTCCACGGCCATTCCTTCACGGTCGAGGCGACGGTTCGGTCCGAGGTGCTGGATGTCGAACACGGTTGGGTCGCGGATTTGGGCGCGCTGGATCGGGCGCTGAAAGCGGCGGCTGAGACGCTGGATCACGGCATGCTGAACGAGCACGAGGGACTGGAGCTGCCCAGTCTGGAAAACCTGTGCCTGTGGTTCGCCAAGACGCTGAAGCCTGAATGGCCGGGCCTTTGTCGGATTCAGGTGGCGCGGCCGACGATCAACGAGCGCTGCCTTCTAAGTCTCTGATCTAGCAGCGTTTGCCCTGACGCTGGCGCTGTTCGCAGCGCCGTTGTTCGCGTTCATAGTCGCGCTGTTCACGTTCACGACGCAGTTTGGTTTCCTCGTCCGAGGTGGTGACGGCGTCAAAGCCGGCCCCGACGACTGCGCCGGTGGCTTTCGCCGTCCCGCCGACGACCGCAGCGGTCCCGCCAACAACGGCGCCGACAAGGCAGCCCTGCAGCATCAGGCAACCGCCCAGCACGACGACGACTTGGGATACGGAAACGAGGCGATTTCGACGCATGGGCGACACTCCAGAGATTTGGGATAGTCGTCGATAATGATGAATGAGGGCTGACTTCAGGCAGGACGTTGCGGCAGCAGCTTGCGGCGTTGCCGCGACAAGGCTAGCGGCGTTCCATCAGCGCCCCAGGCGATCGCCTCGTCCACCGTCCAGCCCAGGCCGAGGTCCAGCATTCTGAACTCGAAAAAGGCCCAGTCGTCCAGCGCGGTCTGCGGCGTCGGATCGGTCAGGATATCGATGCGCAGATCGACGGTGGTCATGGCGGCGGGCGTCTTGGATGCAGTCCAGGCGGGCGGATACAGCGCGTCCAGCAGGTAGCACAGGCCGACCTCATCCAGGGGCCGGCCGTCGGCCATCCGCATCCAGGTGCGCTCGATCACCGGCTTGCCCTCATTGCCGCCAAGGATGTTGGGGCCGCCGTCGAAGCGGTATTCGACGTGCTGGGCGAAATGCGGCGACATCGGCCCGCGTATCGTGGCCCTGGGGTCCAGCCTTTCCAGCGGCGGGGGCGGCGCGTGCAACGGCGTCAGCGGCGCCGGCGCGGCGTCCAGCCCATAGGTGCCGGTGGCATGGTGGGTCATGCGCCCGTCCTGCTCGGCCTCCACCGCAGCATACAGAACATTGCGGCCGCCGCGCAGCAGGCGAGGGCGAAAGGCGACCTGTTCACCGAACCTGGCCGCCGACAGATATTGGACCGACAGCGTCCGAAGGGGCGCCGTCAGCGCCAGTCCCTGTCGCATCGACTGCGCGCACAGGGCCGCCAGAAGACCGCCGAACGGAAAGCCCTTCTCGGGCGCCATGCTCGATGGGCCATTCGAGAAATGACCCGGCACGGGCGCGGACAAACCGCCGTCGTCAAGGATCTGAAACGTAAGGGCGGCGTCGAGGGAAATGGGCGGCGTCATTGCGCAATCCTGCGTCAGGCGAAGAAGCGGCGGAAGACCTGATGACGATCTCCCGCCGAAGTCCGAGGAACAAGGCGGCGAACCGGGAGGCTCGCGTCCGTTGCGAAACAAGACTGACTTGGAGCGTTCGGATTTGCAACCCTTGCCAAATGCCTGACGCGGCGTCACTTTCGCACTTATGGGACGCACCGCCGATTACAGCCGCCAAAGCTGCTCCATCGCTGCCACGCTTGAGGTGATCGGGGATCCCTGGACCCTGCTGGTCATTCGCGACGCCTTCAATGGGGTCAGCCGGTTCGAACAGTGGCAAGAAAATCTGGGCGTGGCGCGCAACGTGCTGGCCGCCCGGCTCAAAAGCCTGGTTCAGCACGGCGTGCTGGAGCCGCGTCTGTACTCAGAACGCCCGCCGCGTAACGAATACGTCCTGACCGCCAAGGGCAAGGATCTGTACGGCGTTCTGGTCACCCTGCACGGCTGGGGCAACAAGCACGTCTATGGCGACGCCGACAGCGGCATCGACATGGTCCACAAGACTTGCGGCCATTCCCTGACTCCACGCATCGCCTGTGGCTGTTGCGGCGAGATCGTCAAACCCAGAGACATCGCCCTGACCCGCGCGGAGAACCGGCCGACGGTCGGCGATGTGATGCCCAAGGAAGCAGCCTAGACCCAAGTCGTCACGACCTAGGTGCGATCAGACCTCGGCTTCGAGCCGGTATCCGACCCCGCGCACATTGGTCAGCAGACCGGCGGCGTCGGCGGCGTCAAGCTTGCGGCGCAGGTGGCTGACGTGGCTGTCGATCGTGCGCTCCAGAACCGCCTGATTGGGGAAGCAGGCCTGCATGATCTCGCTGCGGCTGAAGACGCGCAGGGGCGTGCGGGCCATGTGGGCCAGGATGCGGAACTCGGTCAGGGTCAGGTCCAGACGGCGCTTGCCCGACGGCGTCAGGATCGCGGCCAGATAATTTTCCAACTGCACCTCCAGCGGCGGTCCAGCGAGCGGAAGCCGCGGATCGTCGGGTGGGGTCCAGGATGGTGTAGCCCGTGCCGTCGGCGTTCCACTGGTTGGTCGAGGGCGTGCCGGCGTCGTCGGACACCGTTTCCTTGAAGTAGAAGACGCCGCCGACATAGTCGATGCTGTCGCCCAGCGAACCAGCGGCCTGCAGTTCCTGGCTGAACTGATGCTGCCAGAAGCCGGCCAGCGAATAGCGGCTGAAGCGGCCGTTCGGGCCGACGACCGGCGGACGGTGGGCGCCGGCGATGTTGTCGTACTGTTCGACGTCCAGATCGCGGTAGGCCGTGATCGAGCGGATTTCCAGCGAGTCGGTCGGGCGATACGACAGGTGCAGATCCATGCCGCGCGTGTCGTCGACGCTGAACTGCTGAGGCACGCCGATGTCAGCCTGCGTCATACGCTTGGAACCTTCGACCTGCACCAAGGGCGATAGGGCGCGAATGCTGCCCGACGGAACCGTTGCCGAGGTGAACGGCACGACGTTCAGGCCGTTCGGGTTGAAGTTCAGCAGTTGGCTGTAGAACGGCGTGTTCTTGTCCTTGCTGATGTCCGCCGCCAGGGTGGCGGTGAAGTTGTCGGCCGGCGTCCAGCGCGTCTGGAAGCGAAGGCCGCGACGGTCATATCGCCAAAGCCGGTCTGGCCCGGCAGGATGTTCTCGGTCACCGGGCCTTGGACGGAAATGATGCCGTCGACCTTGAAGGCGAAGTCGCCGAGGGCGGGGAAGTCGACGTGCAGTTCGGAGTTGTAGGACTCCAGATTGCCGACGCCGGCGATGGCGCGCATGCCGAACACGCCCGTGGGCTTCTTGGTCACCAGCGACAGGGCGCCGCCTTCGGTGTTGCGGCCGAACAGGGTGCCTTGCGGACCCTTCAGGACTTCGACGCGCTCGATGTCGAGCAGGGCGGCGGCGAGGCCGTGCTGGCGGGCCAGATAGACGCCGTCGACATAGACGCCGACGCCCCGCTCGCGGGCGGGCTGGTTGGCGTCGTTCGGCACGATGCCGCGGATGGCGATGGTCAGGGCGGACTGACGGGCCTCGAATGTGGCGATGCGCAGGCTGGGGACGCTGCCGTCGGCCAAGTCTATCAGGCTTTGCACGTGGCGATAGGCCAAGGCTTCTGCGTTGACGACCGAGATCGAGATCGGCGTGTCTTGCAGGTTGGTTTCGCGCTTGGTCGCGGTCACGACGATGTCGTCAAGACCGGCCGGCTCGGCGCTGGCGGCCGTCGGCGCGGTCTGGGCGAAGGCGGAAACGGGCGCGGCGAGAAGGGCGGTCCCCAGCAGCAGCTGAAGGCGCAGTTTGCTCTGACGATGCATTTTTATCCCCGCTTGGTCGGGCCGGGGATTACGCCGTCATTGCGATGCGAAGTTTACAGCCGTGCAACAGCCCGGTGCATCTTTGAGGTCCGAGGTTGAGAGAGACCTGCAACCAGGGTCCACCGCACCTCCAGATCGTCTCCAAACCTGGGCCGGGGCTAGACGACGACCGCCGTCGTGTCGCGGATGAAGCCGCCGCCCAGGACGCGTTCGGTGTCCGTCGGATCATACAGGGCGCAGGCCTGGCCTGGTGCGACGCCTTCCTCGCCCGCGTCGAAGACGACGCGGATATCGCCGTCGATCAGGGCGAGGCGGGCTGGCGAGGGCTGGCGGGTCGAGCGGACGCGGGCCAGGACCGGGATGTTGGCCTCAGCCGCCTCGATGATGGTCGCCTCATCGCCCAACCAGTTGGTTTCTTCCAGCGTCAGACTGGCCGTCAGCAGGGCTTCACGCGGGCCGACTATGACGCGACGGGTTTCGGGCTCCAGCCGGATCACGAACAACGGTTCGCCCACGGCGACGTTCAGGCCGCGGCGCTGGCCGATCGTATAGTCCGTGATGCCCGCGTGCCGGCCCAGCACCCGGCCGTCCATATGCACGATCTCGCCGGCCTCACGCCCTTGTGGACGCAGGCGGTCGATCAGGGTGCGATAGTCGCCGGAAGGCACAAAACAGATGTCCTGGCTGTCCGGCTTTGCGGCGATCTTCAGACCCAGTTCGGCGGCGACGCCGCGCACCTGGGGCTTTTCCAAGTCGGCCAGGGGGAAGCGCAGATAGTCCAACTGATCCTGGGTCGTGGCGAACAGGAAGTAGGATTGGTCGCGCGAATGGTCGATGGCCTTTCGCATCTGCGAGCGGTTGCCGGCGACAGCGCGACGGACGTAGTGGCCCGTCGCCATCGCCTCGGCGCCCAGGTCGCGGGCCACGTCCAGCAGGTCACGAAACTTGACGGTCTGATTGCAGCGGATGCAGGGGACCGGCGTCTGGCCCTTCAGATAGCTGTCGGCGAACTGGTCGATCACCGCGTCCCTGAACCGGCTCTCATAGTCCAGAACGTAGTGTGGAATGCCGATCATGTCGGCGGCCAGACGCGCGTCGTGAATGTCCTGACCCGCGCAGCAGGCGCCCTTCTTCTTCAACGCCGCGCCGTGGTCGTAGAGCTGCAGCGTCACGCCCACGACGTCATAGCCCGCCTTGTGCAGCAGGGCCGCGACGACGGTGGAATCCACTCCGCCCGACATGGCGGCTACGACCCGCGCGCCAACTGGCAGGCCGACCGCCGCCCGCGCGCTCTCGACCGCCGCATCGATGTCGGTGCGCGCGATGTCGGGAACGGGGCAGAAATCTTCGACCAGGGTCATCGCGGCCATTTAGTGCGGAACCGGCGCGATTTCGAGGCCCGCAAAAGAAAAGGCCGCACCCGTCGCCGGATGCGGCCCTTAACGTCTTCGGGGAAACCCTCAGGAGCGATAGCTCTGGATCCGCGTCGTGCGCAGACCCTGCATGCCCCATTTGTCGATGGCCTTCTGCCAGGCCAGGAACTCTTCGGCCGTCAGGCGGTATTTCGCCAGGGCGTCGTCGAGGCTGAGCAGGCCGCCGCGAACGGCGGCGACGACCTCGGCCTTGCGCCGGATCACCCACCTGTCCGTGTTGGACGGCGGCAGGTCGTTAAGGGTCAGGGGCGTGCCAGTCGGTCCGACCACGTATTGTTCGCCTTTGCTATTAAGGCGTCGCTCTTGCAACATGGGCTTATGCCTCTTTCACCAACACCGTAGTGTCATGAAGGTAGGCGTCCCCGACTAAGGTCCGTTTAAGGGTCGTGGTGAAGGAACGGATAACTTCCGCCCCTTCCTGAACGACTCTGTAAACCTTGCTTGCGCGACGATTCATCGAGACTAACGCTTACTTACTCGCCGATCAGCGTTTGATGTTGATCAGCTCGGCCAGCATTTCATCGGCCGTGGTGATGATTTTGGACGAGGCGGAATAGGCGCGCTGGGTGGTGATCAGGCCGGTGAACTCGGCCGACAGATCGACGGTCGAGGACTCCAACTGCTTGGCCGCAATCTCGCCCGCGCCGCCCGTTCCCGCCGCCTTCAGGTTGAAGGTGCCGGATTGAAGGCTGACGGCGTAGGCGTTGCCGGACACTTCACGCAGGCTGTCGGGGCTGGGGAAGGTGGCGACCGCGACCTGGGCGATGCGGCGCATGACGCCGTTGTCGAAGATGGCGGTGACGAAGCCGCCCTCGTCGATCTTGATTTCGCTCAGATTGCCGAACGCCGTGCCGTTGGTGACCGTCGATTGGACGACCGAGGCCGTGTTCAGCTGGCTGAGGCCGCCGGCCGAGGTGTTGAGGTCCAGCGTGACGGCTTGGGCGGCGATGCCCAGACCGTCGGCCCAGGCGACCTCGCCGGCCGGCATGGTCAGATTGGCGGGGTCGGACTTGCCGAAGTTCAGCGTCGCCATGGTCGGGTCATCGAACAGGCCCGTGCCTGCGGGCCAGGCCTTCATCGTGTCGACGTCCAGGCGACCCGACGGCGTGAAGGCGATCTTGCCGGTCTTGATCTGGCCGTTGGCGTAGGGCGCGCCCGCGATCACGTCGCTGGCCGGCACGGAGACGATTTCCGCATCCCAGATGTTCGGTTCGTCGCTCTTCAGGAAGCGGATTTCCAGATTGCGCTGGCCGCCCTTGGAGTCCGAAACCGGGATGTTCATCTTGAAGTCGGGCTTCACGCCGACGGGGTTGTCGTCGTCGGCGTTGTACATCGCCATGGAGTTGACCGACGGGTCGTATTTCGTCTTGGCGACGTTTTCGTTGCCCAGGCCGACGTCCGAAAGGTTGATCGTATAGGCAGGGCCGCTGGCCGGCGTGAACTGGATCTGGGTCGGCGGCGTGCCGATCGCGGTCGCCGAGCCGGCGTTCGCGCCGTTGATGGTCAGCCCGGTGATGGCGCCGGTGGTCGGATCGAAGGTCGCCGAGGCGTCGATCTTCTGCGAACCGGACTTGATCACCAGATCGTGGCTGTTGGCGCCGGTGCGGGTGTAGCGGACCGACACGTCATGGGTCACGGCCGGCGTCGCCGTATCGGACACGCCCTTGTAGGATTGGGCGCTGGCGGCCGAGGACGATTCCTGGCTCGAACGCAGGTTGGCGTTGATCTGGACGCGAGTGGTCGGTTCGGCGGTGCCGCCCACCGAGCCGATATTGATCGAGCGCAGGCGCGACAGGTCGGACGGATCGGTCGAGATCTCGCCGTTGGAGTCCACCGGCCAGCCTTGAAGATACAGGCCCGCGCTGTTCTTCAGATAGCCCTGCTTGTCGACGGTGAAGGCGCCGGCGCGGGTGAACAGGCGGGTGTCCGTCGCGCCGACGTTCTCGGCCTGGGTCGTCGTGACGAAGAAGCCCTGACCGTTGACGGCGAGGTCGGTGCTGGAGGTCGTGCGCTGGAGCTGACCTTCCTGGCTGACGTAGGAGCGGGTGTTGGTCGTGACGCCGCCGGCCGAATAGCTGCCGCCCGATGCGGTCTGGCTGTTGACCAGCGTCTGGAACTCGCTGGCCGTGCGCTTGTAGCCGACGGTGTTCACGTTGGCGATGTTCTGGGAGATCGCCGCCAGGGCGGCGGAGTTGGCGGCCAGGCCGGACACGCCGGCCAGCATTGCACTGTTGAGGCTCATGGAAGAACGCTCCTTAAATAGAGGTCATCGGGAAGGCGGCGGATCGCATCATGCGGCCGCCTCCTCGGTGGGGACGTTCGGATTCTCCGTATCGTCGGTATCGTTGGCTGCCTGGGCCTTGATCTCGTTGAGCGAGATCACGGTCGAGAGCGGAAGGATGGAGTCGCCGATCACCAGGTACGGCGCGCCGTTGTACATCTCGACGCCGGTGACCCGGCCCTGGATCAGGGCCTGAGCGTCGACCTTGGCGCCGGTTGCGTCGGTGGCGGCGACCTTCAGCGTATAGACGCCGCCGTCCTCGGCCGTGCCGCCGTCCTTCAGCTTGCCGTCCCAGGAGAAGGTGTGCAGCCCTGACGTCTTGTCGGGCGCGGCGCCCTCCCAAACGACGACGCCCTTGCTGTCGACGACCTGCAAGGTGGCCTTGTCCGCGTCGGCGCCCAGTTCGTAGGCCCACGCAGCCTTGCCATCGTTGAACTCGGTGGCGGTCCAGGCGGCGGTGACGCTCTTGCCGATGTAGTTGGCGGCGTTGTCCAGACCGCCGCCGGCCTGGGCGGCCAGCAGGCTGGTGAGCAGGTCGTTCGTCAGCAACTGCTGCTCCACGCCGGCCATCTGGGTCAGCTGGGCCGTGAACTGATTGGAGTCCAGCGGCGACAGCGGATCCTGGTTCTTCATCTGTGTGGTCAGCAGGGTCAGGAAGGTCTCGAAGTTCGAGGCCAGGGCCTTTGTGCCGCCGGTAACCCGGCCGGCTGCTGCGCTTGTGGTGACGGCGTCGACCATGGGGTCAGACTTTCAGATCGACGCGGTCAGGCGTCAGGGAATGGTTGATCCAGGCGCCGGGCGCCGGGACGGTGGGCATGTCGGCCTGGGCCGCGAGGCGAGAGCCGCCGGCAAACAGGGCGTTGCGCTGCTGCTGGCGCTCGAAGGCGCCGCCGCCCGTGGACGGATCGCGTTGCGAGAAGTCGAGCGCGTCGCCGGCGACCTGGAAGCCGGCCTCCTGAAGTTGGCGACGCAGTTCGTCGGCGCGGCCCTTCAGATCGGCGGCTGCGGCGGGGTTGTCGAAGGCCAGACGAGCGGACAGCTGGCCGTCCTTGCCGATCTCAAGGCTGACATCGACACGGCCCAGATCTTCGGGCGTCAGCACCATGTCGAACCGGGTCGAACGGCCGTCCAGTTTGCGAGCGATCTGTGCGGCGAGTTGAGCGGTGGTCTCGACGGTGGCGCGCGACAGTGTGGTCAGGCCCTGAGCATGGCTGGACACGGCGGCCTGTTGCGCAGGCTGCGCATCGAGCGGCGCAGGGCTTGCGGTAGTGGATTCAGGCGAGGCCGGCTCCGGCGTGGCGACGCCGCCGGTCGCAGCCTCGGCTACCTTAGCGGATGGCGACGTCGGCTTGGCGGCGATTTCTATCCCGGCGCTGGAAGGGGTGGCGTCTTGGGTCGTAGCCGTTTGGATCGCGGGAACGGCGGCGTCGCTGGTCTGGTCCACCGCCGCATGGAGATTACCGCGCAATGGCGAGGCGGGTTGAAGCGAGGTCGGCGACTTCGGCGTATCGATCGGAGCCGCCTCTGCCGGCTGATCGGCTGTGTCGGCCGTTTCGGCTGTCGCAGACAACGCCGCTTCAGTGGACGCAGCGACGACCCCGGCCGGGGCGATGAAGGACGGCTTGGGTATCGTCGACGTGACGGCGATCTGGACTTGGGCGGTCGGGATTTGAGCGGCCGCAAGGGATTGAGTGATAGGCGACGGTGCGGCCGGCTTGTCGGTGTTAGCGATAGCGGTCTGGATCGTGCTGGCCGCAGCGTCGAACGTGGCAGGCGCCGGCGTCGCTGCGTCGGTCGGACGAGGCGCTGCGTCGCCCTTGATCGTAAAGGCCGGCTTGGGCGCGACTGTCGGCTTCGGACCGTCGGTCATCGTCGGCTGAACGGGCGTGACCGAGGCCTCGGCGGCCTTGACTTCAGCCGGCTTCGCCACGGCGGGAGAAGAGGGCGACGCTTCGGTCGTCAGGATTTGGGAGACTTCCGAAAGGACTGCTTGAGCGGTCGCGGCCGCCAGGGCGGTCTTCGCTTCAAGGTCCTGGTCGGCAGGCGCCGACGCAGTCTTGGTCGCCGTATCAGTTGCAGAGCGGGGAGCCGTGGGGATCGTCGTCGTCAACGCCTCGGGCGCAGCGAAAGCGACTGACACAACACTCTTGGGAGCTTGCGGATCGGCAGGGATTTCCGCCGCGTCCTCGGAAGCGGCGGGCGAGCTGGCGACATCGAGCGATTGAGCGACCGGACCGGCCGGCGTCGGTTGCGCGGCCGTAAACGGCATTGCGGCGACGAGGCCAGGGGTATCGTCGTCATTCGCGGCCGTGTTCGTGCCGATCTGCTGCTCGTCGGCAAGGGAAGGCTGAACTGCGGAGTCTGCTATCTCGCCCGAGATCGTAGGGACGCTTTCGGTTGTCGGGGTCGGCGTGTCGGTGCCCGGCTCCGCCGCCATGGGCTGGGCCATGATGACGCCCAGCGACCGAGCGCCCGTCAGACGGCCGGGCGTCATCCTTTCGACCGGCGCGCCGTGGACGCCCGCATTCAGAGCGTCGGCGACCTTGCTGGAGAACAGACCCGCATCGACTGCCTCTGCGCCCAGGGCGGCAGCCGACGGTCCGGTCGAAACCGGAGCGGCAGGCGCGAGCAGGGCGGAGGGAGTGGACATGGAAGCGCGGCGGCTTTCGTAAGGAGCGACGACGGCGCCTGCTGCGCCCAAGAGTTCGCCACCCTCGACGCAAGGGCCGGGCCAAGAAAATAAGCCAGCAAAAATAAGGAAAAGTGTAGCCTCGGGGGCTGCGGGTCCGGTAGGCGGCGGTCGTTATTGCCGCGCCCTCGCCACTTTTTGCCCGGCTTCGCGGCGCTGCCGATCAGCGACAGGCGGGATGTCTGCATCCGATTGGCCCGACCTTTGCGCGTCTTTCCCATCATGACGGCCGTCCGATCAACGATCCTGTGGAAAAACAACGCCTTGTTCGAGCAGGCGTGGCGCGCGGCTGGGCAAGAACTGCGCGTCGCGATGCAGCGGTTGCCGGGTAGGGCGGGGGAGACGCGTCAATGTCGCTGAACTCGATCATGAATATTGCGACCTCAGGGCTGAAGACCGCCCAGTCGCAGTTGCGCGTCACCGCCGACAATATCGCTAACGTCGATACGCCGGGATACATCCGCAAGGTCGCCGATCAGTCGGCCGCCGTCACCAATGGCTATGGTTCGGGCGTCGATGTCACGCGGGTCCGTCTGGCGACGGACCGTTTCCTGCAGGCGGCCAGCCTCAGCGCCGGGTCGGACGCCGCGCGCCAAACCGTGCGCTATGAGCTGTACGACCAGATCCAGAACCAGTTCGGCGATCCCAGCAGCGACAGCAACTTCTTCGCTCAGGTCGACAAGCTGTTCGCCACCTATGCGACCCTGGCCGAAAGCCCGACATCATCGGCCGGGCGTCAGGACACCATCTACAAGACCCAGGCGATCTTCAATCAGGCCGCCGGCATCGCGTCCCAGATCCAGTCGGCGCGTCAGGAGGCGGACGGCCGGCTGCTGAGCGCGGTCGAGGCGGTCAATCCTCTGCTGGAACAGATCGCCAAGCTGAACAAGACCATTGCCGCCGGCACGGTGACGAACGAGGATGTGACCGGCGCCCAGAACGCCCAGCTCGGCCTGATCAACGAACTGTCCAAATATATGGATGTGAAGGTCGAGGCGCGCTCGAACGGCGGCGTGACGCTGCGCACCAACACAGGCACGACCCTGGTGGGCGAGGGGGCGGCGACGCTGTCGTATCAGGCGGCCGGCACCGTGGACGCCATGACGGCCTTCTCGGACATCATGATCACCGAGCCCAGCGGTACGCGATGGCCGCTGCTGGACGGCGTGTCGTCCGGCCAGATCCGGGGTCTGGTCGAGATGCGCGATGTCGATGCGCCCGCCGCCGCCGCGCGCCTGGGTGAGTTGACGGCCAAGCTCGCGGACGAACTGAACCGCGCCCATAACGCCAATAGCAGCGTTCCTGCGCCGACCACCCTGACGGGGCGCAACACCGGTCAGTCGCTGGAGAACGCCCTGACCGGCTTCACCGGCGCGACCACGATTTCTGCGGTCAATGCGTCGGGCGTGGTGCAGGCGTCGGCGCGGATCGTCTTTTCCGGCGGCACGATGACGATCAACGGCGTCGCCGCCGATCCGAGCACCTTCCTCAGCGTGCTGAACGCCCAACTGGGCGGCACGGCGACGGCCAGCTTCTCGGACGGCCAACTGCGCCTGGACGGGGCGGGCGGAAACGGTGTGGCCATCGCCGACGACGCGACCTCGCCCAGCGCCAAGGGCGGTCGTGGATTTTCGCACTGGTTCGGCCTGAACGACCTGGTCGCCACAACGACGCCGACCTTCTACGAGACGGGCCTGACCCTGACGTCTCAGCATGGGTTCGATCCGGGCGAAAGCCTGACCTTGCGCTTTGCCGGTCCGTCCGGCGCGCGTCTTCGCGACATCACCGTGTCCGTGCCCGCCGGGACGGGCACGATGGGAGAGATGCTGGGTGTGCTGAACGATCCCATCACCGGCGTCGGCCGCTATGGCGCCTTCAGCCTGGATGCGGCGGGCAAGCTGTCATTCAAGGCTTACGACGCGTCGGCGACGTCGATGAGCGTCGTGAAGGACAACACGACCCAGGATCCGTCCGGCATTTCGATGTCGCAACTGTTCGGCCTGGGTGCGACGGGATCGACGCGGGCCGGCGCCTATACGGTGCGCAGCGACATCCAGCGGGATCCCGGAAAGCTGGCCTTGGCGCAACTGAACCTGTCGGCCGCGGCGGGGACGCCGGCGCTTAGCAAGAACGATGGACGCGGCGGCTTGGCGCTGGGGGATGTGGGCAAGACGAACGTCGCCTTCGCCGCAGCCGGCGGAAATGCCGGCGGGACCAAGACCCTGTCGTCCTATGCGGCGGACTTCGCCGGCGAGATCGGCGGCAAGGCCTCGGCCGCCAAGACCCGCAGCGAAACGGCAAGCGCCCTGGCCAAGGAGGCGGACAGCCGCCGCACCTCGGCCGAAGGCGTGAACATGGACGAGGAACTGGTCAATATGACCACCTTCCAGCAAGCCTATAACGCCTCTGCGCGCCTGATCCAGGCGAGCAAGGACATGTACGACGTACTGATCGGAATCCTGCAATGACGCGCGTCGCGACCCACGGGAACTACCAATCGGCCTTGCTCAGCCTGATGAACGCGCAGGGCCGCGCGCAGCAGGCGCAGGAGCGGATCGATAGCGAGAAGATCGCCACCGACATGTCCGGCTATGGCCGAGGCGCCGAACAGCTGACCAGCCTGACATCGACACAGGCGCGACTGGAGGGCTTCATCTCCACCGGCGAGGCCGTGAAGGCGCGGCTGAGCGCCCAGGATCTGGCCATGAGCCGCATCTACGAAGGCGGCAATGCGGCGCGCGAGGCCATCGCAAACAGCCTGGCGGCCGGACGGATTGACAATCTGATGGTCGAACTCGGTCTGAACTATCAGACGGTGCAGGGTGGACTGAATGCGGAACACCAGGGCTCGTATCTGTTTGCGGGCGGCCAGAGCGACATCGCTCCCGCCACGGCCGCGACCATGGCCGATTTGACGGCCGCGCCGTCCACCGCCGCGACCTTCGCCAACGACACCTTGAAGCAGAAGTCGCGCATCGACGAGAAGACCACGGTCGAGACCGGGTTTCTGGCCAGCGAGATCGGCGGGCCGCTGACAGAGGTGTTCCGCAACATTCAGGCCTTTCAGAACGGCACTGCGGTGACGGTCGGCGGCGTAACCTATACGCCGGCCGGCGCAGGCACGCTGACGGGACAGCCGGACGCCAACGTCACGGCCTTTTTGAAGGCGCAGATGGGCGAACTGGATAAGGCGAATGCGGGCCTGACCAACCAGACGGCCAAGAATGGCCTGATCCAGAACCATGTCGAGACGGCGCTGGATGCCCAGGAAAATCAAAAGATCGCTCTGCAAAAGATGATGCAGGACAAGTCTGGCTATGATCCGGCGCGGGCGATCACCGACCTGCAGATGGCGCAGGTGGCGATCGAGGCATCGGCGCAGATCATCAACTCGCTAAGAAGCACGTCGCTGCTCAATCTGCTGCGTTAAGTCGTCGTTTCAAAAAAGAACACGGCAACGCTGGACCAAACATCGTTATGGAACGTATCATGAACGATGGCCCGTCTCGATCTGCGTCGAAAACTTTCCGTTCTGGCTGACGCCGCCAAGTATGACGCCTCGTGTTCGTCGTCCGGAACGTCGAAACGAAACTCTGTCGGCGGCAAGGGGATCGGCTCGACCGAGGGCATGGGCATCTGCCACGCCTATACGCCGGACGGGCGGTGCATCAGTCTGCTCAAAATCCTGCTGACCAACTTCTGCATCTACGATTGCGCCTATTGCATCAATCGCGTCTCGTCGAATGTGGAGCGCGCGCGCTTCGATGTCGACGAGGTGGTCGACCTGACGCTCAACTTCTACAAGCGCAACTATATCGAGGGCCTGTTTCTGTCGTCGGGCATCATTCGATCCGGCGACTATACGATGGAGCAGCTGGTTCTGGTGGCCAAGACGCTGCGGGAAGTCCATGATTTCCGGGGCTATATTCATCTGAAGCTGATCCCGGAGGCGGATCCGAAGCTTGTGGAGATGGCGGGGCTGTATGCCGACCGCCTGTCGGCCAATATCGAACTTCCGCGCGACGAGGCGCTGGCGCGACTGGCGCCGCAAAAGGACGTCGGGGTCATCAAGAAGGCGATGAGCCAGGTGCGCTTGGGCGTCGAGGCGGCGAAGCCGGCCAAACGTGAAAAGATCAAACCGCCGAAGTTCGCGCCGGGCGGCCAGAGCACGCAGTTGATCATCGGCGCCGACGGCGCGCCGGATACGGAAATCCTGGATCGTAGCGCCTCGCTCTACGGTGGTTACGGCCTGCGCCGCGTCTACTATTCGGCGTTCAGCCCGATCCCGGATTCGAGTTCGATCCTGCCGCTGTCTAAGCCGCCGTTGATGCGCGAACATCGGCTGTATCAGGCCGATTGGCTGATGCGGTTCTATGGCTTCTCCGCGCCGGAGATCGGCGAGGGGGCATCGAACGGCATGCTCGATCTGGCGGTCGACCCCAAACTGGCCTGGGCGCTGAACAAGCGCGAGCAGTTTCCCGTCGATGTGAATCGTGCGCCGCGCGAGATGCTGCTGCGTGTGCCGGGGCTGGGCGTGAAGACGGTGGACAGGATCGTTTCGGTGCGCCGCTATCGGACCCTTCGGCTGGAGGATGTCGGACGGCTGACGCGATCGGTGGCCAAGATTCGGCCCTTCATCACGGCGCTGGACTGGACGCCAGGCGGGCTGACGGATGCGGCGGACCTGAAGGCGCGCGTGATCAGCCGCACGCCCGAGCAGTTGAGCCTGTTCTGATGGCGGTGGCGACGCTGGACGGTGAGACCGACTTCGACGGCTGGCGGAAGGCGGCGCGCGCGTTTCGATTGGCGGGTGTGGAGCCCGCAGCGGCGCGGTTCGTCGTGGCGGGGGCGGTGGAACAGGGCGGGCTGTTCGATCAGCCGATTGCCGAAGAGGCGTCGCCGACGCCGGATGACCGCAGAGTTTTCAACGTGCCGAAAGAGTTCGTGGACCTGGCCCGGGACCTGATCCTGCATCGATCCGCCGACCGTTTCGATCTGATGTATCGGCTGCTGTGGCGACTGAAGGATGAGCCGGACCTGATCAAGGTCATTTCGGACCGGGACGTCGCCGACGCGCTGGAGCGGGTCAAGAACGTCAGCCGCGCCTCGCACAAGATGAAGGCCTTCGTTCGCTTTCGCCAGGTGCATGACGATCTGGGCGAGGCCTGGGTGGCGTGGTTCGAGCCGCCGCATCGGGTTCTGGAAAAGACCGCGCCGTTTTTCCAACGGCGGTTCACGACCATGCGCTGGTCGATCCTGACACCGGATGGTTCGGCCTTCTGGGATGGCGAAACCCTGCGGTTCGGGCCGCCGGCGACCCGCGACATGGCGCCGGCCGAAGACGAGATCGAGGATTTCTGGAAGACCTACTACGCCTCGACATTCAATCCTGCGCGGCTGAAGGTGAAGACGATGCAGGGGGAGATGGCCAAGTCCTACTGGAAGAACCTGCCGGAAGCCGTCCTGATCCCGGAACTGGTCGCGGCGTCGTCGGTTCGAACCGAAACCATGGTCGCTACGCCGTCGCCTCAGCCCAATCCGCGTTTCGCGCGCGCCGTCGCGCCAGACCTCCATTTGGCCCGTCCCGACGCCGAGGCCGTGCCCGAAAACCTCGACGATGTCGCGGTCGGCGTTCAGGCGTGTCGCCGTTGCCCGCTTTACCGCGACGCGACGCAAGGCGTGTGCGGGGAGGGGCCGAAGTCGGCGCGTCTGATGATCGTCGGCGAGCAGCCGGGCGATCAGGAGGATTTGGCAGGCCGCGCCTTTGTCGGGCCGGCGGGACAGGTGCTGAACGCAGCCCTTGCCGAGGCCGGCATTGATCGATCCGACGTCTATGTCACCAACGCGGTCAAACACTTCAAACACGAGCCGCGCGGCAAGCGTCGCCTGCACAAGACGCCGAACACGGGCGAGGTTCAGGCCTGCCGCTGGTGGCTGGACTCGGAGCGAAGGCTGATCAAGCCGCAAGTCGTGCTGGCCCTTGGGGCGACGGCGGGTCTGGCGTTGCTGGGTCGAAAGCCGGCCGTGATGCAGGACCGCGGCGCGCCGATCGACCTAAGCGATGGATCGACCGGCGTGCTGACGGTCCACCCCTCGTATTTGTTGCGTCTGCCGGACGAGGCCGCGAAGTCCGAGGCGAGACGGTTGTTCATTGAGGATCTGGCGGCCGTGCAACGTCGTATGAGGTGACGCGAGAACGAATCCCGTTCGGCCGCGTTTGGCATCAGCGCCAGCGTGACCGTTGGACGTTTCATCGGGGGAGGCGATCTCGACACGGTCGATCGACAAACATCCGCGCGAATGTCATCGCGCGTTGACATCGAATGCCGGCTTGACCATTAGCGCGGCAGGGATTTCGGCTGTCTGTTCAGAGGGTCAGGGAAAAATCGCGATGTCAGACCGGTCATCAGAGGCCCGATGAACCAGGCCGCATACGAAATTGTCGATCGTGATGGGGAGGCCCGTCTGCGCCTGACCGGCGACTGGACGACCACGGCGCTGGGTCGTCTGCCGACGGAGCTGAGCCGCGATCTGGAAGGCCGCGAAATCGCCAGCATCGACACGTCCGATCTCGGTCGCTTCGATACCGCAGGCGCGCTGGCCCTGGTGCAGGCCTCAAGCGGCCGCCTGTCCAAGAGCCAGTGGAAGGATCGACCCGAGGCCGGCCGTATCTATCACATGATCGAACTGCTGGAGCGGCAGAGCGCCCCGGCGCCGAAACGCCCCAGCGCCTTCGTTCGCACCTTCGCCAAGATCGGGCGAGGCGTGTACGATTTCGGCGGCGAGGCCATGTTGTCGCTGGCGTTCCTCGGCCGACTGATGGCCGCCGTCGTGGAAGCCGCCAAACGTCCCGGCGGCATTCGCTGGCCAGCCTGGGTCAGTCAGGCCGAACGCGCCGGGCTGGACGCCATTCCGATCGTCATGATCACCAACTTCTTCATCGGGGCCGTGATCGCCTTCATCGGCGTGGACCTGCTGACCGACTTCGGCGCCCAGGTGTTCGCGGTTCAGCTGATCGGTGTCGCCATGTTCCGCGAGTTCGCCGTGGTCATCGCCTCGGTCCTTCTGGCGGGACGTTCGGCCTCGGCCTTTGCGGCCGAGATCGGGTCGATGCGGATGAACCAGGAGGTCGACGCCATGCAGGTCATGGGCGTCAATCCGTTCCAGGCGCTAGTGATCCCAAGGGTCGCTTCGCTGGTGATCATGCTGCCGCTGCTGACCTTCATGGGCATGATCGGCGGTCTTATCGGCGGTCTGGTCGTTTGCTGGAGCTCGCTCAATCTCGGTCCGTCCTTCTTCTTCCAGCGTCTTGTCGAGGACGGCACCATGGCCCAGCATCTGATGGTGGGTCTGGTGAAGGCGCCGGTCTTCGCCCTAGTGATCGCCGCCATCGGTTGCCGTCAGGGCATGGCCGTCGCCGGTGATGTCGAAAGCCTGGGCCGCCGCGTGACGGCCGCCGTGGTGCAAGCCATCTTCGCCATCATCTTCCTGGACGCCGTGTTCGCCCTGGTCTTCCTGGAGCTGAACATATGACCGAAGCGCCAGAAAACCTGATCGAGGTGCGCGGCCTGCTGAGCCAGTTCGGCGAGCGCACCATCCACGAAAACCTCGACCTCGACCTGGTGCGCGGCGAAGTCCTGGGCGTCGTCGGCGGATCGGGGGCGGGCAAGACCGTGCTGCTGAACACCATCATCGGCTTGAAGGAGCCGGAAGGCGGGTCGGTGAAGGTGCTGGGCTACGACCGGGCGAACCTGACCAAGGCGGAGGCGGCCGACATCGAGAAGCGCACCGGCATCCTGTTCCAGCAGGGCGCGCTGTTCTCGTCGCTGAGCGTGCTGGAGAACGTGGCTTCGCCCCTTGTCGAACACACCAAACTGCCGAAATCGGTCATCTATGAGCTGGCCGAGCTCAAGATCGCCATGGTCGGTCTGAAGCCCGAGCACCACCATCTTAAGCCGGCGGAACTGTCGGGCGGCATGAAGAAGCGGGCCGGCCTTGCGCGTGCGCTGGCGCTGGACCCCGAGCTGGTGTTTCTTGATGAGCCGACGGCGGGCCTGGATCCCATCGGCGCGGCCGCCTTCGACGATCTGATCCGGCAACTGGCGGACGACCTCGGTCTGTCCGTCTTCATGATCACCCACGACCTCGATACGCTCTACGCCATCTGTGACAAGGTGGCGGTGCTGGCGGACAAGCGGGTCGTGGAAAAGGCCACGGTGCAGGAGCTGGAAGGCTCCGACCATCCGTGGATCAAAGAATATTTCCTGGGGCCGCGCGGACGCGCAGCCACCAAGTCTGCCGCCTGAGGAGAGCGGATCATGGAAAGAGACGCACATTACGCCGCCGTCGGCATCGCCACCGTCGCCCTTCTGGCGGCCTTGGCGGTGTTCACAATCTGGCTGGCCCGGCTGCAGTTCAACAGCGACTACGACATGTACGACATCGTCTTTTATGGGCCGGTGAACGGCCTGTCCAAAGGCGGCGAGGTGCATTTCAACGGCATCCGCGTCGGCCAGGTCACCGACCTGAACATCGACACCAAGCGCGACGATCAGGTCATCGCCCGTGTCCGCGTGGACGGCACGACGCCGGTGCGCGTGACCTCGCACGCTCAGCTGCAACCGCAAGGCATCACCGGCTTGAACTACATCCAGATCACCGCCGGCTCGCCCAACAGCGCCCTGTTGAAAGAGCAGTATCCGGACAATGTCGTGCCTGTGCTGCAAAGCCAGCCGTCGCCGATCGCCGAACTGCTGAGTGGTTCGGGCACGGTGCTGGCCCAGACCGTGGATGCGCTGAACCGGATCAACCGCGTCATGTCCGACGACAATATCCGCAGCTTCTCCACCAGCGTGAAGAACGTCGAGGCCCTGACGACCGAACTGGAAGCCCGCAAGGCCATCTTCCAGCAACTGGAAGAGGCCGTGACCAACGCCAACGCGGCGGTGAAGGAATATCAGGCCCTGGCCGTCGACACGCGTCAGATCATCAATACGGACGGTCGCCAAGCCATCGCCAATATCAACTCGGCGACGGCGGAGGCCCGCACGGCGATCGCCTCGGCCAACCGTTCGATCACGGGTCTGGAGCGTCCTTTGGGTGACTTTGCGACGACCAGCCTGCCGCAACTGACCGGCACGATCGAAGAACTGCAGGACGCCACCCGGTCTCTGCAATCCCTGATCGACGATGTCCGCGCCAGTCCGCGCGACTTTATCGGTCGTCCGAAATCCAAAGAGCTGGAGGTGCAGCCGTGATCCTTCGTCCTGTCCTTCGACTGGCGGCGTCCGCCGCTGTCCTGACCGCGCTGAGCGGATGCGCCCTGCTGTCGTCGCCGGACCCGGTGCAGAACTATCGGTTCGGCCTGCCGATGGTCGCGCCGTCGGCGGTGGGCGACACGCCTGCGCCTCTCACGGTCTCGATCCGCCGCATCGAGTTCCCGCAGGCGACCGGCGACGACAAAATCCTGGGCGTCACGGGTCTGGAGACGGCCTATATCGGCGGCGCACGCTGGGTGTCGCCGGCCTCGACCCTGTTCGACGACAGTCTGAAGGCGGCCTTCGCCAATCGAGCCGATCGCATTCGCGTACTGGGTCGTCGCGAACCGGGAACGCCGCCGCTGATCCTGCAAGTCACGGTCACGACGTTCGAGGCGCGTTACGCCGCGCCGGGCGCCGTGCCGGATGTGGTCGTGACCGCGCGGGCGCAGCTGCGCTCCACCCCGGAACGGCGCGCGGGCGGCGGCACCATTCGTCCCGAGGAAGGGCGCTCGGTCGAGCGGGTCTTCACCGTGACCCAGCCCGCCGGCGACAATCGCGTATCCGCCATCGTCGCAGCCTTCGACACGGCGACCCGCGACATCAACACCCAGATCGCGGACTGGACGATCGCCTCCGCGAACTGAGGCGATCGAACGCATAATGCCGTAACGGCGGCGGTGCGGGACGTAGGCTTGCGGATGCGCTAGGGTGCGCTGCGAATCTGCTCCCGGAGTTGTCATGAGTTTTTCCGCCACCGACGCGGCCTTCGAAGGCTTCCGAGTCGTTCGTCGGCATCCGATCGTCGCGGTCGCCTGGGGCCTGGTCTATCTGGCCGTCTATGTCGCCATGTTCGGCCTGGGCGCCGACAAGTGGGCCAGCCTGATGGCGGCGGGTGAAGCGCTGGAACAGTCGGCCAACCCGTCGATGGCGGAATTTCAGGCCCTGGGTCAGACTTACGCCGGAGCCCTGATCTGGGCCGCGCCCATCGGCCTGCTGGTCGGCGCGGTGCTGAGCGCGGCGGTGGCGCGCTCGGTCTTGCGGCCGAACGAGTCGTCGTGGGGCTATCTGCGGCTCGGCATGGATGAGGTCCGTGTTCTGGCGGTCAGTCTGATCGTCAGCCTGGCTGTCGGTCTGGCGTCGGGCGTCGGCATGATGGTGGTCGGCGCGGCCATCGGTTTCGGCGCGGCGTCGGGTCAGGCGCTGCTGATCTTGGTCGGCGTGCTGCTGATCTTCGCCGTCTTCGCCCTGATCGTCTGGCTGGCGATCAAGTTCAGCCTTGCGGTGCCGATGACGATCGATCGCCGCAAGATCACCATTGTGGAATCGTTCGCCGCCACCAAGGGACATTTCTGGTCGCTGCTGGGCATGGCCGTGATCGCCATCATCATGTCCCTGATCGTCAGCATCCTGGGCATGATCATCGGCGCAGCGGCAGATCTCGCCACCGGCGGCATCCAGACGCTGGCGCGCTTCGACGGCGAGGGACTGGGTCAGATCCTGATGCAGGCCTGGCCTGCGATCCTGGTGTCGTCGATCGTCAACGCCTTCCTCGCCGCGCTGCAACTCGCGGTCCTGTATGCCCCGTTCGCAGCGGCCTGGAATGGACTTCGAGGGGGTCAATCGACCGACGTCTTTTCCTAACGATTAGGCCGACGCCTTCACCCTTTTCTTCTTTGCCTGAGCATCGACAGACCCGCCCAAGGCCGCCACGCGCGCCTTGCGGCGGTCCTCGTGCCGATCCAGCACCTCCTTGAGGTATTTGCCGGTCCAGCTGGCCTTGTTGTCCGCGACCTGCTCGGGTGTGCCGACCGCGACGATCTCGCCACCGCCGTCGCCGCCCTCCGGACCGAAGTCGAGCAGATAGTCGGCGACCTTGATGACATCGAGATTGTGTTCGATCACCACAATGGTGTTTCCGGCCTCGACCAGTTCCTGCAGCACCTCGAGCAGCTTGCGCGTATCCTCGAAGTGCAGGCCGGTCGTCGGCTCATCGAGGATGTACAGGGTGCGGCCGGTGGCGCGCTTGGACAGCTCCTTGGACAGTTTGACCCGCTGGGCCTCGCCGCCCGACAGAGTGGTCGCCGGCTGGCCTACCTTGACGTAACCCAGGCCCACGCGTTCCAGCGTCAGCATCTTGTCGCGGATGGGCGGCACGGCCTTGAAGAAGCTGGCGGCCTCCTCGACCGTCATGTCCAGCACGTCCGAAATGGACTTGCCCTTGAACACGATCTCCAGCGTCTCGCGGTTGTAGCGTTTGCCCTTGCAGACGTCGCAAGTGACATAGACGTCCGGCAGGAAGTGCATCTCGATCTTGATGACGCCGTCGCCCTGGCAGGCCTCGCAGCGCCCGCCCTTGACGTTGAAGCTGAACCGGCCGGGGCCGTAGCCGCGCGCCTTGGATTCCGGCAGGCCGGCGTACCAGTCGCGGATGGGGCCGAAGGCCCCGGTGTAGGTCGCGGGGTTCGAGCGCGGGGTGCGGCCGATGGGCGACTGGTCGATGTCGATGACCTTGTCGAAATGCTCCAGGCCTTCGATCCGGTCGAAGGGGGCAGGGGCCTCCGATGCATTGTTCAGGCGACGCGCGGCGGCCTTGTACAGGGTCTCGATGGTGAAGGTGGACTTGCCGCCGCCAGAGACGCCGGTGATGCAGGTGAAGACGCCGACCGGGATTTCGCCCGTGACGCTCTTCAGATTGTTGCCGCTGGCGCCGCTGATCTTCAGCATACGCTTGCGGTTGATGGGACGGCGCCCCTCGGCGGGGATTTCGATCTCGCGCTCGCCAGTCAGGTATTTGCCGGTCAGGGACTTGGGGTTGGCCATGACCTGGGCCGGCGTGCCCTCGGCGCAGACCTGACCCCCGTGAACTCCGGCGGCCGGGCCCATGTCGATGACATAGTCTGCGGTCAGGATGGCTTCTTCGTCATGCTCGACCACAAGGACCGAGTTGCCGAGGTCGCGCAGACCCTTCAGGCTTTCCAGCAAACGGGTGTTGTCGCGCTGGTGCAGGCCGATGGACGGCTCGTCCAGCACATAAAGAACGCCGGTCAGGCCCGAGCCGATCTGCGACGCCAGACGGATGCGCTGGCTCTCGCCGCCCGACAGGGTGCCTGAGGATCGCGACAGGTTCAGATAATCCAGGCCGACGTTGTTCAGGAATCGCAGCCGGTCGCAAATCTCTTTCAGGATTCGCCGGGCGATCTCCATCTGCTTGTCGGTCAGGTTCTCTTCCAGCGTCGAGAACCACAGATAGGCCTTGGAGATGGACAGGGTGGAGATGTCGGCGATGTCCTCGCCGCCAACCTTGACCGCCAGGGCCTCGGGCTTCAGCCGCTTGCCGTGGCAGGCGTCGCATGGCGTCTCGGACTGATAGCGAGCCAGTTCCTCACGCACCCAGGCGCTGTCGGTCTCGCGCCAGCGGCGTTCCAGGTTCGGAAGCACGCCCTCGAACGGCTTGGAGACCTCGTATTTGCGGGCGTTGTCGTCATAGACGAACTTGATCTTCTCGGACCCCGTGCCGTGCAGGATCGCCTTGTGCGCCTGGGCGGGCAGGTCGCGCCACGGCTTGTCCATCGAGAAGCCGTAGTGGAGGCTGAGCGACTGCAGAGTCTGGGTGTAGAGCGGCGACGGCCCACGCGCCCATGGCGCCACGGCGCCCTTGTGCAGGGTCTTGTCGCGGTCCGGGATCACCAGATCGGCGTCAAACGCCAGCTTGACCCCCAGTCCGTCGCAGACCGGGCAGGCGCCGAAGGGGTTGTTGAACGAGAAAAGCCGCGGCTCGATCTCGCTGATCGTGAAGCCCGACACCGGGCAGGCGAACCGTTCGGAAAACAGGATGGACCGCGGCGCGGTCTCGCCTTCCGCCGTCGAGGCCCATTCCGCGTTGGCGATGCCGTCGGCCAGACCCAGCGCCGTCTGCAGGCTGTCGGCGTAGCGCGCTTCCTGATCCGGTTTGGTGACGATCCGGTCCACGACGATGTCGATGTCGTGCTTGAACTTCTTGTCCAGGGCGGGCGCTTCGTCGATCGGATAGAACTGGCCGTCGATCTTCAGCCGCTGGAAGCCCTGACGCTGCCACTCGGCGATTTCCTTCTTGTACTCGCCCTTGCGGCCGCGAACGACGGGGGCGAGCAGCAGAATGCGCTCACCGTCGGGCAGGGCGACCAGCTTGTCGACCATCTGGCTGACGGTCTGGCTCTCAATGGGCAGACCGGTCGCCGGCGAATAGGGCACGCCGACCCGCGCCCACAGCAGACGCATATAGTCGTGGATTTCCGTGACCGTGCCGACGGTCGAGCGAGGGTTCTTGGAGGTGGTCTTCTGTTCGATGGAGATGGCCGGGGACAGGCCTTCTATCAAATCCACGTCCGGCTTGCCCATCAGCTCCAGAAACTGGCGGGCGTAGGCCGACAGGCTTTCGACATAGCGCCGCTGGCCCTCGGCGTAGATGGTGTCGAACGCCAGCGAGGATTTGCCCGACCCCGACAGGCCGGTCATCACCACCAGCTGCTCACGTGGAATGTCGAGATCCACGCCCTTGAGGTTATGCTCGCGGGCGCCGCGAACGCGGATGAAGTTGTGCTTTTCGGTCATGCTGTCCGGAGAACGCGGAGGAGGGCCGGCGGGTCCGGCGCGACATCGCTATATGGGGACGAATTGCGGGATTGAAGCAAGAACAATGTAGGAACATCGCGGGTGGCGCATCAATCCGGCGTCCACGCCTGCGTGGGCCGCACGAAACGCTCGCCCTTGGCCAGAAGCACGCCGCTGGCGTTTGCGACACCCAGTTCAAGGCTTTCGGCGATGCGGCGGGCGCGTTCAATGAAGTGGTCGGCGGCGATGGGCGGGCACAGCGTACGCGCGGTTTCGACGAACAACTCCAGCCAGCGATCGAAATGCCGCGCATCAATGGGTAGGGGCAGGTGTTTGGGCATCGGGCGGCCCTGATAGACGCCGGTGGACAGGGCGACCGACGACCAGAACAGCTTCATCTGCGCCAGATGCGGCGCCCAGTCTGTGATCCGGTCCGCGAAGATCGGGCCGATCAGGGCGTCGTCGCGGACGCGGGCGTAGAAGCCTTCGACCAAGGCATCGATCATGGCTTCGTCTATGCCTGTCTCGTCCCGCAGGCGCTGGACGGCGGCCTCGCGCCGCGCGGCGGCGCCGGCAGGGTCTTCGATGCGGAAACGGGTTTGCATGAGAGCTGGTCTAGCCGCCGCCATCCTATTGGTCGAGGAAGTCGCCGGCGTTGAAGGACAGGGTGCAGACGGCGTCGCCGCCCGTCGCGTCGGTCGAGCAATAATCGACGCCGAACAGGTCGGCCTCGACCTTTGCGGTCGAGCGGAACGTGCGGCCGTCACGCTGGAATGTCGATCCGATCTTCTCGCTCCAAGGGATCAAGGCCTTGGCGAGGGCGGCGGCCGGCGCACCCGTGCAGGTGAACAGGATATATTCCGCGCCGTCCCCATTGTCCGCACGGCGATAGGCGTCGGCTGCGGCGGCCTGCTCCAGGCAGGCGGCATAGAGCCGCGCGTTGGGCGTCGGCGCCTGGGTCGGAACGGCGCTGTAGTTCGCAAGTCTAGGCGGCGCATTCGGCGCGGTGGGCAAGCGGCGCAAGCGAGGGCGGAGACGAGGACGAGTGCGATGAGAAGCTTCATGGATGTTTCCTGACAGCCAAGCTTCTCACGCGGCCGTGTTCGACGCCAGACTTGCGCATTGCGGGATTACGACCCATCCTCCCTGTTCTGACGCGTTTTGCAGAAGGTTTGACGATCATGATCATCGCATTGGCCACCGGTTCCGCCCTGTCCGCCATGCTGCTCGTGATCCTCAATGCCAATCAGCCCAAGCCGAAACGCGTCCCCGTCCGCACTCGCGACACTCGACAAGGTCGCCGCTAGGACGCCGGACGGCGCCACCCTTTTCGACAATATAAGCCTGACGTTCGGGCCTGAGCGCACGGGCATCGTCGGTCGCAATGGCGCGGGAAAGAGTACGCTGCTTCGCCTGATCTCGGGCGAAGTCGCGCCGGCTGGAGGGGCTGTCGCGCGAGCCGGAACGATCGGCGTCCTGGCTCAGCGCTATGAGCCAATGCCTGATGAGACCGTCGCTCAAACCCTGGGCGTTGGAGCGGCTCTGGCGGTTTTGGCGCGGGTTTTGGCGGGAGAGGGAACGGCCGACGATTTGGTCGAAGCCGACTGGACGCTGGAGAAGCGTCTGGACGAGGCCTTGCGCGACGTCGGGTTGGCGGATTTGGACTACGATCGCCTGACGTCTGGTCTCAGCGGGGGCGAGCAGACGCGGTTGCGGCTGGCGGGTTTGAGGCTGGCCCAGCCCGATCTGATCCTGCTGGATGAGCCGACCAATCATCTGGATGCTCAAGCGCAGGCGCTGATCGCCGATGTCATCGAGCGTTGGGATGGCGGGGTCGTGGTGGTCAGCCATGATCGCAACCTGTTGCGCCGCATGGACCGCATCCTTGAGGTGTCGAGCCTGGGCGTCGCCAGCTACGGCGGCGGCTATGATGCCTATGTCGAGCGAAAGACGCTGGAGCGCGAGGCGGCGACGCGGGATCTGGCCGAAGCCCAACGCGAACTCACGCGTGTCGGCGCCGAGGGTCAGCAGCGCGCGGAGGCCCAGTCGCGCCGCGACGCCGCCGGTCGTCGCAAGGCCGCCAAGGGCGACATGCCGAAAATCCTGCTCGGCGCACGGGCCGAGCGCGCCGAAAACACGGGCGGCCGCAGCCGATTGCTGGCCGAACGTCAGGCCGCGGCCGCGCAGGACGCCTTGGCCTCAGCACAGGCGCGCGTAGAGCGAACGCGGACGCTGGCGATCCCGATGCCGACGACCGGCCTGCCAACGGGACGGACGGTGCTGACGATGGACCAGGCCGGCTGGACGACACCCGAGGGGCGGACGATCGTCGGGCCGTTCGATCTGAAGCTGGTTGGGCCGGAGCGGGTCGCGATCACGGGACCGAACGGCGCGGGCAAGACGACCCTGTTGCGGCTGATCACCGGCGATCTGCAACCGACGACAGGGCGCGTCGAGCAGCCTGTGCGTGCCGTGCTGCTGGATCAGGAGGTCAAGATCCTGAGCCCGGACGAAACGCTGGTGGAGATGTGGCGGCGATTGAACCCGGAAGGCTCGGTCAATGACGCCCAAGCGGCGCTGGCGCGGTTCCTGTTTCGCAATACGGCGGCGCAGCGCCGGGTCTGCGAGCTGTCAGGCGGCGAGCGGCTGAGGGCGGGTCTGGCTGGCGTCATGACAGGCGCGACGCCGCAGCAGTTGCTGGTGCTGGACGAGCCCACGAACCACCTCGACCTTGACGCCATCGCGGCGGTCGAAAAGGCGCTGAACGCCTATGATGGCGCGTTGATCGTGGTGAGCCACGACGTGGATTTCCTGGCGGCGTTGAAGATCACGCGCACGGTCAAGCTCTGAGGTCGTTCAGCCCCAAGCCTCGACGGCGCCCTTGCGACGGACCATTGACGGGCTGGACAATTGGGTGCGCGGCTCGGCTTCGGCGCGGCCGAACAGCCAGCCTTGGCCGTATTCGACGCCCGCCGCCTTTAGCTCAGCGGCGACGCCGTCGGTTTCGATCATCTCGGCGATGGTTTCCAGCCTCATCGAGCGGCACAGTTCGACGATGCTGTGCAGCATGGCCTTGGAGCGTTGATCTGTCTGGATATCGCGCACGATGGCCCCGTCGATCTTGACCGAGTCCACCGACAGTTTGCGCAGATAGTCGAAGGCGGCGGCTCCCGCGCCGAAATCGTCGATGCAGACCTTGATGCCGGCTTCGCGCAGCGCAGCCAAGCGACGGTCGGCGGCTTCGATGTCTGCGACGGCTGAGGTTTCGGTCACCTCGACCATCAGGCGACGACGTTCTTCGGGCGCGCCAGCGGTCATGCGCAGCAACTGCTCGACATAGGTGTCGTCGCCCAGCGAGGCGCCCGAGACATTGATCGCCATCTTCAGCAGGCCGGCGCCGGGCTGGCGCATCCGCTTCAGCACCTTCTCCGCCACGGCGAGGTCGAACGACTCGATCATGTCCAGCTCTTCGGCCATGCGAATGGCTTCGGCGGGACCGCTGTTGCCGCTGAATCGGGTCAGGGCCTCAAAGTGATGGACGGCTCGGGAATCCAGATGGACGATGGGCTGATAGTGAACCTGGAACTCGCGTGATTTGACCAGACTGCGGAAGGTCTCGGCGTCGCGGAAGGTGCGCTTCAGGGAGTCTGCGAAGGCGATCTGCGGATTGGCGAGGCCGTCGCCCTTCAGGCAGCCTTCGATGGCGAACCGCATGGCGCGCAGCACGCACAGGGAATCCGATCCGGGCGGCACGGGCGAGCTGAACGCCTCCGCACCCAGCGACAGGCCTTCGGCCCGACCGGCCTCCACGATTTCGGCGGCGATGTCGCGACGGTCGTTGGCGGGGCGGAGAAGCGCATAGCGGACGCCGGTGACCTGCGACGCGCTGGACCCCTCGACGGCGGCGGACTGAAGCGTGGCCTCGATGCGGCGGTTCAGACGGTCGGCGGCTTCGCCGGTGACATTCTCCAACCCGGTAATGTCGAGGAAGGCCAGGGCCAGATCGGGGTTGGACTCCAGCACGCGCCCGGCGTCGGCCAGGAAGTCCTCCGGTTCCAGAAGCGGGCGGGTATCCAGATCCTCCAGCGCAAAGGCCGGGCCTTCGTAGGAGATGGCGCAGGAGACGGCTGGCGCCATCTGCGGCAGGACGAAGGCGCGGAACGAGGCGCGGCGCACGCGGTCGGGACCGGCCGCCACAAGGATCGACGTCGCCGGAATACGCACGCCGGCCTTCATGCCTTGCAGGGCGGTCAGGGTGGAGGCGCCGTCGTGCAGCAGATCGAGCAGCGGACGGCCCGTCCAGGTCGCGCGTGCGTCTTCGCCGGCCACGGCGCCCGCGCCGATCGCAAAGGAGACCACGCCCTTCGGATCCACCTCCACCAGCGTGTCGGCGGAAGCGAAGGCCAGGCCTAGGAGGCGGGTGGTCAGCGTCATGAGGCCATGCTGGCACACAGTCGCTTAAAAAATAGGCAATGACCCTTAGGACGCGAACCGTGATCGGCGAACGGCGAAGGGGTATCCGGTTCAGGCCATTCGGTTCAGGGCGACAGCGCGTCCGTCGCACAGCGAGGCGCGGCCGTCGGCGGCATAGGCGGAGGCGGGGGTGCGGGCGGCGGTGACCTCCGCTGCGATGGCGCGGACCAGACCCTCGGAAATCTGACGCGCGGCGTCGACGGCGCGGCTGTGTCGCGTCACGGCCGCGTCGAACTCACGCGTGGCGTCGATCAGGGTCTTTCGATCTGCGAGCGGAGCGCCGCTCAGCAGCGCCGGATTGGCCTTCACATGGGCGGAATCGCGACGGTAGAGATTGGCCATTTCCTGGGTTTCCGACAGACCGGCCGCCACATCCTGAGGACGGCCATCGGCGAAAGCGGTTGTTTCGGCCTTCAGTCGCTCGGTGAGGCGCAAGGTTAAGGTCGTCAACTGACGAACCCGCGCCTGGGCCAGTTCGGTGTCGCTCATGGCCGACCCTCCTGCATTTTCAACATTTCGGCCATGACGGTGTTGCTCAGGCCGATGCCGCCCGCCTTCACCATCGACTTGGCCATTTCATCCAGCATGAAGCTGCGCCATGTCGCCTCGCCCTGGCCGCCGCCGAACAGGCCGTCGGTCGACAGGCCTTCGAACATCGGCTTCAGCATTTGCGAGATGAAGGTGGCCTCGAAGGCCTTGGCGGTTTCCGCGATCTTGTCTCGGTTAGCCGCCGTGGGCGCGGCCGCGGCGGGGCGCAGCAGATCGGCGGAGACGGTCAGGTCGGTCATGCTCACATCACCTCGATGTCGGCCTGCAGGGCGCCGGCGGCCTTGATGGCCTGCAGGATGCTGATCATGTCACGCGGGCTGACGCCCAGGGCGTTCAGGCCGTTGACCAGGGTGGACAGGTTGGCCCCACCGCCGACCAGCCGCATCTGGGTGCCCAGATCCTCTTCGACGTTCACCTGGGTCGAGGGGACGACGGCGGTCTGGCCCCCGCTGAAGGGCGCCGGCTGACTGACCTGCGGCTGCTCGTCTACGGAAATGGTCAGATTGCCCTGGGCGATGGCGACGCGAGAGATACGCACGGCGTCGCCCATGACGATGACGCCGTTGACCTCGTCGATGATGACCTTCGCGGGTGTATCGACGCTGACGGCCAGGTTTTCGATCCGGCTGATAAAGCCCGCCATGCCCAGTTCGCCGGGCGCGCGCAGGGACACGACCGTGCCGTTCTCGGCCAGGGCCGACCCTGGATAGGCGGCGTTGACGACGGCGGCGACGCGCTGGGCGGTGGTGAAGTCGGGGTTACGCAGGTTCAGGCGCACCTCGTTCATATTGGCCATCTGGAAGCCGGTCTCGCGCTCGACCAGGGCGCCCGAGGCGATGCGGCCCGCGGTCGGCACGCCGCGCGTCACCGACGATCCCGATCCACCCGAGGCCGAGACGGCCCCGGTCTGGACAGAACCTTGCGCCACCGCATAAACCTGACCGTCGGCGCCTTGCAGGCTGGTGACGACCAGCGAACCGCCCAGCAAGCTCTTGGCGTCGCACATCGAGGCCACCGACACGTCGATGCGCGAGCCGGGCGTGGCGAAGGCTGGCAGGTCGGCCGTGACCATGACGGCGGCCATATTCTTGGTGTTGGCGTTGGCCCCGCGAATGTTGACGCCCAGCCGCTCGGTCATGCCTTCCAGCGATTGGCGGGTGAAGGGGCAGTTGCGTAGGCTGTCGCCCGTGCCGTTCAGTCCCATGACCATGCCGTAGCCGACCAACTGGTTGCCGCGCACGCCCTCGACGGCGGCGATGTCCTTGATGCGCGACTGCGACTGGGCCAGCGCCGAGGTCGCGCCGCCGGCGACGACGAGCGTCGCGGCGACGGAGGCGATCAGGCGGGCAAGCAGATTTTGCATCGGTGAGGCGTCCACGCAACGTTACGAAGCCGTGCGTGCGAAGATCGTGCCGCAGAATTAGCGACGTGAATTCAATGTTGCTCGGCCTTTGGCGGGCAAGGAAGCGGCAGGATTTGCCGGGGCGTTAACCAAACAGTCATCGCCGCCCGTCATCCATGGTTTCATGACGCGGAGCACCTGCACATGAAGGTTGTCGGCCCCAACGGCGTCAGCACGCCTGCCAGCACACGTCCGACGCGATCCGCCAGCGGCTTTTCGCTGGGGCAGGCCGCAGGTCCGTCCGCGCCCGCCGCAACGACTGCCAGCGCCGCGACAGGCGGGGTCTCTGACGTCTCGGCCCTGATGGCTCTACAAGGTGTCGAGGGGCCGCTGGAAAAGCGACGTCGCGCGATCCGGCGCGGCAGCGGTCTTCTGGATCGCCTTGATGAAATCAAGCTGGCCCTGCTGAACGGCGACGCCGACGAGGGGGCTCTGGATCGATTGGCGCGGAGCCTGCGCGAGGAGCGCGCCGATGACGACGACAAGGACCTGGGCGCCCTGCTGGATCAGATCGACCTGCGCGCCTCGGTCGAACTGGCGAAGGCGGAAATGCGCCGCAACCGACCCTGATACGAAATAATCGTCTGACATCAGGCGGCTAAGCTTCGACAGTGAGTGACTTTTGCCAGTGTCGGGCGGTTAGTCGCCCTATTTTCATCACGGAATCGAGAACCGCGTTGCCGCGACTCGACGGGCTGATTATACGGCCCTCTACGCCACAGGGGGGCGTGTTAGAGAGCGTGAGATCGATGAGCGCCTTGGCGTCCGTTGTGTCCGACGAAACCGGCCCGTATCGGCCGTCTGACAGCGAGCCGTTCATGAACGAACGGCAGCAAGCCTATTTCAAGAAGAAGCTGCTGGCCTGGAAGGATGAGATCCTTCGCGAGTCCAAGGGCACGGTCGTCAATCTGAAGGCCGAGACCGAGAACCACCCCGATCTGGTGGACCGGGCGTCTTCGGAATCGGATCGCGCGCTGGAGTTGCGCACCCGCGACCGTCAACGCAAGTTGATCTCCAAGATCGACGACGCGCTGCGCCGGATCGAGGACGGCTCCTACGGCTACTGCGAGGACACGGGCGAACCCATCAGCCTGGGTCGTCTGGAAGCCCGTCCGACGGCGACCTTGTCAGTCGAAGCCCAGGAACGCCACGAACGCCGCGAACGCGTTCATCGTGACGACTGAGGTTTAAGCCTTCCGCGCCTTGACTTCGCCGGGTTGCGGGGCGACCTAGCCGCCTCGCTTTCGAGGTCGTCTATCCATGTCCGTCAAGGTTCGTTTCGCCCCGTCGCCCACGGGTAAGCTGCACGTCGGCAATGTCCGCACCGCCTTGGTGAATTGGATGTTCGCCAAGGGGCAGGGCGGATCGTTCGTTCTGCGCATCGACGACACCGACTTGGCGCGCTCCACGCCCGAGTTCGAACAGGGGATCGAAGACGACCTGATCTGGCTGGGGATGCCGTGGGACGAGCGCTATAATCAGTCCAAGAGGTTCGATCGCTATGAAGAAGCGGCCGCTAGGCTGAAGGCGTCGGGGCGGCTTTATCCCGCCTATGAGACCGCTGACGAGCTGGACCGTCGGCGCAAGGTGCAACTGTCGCGCGGCCTGCCGCCGATCTATGACCGCGCGGCGCTGGAACTGACCGAAGAGCAGAAGGCCGCCTACGAAGCCGAAGGGCGTCGCCCCCATTGGCGCTTCAAACTGGACGGCAAGCGCGTCGCTTGGGAAGACCTGGCGCGCGGTCATGCGGAGGTGGACACCGCCTCGATGTCGGACCCGGTGCTGATCCGTGAGGACGGCCTGTTCCTCTACACCCTGCCGTCGGTGGTCGACGACATCGACATGGCCATCACGCACATCATCCGGGGCGAGGATCACGTCACCAACACCGGCGCGCAGATCGAAATCTTCGAAGCGCTGGGCGCGACGGTTCCGGGGTTCGCCCACATGCCGTTGCTGGTCGGCGCCGACGGCGCCGCCTTGTCCAAGCGTCTGGGATCGCTGTCGATCAGCGATATGCGCGACCAAGGCTATGAGCCGATCGCGATCACCAGCCACCTCGGCCGGATCGGGACGTCTGACCCGCTGGAAGTCGGCGCCTCGGTCGAGGCTCTGGGTCAGAGCTTCGCCTTCTCCAAGATGGGCCGTTCGCCGGCGCGTTACGATACGGCGGATCTGGACCGGCTAAACGCCCAGGCGCTGCACGTCATGGACTATGCGACGGCGCAGCCGCGATTTCAGGCTCTCGGCGCCGATCTCGGCGAAGCCTTCTGGAATACGGTGCGGGGCAATCTGACAAAGTTCGCCGACGTCGTGGACATGGCGCAGATCGTCCGTGGTCCGATCCAACCCGTTATCGACGATGCGGCCTTCATCGAAACGGCGCTGCGTCTGCTGCCGGAAGTGATCGACGAGAACGCCTGGACGGCGTGGACCTCGGCCGTCAAGGCCGAGACGGGCGCCAAGGGCAAGGCGCTGTTCATGCCGCTGCGTCTGGCGCTGACGGGGCAGCAGCACGGGCCGGACATGGCGGCCATGGCGCCGCTGATCGGTCGCGAAACCATCCAGCGGCGTCTGAGAGGTGAGGCGGCCTAAGCCGCCTTACGCAGTCTAGGCGTTGCAGACAGCCAGTTCGTCTGCGCTCAGGACGACGCCCTTGTAGGAGAAGGCAGTCACGGGACCGAACTTCTGAACCACGCGACGGCAGGCCCGCGTCGCGGGCTGTTCCGTGCCGCCTGCAGCGGTGCAGGTCGCGCCTTCGCAGGACCAACGAGCGCCGTCGATGATGGTGGCGCGTGCGGGCGCCTTGGCGGCGTCGGCCAGCGTCAGGCTGGTGGCGGCGGGGGCTTGGGCGACCGCAGGGGCGGCGGCGAACAGGGCGGCGGCGATCAGCAGAGCGCGCATTGAAAACTCTCCGAATTGAAGAACGGCGTCATGCCGCTGCGCTCCCATGTCAGTTTTCCATAAAAACTGTCAAGACGCGCGCAGCGGATTATGAGCGTTGATCACTTATCGATGATCATGTTTCAAGTGCGGCGCATCGCCGCCGGCCTGAACCTGCGCCATCGCCTCCTCGACGGTTTCGGCGACGGTCCAGGCGTCGAGGAACGACGGCGGCGTCATTCCTTCTGCAACGCTGTGTTTCATCAGGTCGAAGAAGCCGTTCCAGAAGCCGTTCAGGTTCAGGAAGACGACCGGCTTGTGGTGCAGGTCCAGCCGCTTCCAGGACAGCAGCTCCACAACCTCTTCCAGGGTGCCGATGCCGCCGGGCGCCACTACGAAGGCGTCGGACTGGTCGTACATCAGTTGCTTACGCTCGTGCATCGAAGTGACGACGACCGTTTCGACCTCGTCGAACAGGCGTTCGCGGCTGCGCAGGAAGGCCGGCATGATGCCGACAACCCGGCCGCCCGCCTCATGCGCGCCGCGCGCCGAGGCGCCCATCAGACCCACGCCGCCGCCGCCATAGACCAGCCGCCAGCCGGCCTCAGCCGCCACCTTGCCGAACGCGTAGGCCGCCTCGGTATAGGAAGGGTCGGCGGTCTCGGAGGCGCCGCAGAACAGGCAGACGGAAGAGCCGTCGAACGGCAGGAACGAAACGGGGGGCAGGGACATGGAGCCTCGAAGAAAACGAATAAGCGGCCTGGCCATGGCCAAACCGACGGCGCTCAAGCTAACACGGGCTCAAGTCGCTGGGTCGCCAGTCCTATATCGTAGAGGCGCAGGATGAAACGTCGGATGATGGTCGCGTGTGTCGCGGTCCTGGCTGCCGCAGCCTGTTCCGATCAGCAGGGCGGCGTGGCGGGGCCGACTGGGGCCGACGAGGCCTCGCCCTGGGTTCGCCCGCCCCAGATTGATGGCGTGATGCGCGACGGCGGCGTTCTGGTGCTGCGCGGCGGGGCGGGGCCCAATGCGCGCGTCGTGCTGCGTGCGCCGGACGCTGCGGCCGTGGCGACGACGGCGGACGGCGCGGGGCGTTTCGAACTGCGACTGCCGCCTCTGAGCGGCGATGTGCGTCTCAGGCCTGAGGTGCAGGTGGGCGAGGACGCCGCCGTCTCGCCCGAGACCTTGGTGGTGATCCAGGGCGGGGCGGGTCCCGTCGCCCTGATTGCAGCAGGCCAGCCGACGGTTCGCCTTGATGGCGCCGAAGGGCTGGATGCGGTGGATTCGGACGGTGCGACGCTGATGGCTTCAGGCCGGACGAATGGGGCGGCGCCGTCGATCAGCATCAACGGCGCAGATATGGCGCCGATGGCGATCGGGCGCGGCCGCTGGCGGGCGGTCATCGGACAATCGGGTCCAGCGACGATCACGGTGAATGGAAAGCGCTTCGACTATCCGGGCATGGGTGCGGCTGGCGGCTTCGTCGTCGAGCGGGCAGGGGCGGGTTGGCGGATCACTTGGCTGGTCGAGCCATCTGGGCGTCAGACGACCTGGCTGCCGGACTGAAGGCGCTTAACGATCTGGAAACCATTTCGGTTAAGGAATGGGGCCGTCCTCAGGGACACCATCACCGAACCTGTTTGCAGCCCGGCTCCCCCGCCGGGCTTCTTTTTTGCCGGTCGATCAGCCCTTCCTCGGCGTCTCTTTGGCGCCCTCGGTGCGATCGCGAAACAGGGCGGCGCGGGCCAACAGGATCAGGGTGACCGGCGTCGTGACCGTCAGGAACAGGCCGATCAGGATTTCGCGCGGCATGAAACGCCGCTCGACGGTCGTGAACCAGACGATTGAGGCCAGCAGGATCAGCGCCATGCCTAGCGTGGCTCCAAGCGTCGGGGCGTGGACGCGCTCATAGAAGGTCTTCAGCCGAACCAGCCCAACCGCGCCCAGCAGGGAGAGGGTCGAGCCGATGACGGCTAGGGCGACGACGATAATGGCGGCCCATGCGGGAACGTCAGCCTCGATCATTCGATCACCTCGCCGCGCATCAGGAACTTGGCCAGGGCCACGGTGGCGGCGAAGCCCAACATGCCGATCACCAGCGCGGCCTCGAAATAGAGCTGGCTGTTGGTGCGGATGCCGAACACCACCACCAGCAGCATGCCGTTCAGATAAAGGGTGTCCATGCCCAGGACGCGATCCTGGGCGCGCGGACCGTGAATGATCCGCCATGCCGCCAGGCCCATGGCGCAGATCAGCATCAGTTGGGCCAGACCCAGGCCCCAGCTCAGCACCGCCGCCGTCATTCGAAAATCTCCATCAGCCGGCGTTCGTAGCGATCCTTGATCAGCCGCACCCAGGTCTCTTCATCCACCAGATCCAGCACGTGCAGCAGCAGACGGCCGGTCGCGGCTTCGTACTCGACCCACAAGGTGCCGGGCGTCGAGGTGATGATGATGGCCAGGACCGCCAGACCATATCGGTCGCGCAGGTCCAGCGGGATGTGGATGAAGCCGGATGTGCGCTCATGCCGTCGCCGCCCCAGAATGATGTGCGACACCGCCCAGTTGGAGCGCACGATGTCGCCCACGACGTCGATGGCGAGGCGCATTATCGCCGTCGGCGACTTCACTCGCACCCGATCCACGCCCAACGCCAGCATGATGATCGGCGCCAGAAGGGCCAGCAGCACCGCGAGCGGCAGGGACGGCGGCGCGACCGAGGCGCTCAGCAGGATCGAGGCGACGAACAGGCCTAGCGACAGGATGGGGTAGGGAAGGACCCGTCTCATTGACCGCCTCCGCCCAGCACCGCGTGGATGTAGCCTTGCGGTTCAGCCAGCCAGGCCGCCGTGTGGTCGGTGTAGATCAACGCGGAGCCAGCGAAGATGGCCAAGAACACGCACGCGCCAAGCAGGGCTGCGACCGCCGTCAGCTCGGCCGCACCCACGACGAAAGCCGGCGCGTCCTCTTCGCGAGTCCAGATCGCGCCGACACCGAGACGCGTCAAGCCGATCAAGGCGCCGAGGCTGGACACGGAAAGCACAGCGACCAGCGTCCAGGCCGCCGCATCGCCAACGCTGACGAGGGCGCTGATCATCGACAGTTTTCCGACGAAGCCGGCCAAGGGCGGCAGGCCGGCGACCATCAGGGTGCAGATCAGAAAGGCCCCGCCCAGGGCCGCGACGGCCGCCGGAATGACCAGGCCCGGCTCGTTGCGCTCTTCGTCCTCGAACGGATCACGATATTCGTCATCGAACACAGCGCGCGCCTCGCTGACATCGGCCTCACGCCCTCGCTGGAGGATCTCGGCCAGCAGAAACAGGGCTGCGCAGGCCAGGGTGGAGCCGATCAGGTAGAAGAGTGCGCCGCTGAGGGTCGCCGCATCGCCGACGCCCAGGCTGGCCAGAACGGTGCCGGAAGAAATCATCACGCCGAACCCGGCGGCGCGCGACAGATCGCGAGAGGCGATCAGGCCGAATGTGCCGAACGCTGTGGTCGCCAGTCCGCCGACGAACAGCCAGGTCAGGCCAAATCCGGCCGAGGCGCCCGCATCGGCGCCGAACAGCAGCAAACTGAGGCGGATGACGACATAGACCCCGACCTTGGACAGGATGGCGAAGACCGCCGCCGCCGGCGCGGTGGCCGCCGAATAGGTCGGCGTCAGCCAGAAGCCCAAGGGCCACATGGCGCACTTGATCAGGAAGGCCGTGCCCAGCACCGCCGCTCCGATATGAAACAGTCCCAGGTCACCCGCTGAGACGGTCGCAACCCGCGTCGCAACATCCGCCATGTTCAGCGTTCCGGTCACCCCGTAGATCAGGCTGACGCCGATCAGGAACAGCAAGGACGCGGTCAGATTGACGGCGATATAGATCACGCCTGCGCGCACACGCGCCTCGCCCGACCCATGCAGGGCCAGTCCGTACGAGGCGGCCAGCATGATCTCGAAAAAGACGAACAGGTTGAACAGGTCGCCGGTCAGCAGGGCGCCGTTCACGCCCATGATCAGAAGCAGGAACAGGGCGTGGAAGCGCGGCCCTGCCCGGTCCCATCGCGCCAGGGCGAAGATCAGGGCGCATCCGCCCAGAACGCTGGTCAGCGCAACCATCATCGTCGACAGCCGGTCGGCCACCAGGACAATGCCGTAGGGCGCAGCCCACGATCCCAGGCGATAGACGCGCGCAGTATCGCCGCCGCCCACGGCGCCGTTTGCGCTCTCGTGCAGTAGAACCAGGGCCATGACCAGAATGGCGGCCATAGCGCTCAAGCTGAGCGCCGCCTTCAGCGTTCGGCGACGTTCGTCCAGCAGCAGCATGGCTGAGGCGATGATCATCGGCAGGACGATGGGGCCAATGATCAGATGGGCGTTCCAGTCGATCATGCGTCCGGCTCCTTGCCATCGACATGATCGCTGCCGGTGATGCCGCGCGCCGCCAGAATGACGACCAGGAACAGCGCCGTCAGGGCGAAGCTGATGACGATCGCGGTCAGGACCAGCGCCTGCGGCGTCGGGTCGGCATAGCGCGCGGGGTCGGAAACCTCGCCCGCCAGAACGGGCGGCGCGCCCGACCTCAGCCGTCCCATGGCGAAGATGAAGATGTTGACTGCATAGGACAGCAGCGACAGCCCCATGATCACCTGGAAGGTACGCGGGCGCAGCAGCAGCCAGACACCCGAGGCCGACAGCACGCCGATGGCGAGGGCGAGAACCAGCTCCATCATGACGGCTCTCCTTCTTCGGCGTCTCTTTGCTTGGGTTTGCGCAGCGACTGATGCGCCAGGGCGACGAGGGTCAGGACGGTGGCGCCGACAACCAGAACGACCACGCCCAAGTCGAACAGCACGGCGCTGGCCAAGGGCACGCGGCCCAGGATCGGCAGGTCGGCATACTGGAACCAGGAGGTCAGGAAGGGATAGCCGAAGAGCCACGATCCGATCCCGCTGAGGGCGGCGATTACCAGGCCCGCGCCGATCCAGACGATGGGCCGGATGGCCAGCCGCTCTTCGACCCACCGGGCGCCCGAGGCCATATATTGCAGGATGAAGGCGATCGACAGGGCCACGCCCGCCGCGAAACCGCCGCCTGGCAGGTCGTGCCCGCGCAGGAACAGGTGAACGGCGAGCAGGATGATGAAGGGGAAGATCCAGCGCATCACCACGCGGGGGATCAGCATGGTCTCCTTCAGCGTGTCGCCCTCCGATCGCGTCTCATGATTGCGGTCTGAGGCGTCCTGCACGCTCTGCTGGCTGGGATTGGACAGGGTGTCGTCGGCGGGACGGAAGCGGCGCAGCAGGGCGAAGATCGTCAGACCGACGATGCCCAGAACCGTGATCTCGCCGAAGGTGTCGAAGGCGCGAAAGTCGACTAGGATGACGTTGACGATGTTGCGCCCGCCCGCGTCCTTGTAGGCGTGTTCGACGAAGAAGCGCGAAATCCCCTCGATCGATGGACGCGTCATGACAGCGTAGGAAATGGCCGCCAAGGACGCGCCGACGGCGGCGGCGATGATCAGGTCGATACGGCGCCGGCGGCGAGACCGCTTCTCCATGGCCTGCGGCAGGCGAATGGTCTCCAGCCGTTTCGGCAGCCAGCGCAGGCCCAGCAGCAGCAGGACCGTGGTCACGACCTCGACCAGCAACTGGGTCACGGCCAGATCCGGCGCCGACAGCCAGACGAAGGACAGACAACTTGCCAGACCTGCGCCGCCCATCAGAACCACGGCGGCCAGTCGGTGATACTTCGCCTGCCATGCCGCCGCGACTGCACAGCCAGAGCCGACCAGCCAAAGGCCGGCGAAGGCCCAGTTGGACAGGGTGAATGTCGGCATGATCGGGCGGATGACCAATCCTGCGCCGATCGCCGCCAGCCCGCCCGCCAGCAGGGCGACCAAGACGATGGCCCGCAGCTGTGGCTGTTGTCGTGTGGCCCCCAACAGGCGAACCATCGCCTCCGAGCCCTTGAACAGGCCGGTCATGGTTCGCTCGAACAACCAGCCGCCGTTCAGACGCTTCCAGCCCCACGGTCCGCCGCGCGGGTTGGCGTTGATGCGTTTGCCGAAGACGACATAGAGACCCACGCCGCCGGCGAGGGCGATAAGGCTCAGCACCAGCGGCAGGTTGAATCCGTGCCACAGGGCCAGGCTGTAATAGGGCAGGTCAAAGCCCAGCACCGAAACGGCGGCGCTCTTCAGGAACGGCCCCACCGTAACCGCCGGGAAGATGCCGACGACCAGGCACAGCGCGACCAGCACCTCGACGGGGCGACGCATCCAGGCGGGAGGCTCGTGCGGGGTGCGATCCAACTCGGTCGGGGGCGGGCCGAAGAAGGTCGCGTGGATAAACCGCAGGGAATACAGAACGCTGAATGTGCTGGCCAAGGTGGCCAGGGCGGGCAGCAGCATGTTCAGGCCGTGCGTATGGGCGCTGGCCACCGCCTCGGCCAGGAACATTTCCTTGGACAGGAAGCCGTTCAATAGCGGAACGCCCGCCATCGCCGCTGCCGCCACCATGGCCAGGGTCGCCGTAAAGGGCATGAAGCGGAACAGACCGCTGAGCTTGCGCATATCCCGCGTGCCGGCCTCGTGGTCGATGATGCCGGCGGCCATGAAGAGCGACGCTTTGAAGGTGGCGTGGTTCATCGTGTGGAAGATGGCCGCGATACAGGCCAGCGGACTGCCCAATCCCAACAGCAGCACGATCAGGCCCAGATGGCTGATCGTCGAATAGGCCAGCAGACCTTTGAGATCATGCTGGAAAATGGCGCACCAGGCGCCGAGCAGCAGCGTCGCCAAGCCCATACCGCCGACGATCAGATACCAGCTCTCCGACCCTGCCAGGACGGGCCAGAAGCGGATCAGCAGGAAGATCCCCGCCTTCACCATGGTCGCGGAGTGCAGATAGGCGCTGACCGGCGTGGGCGCGGCCATGGCGCGCGGCAGCCAGAAGTGGAACGGAAACTGTGCGCTCTTGGTCATCGCGCCGAGCAGCAGCAGAATCAGCGCCGGGAGATAAAGCGGGCTGGTCTGGATCGCCTCTCGCGACGCCAAGACGACGTCGAGGTCATAGCTACCGACGATTCGCCCGATCAGGATCATCCCCACCAGCAGGGCGATGCCGCCCGTGGCCGTCACCGTCAGCGCCATGCGCGACCCTTCGCGCGCGGCGGGGTTCTGGTGCCAATAGCCGATCAGCAGGAAGGAAAAGAGGCTGGTTAGCTCCCAGAAGACCACCAGCTGGATCAGATTGCCCGACAGCACCACGCCCTGCATCGCGCCCATGAAGGCCAGCAGGAAGGAGAAGAACCGCGGCACCGGATCCTTCGGCGACATGTAGTAGCGAGCATACAGCACCACCAAGGCGCCAATCCCCAGGATCAGGGCGCTGAACAGCCACGACAGTCCATCCAGTCGCAGCACCAGATTGACGCCGAGCGACGGAAGCCACGGGATTTCGTAGCGCAGCGTCTCGCCGTCCTGGAACATCGGCCATAGTGCAGCCAGACATCCCAGGCTGACCAAGGCCACGACCCAGGACAGGATGGCGGCCGAGGTGCGTGCATGACGCGGCAAGCCGGACGCAACGATGGCGCCCAGGAAAGGCAGGACCAGGATGACGACGAGAAGGAAGCTGATGGACATCGAGGCGGGGCGTCTCTCCTGGATCGCGGGGGATAGCTTAGCCAACGCTCAAGGTTGGCCAAGGTTCGCTTGGATCTACGGACAGGAGCGGGGTGCGTCAAAGCGACACCAGAGCGCGGCGCGCCCGCGCACAACAGCTCGGCCGCCGTGCGAAAGGATCAGATCTTGTGGAAAGTTTTCGACCTAACGCCTTGTCTGGCCTCAGTCTTTACCCCGAGTGGCTCCGCAGGTAGGATTCGAACCTACGACCAGCCGATTAACAGTCGGCTGCTCTACCACTGAGCTACTGCGGAACATCTGCTCGGGAGGCGGGCGTATAGCAGCGGCCGTTCCGATCTTGCAATGGGAAAACGAGCCAATCGAAACGATATTTGTCGACGACCCCGACGACCCGCGTGTTGCGGCCTATCGCGATATCCGCGAGCGCGATCTGACGGGCCGTCAGGGACTGTTCATCGCGGAAGGGGAGGTGGTGGTGCGTGGACTGGCGTCGAAGGCTTCGCGCTGTCGGCCCCTGTCGCTGCTGCTGGCGGAAAAGCGCGTCGCGGCCTTGGGCGATGTCATCACGTCTCTGCCGCCCGCGACGCCCGTCTATGTCGCAGGCCAAGCCGTGCTGGACCGGATCGCGGGTTTCGAACTGCACCGGGGCATTCTGGCCTTGGGCAAAAAGCCGGAGCCGCTGTCGCTGGACGATGTGCTTGCGAATATCGGAGCACAGGACGTGTTCGTCGTGGCCAGCGGGATCGGCAACCACGACAATGTCGGCGGCCTGTTCAGAAACGCAGCAGCGTTCGGCGCCAGGGCGGTGCTGCTTGATCCGACCTGCTGCGACCCCTTTTACCGCAAGGCGATTCGCGTTTCGGTCGGCGCGGTGCTGCGTACGCCGTTCGTCGTCGCCGGCGCGACGGACATTATCGCAGCCCTGCAGCAGGCCGGCGTCGAGGTGTTGGCGCTGACGCCTTCGGCGACCGAGCGGCTTTCGGACTACAGGCGCGCCGGACCGGTCGCTCTGATGCTGGGGTCCGAGGGTCCGGGGCTGCCCACGGATTTGATCGACCGTTGCCGGCCTATCGGCATCGCCATGGCGGGTGGGTTCGATTCGCTGAATGTCGCGGCGACCAGTGCGGTTGCGCTTCATCACCTGACGACGACGGCGCTTGCTGGAAGTTGAAAACGCGAAGGCCGCCCCGAGGGGGCGGCCTTCGTCCGTATCGTCGCGATGGAGGCCTGACCGGGAATCGAACCCGGGTGCAAGGATTTGCAGTCCTCTGCGTCACCACTCCGCCATCAGGCCGCTTTTTGTCCCCGATTTCTCAGGGGCGGTCATCGCGAGGGGCGTTCGCTATCAGATCGGATTGTCCGCTGCAACGCACGGACCTATAAGCGCGCGAGTTTTCCTCCCGGATTATCGTTGAAGGCTGCCTACAGATGGATTTCACCGCAGAGCGCAAGGCCATGGTCGACTCGCAGGTGCGAGTGAACGACGTGACGGATCGCGCGATTCACCTGGCCATGATGGCCGTGCCGCGTGAAAAGTTCTGCGCGCCTGATCGCGCCTTCGCCGCCTATTCCGAAGAATCGGTCGTGATCGCGGGCGAGCGCCGCCTGATGCCGGCGCGCGACGTCGCCAAGCTGCTGCAAGCCGCCGATGCACGCGAAGGCGAGAAGGCCTTGGCGATCGCCGCGCCCTACGCCGCCGCCCTGCTGGCCCGTATGGGTGTCAGCGTCACGGCTCAGGAATCGGACGACGCCGTGTTCGCCGTGGTCGGCGAGGCCTTATCGGACGCGGGCGTGGCGACCGTCGTCGCGCCCTTGGCTCAGCCGACCGGCGAAGGATGGGATCTGATCATTTCCGAAGGCGGCGTCGAGAGCCTGCCCGAATCGTGGGGCGCGGCCCTGCGTCCCGGCGGCCGGATCGTCGTGGTCGAACGTCGCGTCGCCATCGGCAAAGCGGCCCTGTACGTTCAGACGCGCGAAGGCCTGTCGCGCCGCGAACTGTTCGATTCGTCGCCTGCGGTCCTTGCCGAGCTGAAGCCGGCCCCCACTTTCGCGCTGTAAGATCAAAGAGACGCGCGGTTGCGACGGAAATCCCGTTCGCAACCGTGAAGAAAACTTAACTGGCGTGTGGTTCGGTCAGGCCGCAGTTACGCTTGAGAAAACATTCGGGCGTTCTTCGGAGCGTCACGCAAGGACGGACAATGTTGAAACGCTCGCGTGTGCTGGCTTCGGCCGCTGTGGTCGCCGTGATGACCGGTCTGGGCGCACCGGCCTGGGCTGAGACGCTGCAGGACGCCATCGCCCTGGCCTATCGGACCAATCCCAACCTGCTGGCCCAGCGCGCCAACCAGCGTGCGCTGGACGAGACAGTGGTTCAGGCGCGGTCGGGCCTGCGCCCGACCATCGGCGCCTCGGCCGGCGTGGACTACACCCGCAGCGACTTCCCCGCCGTGACCCAGTTCGTCGATACGAACGGCGACAGCATACCCGACACCCAGGTCACGACATCTTCGTCCGAAACCGAAGGCGCCAATGTCGGTGTCAGCGTCAGCCAGAATGTCTGGACCGCCGGTCGTACCTCGCGCGCCATCGACCAGGCCCGCGCCAGCGTCCTGGCCGGCCGTGAGAACCTGCGCGAGATCGAGCAGTCGGTCATGTTGTCGGTGATCCAGGCCTATGTGAACGTCACCCGCGACATGGAAATCCTGCGTATCCGTCAGGAGAACCTGACGGTGCTGCAACGCCAGCTGGAGGAAACCAGCGCCCGATTCGAGGTCGGTGAGATCACCCGCACCGACGTGGCTCAGGCCGAAGCCTCGCAGGCGCAGTCCGAAGCCGACCTGGCGAACGCCCAGGCCCAGCTGTCCACATCGCGCGCCGCCTATGCCGCCGTCGTCGGCCAATCGCCGGCCGATCTGGAAGCCGCGCCGGTCTTGCCGGAGGTTCCCAGCGACTTCGACGTCGCCATCGAGACGGCGTTGCAGCGTAATCCCGCTGTCCTGGCCGCGACCTATCAACTGCAAAGCGCCGAGGCGGCCGTCGCCGCCGCCCGTTCGGAATATCTGCCGTCGGTGCGCGCCACTGCCTCCTATGGCGGTTCGACCAACGATCTGGGCGATCTGGGCGAACTGGCTGATCGCCGCAGCTTCACGGCCGGCGCCACCCTGTCCGTGCCGCTGTTCACCGGCGGTCTGAACCGCTCGCGCGTCGCCCAGGCTCTGGAGCGCGCCAACGCGGCCCAGATCGGCATCGAGGGCGAGCGCCGCACGGTGCTTCAGAACGTCAGCTCGGCCTACGCCCAGGTGCTGTCGACCCGCGCCACGGTCGCGGCCGGCACCGAAGCGGTTCGCGCTGCATCGGTCGCGGCCGAAGGCGTGCGCCAGGAAGCCCAGGTCGGCCTGCGCACCACGCTGGACGTGCTGAACCAAGAGTTGGCTCTGCGCAACGCCCAGACGGCGGTCGCCAGCGCCCGCGCCGCCGAATACGTCGCCCGCGCCTCGCTGTTGGCCGCTATGGGCCAGTTGGAAGGTCCGGCGCTGAACCCGACGATCGAGGCCTATGATCCGGCTGCCAACTACGACCAGGTCAAGGGACGCGGCGGCCTGCCGTGGGACGGCGTGATCGAGACGCTGGACCGCGTGGCCTCGCCGCCGATCGTGACCACGCCGGACACCGCCGACGCGCCGATCGACGCTCAGCTCAAGGGCGAGGTTGTGCGCACGGCGCCGCAGAACTGACAGCGTCGAATACGGACGGAAACCGCCCGTTGATTCCGACGGGCGAAGATGCGACGACAAGGCACAGGTTTCGAGCGATCCATCGTTCGGCGCCCACCCCTTCTACCCAGGCCTCGCCCAAGGTTGCGCCATGACCGATCAGTCCGCCCAGGAACCGACCATGGAAGAGATTCTGGCGTCGATTCGCCGGATCATCTCTGAAGACGAGGCCCCGGCCGAAACGCCGGCCGCCGCCGTGCCGGAAGCCGCGCCTGAGCCGGTTCCCGAGCCGCTGGCCGCCGAAACCATCTTCGCCGCCCCGGTCGAGCCGACGCCGGAACTCGCCGCCGTCGAGGACGACGTGCTGGAGTTGACCGATCGTTATGAGGCGCCGGCCGAGACCATCGGCGATCTGGACGTGGTCGAACATTCGCCCGCGCCCTATCAGCCCGAGCCTGAACCCGCGCCGGCTTACGAATCGGTCCCCGAGCCGGCCCCGGCCTACGACACCCTGGTCGGCGACAGCGCCGCCGCCAGCGCCGCTTCGGCCTTTGCGGGCTTGGCCGCCAGCTTCAAGAAGCCAGAGCCGGCTCCGTCGGCCTCGGGCGACCTGCCCTTCGTCAGCGGCAACACGGTCGAGGCGATGGTCGCCGAGATGCTGCGCCCGCTGCTGAAGGACTGGCTTGACGCCAACCTACCCGGCATTGTCCAGGCGGCGGTACAAAAGGAAGTCGAACGCATCGCGCGCAGCGCCTAGCCCTTCGCTTCAGCCCAGACTAATCCGAGGGGCGGCTCCTGAAGGGGCCGCCTTTCTGCATTTTCGATATGCTCATGTAGCGACGCGTATCGCGCGGAGCGTTAGCAAAAAATGAATGACGATGCTTGAGAAGACCTTCGAACCCCAGGCCGCCGAGCCCCGCCTTTACGCCCAGTGGGAAGAGAGCGGCCTGTTCGCGCCGCGCATCGACGGCGCCGCCGAGGCCTATTCGATCGTCATTCCGCCGCCCAACGTGACGGGCAGCCTGCACATCGGCCATGCGCTGAACAATACGCTGCAGGACATCCTGGCCCGCTATCACCGGATGAAGGGCGAGGCGGTGCTGTGGCTGCCTGGCACGGACCACGCCGGCATTGCCACCCAGATGGTGGTCGAGCGCCAGCTGGCCGCCGCCGGCAATATTGGCCGTCGCGACATGGGCCGCGACGCCTTCATCGAGAAAATCTGGGAATGGAAGGCCGAAAGCGGCGGGACCATCGTGCGTCAGCTGCGCCGTCTCGGCGCCTCGTGCGACTGGTCACGCGAGCGGTTCACCCTGGACGAGGGGCTCAACGCCGCCGTTCGTAAGGTCTTCGTGCAACTGCATAACGAAGGCCTGATCTACCGCGACAAGCGGCTGGTGAACTGGGACCCGCATTTCCAGACCGCCATCTCGGACCTGGAGGTCGAGCAGCGCGAAGTCGACGGCGCCTACTGGCACTTCGCCTATCCGCTGGCCGACGGCGTCACCTATGAGCATCCGATCGCCTTCGACGAGGAGGGCAAGGCGACCGAGTTCGAGATGCGCGACTTCATCGTCGTCGCCACGACCCGGCCCGAGACCATGCTGGGCGACACCGGCGTGGCGGTGCATCCGGATGACGGGCGGTATGCCGGCCTGGTCGGCAAGTTCGTGACCCTGCCGATCACCGGCCGTCGCATCCCCATCGTCGCCGACGACTATGCCGATCCGACGAAGGGTTCGGGCGCGGTGAAGATCACGCCGGCGCATGATTTCAACGACTTCGGCGTGGGCAAGCGGGCGGGCCTGCCGTCGCTGAATATCCTCGACGCTTTCGGACGCATCACCGACGTCGATACGCCCGACGTGCCCGCGGACTACCTCGGGCAAGACCGCTTCGCCGCGCGCAAGGCCATCGTCGCCCGCGCCGAGGAAGAGGGCTGGCTGCGCGAGATCGAAAAGACCAAACACGTCGTGCCGCACGGCGACCGCTCCGGCGTGGTCATCGAGCCGTGGCTGACGGACCAGTGGTACGTCGACGCCAAGGTCCTGGCCCAACCCGCGCTGCAAGCGGTGGAGCGGGGCGATACGGTTTTCGAGCCCAAGTCGTACGAGAAGATCTATTTCGAATGGCTGCGCAATATCGAGCCGTGGTGCATTTCGCGTCAGCTCTGGTGGGGGCACCGTATCCCGGCTTGGTACGGCCCGAACGGCGAAATCTATGTCGCCGAGACGGAAGAGGACGCCCGCGAGCAGGCGATGGCGGACTATGATTCCGAGGTCGCCCTGACCCAGGACGAGGACGTTCTGGACACCTGGTTCTCCTCGGCCCTGTGGCCATTCTCGACCATGGGCTGGCCCGAGAAGACCGAGGACTTGGAGCAATTCTATCCGACCAGCGACTTGGTCACGGCGGCGGACATCATCTTCTTCTGGGTCGCCCGGATGATGATGATGGGCCAGCACTTCATGGGCGAGGTTCCGTTCAAGCGCGTCATCATCAATGGCCTCGTCCGCGACGAGAAGGGCCAGAAGATGAGCAAATCCAAGGGGAACGTCATCGACCCTCTGGGCATCATCGACGAGCTGGGCGCCGATCCGTTGCGCTTCACCATGGCGATCCTGTCGGGCACCCGCGACATCAAGCTGTCGAAACAGCGGATCGAGGGATACCGCAACTTCGGAACCAAGCTGTGGAACGCCGCGCGCTTCAGCCAGATGAACGAGGCGCGCCGGGTCGAGGGCTTCGATCCCGCCACCGTCGACCAGACGATCAACCGCTGGATCCGAGGCGAGCTGACCAAGGCCGAACGCGCGGTGTCGCAAGCCATTGAGGGCGGACGCTTCGACGATGCGGCGGGCGCCCTGTATCGCTTCGTCTGGAACGTCTTCTGCGACTGGTATCTGGAACTGGCCAAACCTGTCTTCCAGGGCGCCGATGCAGCCGCAAAGACCGAGACGCGGGCGATGACGGCCTGGACGCTGGATCAGACGCTGAAGCTTCTGCATCCGGTCATGCCCTTCATTACCGAGGAGCTGTGGGCCGAACTGGGCAGGGAGGGGCCCGTGCGCGAGACCCTGCTGATCGGCGCCGAATGGCCGGTGCTGCCGGACGCCTTCATCGACGCCTCGGCCGAGGCCGAGATCGGCTGGCTGGTCGATCTGGTCGGCGAGATTCGCGGTCTGCGCGCCGAAATGAACGTGCCGCCGTCGGCTAAGCCGCCGCTGGCCTTTGTCGCGCCCGACGCCGTGACGGCCGAGCGGATCGCCCGCCATCGCGATCTGATTCTGACCCTGGGCCGGGTGTCCGAGGTCGGCTCGGCGGACGCCGCGACGGCAGGGGCCGTGACCTTCGTGTCCGGCGGGTCGACCATTGCCTTGTCCTTGGCGGGTATCATCGATCTGACCGCCGAACGGTCCCGGCTGGAGAAGGAAATCGCCGCCTTCGACAGCGATATCGGGCATGTGAACAAGAAGCTGGGCAACCCCAACTTCGTGTCCCGCGCCGCGCCGGAAGTCGTCGAGGAACAGCGCGCCAAGCTGGCCGAGGCCGAGGCGGGCAAGGTCAAGCTGCAGGCGGCGCTGGCGCGGCTCAGCGAGATCGGATGATCCGCCCTCCGCTCATCCCCGCGAAAGCGGGGACCCAGCGCTTTGGGCGATCCAGCTTAGAGCCGGTCTCGACGTGCATGATCCAAGATGCGTGCTTTGCGAAAGAACTGGGTCCCCGCTTTCGCGGGGATGAGCGGAAATGAAGGGGCGAGCCGACCAGATGCTCGTCGCCAGAGGTCTGTTCGACACACGCGCCCGCGCACGCGCCGCCATCGAGGCGGGGCGCGTCAAGGCGGACGGTCGTCTGATCGTCAAACCGTCCGAACAGATCGCCGAGGATGCCGAGATCGACGCCCAACCCGCCCACCCTTGGGTCGGGCGCGGCGCGCTAAAGCTGGACCACGCCCTGTCCCTGTGGCCTGTCCTCGTGGAGGGCAGGGTGGCGCTGGACGTCGGGGCGTCGACCGGGGGCTTTACCGAGGTTTTGCTGAACCGCAACGCGGCCAAGGTGTTCGCCGTTGACGTTGGCTTCGGCCAGATGCACGCAAGGGTGTCGTCCGATCCCCGCGTGGTCAATCTGGAGCGCACCGATGCGCGCGACCTGACGCCAGATCTGATCCCGCAGCCGCCGTCGCTGGTCGTCTGCGACGCCAGTTTCATCAGCCTGATCAAGGTTCTCCCGGTCGCGCTCGACCTGGCGACGCCTGGCGCGGATCTGGTCACCCTGGTCAAGCCGCAGTTCGAGGCCGATGGTCCGGGCGGCGGCAAGAAGGGCGTGATCAAGGATGCGGGGGCGCATGCGGCTGCTGTCGAGCGCGTGCGCGACTGGCTGGAGGCGCTGGGTTGGACGATTCAGGCGACAACCGAAAGCCCGATCACCGGCGGCGACGGCAATGTCGAGTTCCTGCTGTGGGCCAAGAAGCCGGGCTAGGCCCGTAACCCCTAAACGGGCTCAAGAGGCCAAAGGCCGATAGCCCCAAAACAAAGAGAAACCGCCGGAGGATTGCTCCTCCGGCGGCTCCGTCACGTCGTCGATCGACAGGGGGGCTGAAAATTAATCGACGACGCGATAGCGGCCGTATTGGTCGGGGCAGGTGCGGACGTAGCGGGTGTCCGTGCGACCATCGGGCAGACGGATCTGGCTTTCCGCCAGACGGCATCCGTCTGAATTCTGATAGGAATCGACCGGGCGCGAGCGGTCGTCGTAGTAGCCGCCGCGGCTGTAGGCATAGTCGTCGCGACGGTCATAGTCGTCGTAGCGATAGCCTTGATCGCCCGTGTAACGATCATCGTAGTAGCCGTAGCTCGGTTGGCTGTAGCCTTGGGCATAGTAGCCGTTGGAGCCATAGCTGCTCTGATAGCTGCGGCAGGCGTCCGAGCTTGACCGACCGACCTGAGACCCGATCACGGCGCCGACCACACCACCCAGGATGCTGCCCTCGGTGCGACGCCCGCGTGCGGCGAGTTGCGAGCCGATGACGGCGCCCGCGCCGCCGCCGATCACAGCGCCGGCGCCGGTGCGACCTTGGCGTTCACGCGCGCAAGGATCGTAATAGCGGCCGCTGTTGTAATCATATGAGCGGCTGTAGGCACCGGTGCCGTAGTTCTGGCTGTAGCCGCTGCCGTAATAGTTCTGTGCCGACGCCGTGAGCGGGGCGGCCGTGACGCCAAACGCCAGGGCGGCGACGGCAGCGATCGATGTTTTCGTGAGACGCATTTTCCAACCCTCTGAGGACCGAACGGTTTCCATCAAACGTTAACGGCAAAGCCTCGTGTCTCGTTGCACCAGGATTTACGACGGCGAAGCTGAACGGCGATTGATCGGTTCGTTCATCTTCGTTCATGTTCATCCGGTCGCCGCTACGACCCCCGCGGCTTGAGCGAAAGGGGACGCCCGGCTAGAAGCCGGCCGATGGACATCTTCAACATCGACCGCGTCGGCGGACAGGGCGACGGCGTCGCCCAGACGCCATCCGGCCCGGTGTACGCCGGCCTGACCTTGCCCGGCGAAACGGTGCGCGGCGTCGTCGTGGACGGGCGGCTGGAAGAGGTCGAGATCGTCTCGCCCAGCCCCGACCGGATCGCACCGGTCTCGCCTCAATATGGCGACTGCGGCGGCTGCTCGCTGCAGCATTGGTCGGAAAAGCCGTATCTGGATTGGAAGCGAGAGCAGGTACGCCTGGCCTTGGCGCGCGAGCGGATCGAGACCGAGATCGAGGCGACGGTGGCGACCCCGCCGGCCAGTCGCCGTCGGCTGGCGCTTCATGCCCGTCGCGCCCCGGATGGGCGGGTGGTGCTGGGTTTCAAGGCGCGCCGCTCCTGGCGGCTGGTCGAGGTGAAGGCCTGTCCGGTTGCCGATCCTCGCATCGTGGCGGCCATTCCGGCGCTGACGCAGGTCGCGGCCGCCTTTTTCGAACATCCGAAGTCCGCGCCGACCCTGCACGTCACCTGGACCCTGTCGGGACTGGACGTCGATGTGACCGGGGTCGAACGCCGCTCGGGCGGCGGCTTGTCGGCCGACGCCCAGATGCAGGCCATCGAGGCGGCGCACCGGGCCGATCTGGCGCGCCTCAGCCTGGCGGGCGACACCATGGTGATGGCGCGCCAGCCCAAGGTGGGGTTCGGTCCTGCGACCGTGTCCCTGCCGGCAGGTGGATTCCTTCAGGCCGTGCCTCAGGCCGAGGCGGCGATGGTCTCTCGCGCGCTGACGGCGGTGAAGGGCGCCAAGAAGATCGCCGATCTGTTCTGCGGCGCCGGGACCTTCACCTTCCCATTGGCCACAGTCGCGCCGGTGATCGCAGCCGACGCGTCAAAGCCCGGCATCGATGCGCTGAAGGCCGCCGTCGGTTCGGCCAAAGGGATGAAGGCCATCACGGCCGAGGCGCGCGATCTGTTTCGACGGCCGATGAATCCCTATGACCTGAAGGGATGCGACGCCATCGTGTTTGACCCGCCGCGGGCCGGCGCGATCGACCAGACGGCTCAGATTGCGGACACCAAGGCCGGCGTGGTCGTAGGCGTATCGTGCAATCCTCAGACCTTTGCGCGTGATGCGCGGGTGCTGATCGACGCCGGTTTCCGGCTGGAGACGGTGACGCCGGTGGATCAGTTCCTGTGGTCCTCGCACGTCGAACTGGTGGGGGGTTTCAAACGATGATCTTGGACGACACAAGCGAAGAGGACGGCGGTGGTTTCGACGCCGACGACTGGACGCGGCTGAAACCGTTCACGGGCGCCGTGGCGACGCTGGACGACGTTCAGGCGCGACGCGCCGTCTTCGCCTTGGGCGAGACCGACGATCCGCGTCCCATCGTCATGGACCTGCCCCAGCCGGTCATCTGGTGGGAAGAGGACGGTGAACAGGCGGCGGTGGTCGTCCAGGCCGAAAGCCATCTCGGCGCCGATGGCGAGGAGATGGAAATTCTGGGCCTGATCCTGCCGGACGGCGAGGGCGCGGTGGCCCTGATGGAGGACGTCGATCTGGTCGATGACACCGACCCCACCTGGCGCGATCTTGTCACGCGAGCGGTCGATCAAGTCGATCAGGCCATAGATTGACATGTAATGTGGCGCTAGGTCTGCTGCGTTAGCGAACGGGGGTGGCCAGTGTTGGACAGCTTTGAAATCGTTGAAGGCCTCGACGAGCGTAAGCGCTTGCACTGCGTGGCTTGCGAGCGAAAGACGATACATCGGGCTGAAGCTAGGTGCCGTGGCACGTGGTCGAGTTCCGATGGCTATATCAACGGAGGCGACCGCTACACCATTTTCCGGTGCGGGGCCTGCGACAGCGTTTGCTACGAGACCGTATCGTGGGATTCTGAAACTTATGACTACGATGAAGACGGCAATATCGATGTCATTGAGACCTCCAAGCAGTATCCAACGCCGGTCTCTGCCCACTTCAGCTTCAACACACAGTCAACGCCTCCCAAACTAAATTTGATATTGGGTGAAATGCTCTACTCACTGGCTGGCTCGAAGACGATCCTAGCCACCATTGGTCTGCGGCTGGCGGTTGAGTTCATTGTTAAAGACACAGAATGCGCGGGTAGGAACCTAGAGAAGAAGATAGATGATCTGAGGGTGAAGGACTTGATCGATGATGATCAGAAGGATTTGCTTCATCGGATACGAAAGCGCGGCAACGCTGGCGCACATGAGGCGCAGGGGATGAGCGTTAACGAACTGGTTGCCGGGATGGGCATCATCGAAGGGCTTCTGGAGAAGCTGTACAACGGCCCCGCGCGACACGAGGCGACGATTAGACGCGCGAAGCAGCTTTTGAAGGATGAGTGATTTTCAATGACCGGTGCAGGGCGGCAAAGACCCTCAAGAGGCACATTGCCCCTACTGGAAGCCCTGATTGAATAGCAACCAGACCGCCTTCAACGGTCACAGATCGCGGGTCTCGGCCTAGGTTGGCAGCAGTCGGTGCAGGGCCATTGCATACTTCGTCTCCCAGCGCTTCTGCGCTCCTTCTAAGAACCTTCGGCGGTCGCCGGTAGCCGTAGTCAGTTCAGCCGCAATTTCCTCAAGGCGCGCGCGGCCTTCAGCGAGTTGTTCATCTTGGGTGCCAACGAGGCCGGCGATCAAGTGGCCACCTATCAGCTTGGCACCGAAGCCCTTCTTACGGGTCTGATTTGTAGTTGACCGGAGTTCTACCAAGAGATCGCAGATCGCAGACCTCACTTTATCGATTGGCGTTTCCGGATAGAACTCGGTCAGAGTACCAAAGTTGATGGCGGACACATGTGTGGCCACGGCTGGATCGGTTAAGGTCTTGGGGTTCCAATCGTGGGCGAAAATGTTCCGAATCTTGCGGAGGCGGTCGAGGTCATCGTGCTGATTCTGGTTGATCAAGCCGAGAGCGAACGCTGTCTTGATGCGGGCAGAGAAGGTGCCGATCGGTGCGTTGAACCCCTTCAACAAGCTGTCGGACTGATTGCTAGGGATCAAAAATGCAGCGATCAGATCCCCCAGCGCGTCTTCGGCAAACGCAGCCAACGACAACACTAGCCCACGCTCGTCCATGTCGGCGAGCAAGTCCGTTAGGTCGTTCAGATTGCCAAAGATCTCATCGGGCGGTCGATCCGGTGTCTGCGAGCTCGTCATCTGGCGGCCGCCTCAGGCATCTTCGTTCCAGCTTGATATGTAAGAATCGCCACCGCGAAGCTCCGTTGGCCCAGTATTGGAATATGAGACCGGGCGCGAGCGCATGACAACTAACCGAACAACTCCAGCTGCGGCCGGGCGTCGGCGGGGACGCGGAACTGGGTTTCGTCCAACAGGCGGAGCGGCGCATCCAGGCCGTAGCGTTTGACGGCGGCCTTGAACCGCGTTCCGATCAGTTCGGCGACGGGGCCGGTTCCCTTCATCCGCTGAGACCAGTCGGCGTCATAATCCTTGCCCCCTCGTGTTTGGCGGATCAGGGACATGACGCGCGCGGCGCGATCCGGGCGGGCGTCGGCCAGCCATTCGCGAAACAGGTCCTTGATCTCAAGCGGCAGACGCAGGGTGACATACATGGCCCGCGTCGCCCCGGCCTTGGCGGCGGCTTCCAATATGGCTTCCATTTCATGGTCGTTCAGACCGGGAATGACGGGGGCGAAACCGACCCCGACCGGACAACCGGCGTCCGCCAGGCGGCTGATCGCCTCCAGCCGCTTGGAGGGGGTGGAGGCGCGCGGCTCCATCGCCCGCGCCAGCCCACGATCCAGGGTGGTGATGGAGACGAAGGCCGAGGCCAGCCCCGCCTTGCCCATCGGGCCCAAAATGTCGGCGTCGCGCGCGATCAAAACCGACTTGGTGATGATGCTGAATGGGTGATTAAACCGCTGCATGACCTCCAGGATCGAGCGCGTCGACTTCAGATCACGTTCGACCGGCTGATAGGGGTCTGTATTGCCGCCTATGTGGATGCGCTTGCATCGGTATCGGGGTGCGAGGAACGCTTGTTCCAGCAGACTTGCGGCCTCGGGCTTGAAGAAGATCCGGCTCTCGAAATCCAGGCCCGGGGATAGGCCCATCCAGGCATGGGACGGACGGGCGTAACAGTAGATGCAGCCATGTTCGCAACCTTTGTACGGGTTGATGGAGCGGTCGAAGCCGATGTCCGGACTGTCGTTCCGGGCGATGATGGTGCGGGCGTGTTCAGGGGTGAGGGTGGTACGCAGCGGCGCAGCCTCGGCGTCATCCTGCGTCCAGCCGTCATCGAACGACTGATGCTGTTCAGGCTCGTAGCGGCCGCTGGCATTCGAACGCGCGCCTCTTCCCTTGGCGGTTTCCATGGAAGGGACGATGCGACATCAGTATGAACAAAGCAAGAACATTTGTTCTTACCGTTTTGGGCTCAGTCGGGGCCAATGACCATGCAGGTCACGCGACGCGCAGCCAGCGCCTCACAGGCGGACTTTGCGCCGGTTTCGGTCAGGCCGACGAAGCGCGAGCGATACCAGTCGCCGGCGGTCTGGACGTTGCGTTCGGCGGTGGCGAACTGATCGCGGAAGCGGCGGTTGACCTCGGTCAGCCAGTCGGTCGCCACCTTCTCTTCCCGGAAGGCGCCGACCTGCACCGCCCAGCGACCGGCTGGCGTGCGGGCAGCGGCGCGGGCGGGTTCGCGCGTTGCGGACGACGCCGAGCGACGGGGCGTGGTGGACGGCGCAACAGCGGCATTGGCCGGCGCGCCGTTCAGCGAAGCGGTGACATTGCGGGGTGCACGGGGAGGGGCAGAGGCGGCCGGCGCCGAACCAATGGGCGGCAGGGTTGCGGCGGCTCGCTGGCTGGCCGCGCGCTCCGACGGGGCAGGGGCGACACGGGTCGGCAGGGCGGCGGGCGCCGGCGCGGCCGTATAGGCGACAGCGGTGGATTCCGCGCCGACGCCGTCCTCGTCGTCATTGACCGAAGCATAGGCGATCGGCGCGTCGGCGATCGCCGATCCCACGCCGAAACCGCGCTGTTCGAAGAAGGTCTGGGCTACCTGAATCCGCTCGCCTTGGGCGCGGCGGCGCTCGACCTCGAAGCCGGTGTCCATCAGTTCGGCGACGTGGGCGTTGCGGCTGGCGGTCGAACGTCCGCCCAGGACGATGGTGATCAGGCGTCGCCCGTCGCGCACGGCCGAGGCGGCGAGGTTGTAGCCCGAGGCGTTGGTATAGCCGGTCTTCATCCCGTCATAGCCGCGCCCGGTCGGCAGCAGGCCATTGGTGTTGCGATAGTTGCGGCCGTTGTAGGCCCAGTCGTGAAGGCCGAAGTAGCTGTAGTACTGCGGGAAATCGCGCATGATGGCCCGCGCCAGAATGGCCTGGTCGCGTGCGGAGGTCACCTGACGTGCGTCCGGCAGGCCGTTTGCGGTGTAGTAGCGCGTCTGGGTCATGCCGAGCTGCGCGGCCTTTTGCGTCATCATGTTGGTAAAGCGGGCTTCCGATCCGCCGATGTGCTCGCCGATGGCCAGGGCCATGTCGTTGGCGGATCGCACGGCGGTGGCGCGCATGGCGTTGTCCAGAGTGATGGTCTGGCCTGCAGCCAAGCCCAGTTTCGATGGCGGCTGGGACGCGGCGCGCGGCGAGATCGTCAGCACGTCGTTCACATTGGCCTTGCCCTGAGACAGCGCCTCGAACGTCAGATACAGCGTCATCATCTTGGTCAAGGACGCTGGATAGCGACGGCTGTCGGCGTTGCGCGCGAACAGGACCTCGCCCGTGGCGGCGTCGATCACGATGGCGGCGTAGCGGCTGTTCTCCTGGGCCGAGTAGGCGGTCTGGGCCTCGATCGGCCTGACGTTCGCGCCCAGAACCAGCGAAAGCGCGAGGACGGCGAACAGGCCACGGCGGAGAAAAGCGATCATGGGCGGGACAACCCCTCGGTGAGCAGGGTGCGACAGGCCCCCCGGCCGTCACGAACAAACAGCTAGCATAGGAAGCGCGGGTTTCGTGGTGGTTAACCGCGCGTCAACGCAAATTTGACCGGCCGATCAAGGTTATCGTCGATCATATTGTGCATTGCACAAAATGCTTGAAAAACCTTCGCACTTGCAGCATATTGTGGGTCTGCGAGATCCTCTCGCGTCATTGTTTCCGCCCTCAGGTCCGTCCCCAAGGGCCTTCTACCGGAGAGACGATCATGGCCGACGCCGCTGAAACCGTGAAGAAAACCGCCGATCAAGCCACTGCCGCCGCGACTTCGGCGGCCGCCAAGGTCAAGGCGCAAGCCGAAACCATGCAGGCTGCTGGTACGCAGGCCTTCCGCGAAGGTATTGACAAGTCGACGGCCTCGATGGCCGAGCTGAACGCGCATAGCAAGAAGACCCTGGAAGCCATGGTCGAGTCGGTCACCGTCGCCCAGAAGGGTGCCGAGGCCCTGTCGCAACAGGCGCTGGGCTTCGCCAAGTCCTCCTGGGAAGACGGCGTCGCCGCCTCCAAGGAACTGTCGACCGCCCGTTCGGTGCAGGAGTTCTTCGAACTCCAGACCGCCTGGGCCAAGAAGTCGATGGAGCGCTATGTCGCCGAGCTGACCAAGACGAACGAGATCGTCACCGCCACGGTCAAGGACAGCATCAAGCCGATCAACGAGCGCGTCACCGCCTCGGTCGAAACCTTCCAGGCCGCTCGCTAAACCAGCGAACCGTTTTGGATAATCGAGAAGGCCCCGGAGTTCGCTCCGGGGCCTTTTTCTGTTCTGCGTCCGTGATTTGCCGTTCACGCAATCCGTGACTGGACGCCGCTTCAATTCAGGCCATCATTCCCTATCTGAGAGCCAAGACGACTCCCCGATTACGGAACACGAATGCCCATACAAAGGCCCGGTGAGACCGGCGGCGGTCAAGGAACCGCCGTCGTCACCGAAACAAAGCCGAAGCTGCAAAAGCCCTCGCTCTATCGAGTGCTGATTCTGAACGACGATTATTCGCCGATGGAATTCGTCGTCTATGTGCTGGAGCGGTTCTTCCAGAAGAGCCGGGAAGAGGCCACCCGCATCATGCTGCATGTGCATCAGCATGGCGTCGGCGTCTGCGGCGTCTTCACCTACGAGGTCGCCGAGACCAAGGTCGCGCAGGTCATCGAGACCGCGCGCCGCCACCAGCACCCTCTGCAATGCACGATGGAAAAGGACTGAGAGGAGCCTCCCTATGCCTTCATTTTCCCGTCCTCTCGAAGAAACCCTGCACCGCGCGGTGGGATACGCCAATGCGCGCAGGCACGAGTATGCGACGCTTGAGCACCTGCTGCTCGCGCTGATCGACGATCCCGATGCGACCGGCGTGATGCAGGCCTGCAACGTCGATCTGTCGGCGTTGAAAGCGGCGCTGACCCTCTATGTCGACAACGATCTGGCCGCCCTGGCGACCAGCGACGGCGAGGACGCCAAGCCGACCGCCGGTTTCCAGCGCGTGATCCAGCGCGCGGTGATCCACGTCCAGTCGTCCGGCCGCGAGGAAGTGTCCGGCGCCAATGTGCTGGTCGCGATCTTCTCCGAGCGCGAGAGCCATGCCGCCTACTTCCTACAAGAGCAGGACATGACGCGCTATGACGCGGTCAACTTCATCGCCCACGGCATCGCCAAGAAGGCGGGCGCCAACGAGGCCCGTCCGGCCAAGGGCGCTTCTCCCGAGGAGGCCGAGGATGCTTCCGCCGTCAAACAGGGCGGCGAGGCGCTGGAAGCCTATTGCGTCGATCTCAATGAGAAGTCGCGCCAGGGCAAGGTCGACCCGCTGATCGGTCGTCAGGCCGAGGTTGATCGCTCGATCCAGATCCTGTGCCGTCGGACCAAGAACAACCCGCTTTTGGTGGGCGATCCCGGCGTCGGCAAGACCGCTATCGCCGAAGGTCTGGCCCGCAAGATCGTCAACGGCGAAGTGCCCGACGTCCTGAAGGACGCCACCATCTATTCGCTCGATATGGGCGCGCTGCTGGCCGGCACCCGCTATCGCGGCGACTTCGAGGAACGCCTGAAACAGGTGGTCAAGGAGTTGGAAAACCACGACAACGCGGTGCTCTTCATCGATGAGATCCACACGGTGATCGGCGCGGGCGCGACCTCGGGCGGAGCGATGGATGCCTCGAACCTGCTGAAACCGGCCCTTGCGTCCGGCACGCTGCGCTGCATGGGATCGACGACCTACAAGGAATATCGCCAGCACTTCGAAAAGGACCGCGCCCTGGTGCGTCGCTTCCAGAAGATCGACGTCAACGAGCCGACGATCGAGGATACGGTGAAAATCCTGAAGGGTCTGAAGACCTACTACGAGCAGCACCATAAGGTCCGCTACACCGACAGCGCCGTACGCACGGCGGTGGAGTTGTCTGCGCGCTACATGACCGACCGCAAGCTGCCGGACAAGGCGATCGACGTGATCGACGAGGCCGGGGCGTCGCAGATGCTGCTGACTGAATCCAAAAGGAAGAAGGTCATCGGCCAGAAGGAGGTCGAGGCTGTCATCGCCAAGATGGCCCGCATCCCCGCCAAGTCGGTGTCCAAATCCGACACGGAAAGCCTGCGCGAGTTGGAAACCGATCTGAAGCGCGCGGTCTTTGGTCAGCAACAGGCCATCGAACAGGTGTCGGCGGCCATGAAGCTGGCGCGGGCGGGTCTGCGCGATCCGAACAAGCCGATCGGCAGCTTCCTGTTCAGCGGCCCCACCGGAGTCGGCAAGACCGAGGTGGCCAAGCAGCTCGCCGCCACCCTGGGCATCGAGATGCAGCGCTTCGACATGTCGGAATATATGGAGCGCCACACGGTCAGCCGTCTGATCGGGGCGCCTCCCGGCTATGTCGGCCATGACCAGGGCGGGCTTCTGACCGACGCCGTCGATCAGCACCCGCACTCGGTGGTGCTGCTGGACGAGATCGAAAAGGCCCATCCGGATGTCTACAACATCCTGCTGCAGGTGATGGACAACGGCATGCTGACCGACGCGGTCGGCAAGAAGGTGGACTTCAGGAACGTCATCCTGATCATGACCACCAACGCCGGGGCCGCCGACAACGCTCGGGCCTCCATCGGCTTCGGCCGGGGCAAGGTCGAGGGCGAGGACGACAAGGCCATCCAGCGCCTGTTCGCGCCGGAGTTCAGGAACCGCCTGGACGCCATCGTTGCCTTCAAGCCGCTGCAGGCCGACACGATCCGCTCAGTGGTGACCAAGTTCATCCTTCAGCTGGAAGCCCAGCTGGCGGATCGCAACATCACCATCGAACTGACCGACGAGGCGGCCGACTGGCTGGCCAAGAACGGCTTCGACGAACTGTATGGCGCGCGTCCGCTGGCGCGGGTCATCCAGGACTCGATCAAGAAACCGCTGGCCGACGACATCCTGTTCGGCCGCCTGACGCGCGGCGGACACGTCAGGGTCCAACTAAAGGACGGCAAGATCGACTTCGACATCACGAGCGCCAGCGCGCCCGCGAAGGCCGAGGAAGAAGAGACGGCCTGATCCCCGAAAGGGTAATGGCGAAAGGCCCGGCTGGCAGCAGCCGGGCCTTTTTCTATGTCTGCTTGTAGGGCGACAGTTCTTCGGTCATCGCCCGCATCTCCGCCGCGACGGCCGGGCGTTCGCCGTCAACATAGCGGGCGACGGGATCGCGCAGGGCGGGGTCGGCGATGAAGTGGGCGGAATAGACGGGGGAGGGCAGATAGCCGCGCGCGATCTTATGGTCGCCTTGGGCCCCGGCCTCGACGCGAGACAGACCACGCGAAATGGCGAATTCGATAGCCTGATAGTAGCAAAGCTCGAAATGCAGGAAGGGCACGTCTTCCAGCGTGCCCCACTGGCGGCCATACAGTGCGTCACGGCCGATAAAGTTCAGGGCGCCGGCGATGGGCGTCTCGCCGCTAAACGCCATGACCAGAGCAATCCGGTCGGCCATGGTCGCGCCGATGCGACTGAAGAAGTCGCGCGTCAGATAGGGCCGGCCCCATTTGCGCGAGCCGGTGTCCATGTAGAAGGCGAAGAAGGCGTCCCAGTGGGCCTCGGTTATGTCGGCGCCGGTCAGGACGCGGATATCCAGATCGGCCTGGGCGTCGCGGCGCTCGCGCTTGATGGTCTTGCGGCGGTTGGCCGACAGGGCGGCCAGGAAGTCATCGAAGGTCCGATAGCCGTTATTGCGCCAGATGAACTGGATATCCTGGCGTGGCAGCAGGTCCGCCTCGGTCATGGCTGACCAGTCGGCTTCGGTCGGGAAGTTGACGTGCAGGGACGAGACGCCCAGCCGTTCGACCAGGGTCACCGCCCCCTGGATCAGGGCCTGACGCACCGTCGCGGCGTCGGTCTCGGGATGGTTCAGAAAGCGCGGACCGGTCGCGGGCGTAAAGGGCACGGCGCCCAGCAGCTTGGGATAATACCGGCCGCCGGCCCGCTCATAGGCGTCGGCCCAGCTATGGTCGAAGACATACTCGCCCTGACTGTTGCCCTTCAGATAGAGGGGCATGACGCCCAACACCGCATTGTCTTCACCCGTCAGGGCCAGGTGGCGCGGGGCCCAGCCCTGGCGCGGCGCGGCGCTGCCAGAGGCCTCGCACGCATGTAGGAAATCATAGGAGACAAAGGGATCGCCGGTGGGCAGCGCGCACGCGTCCCAGGCCTCGCGGCGGATGTCGGCGATCCCTTCGTGAACCGAGATCTGAAAGATCAGCGGATCTCCACGATCGCATCGATCTCGACGGCGAAGCCGAGTGGCAGCTTGTAGACGCCGACGGCCGAGCGGGCGTGCTTGCCTGCGTCGCCGAAGACCTCGACCATCATGTCCGAGCAGCCGTTGATGACGGCGGGAATGGCGGTGAAGTCGGGGCCGGCCTGAACGAAGCCGCCCAGTTTGACGATGCGGACCACCCGGTCCAGATCGCCATCGCAGGCCGCCTTGATCTGGGCGATCAGGTTCAGACCGCACAGGCGCGCGGCTTCCAGCGCCTGCTCCGGCGTCACGTCCACGCCGACCGTGCCCTTGATGCCGCCGTTCACGTCGTTCGACAGCTGGCCCGAGATGGTGACCTGATTGCCCGAGCGGACATAGGAGACATAGCTGGCCACCGGCTTGGCGGGTTCCGGCAGGGTGAGGCCGAGTTCGGCGATGCGGGCTTCGATGCTCATGGGGGCTCCTGTTTATCTGGGCGCGGTTTAGCGCGGGGCAAGGGCGGCGTCACCCGTTCGGCGCGCTTTAAAGGTTCGCCAACCGCGCCGTGTCATGATGCGATCATGGATATGCACCTGACCCCCGACGTCGCCGCCTTCCATGCCGTGCTGGCGCGGTTGTCCCCCGGCGACCGCGCGCGGGTGGACGCCGCCGTAATCCCGGCCGCGCAAAAGGCCGCCGAGGCCGCGCCGCATTGGGACTTCGAAATGCCGGCCAAGGCGGTGGATGCGCTGTTGGGCTCTGATGCCTCCGACGATGTGCGTCGGGGCCTGGTCGCCGCCTGGGCGCTGCAACTGCCCGACCGTGCAGCCGCCATGAACCTGCCGCCCGAGGTGATGGCCCTGTATCCCTACTGGATCGAACAGTTGGCGGGGTTTCTGGACAAGGCCGAGGGCGATTACGTTTTCGACCATTGGTCGAAGGACGTGCGCTTCACCCTGGCGCTCAGCGTGCCGGGCGCGAAAAGTCAGGTCATAGACCTATCGTCGCCGGTCGGGCCGGGCCAGATTGTCAAACACGTCCGCGACGGCTGGGGCGTCAAACCGCTGTTCCGCTATTTGGCGGCGGGCGCCAAGCGCGAGCCGTGGCTGGAGGTTCACACCGAGAGCCGCTGGCTGCGCGGATTCAACGAGGACGGCTGGAACGAGGCCTGGGCCACGGCGGCCGAGCTGTGCCGCGCACGGCCCGATCTGGCCGGCATGATCGGCTCCAGCTGGTTCTATGATCCGCCCCTGACCGAAATCAGCCCCCGTCTGGCGCACCTGCGCCTGAACCCCCTGAAGGGCGGGGCCTACATGGTCCACCAAGGACCGGGCGAGATCCACACCGAGCGGGCCGGCATGGCCTCGGCGTCGAGGAAGGCGCTGATCGACAGCGGCGAATACACCGCCCGGTCTTGGTTGATGATCTGGCCTCGCAAGGAGCTGATCGCCTGGGCGGATCGGCGCAAGGCCGCCTGATCTCTCAGGCTGTCGCCATCCGCCACGCCGCCGCGACCGGCTGAATGTCCAGGTCGGCCGCCTTCGCCAGCCGGATCAGCCGGTCGATGTCCTCCGGCCGACAGCCATAGGGCGTCGGCGCGTCGCTGACGTCGTGGCCGTAGGCGATCAGCCAGCCGTTGGAGACCGCTGTCTCCAAAACTAGCGCTTCCAGGTCGTAGCCGGGCAGCCGACGGCTCTCCAGGCCGATGGCTTGCAGCAGGTTGCGATCCGAACGCCCGGCGTTTATCCCGTCGCGGACGCCGCGCCCGCACAGGAAGCGTTTGTCGATCACGGCTTTCGATCCGAGGGCGCAATCGCCGAAGGGATAGGCGAAGGTCTGCATTTCGTATCCGTCCAGCCGTTCGGCGACCCAGGCGGCGTTGCGCGCCAGGCTGGCGTCCAGCTCAGCCGGCGACAGGGTCAGGGTCGAGACATGCTCATAGGTGTGGCAACCGACTTCGTGCCCGGCCTCGTGGAGGGCTTGCAGATGCTCGACCTCGAACTGCGGCAGGTCCAGATTTCGACCGCCGGCCAGGCCGCCGCAGACATAGTAGGTCGCCTTGACCCCGTGCTGCGCCAGGATCGGTCCGGCCTCGGTCCAGGCCGATGCCGGGATGTCGTCGAACGACAGGCTGAGGACGCCGCACGCGGGCCGCACGTCGGCAGGACGGACATTGAGATAGCGGCCGGCGCGGCGACGCATCTTGTCGAAAAAGGCGCTCATGCGCGCCTTGTCGCACGACGGGCTTAAGGCCGGGTTTCAGACCATGACGGGTTGGGTGGTCAGACCGCGCACGCCGAAGACACGGCGATAGCGTTCGATCTCGGCGGGATCGCCGACCGCTTTCGCCGGATTGTCCGAAAGTTTGACGGCGGGGCGACCGCCGGCCTCGACCACCTTGCAGACCAGAGAGATCGGCTCCAACTCGGGCGCGAAGGCGGGCGAACAGTCGCGGAAATCGTTGGTCAGATTGGTGCCCCAGCCGAAGCTGAGACGCGCGCGACCGTGGAAATGGGCGTGGGTCGCCTCGATCCCGTCGATGTCCATCCCGTCCGAGAAGATTAGCAGCTTCTCCTTTGGGTCTCGCCCATGCGCGCGCCACCACTCAATCAACCGCTCGCCCGCCGGAATGGGCGGGGCCGAGTCGGGCCGGAACCCGGTCCAGTCCGCGACCCAATCGGGCGCCTGCTCCAAGAACGCCTCGGTGCCGAAGGCGTCAGGCAGGACGATCAACAGATTGCCCGCATAGTGCCTGCGCCATTCGTCCAGCACCGCATAGGGAACCTGGGCCAGCGCCGCGTCGTCCGGCGCCAGGGCCGCCAGAACCATCGGCAGTTCGTGGCCGTTGGTGCCGATGGCTTCCAGATCGTTCTCCATGGCGTGCAGGACGTTGGACGTGCCGATGAAGGATTTGCCCAGCCCCTCCTTCAACGCCTGAATGCACCAGCGCTGCCACAGGAAGCCGTGCCGCCGCCGGGTGCCGAAGTCGGACAGGGCGAGGTCGGGCAGAGCGCGAAGCCGCTCGACCTTGGACCACAGCCGCGTCTTGGCGCGCGAATACAGGATGTCCAGTTCGAACCGGCCCAGCCGCCGCATCCCGACCCGGCAGCGCAGCTCGTTCAGTATCGCCAGCGCCGGGATTTCCCACAGCGTCACCTCGGCCCAGGCGCCCGAAAAGGTCAGCACATACTGCCCGTCCTGAACTGACAGATCGTAGTCGGGCAGGCGATAGTCGGTCAGCCACCCGATGAAATCGGGCGAGAAGATCTGCTTCACGCCATAGGAGCTGTTGCCCGCCAGCCAGACCAGTTCCTTGTTGGTGAAGCGCAAGGTGCGGGCGTGATCCAGTTGCTCGCGCAGGGCGTCGATATCGATCTCGTCGGCCAGACGCACGGTCTTGGTGCGGTTGATGACCTGGAAGACGACCGGCACGTCGCGATGCTCGCGCCAGATCATCTGCAGCATCAGCAGCTTGTAGAAATCCGTGTCCAGCAGGCTGCGGACGATCGGGTCCAGGCGAAAGCCGTGGTCATAGGCGCGTTTGGCGAGATCCATGCCCTGTCCTACGGCTTCAGCGCGCGGCCCGCCACCACCGCATCCTTGCCGAACTTTTCACGCAGCACGTCGATGGCGCGCTCTGTCTTCAAGGCGCGCGTCTCGGTGGTCTGGAAAAGGCCGGCGGGCGCGTCCTCGGCGTCCTGCACGTCCGCCATGCCGATGCCGATCAGGCGATAGGGGCGGCCCAGCTCGGGTTTCAGCAGATCGCGCCCCGCGGCGAACAGGGCGCGCGCGGTCTGCACCGGATCGGGCAGGGTGACGCGGCGGGTCACGGTCTTGAAGTCGGTGCGCCGCAGCTTCAGCACCAGCACCCGGCTGGCGACGCCGTCGCGCCGGGCCTTGGACGCCAGCTTCTCGCACAGGGGCCACAGCTCTGCCTCCAGCGCCTCGGCCGACGTCAGGTCTTCGTTGAAGGTGGTTTCGGCGCTCATTCCCTTGCGATCGCGTTCGGGATTCACGGCGCGCGCGTCGCGGGCGTGGGCCAGATCGTGCAGGCGCAGACCGGATTCGCCGTAACGTTTGACCAGGTCGCGCACGTCCGCCCGCGCCAGATCGCCAATGGTCGAGTAGCCGTCGCTGCGCAACGCCTTGCCAAACACCGGCCCGACGCCGGGCAGGGTGGTGACGGGGCGCGGCGCGAGCAACGCCTGGGCGTTGGCGGCGCCGACAACGGAGAAGCCGCGCGGCTTGTCCATCTCCGACGCCATCTTGGCCAGAAAGCGGTTGGGCGCCAGGCCGATGGAGACGGTCAGGCCGGTCTCCTCCTCGATCTGTTTCTGGAAGCGGATCAACTGCAACGCCGGCGGGCCGCCGTTCAGCCGCTCTGTGCCCGACAGATCGACCCAGGCCTCATCCAGCGACAACGGCTGGATCAAGGGCGTCAGCTGTCCCAACGCCCCCAGAATGCGCTGCGATTCGAAGACGTATTTGGTGAAGTCCGGCCGGATCACCACGGCATCGGGACAGGCCTTCAACGCCTTGAACATCGGCATGGCCGAGCCGACGCCATACTGGCGCGCGACATAGCAGGCGGTAGAGACCACGCCGCGCTTTCCGCCGCCGACGATCACCGGCTTGTCGCGCAACTCTGGCCGGTCGCGCTTCTCCACCGAGGCGTAAAAGGCGTCGCAGTCCATGTGGGCGATCGACAACTGGTCCAGTTCGGCGTCTGCGACCACCCGCCGCGATCCGCACGCCGGACAGCGGTTCTCGCGCGGCCCGGCGGGATCTTCGCCGGTCCAAAGGCAGTCGCGACAGATGGCCTTGATGGCCACGCTTAAGGTCTCCGTAAGGTTGGCTTCACCCCAACTTAAGACTGGGCGCCTACGAATGCGACCAACGAGGCGTCCCGCGTTCGAGGGGCGCGCAGGTCAGGTGATGATGTCCAAGAAAGTCCTCATCGTCGAGGATAACGAGCTGAACATGAAGCTTTTTCATGATCTGCTCGATTCCCAGGGCTATGAGACCCTGCAGACCCGCGAGGGCTTGCAGGCGCTCGCCCTGGCGCGCGCCCATCATCCCGACCTGATCCTGATGGATATCCAGCTGCCGGAAATTTCGGGTCTGGAAGTCACCAAATGGCTGAAGGACGACGAGGAACTGAACCATATTCCCGTCATCGCCGTCACCGCCTTCGCCATGAAGGGCGATGAGGAGCGGATCCGTCAGGGCGGCTGCGAGGCCTATATCTCCAAGCCGATCTCGGTGATGCATTTCCTTGAAACCATCCGGCAGCACCTCGGATGAGCGCCCGTATCCTCGTCGTCGATGATGTGGACGTGAACGTCCGCCTGCTCGAAGCCAAGCTGACCATCGAATATTACGATGTGCTGACCTGCAATGACGGCCTGTCGGCCCTGGCCATCGCCGCCGAGCACCAGCCGGACCTGATCCTGCTCGACGTCATGATGCCCGGCATGGACGGGTTCGAGACCTGCCGACGGCTGAAGGCCCAGGCCGAGACGCGCCATATCCCCGTCGTGCTGGTCACGGCGCTGGACGGGCGCGAGGATCGGATCAAGGGGCTTGAGGCCGGCGCCGACGACTTCCTGACCAAGCCCATCGACGACGTCATCCTTTTCGCACGGGTCAAGTCGCTGACGCGGCTGAAGCATGTCATGGACGAACTGCGCGAGCGCGAGGAAAGCGGTCGTCGCCTGGGCGTCGATTCGGACAATGCCGCGCGACTGCGCAGCGAGGGCGGGCGGGTTCTGATCGTCGACGACGACCAGCGTCACGCCGAGAAGATCGCCCAGGAACTGGTCGGCGAACATCGCGTCACCATCGAAACCGATCCCGAGGCGGCGCTGGTCGCGGCCAAGGGGGCGCTGGACCTGATCATCGTCAACGTCGCCGCCGCCAGCTTCGACGGCCTTCGGATCGTCGCCCAGGCCAAGTCGGGCGATGCGCGCCGCGCGCCGATCCTGGCGATCGTGGAGCCGACCGAACGGCCGCGCATGATCAAGGCGCTGGAACTGGGCGCCGCCGACATCCTGCCGCGCCCCGTCGATACCGAAGAACTGTCGGCGCGGGTTCGCACCCAGATCCGGCGTAAACGCTACACCGACTTCCTGCGCCAGAAGCTGGACAGCAGCATGGAGATGGCCGTCACCGACGCCCTGACCGGCCTGCACAATCGGCGCTACATGACCGGCCAGTTGCAGGCGCTCGTGGGTCGCGCGGCCCAGGGCGGGGCCCAGGTGGCCGTGCTGGTTCTGGACATCGACCACTTCAAATCGGTCAATGACAGCTTCGGCCACGACGCCGGCGACGAGGTGCTGGTAGAGTTCGCCGTGCGCCTGGCCACCAATGTCCGGGCCGTGGACCTGCCGTGCCGCATGGGCGGCGAGGAGTTCGTGGTGGTCATGCCGGGCGCCAGCCTGGAAGACGCTGGCCGCGTCGCCGAACGGATTCGCCGAGACGTCGCCTCCGCGCCGTTCCGCGTGATGGGCGGCAAGGAGCAGATCACCATCACCATCTCGATCGGCGTGGCCGCCACGACCGGCGACGGCGATACGCCCGAAGGCCTGCTGAAGCGCGCTGACGAAGGAGTCTATGAGGCCAAGGCCGCCGGCCGCAACCGGGTCATCGCCAAGGCGGCGTAACGAGGGCGTCCAGACAACGAAAAACGCCCGGCTGGAGACCAGCCGGGCGTTTTCAATTCTCAGCGGATCAAGGACTTACTTGATCTTGCCTTCCTTGAACTCGACGTGCTTGCGCACGACGGGGTCGTACTTCTTGACGACCATTTTCTCGGTCATGGTGCGGGCGTTCTTCTTGGTGACATAGAAGAAGCCGGTGTCGGCCGTGGAGTTCAGGCGGATCTTGATGGAAGCCGGTTTGGCCATCGGAATTACCTCTGCGACGGCGAAAGCCGCTTAAAATAAGAGGCGCGGAACATACTCAGGATCGCCCCAAAGTCAACGGGCGCGATGCCACGTTGATGAGGCCCAACGCACATATAGTCTGACCGCATGAAAATCGCACCCCTGCTGGCCGCCGCAGCCCTGATGTCCTTGTCGTTCGGCGGCGTCGCAACGGCCGATCCGGCTCAGTCTCAGGACGATTTCCTGGCGCGCTTAAACGCCCTGTGCGGGCAACGATTTGAAGGTCGGGTCGTCACCACCGACGCCGCCGACGCCAGGTTCGCCAGCGAGCGGCTGGTCATGCATGTCCGCGACTGTTCGCCGGACGAGGTGCGCATTCCCTTCGCCGTGGGGTCGGATCGTTCGCGCACCTGGGTGGTGACGAAGACCGACGCGGGCCTTCGGCTGAAGCACGACCACCGACACGCGGACGGCACGACCGACGTGCTGCACTGGTACGGCGGCGATACGGTCAACGGCGGCACGGCCGAGCGTCAGGAATTTCCGGTCGACGCCGAATCGATCACCCTGTTCAGCGAAAACGACGCGGCCGTCTCGACCACCAATGTCTGGGCGATGGAGGTCCATCCCGAAGGGATGTTCGCCTACGAGCTGCGTCGTCCCAACCGGCATTTCCGCGTCGAATTCGACCTGACCAAGCCGATCGCTCGCCGACTAAGGATCAAACGACGCGCCAGGCCTGGATCGGCCGCACGGTGGCGCAGGCGGGGCCGCCGTCCTTGGCGCGGCCGGGCAGGACGACTTCCAGAACCGCGCCTTCGCGCGCCTGGGCCAGCAGATCGGCGGGAATGTCGTGGACGTCGATCTTGGCGCGTCGGCTCCATTCGCTGGCATGCTGGCCTGCCGACGTGCCGATCGCGACATAGACGAACCGCCGCGTCGCGCCCTCGCGCCGCACGAAGGGGCCGGTCAGGCGGCCATCCTCGGACAGGGTGACGGGCGCGTCGAAGCTGATCGGGCCGTCGGCGGCGATGCGCGGCTCGACCGGCCTGTTCGCCTTGTCCTGCAGGCTGTAGGCGACGCCCGCGACCGGATTGGCGATCGTCAGGCGCAGGGTGATCCCCGTTCCGTCCATGTCAGTCCCTGTGTTCCACCGTATGCTGACCCCGCACCATCCGCACGAAGGGCAGGGGGCGGTTCGGGTGTTCCAAACGCTCGGCCAGTTCACCCAGCACGAACCGGGTGATGGCGGGCAGGTCCAGCGCGCGTGCCTCGTCCAACGGCAGCCATGCGATCTCGTCCAGTTCGCCCGAACCTGCGGTCGGCTCCGGGCTCAGCAGGGCCTCGGCCGGGGCCATGAAGAACCGGGCGTCGAACCGCCGGGTCCGGCCGGGCGGCGTGATGGCGCGCGCGACATAGGACAGGACCGACAGATCGGGCAGGGCGCCCGCCTGGCGATATTCACGCCACGGACCGGCGACGGAGGCGCGGGGCGCCGGCCGCCCCAGGATCAGCCCTGTTTCCTCGAACGTCTCGCGCACCGCCGTCAGGGCCAGGGCCCGCGCACGGCGAGCGGGCAGTTCGCCTTCCAGCCGCCGCGCAACCTCGCCCGACAACTCACCCGTCGCGGCGGCGGTGAAGTCGCTGCGATCGATCCGCCCGCCCGGAAACACCCATTTCGACGCCATGAACACATGGCCCGGTGCGCGCCGCCCCATCAGCACCTCGGGCCGATCGCCGCCGCGCGTCAGGATCAGCGTCGCCGCATCCTTCGGCCGCTGAGCCCCGCCGACACGCGGAGCGTCGGCCAGATCCTGAGCAGCGTCGAATGGGGTCACTTCCGCTTACCCTTCCTGACGCCCTTCAGGCCGCCGGAGGGTTTGGAGCCGTTGCGGGGCTTGGGGCCGCCTGGCCGGTTCTTGCCGCGCATCGGCGGACCGTCGCCGCCGCGTCCGCGCATTCCGTAGCGTGGAGCCGGGGCGTTGGGATCGCGGGGTTCGGGTTCGCTGAGCATTTCGAACACCAGACCGCCGGTGACAGGGGTCGCCTCGCGCAGCTTGACCTCGACCATGCGGCCAAGGGTGAACCGTTTGCCGGTGCGTTCGCCGACCAGGGCGTGGGCGCGATCGTCATGGGTGAAATATTCGCTGCCGAGCGTCGAGACAGGCACCAGGCCGTCCGCGCCTGTCTCCTCAAGCCGGATGAACAGGCCGAACCGCGTCACGCCGGTGATCCGCCCGGCGAAGGTCGCGCCGACGTGCTCTTCCAGATACGCCGCGATATAGCGGTCCATGGCGTCGCGCTCGGCGGCCATTGAGCGGCGCTCGGTCATGGTCACGCCCTCGGCGATGGCCGGCAGTTCGGCGATCTCGCGGTCGGTCAGCCCGTCCTTGCCCAGATTCAGCGCCCGGATCAGGCCGCGGTGGACGATCAGGTCGGAGTAGCGCCGGATCGGCGAGGTGAAGTGGGCGTAGCGGTCCAGGTTCAGGCCGAAGTGGCCGATGTTCTCCGGAGAGTAGATCGCCTGCATCTGGCTGCGCAGGACCACCTCGTTGACGACATCGGCGTGTTCGGTGTCGCGGGTCTCGTCCAGCAGTTTGTTGAACCGCTTGGTCGTGCCGGGCTCGCCCTTGTTCCAAGGCTTGCCGATGGTCGACAGGAAGTCAGCCAGGTTGAAGATCTTCTCTTGGCTGGGCGCGTCGTGCACGCGGTAGATCAGCGGCGTCTTCTTCTGCTCCAGCGTTTCGGCGGCGCAGACGTTGGCCTGGATCATCATCTCTTCGATCAGCCGATGCGCCTCCAGCGAGGTCCGCTTTTCGATGGAGGCGATGCCGCCATCCGGGGCCATGCGGATGCGGCGTTCGGCCGATTCGATCTGCAGCGGACTGCGCTTCAGCCGGCCTTTCAGCATGGCGTGATAGGCGTTCCACAGCGGATTGAGGATCGCGTCCATGATCGGGCCGGTCGTGTCGTCAGTTTGCCCATCAATGGCGGCCTGCGCCTGTTCGTAGCTGAGCTTGGCGTGCGACCGCATCAAACCGCGCACGAACCGATGTCCGGTCTTTCGGCCGTCCTTGTCGAAGACCATCCGCACGGCGAGACAGGCGCGGTTCTCGCCCTCTTTCAGGCTGCACAGACCGTTCGACAGCACCTCCGGCAGCATCGGCTCGACCCGATCGGGGAAATAGGTCGAGTTGCCCTTGTCGCGCGCCTCGCGGTCCAACTGGCTGCCGGGGCGGACGTAGGCCGCGACGTCGGCGATGGCGACCCAGACGATCCAGCCGCCCTCATTCTTCGAATCCTCGTCGCGCGCCGCATAGACGGCGTCGTCGTGGTCGCGCGCATCGGCGGGGTCGATGGTGATGAAGGGAACCTCGCGTAGGTCCTCGCGCCCCTTCAGCGTCGGCAGGGCCTGATCCTCGGCCTCGCGTTCGACCGCTTCGGAAAAGCCGGTCGGGACGCCGTGGGCGTGGATGGCGATCAGAGAGGCGGCGCGGGGATCATCCTCCTTGCCGATGTGCTCCAGGATCTTGCCGCGCTTGGGACCGTAGCGGTGGTCGCCTTTCTCAATGGCGGCCAGAACCAGGTCGCCGTCACGCAGGTCGCCGGACTGGGCCTGGGGCACCAGCAGCACGTCCTTGGAGCGGCGGTCGACCGGCTCGACGCGGGTTTCGCGCGCCGACTTGCGGATGACGCCCAGGACGCGGTTGGTCCCCACGTCCAGCTTCTTGATCAGCCGGGCTTCCCAACCCTCGGCGCCGCGCTGGAACTTCACCAGCACGCGATCGCCCAGGCCAGGGGCGGCCTTGGACTTGTCGGGCATCAGAATGGCGCGCGGGGCGTCGGGACTGGCCTCGACCAGGCGAACATACAGTTCGCCGTCGCCGTCGCGTTCGATCACATCGGCGACGCCGACGGGGGGCAGGGCGCCGGCTTCGGAAAAGCCCTTGCGACCGCGTTTGCCCAGTCGCCCTTCGGCTTCCAGTTCGCGGATCATTTCGCGCAGGGCCCGGCGGTCGCCGCCCTTCAGGCCGAAATGGCGCGCGATGTCGGTCTTCTCGGCTGATCCGGCCTCGCGCAGGAAGGCGACGAGAGTGTCTTTGTCGGGGAGACCGGCGGGCGGCCTCTTGGATGATTTGGTCATTATGTCTTTCGTAGCGCGGAACCGCGCCCTTGAGTAAATCTTGAGGGGTCAAATCTTGCGTGAGTTGACCGCGTGAAGGCGGGGCTTCAGCTTCCGCCCGCCCCGAATGGAGTTTTCGATGTCCCTGACCGCCCCCGCCCTGAGCGCGACCGTCTCGTCGCCGCTGGATCTGATCGGCAAGACGCCGATGGTGGAGGTGACGAAGATCGACACCGGCCCGTGCCGCCTGCTGCTGAAGCTGGAGTCCCAGAACCCCGGCGGTTCGATCAAGGACCGGATCGCCATCTCGATGCTGGACGCCGCCGAGCGCGAAGGCTTCCTGAAGGAGGGCGGAACCATTGTGGAGGCGACGGCGGGCAACACCGGCCTGGCGTTGACGCTGGTCGGTCGGGCCAGGGGGTATAAGGTGCTTCTGGTCATCCCGGACAAGATGTCCAAGGAAAAGATCCAGCATCTCAGGGCGATGGGCGCCGATGTTCGTCTGACGCGTTCGGACGTGCCGCATGGTCACCCGGAATACTACACCGACATGGCCGAGCGGCTGGCCCAAGGCATTCCCGGCGGGTTCTACGTCAACCAGTTCGCCAACGCCGCCAACGCTGAGGCCCATGTGAAGACGACGGGTCCGGAAATCTGGGAGCAGACGGGCGGCGACATCGACGCCTTCGTCGCCGGCATCGGCTCGGGCGGCACGATCACCGGCACAGCGCAGTTTCTGAAGAGCGTGGGCTCGAAGGCCCAGATCATCCTGGCCGATCCGGTCGGCTCGACCCTGGCCGGCATCGTCAACGACGGCGTGCCAGGACCGGAAGGCAGCTACACCGTCGAGGGAATCGGTCAGAACTTCGTGCCCGACACGGCGGACATGAGCCTGATCGACAAGGCCTATTCGATCCCCGACGCCGAGGCGATCGCCACCGCGCGCGAGCTGCTGCTGAAGGAAGGCATCCTGGCCGGCTCGTCGTCCGGCACCCTGATCGCCTCGGCGCTGCGCTGGTGCCGCGAGCAGACGGAAGCGAAGACCTGCGTCACCTTCGTTTGCGACACCGGGGCCAAGTATCTGTCCAAGGTCTATAACGACGCTTGGCTGGCCGATCAGGGCCTGGGCGAACGGGAAATCCACGGCGACCTGTCAGACCTGATCAACCGCAAATACGAGAAGGGCGACGTCGTCGTCGCCGGGCCGGGCGACACCCTGGACACCGCCTTCAAGCGGATGAAGGGCGCCGACGTCTCGCAACTGCCGATCATCGAAGACGGCCGGCTTGTCGGGATTCTGGACGAAAGCGACCTGATCCGCATCATGAACACCGACGACATCACGCGTAAGGAGCGGTTCGCCAAGCCGGTGGCCTCGGCCATGACGCGCGATCTGGACACGCTTCAGGTCAATGAGCCGCTGGACGCCCTGATCCCCGTCTTCGACCGCGACCGCGTGGCCATCGTGCTGGACGGCGAGCGGTTCGTCGGCCTGATCACCCGCACCGACCTGATCAACCACCTCAGCCTGAACCGGTAAGTCCATGAGCGACAATAAGAACAGCCAGGGCTTTTCGACCCGCGCCATCCATGCGGGCCAACATCCTGACCCGACCACGGGCGCGGTGATGACGCCGATCTACGCCACCTCGACCTACGCCCAGGAAAGCCCGGGCGTGAACAAGGGATACGAATACGCACGCGGCAAGAACCCGACGCGCGAAGCGTTCGAGGCTTGTATCGCGGACCTGGAGGGCGGCACGCACGGCTTCGGTTTCGGCTCGGGCATGGCGGCGACCTCGACGGCGCTGGAGTTGCTGGATGCGGGCGATCACATCGTCACCGGCGACGACCTGTACGGCGGCTCGTGGCGGCTGTTCGAGCGGGTTCGTCGGCGGACCATGGGACTGGACTTCGCCTATGTGGACCTGAGCGACATCGCGGCGGTCGAGGCGGCGATCACGCCCGAGACGAAGATGCTGTGGGTCGAGACGCCCACCAATCCCCTGATGAAGCTGGCCGATATCGCCGCCCTGTCGACGGTGGCCAAGGCGCATGGTCTGCTGCTGGTCGTGGACAACACCTTCGCCACCCCGTTCTGCCAGCAGCCGCTGGGCCTGGGGGCGGACGTGGTCATGCATTCGGCGACCAAATACCTGAACGGCCATTCGGACATCATCGGCGGGGTGCTGGTAACGGCCGACGCCGAACTGGCCCCCCGGATCAAGTTCCTGCAGAACTCGGTCGGCGGTATCATGGGGCCGTTCGACGCCTTCCTGGCCAACCGGGGGCTGAAGACTCTGGCGCTGAGGATGAAGGCGCACTGCGAGAACGCGCTGACCATTGCGCGCTGGCTCGAGACGCGCGCGGGGATCGCAAAGGTGATCTATCCCGGCCTGATCGCCCACCCGCAGCATGAGTTGGCCGCGCGCCAGATGCACGGCGGCTTTGGGGGGATGGTGACGGTGATCCTGGAGGGCGATCTGGAGCGCACCAAGCGCGTGCTGGAGCGGGTTCAGGTCTTCACCCTGGCGGAATCGTTAGGCGGGGTTGAAAGCCTGGTGAACCACCCGGCCATCATGACCCACGCCAGCGTGCCCAAGGAGGTGCGCGAGGCGGGCGGCGTGACCGACAACCTGATCCGTCTGTCGGTCGGGGTCGAGAATGTCGAGGACCTGATCGCAGATCTGGATCAGGCCCTGGGCTGATCTCAGCTGGAAGGAAGGGCTGTCTGGTGGCCGGTGACCGGCGGCAGCTTCTTCTTGGGGGCGGCGCGCTTGATCGGGGCCTTTGCGGGCTTGGGCAGGGCCGCGCGGCGGGCCATTTCGGTGTCGATGACCGGGATGATGTCGCTGGCGGCCATGACCTGGGTCGAGGCGCCGTGTTCGACCAGGCGGGCGGCGTTGGCGCGCAGCGTCGTGAGGTCGGCGTCGGTCATCGCGGGGATCATGTCGGCGAGCGGGGTCATGTCGGCATCCGTGTGCAGAAGCCTCAGGGCTGGCGCGATAGGCGCCAGCCCTTCAGCTGATTGAAGGCGATTTCCACCGTCACGCGGTCGCCCAGCAGCGAGACGCCCGTCTGGGCGCCCAGCGAGGGCAGGACCGTGATCAGGTGGCCGTTGTCCAGGCGAACACGACGGCCGCCGAGCGGCATCAGTTTGATGACCTCGCCGTCGAAGGCGATCACGCCGGCCCTGGTCGGGGCCGGCTCGTTCGTGTTGGACGCTTGGAGCGTGTCCTACTCCGCCGCCGTAAGGCGACCGGCGGACTCTTTGCCGGAGCGCGAATCGCGCTCGATTTCGTAGGAAATCTTCTGGCCTTCGTTCAGCGAGCCGACGCTCGAAGTTTCGACGGCCGAGGCGTGGACGAAGACGTCCTTGCCGCCGTCATCGGGCGCGATGAAGCCATAGCCTTTGGTGGGGTTGTACCATTTTACAGTGCCGGTAGCCATTTGGAGACCTCCGTCTGGCGTTGACCGCAGGGAGGGATCCCTGGTCGGCCTGTCGGGTCTGAATGGGATCGGCTTTTGGACCTCGGTGCGTGATGCAAAGGGAGCAGCGGCGTTACGCAGAGAGATCGACCAGACCTAGATGGGCGCCCGACAACCGTTACGCAAGGGGCTGGCGATCAGAAGGCGTAGGCGACCTTGGCGACCAGGGCGTCCTCATATTGTTCGCCGAAGGTGTGGGCGTCGGTGTCGTAGTAGCGCAGGTCGAGCTCAAGGGCGTCGGTCAGGGCGTAGGTCACGCCGGCGTTCCAGCCGGTGTAATCGGGGGCGCCGTTCTGTTCGCGACGACCGATGGCGACCGTGCCGTTCAGCTGGGGCGTGAAGTCCCAGCCCAGGCGGCCTTCGACCCAGGTGAAGCTGTCGGTCGAGCCGGCGGCGTCGGGCGAATACTGGACCTGCAGCCGCGCGCTGGCCGGGCCGATCGAGCGGCTGGCGTTGCCGGTGATCTCCCAGGCGTCCTGATCATAGCCGACTTCGGCGTCGAGGCGGTTCTTGTAGGCGACGTTGAAGTCGAACCGATAACCGAAGGCCTCGGGCTGATAGCCGACCACGAACTCGGCCTCGACGTTGGAGCCGCCGGCCTGGATCGTCTGGAAGCCGGGGCCGACGTAGAACAGGCCGTCCGCGCTTTCCCAGGTCGCCGAGCCGAAGGCGTAGCCGTCGTTGCCGGACTTGGACGCATCCTTGGAGCGGTTGTCCGTGCCCGCGCCCAGTTCGAAGGACCAGGCGTCGCGCGCGGCAGGCGCCGACTGGGCGGAGGCCGGCAAGGCGACGGCGAGCGCGGCGGCGGAAAGGGCGGCGAGGACGGTCGTGCGGATCATGGCGGCTCCAACGCGCGAGATGCGGATTGGCGCCGCCTTTAGCGCGCTCCGGCCTTGATGGCGAATTCATCCGTGGCCTGAGCGAACTCTTGTCGCAGGCGCGCGACCAGTTCGGCGGTCGGCAGCACGTCGTGGATCGCGCCCGCACCCTGGCCGGCGGACCAGACGGTCTTCCAGGCCTTGGCCTCGTCGCCCATGTCCAGCTTGTGCTCGGGCAAGGTCTTCGGATCGATGCCGTTCTCGATCAGCGACTTGCTCATGAAGTTGGCGGGGATTCCGGACACGGCGGGCGTATGGACGATGTCGGTCGCGCCGCTGTCGATGACCATCTGCTTGTAGGCGTCAGCGGCCATGGCCTCGGTCGTGTTGATGAAGCGCGTGCCCATATAGGCGAAGTCGGCGCCCAGCATCAGGGCGGCCGCCACGTCCTGACCCGTCGAAAGGGCGCCCGACAGGATGATGGTGCCCTTGAAGAAGCTGCGGACCTCATTGACCAGGGCGAACGGGTTGATGATGCCTGCGTGGCCGCCCGCGCCGTTGGCGACCAGAATCAGACCATCGACGCCCGCCTCGGCCGCCTTTCGTGCATGACGAATGTTGGCGATGTCGTGGAAGACCTGACCGCCGTAGCCGTGGACCGCGTCGACCACGTCGCGCACGGCCCCCAGAGAGGTGATGATCAGCGGCACCTTCTCCTCGACCGACACCATCATGTCGGCCATCAGCCGGGGGTTGGTCGGGTGGACGATGTGGTTGACGCCGAAGGCGGCGGCCTCGGGCTTCAGCCGGCCCTTGATCTCGTGAATCCAGTCGCGATAGCCCTCGGTCGTGCGCTGGTTCAGGGACGGGAAGGTGCCGATCACGCCCGCATTGCAGGCCTCGACCACCAGATCCGGTCCGGACACCAGGAACATCGGCGCCGAAATGATCGGCAGGATCAGACCTTTTTGCAGCGAAGCGGGAATGGCCACGGGCGTCTCCTTTGGTTTTCTTTCGCTACGCTTAGCGGGCTGTCGCGGGGGAAGGCAATCGCGGGGACTTCAGACGGTGGCGCGAAAAAATGAGTCTAATTCGTCTAATCTTGGTTCTGAGGCGGGGTGAAAGCGGGAAGGCGGCGACGGCGGGTGAAAACCGGCCATCATATGACGGTCCGGACGTAGGGTCGGTCGATCGACGCTGGTCGGCGCGAAGGCGTTGAAAGAGTGGGGGAAGCCGTCCGGAACTAGGATGGCTGGGTGGCCTCAGTCCTCCCCCGCCGGGGGAGGGGGACCGCGTAGCGGTGGAGGGGGCTGATCGTGCACCTGCCGCTGAATATGGTCCACCACAGCAGCCATTTCGCTCAGCACATCCCGCGCCGGAATACGGAGGACGGAAATGCCGCGTGCGTTGAGCCATTCTGTCCGACGGTTGTCGTGCTCCACCGCCTCAGCCTGGGAATGGCTTTCGCCGTCCACCTCGACCGCAAGGCGGGCGTCCTCGCAAAAGAAGTCCAGAATGTACGGACCGATGGGGTGCTGGCGACGAAACCGAATGCCGTCGAGCCGGCGCCCTTTCTTGGGTGCGTAGGTCATTTGCGTCATGGACCGCGTGCGCGGCCGGCCCCCTCCACCGCTTCGCGGTCCCCCTCCCCCGATGGGGGAGGATTTTCATCTGAGCGGCAAGCGCCTAAATGCCCGGCATGACCCACTATACCGACAACCTCAGCCAGCTCGGCGCCCAGACCGCCGCACCGACCAGTCCCGAGACGGCGGTGTTGGAGCGGGTGCCGAACCCGCACGCGGACACGCTGTATCTGGCCCGGTTCACGGCGCCGGAGTTCACCAGCCTGTGCCCGGTGACGGGCCAGCCTGATTTCGCCCACATCGTCATCGACTATGCACCGGGCGACTGGCTGGTCGAGTCCAAGAGCCTGAAGCTGTATCTGACCAGTTTCCGCAATCACGGCGCCTTCCACGAGGACTGCACCGTCGCCATCGGCCGCAAGCTGGCCGACCTGCTTGATCCCAAATGGCTGAGGATCGGCGGATACTGGTATCCGCGCGGCGGCATACCGATCGACGTCTTCTGGCAGACCGGCGCGCCGCCCGAGGGGCTGTGGCTGCCGGACCAAGGCGTACCGACCTATCGCGGGCGGGGATAGGATTACTGGGCGCAGATTTGCCGTCTCGCGAGAACTCGTTTCTCGTACAGCTAGGCGTCGTCGCTTTCCAAGCTGCATCTCGACAACCTGCGCCATACGGCAGATACCCGAAAGATGATAAGCTCTGCGCACATGGACGCACTGGTCGCTGCTGTCCGCGACCTCAAAACTCAGGACAGCTTCTTCGGACCAGAATTCTTTGCGGCGACGATCGGTGCTATACTAGGTGGCCTGATAGCGGCAGGTATTCAGTATTGGAGCTACTCTGAGCAAAGGCGGGAGCGCAGGATTGCAGAACGCAAGAGAGAAGCGGCAAGCGCCTTCTCGATTCTCACCAAGATAAATCGAGTTCATCCTACCATATCTGCAATAAAGAGACAAACCGACAAGGCTGTAATTGATTGCATAAAGAGAGGAATTCGACTTTCAGCCGCGTATGAGGCCTTCTCCGGAGATATGCCGAGGTTCAGTCTGACTGCTGATGAGGTCGAGTTTCTTCGTTCAACGAAAGATGGAGATCTGATATCTGCTATATTGGATCTGCCACACGTCCACGACATGTATGTGGATACAGCCGCGCTGCTGCGGGGACACAAAGTCAAGCTCGCTGAACTCCAGTCTTGGACGAATGTTAGGCCTGATGGCAGCGGGACAAGCGTTTTTGAGGGGACAAACGCGTCGAAGGCGCGCCTTGAGCAATTTCAAGCTGATAAGCTCGTAGCGGCTCTGATAGGTTTCACACTCAAAGACTTCCCTGGAACAAAGAAGTTGTTGCAAGATTCCCAGGCCAAGTTCGTCAGTATAATCGGCAAAGAAGATATGGGAGTAGTTTGGGATACTGGTGAAAACCCTTGAGGTGGACGACCGGTCAGGTGCGCGAAGCGAACAACCGGCCTTTGAAAAGGCTCCCCCTCGAAGCATGGGGCCGTCGTCTGATGACGCAGGCGGAAGCGTGGGCCGACCAGTCTCGCCCGGGTCGATACGCCTATGAGTTCCTGTGGTTCGGGCTGAAGCAGGGGTGGGCGTGTCTGTTCGGGGGGCTGATGCTGGCCCTGATCCTGGGGACGTTTCTGCTTTGGCCAGAAGGGGCGCCGATGTCGCGCTACGACTTTCTGGCCGTCGGGGCGGTGGTGATCCAGGCGGCGATGCTGATCTTCCGGCTGGAAAGCTGGGAAGAGGCGCGGGTGATCTTCCTGTTCCATGTGGCGGGGACGATCATGGAGCTGTTCAAGACCGCGCACGGGTCGTGGGTCTATCCCGAGGACAGTCTGCTGCGGATCGGGGCGGTGCCGCTGTTCTCGGGCTTCATGTATGCGGCGGTCGGCAGCTACATCGCGCGGGTGCAGCGCATCTTTCATATCCGGGTGCGGAGGTATCCGCCGCTGTGGACGACCTGGGTGCTGGCGGCGGCGATCTACGTCAACTTCTTCGCCCATCACTGGCTGCCGGACGTGCGTATCGTGCTGTTCATCGCGACCGCCGTTTTGTTCGGGCGGGGATGGTTCGATTTCACGGCGGACCGGAAGCGGCGGTCGATGCCGCTGCTGCTGGGGTATTTCCTGGTTGCCCTGTTCATCTGGTTCGCCGAGAACCTGGGCACGCTGGGGCGGGCCTGGGTGTATCCGGGGCAGGCGGACGGGTGGGAAATGGTGTCCCTGACCAAGCTGGGCAGCTGGTTCCTGCTGATGATCATCTCGGTGGTGCTGGTCTCGTTGGTGCACCGACCGGAAGAGGAGGTCAGCGGCCCTGTAGCGCCCCGCGCATGACGGCGGACTTGCGGCTCATGCGAGCCTTCACCAGGCGATAGATCACGGCGACGACCAGGATGGTGACGGCGAGGGCGCCGATCAGCAGGGTGGGGCCGTGGGCCTCGCTGAGGACTTCCATCTTCGCCAGGCCCTGGGCGGCGAGATAGCCCGGCGCCAACATGGCCAGCACCCAGACGATGCCGGATGTGACATTGCCGAACTGGAAGGCGCGCTGACGCATCCTGAGCATGCCCAGGGTCAGGGGCACGAAGGCGCGCAAGGGGCCGAAGAAGCGGCCCACGAAGATCGACATGACGCCGTAGCGACGGCAGTACAGGCGCGTCCAGGCGATGCGGCGGCGGTGCGCCTTGAACATCGGGCGCTGGAGGAAGCGCACGCCGAGCCGACGTCCGGCCCAGTAGGAGATGGCGTCGCCGATCACCGCGCCGATGACGCAACCGACGATGACATTGACGGGGTCCAGCACGCCGGCCGCGATCAGACCGCCCGCCGCGACCAGCAAGCCGGTGGCGGGCACGAAGGCGCCGACGACCGCCAGCGACTCGACGAACACGACCAGGCCCAGCATGACGCCGGCCCACATATGGTTGCGGGCGACGAAATCGCCCACGGCTTGCAACAGGGAATCCATACGAAAGCCTTGGGGGAGGAAGGCGGGGTCGGTCGAGGTCAAACCGACTTGGGGCGACCTTATGTCACCCGCTTACGGCAGGCGTGTGACCTTGGCGGCCAGGTCCGGACGCGGGCGTTCCAGCGCGGGTTCGTTCAGCGTGCCGATGTGGATGAAGCCGGCGACGCTCTCGCCCTCGGTCAGGCCGAACAGGGCCGTGGCCTGGGGCTCGTAGCTGTACCAGTCGGTGATCCAGCTGGACGAATAGCCGAAGCCGGAAGCCGCGTGTTCCAGGTTCATGCAGACGGCGCCGGCCGACAGGTGCTGCTCCCAGATCGGCTTGGATCCTTCCATCGGCGTCGAGACGACCAGGATGGTGACGGGCGCGGCGGTCAGCTTGGCCAGCACGGCCTGATCCTTGGCCGGGCCGTTCCTGAGTTCGACCAGCACGGCAAGGCGGGCGGCGATGTCGGCGCGCGATTGGGGACCCAGGACCACGAACCGCCAAGGAAACAGCTTGCCGTGGTCGGGCGTGCGGGCGCCCAGGGTCAGGATCTCGTCCAGTTCCGCCTCGGAAGGGCCGGGCGCGACCAGGGCCTGGGCCGGGGCGGAGCGGCGCTGGGCCAGGCGGTCGCGGAAATCTTTCGACGGAACGGGCGGGGGCAGGGGTTCGTTCAGGGCGACCATGCCGTCTAGCTAGGCTTTCATTCGCGTCTTCGCCATAGGTGGCCCATGCGCAAATCCGACGAACCGAAATGGGCCGAGGGGCTGGCGAAACCGCCGGCCTGGCGCAGCGACGGAACCGAGACGGTGTTCGACAGCCCTTGGATGGCGCTGACCCGGCATCCGGCGACGGCGCCGACCGGGATGAAGGCCGACTATGCCGTCGTGCGGTTCAAGAACGTCGGGACCGGCGTCCTGCCCGTGCACGAAGACGGGACGGTGACCCTGGTGGGCCAGCAGCGGTTCGCCCACGCCAACTACAGCTGGGAAATGCCCGAGGGCGGCGCCCCGCTGGACGAGGATCCGTTCGACGGCATCCGGCGCGAACTGGCCGAAGAGGCGGGATTGCAGGCCGAACACTGGCTGCCGGCGCTGAAAGTCGAGATGTCGAACTCCATCACCGACGAGATCGGCATGACCTGGATCGCGTGGGGCCTGTCGCCCGCGCCGACCGATCCCGATCCCACCGAGATCATCGCCGTGGTGCGCGTGTCGTTCCTGGATCTGCTGGACGAGATCGGGCGGGGAACGGTGCGCGACAGCCTGACGGTGGCGACGGCCTACAAGGCCTATCATATGACCATGAACGGCGAACTGCCCGAGGCGCTGGCGCGCGCCTTGCTGGGGCGCGTATGATGTCGCCGAAGGAGCCGGTCATGGCCAAGTTGGAAATCGTCGCAGAAACCGAAATCGACAGCGTGTGGCGTCAGCTGCGCGCCTCGGCCGAAGCGGCGTCGCGCGAGGAGCCGCAACTGGGCTCGCAGATGAATGCGGTGATCCTGTCGCATGACGACCTGGCCGGCGCGCTCAGCTTCCAGATCGCGCGCAAGCTGGCGGACGGCGAAATGAGCGCCATGTCGGTGCGCGAGGTCTGTCTGTCGGCGTTCAAGGCCGATCCGTCGATGGTCGAGGCGGCGGAGGCGGATCTGCAGGCTGTGGCTGAGCGCGACCCGGCGATCCGCAACCTGTTGCAGCCCTTCCTGTATTTCAAAGGCTTCCAGGCGCTTCAGGGCTGGCGCGTGGCGCATTGGCTGTGGGGACAGGGGCGCGAGACGCTGGCCTTCCACTTCCAGAGCCGGATTTCCGAACTGTTCCAGCTGGACATCCATCCGGCCGCGCGGCTGGGCAAGGGGCTGTTTCTGGATCACGGTACGGGCATCGTGATCGGGGAGACGGCGGTGGTCGGCGACGATGTGTCTATGCTGCACGGCGTGACCCTGGGCGGAACGGGCGCCGAGCGCGGCGATCGCCATCCCAAGATCGGCAAGGGCGTCTTGCTGGGCGCTGGGGCCAAGGTGCTGGGCAATATCCATGTCGGCGACTACGCCAAGGTGGCGTCCGGCTCGGTGGTGCTGAAGGCCGTGCCGTCCGGCTGCACCGTGGCGGGGGTGCCGGCCCGGCTGGTCAACTGCCCAACCAATGCCGAACCGGCCCGCACCATGGATCACACCCTGGCCGATGTGGTGTACGACTTCGTCATCTGAGCCGACGCCTCACAGAGTGATCCTGAGCGAGGCGCGGACGCTGCGCGGGGCGCCGGGGTAGATCCACAAGGCGCTGTAGGAGCTGGCGGCGTAACGCTCGTCAAACAGGTTGTCGACCTCGATGCGGGCGGTGACCTGGGGCGTCAGGCCGTAGTCCAGCGCCGCCTTGGCCTTCCAATAGGCGGGCAGTTCGGGCGCGCCGAGCGCCAGGCCGCCGGCCCGGTCGCCGACGTAGGCCGCGCCCGTCATGAACGACCAGGTCGTGCCGTGGATGGTGGGGAAGCGACCGATCACGAACAGCGAGCCGGAATGTTCGGGCACGTTCAGCACGGCGTCGGTGGCGAAGGCGCGGTCGTCGGCCTTGGCGTCGGTCCAGCCGTAGTTGGCCACCACCTGCCAAGCGTCGTCGATCTTCAGGGCGCCGTCCAGCTCGATCCCGCGCGTCGTCAGCTTGCCGACCGGGGCCAGGAAGTTGGGATCGACCGGATCGGTCGTCAGAATGTTCGACTTCTCGATATCGAAGACGGTGGCGGCGAGGTCCAGTCCGTCCCAGGCGCCGGCGAGGCCGATCTCGTAGCCCCTGCCATCCTCGGGCGCGAAGCCGGAGCCGTCGCGGCCCGTGCCCGAGTTCAGCACGAACGACTGACCATAGCTGGCGTGGGCGGTCAGGTTGTCGGTCAGGCGATAGCGGGCGGCGAGGCGGTACTGCAGGGGCGTATCGCGGGCCTCGCCGAAGGCGCCGGTGCGGTTGTTTCGGATGGTCTGGTTGTAGTCGTCGAACCGCAGCCCGGCCAGCAGGCTGAGGCGGTCGTTCACCTCCCACAGATCCTGGGCATACAGGGTGACGACGTCGCGCGTTTCCAGATTGTCGGTGAAGGGCAGGGGCGTCGGCGGCGTGACCGCGCCATAGACGGGATTGAGGACATTGATCGGATAGGGATTGGCCGCAGTCGGATTGATGCGCAGCCACTTCTCCCCATAGGTCAGCTGATAGGCCTTTACCCCGAAACCGAGGTTGTGAACGCCCAGTCCCGTCTCGACCACGCCGTTCAGTTCCAGCCGCGCCGACAAGTCCTCGACCGAGAAGTCGCGTCCGCGACGCTGACGCCACAGCTGGTCGCCGACCAGGCGCGACTGATCGCTGGACAGGCCTTTCAGCGAGCCGCCGCGCCAGGCGACGCCGCCGTTCAGGCTCCAGTCGTCATTGATCCGGTATTCGCCAGTGATCTGATGCCGCTCGTTGCGGAAGCGGGTCAAGCCGTCGCCGGGCTCGCCGTAGTAGTTCGAGGGCGGCAGGAACAGGACGTCGCCGTTGATCGCCGGCATCCCCCGGTCGAACAGAGTCGTGAAGGTGGTGAACTCGCTCACATAAGTCAGCCGCAGATCGTCGTTGGGACGCCAGGTCAGGGAGGGCGCCACCACGGTGCGGTCCAGGCCGACATAGTCGCGCCAGCCGTTAGAGATCTCGCCCGCCACCACAAGCCGTCCGGCCAGGGAGTCGTTGATCGGGCCGGTCAGGTCCAGTTCGCCGCGGCGCAGGCCGAATGATCCCACAGTGGCGGTGAAAGCGGCGGCGGCGGCAAAGCGGGGGGTCTTGGAGACGATATTGATGCGGCCAGCCGGGTCGATGTCGCCGAACAGGGCGCCGGACGGCCCCTTCAGCACCTCGATCCGCTCGGACGTGGCCGGGTCGCGGGGCGGGGCCATGCCGCGATTGGCCAGAAAGCCGTCGACATAATATTCCGCCCCGCCGTCGGGCGTGCCCAGGAAGCCGCGGATGGCGAAGTTGTCCATGACGCCGCCGCGATTGTTCTGCTGGCTGACGCCGCTGACCAGTTCCAGCGCATCGGCCAGGCGCGTCGCGCCCACGGCCTTGATCAGATCGTTCTCGATGGAGCGGCTGGACGGAGACATGGCCTCGGTGATCGATCCTGCGCCCAGGGTCAGATCACGCGGCGCCGACCGGCGGCCCAGAACGACGATTTCCCCTACCGTTTCAGGCTCGACCGCCGCGACAGCGACAGGGGCGGGGGCGTCAGCGGCGACCAGCAGGCACGCGCCGGCGCAGCTCAGAAGGAGGGACAAGGCAGGCTCCGTTTGAAATGTTATACTGTATCGGCTATCCGCTTCCGCCTGATGATGTCAACCGCTGCAACGCTTGTTCCCGCTCCCGCTTCTTCGACTTCCGCGCCAAGCCGTGCGGTCGGTCGGATCCGATCCATCGACGCCCTGCGCGGGCTGGTCATCCTGCTGATGCTGGTCGATCACGCGCGGGAGTTCTTCTTCATCCACGCCCAGGTCTCGGACCCGATGAGTGTGGAGACGACCTCGCCGGCGTTGTTCTTCACCCGGCTGTCGGCCCATCTGTGCGCGCCGGTGTTCGTGGCCCTGACGGGCTTGGGGGCGTGGCTGTACGGAAACAAGCAGGCGGGCGGCGGGAACGGAGCCGGCGAGGCATCGGCCTTCCTGCTGAAACGCGGTCTGTTTCTGGTCGTGCTGGAACTGACGGTGGTCAACTTCGCCTGGACCTTCTCGATGACGCCCGAGTTGATCTATCTGCAGGTGATCTGGGCCATCGGCCTGTCGATGATCGCGCTGGCGGCCCTGGTGCATCTGCCACGCCCGGTGCTGATCGCCGTGGGTCTGGTCATCGTTCTGGGTCACAATCTGCTGGACCCGATCACGGTGGCGGCAGGACAGCCGGGCCATGCGATCTGGGCCGTGCTGCATGATCGCGGCTTCATCGATTTGCCGTGGAGTGGTCAGGCGCGGACTTCCTACCCGCTGCTGCCGTGGATCGGCGTGGCGGCGCTGGGCTACGCCATTGGGCCGTGGTTCGCAGGCGGGCAGAAGACGCGGCTGAAGCGTCTGGTGCTGACGGGGCTGGGCGCGCTCGCTCTGTTCGTCGTGCTGCGGGCGATCAATGTCTATGGGGATGCGCCGTGGGCCGTGCAGGCGACGCCGATCCAGACGGTAATGAGCGTGCTGAACCTGACCAAATATCCGCCGTCGGCCGACTTTCTGCTGCTGACGCTGGGGATTGGCGCGCTGATCCTGGCGGGGCTGGAAAGGGCGCCGGATCGGTTGGTTGGCGTGCTGGCGGTCTTTGGCGGGGCGCCGCTGTTCTTCTATCTGATCCACCTCTACGGGCTGCATCTGCTGAACCTGGCGGCCCTGATGCTGTTCGGCGCCAATCAGGGGGAGGGCTTCGGCGTGCCCGGAGTCGGCTGGGTGTGGCTGCTGGCGGCCCTGGTCGCCGTGCCTTGCTGGTTCGCCTGCCGGTGGTTCGGCGGGGTCAAGCGGCGCAGTTCGCAATGGTGGATGAAGTATCTCTGAGACGGGAAAATGCGCGGCGCCGGTTTCCCTGAACCGCCGATGTCTCTAGGGTCCGCCGCCAACGTCCAGACCATGAGGCCCCCCGTGAAAGACACCGACCTGAAGCGCATCGAGGCGCACCTCAAGCGCACCTTCAACACCGGCGGCATCATCGTGAAGGCCCGCCCCAAGCAGAATGACTCGGCCGAAGTCTATGTCGGCGACGAGTTCATCGGCATCGTCTTCGAGGATGAGGACGAGGAAGGCTCGTTCATGTTCGAAATGGCGATCCTGGCCGAAGATCTTCCGGCCTAAAACGCCGACCGATCCGACCGCCCGGCGTGAATGCGCCGGGCGGCTTTCTTTTCAGCGCGTGGGGACCGCGCGTTCGAGGCCGTATAGCGCCTCGACGATGTCCTCGGCCTTCTGCTGGACCAGTTGTTGGGCGTCGTGGACGCCGCGATTGTAGAAGGCGCCGCCGATCTCCTTGCCGATAAAGTCCAGCAGCATCTCGGCCGGAAGCTGGCCGAGTTCCTGATCCAGTTCGCGGGCGAAGTAGTCGCGCAGTTTGACGGTGATCGCCGCGCGTTCTTCCCTGGAGAATTCGATCGGCTTCATGCGACTTCGGCCAAGGCTTCTTCGGCGGCGACCCAGGCGGCTTCGGCGGCGGCGAGATCCGCCTCGGTCTTGGCGCGGGCGCGGGTCAGGCCTTCGAGGGCTTTCGGATTGCTGACCGAGGCGGTGGCCATGTCGTCGTCGATGCGCGCGATTTCGGCCGTCAGGCGGTTCATGGTCTCCTCCGCCTTCTTGACCGCATGACGCAGGGTCGAGGGCGAAGGGCCGGATTTCTTGTCGTTTTTGCGGTTCTTGTTGTTCTGGGCAGGGGCGCCTGAGTCTGCCTTGGCCTCTTCCTTCTTGATCTGGCTAGGCTTGGCGATGGCCTGTTTGGCGCGGTCCAGGACGAATTTGGCGTAGTCGTCCATGTCGCCGTCAAAGGGTTTCACCGTGCCGTCGGCGGCCAGCCACAGGCGATCCGCCACCATCTCCATCAGCGAGCGGTCGTGGGTGATCAGGATGACGGCGCCGTTGTAGTCGTTCAGCGCATCCAGCAGGGCGCGACGGCTGTCGATGTCCAGGTGGTTGGTCGGTTCGTCCAGGATCAGGACGTGGGGCGCATCCATCGCCACCATGTTCAGCAGCAGGCGCGCACGCTCGCCGCCCGACAGGCTGTCGACGGTGGTCTCCTGCTTCTCATAGCCCAGGCCGAACTGGGCCAGTTTGGAGCGGCGGGCGCTTTCGGGCGCGTCCGGCATGGCGCGGCGGATGATCTCCAGCGGCGTGTCGGTCGGGTCCATCGCCTCGATCTGGTGCTGGTGGAACCAGCCGACGCGCATCTTCCTGTCGCGGTGAAGCTCGCCCTCGGACACGTCCAGGGCGCCGGCGATCATCTTGGCGAAGGTGGACTTGCCGGCGCCGTTGACGCCCAACAGGCCGATGCGGTCGTCCAGGTCCATGCGCAGGTTCAGATTGCGCAGGATCGGCTTGCCCGGCTCATAGCCGACATTGGCCCGCTCCAGCCGGATCAGCGGCGGCGCCAACGGACGCGGGGGCGAGGGCAGGGTGAAGGGAGCGACGCGCTCCTCGATCGTGGTGGCGACGGGCTGCATCTTCTCCAGCCGCTTCATGCGCGACTGGGCCTGGGCGGCCTTGGACGCCTTGGCCTTGAAGCGATCGACGAAGGCCTGAAGGTGGGCGCGTTCGGCGTCCTGCTTGGCCTTGGCCGACAGCTGCAGCCGGGCCTTTTCGGCGCGGGCCTTTTCGAAGGCGTCGTAGTTGCCCGTGTAGAGGGTCAGGGTGTGGTTCGCGAGGTGCAGGATGTGGGTGCAGACCTCGTTTAGCATCTCGCGGTCGTGGGAGATGATCAGGGCGGTGTGCGGGTATTTCTTCAGCCGCGCCTCCAGCCACAGGGCGCCTTCCAGGTCGAGGTAGTTGGTCGGTTCGTCCAGCAGCAGCATGTCCGGCTCGGCGAACAGGGCGGCGGCCAGGGCGACGCGCATCCGCCAGCCGCCCGAGAACTCCGACATCGGCCGGGCCTGGTTTTCCTGATCGAAGCCCAGGCCGACCAGGATTTCGGCGGCGCGCGCGGGCGCGGCGTCGGCGTCGATCTCGATTAGGCGCGACCAGATCTCGCCCATCTCTTCCGGTTCTGCGGTCTCGAGCCGGGCCAGCAGGGTGTGGCGCTCGACATCGGCCTCAAGGATGGTGTCGATGACGCTGACGGGGGTCGCCGGATGCTCCTGATCGACCGAGCCGATCCGGGCGGTCTTGGGCAGGCTGATCTCGTCGCCGGCGGCGTGAAGCTCGCCCAGGATCAGCTTGAACAGAGTGGACTTGCCGATGCCGTTGCGGCCGACCAGACCGACCTTGGAGCCGGGCGGCAGGCTGACGGAGGCGTCCACGAGAAACTTGCGGCCCCAGGCGTTGAAGGTCAGGTCGGTGATCTGGAGCATTGCGGCGAAGGTTCTTCGGTTGGTCGGCGTCCCTCAATCGGCAGGTCGCCATGCGGCGTGCGTCAGGGATGCAAAAAGGGACGGTTGGAAACGCGGGAGGTGGTCGCTATAAGCCCGCGACACTCAATCTCCCAACAAGAAGTCAATTCCCATGACCGAACGTACCTTCTCGATCATCAAGCCCGACGCCACGCGCCGCAACCTGACCGGCGCGATCAACGCCGTGATCGAGGGCGCCGGCCTGCGCATCGTGGCCCAGCGCCGCGTCAAGCTGACGACCGAACAAGCCAAGAAATTCTACGAAGTGCACGCCGAGCGCCCGTTCTACGGCGAGTTGGTCGAGCAGATGACGGCCGAGCCGGTGGTCGTTCAGGTGCTGGAAGGCGACAACGCCGTCGCCGCCTATCGCGAAGTCATGGGCGCCACCAACCCGGAACAGGCCGCCGAAGGCACCATCCGCAAGCAGTTCGCCCTGTCGATCGGTGAAAACTCGGTCCACGGTTCGGACAGCCAGGACAACGCCAAGATCGAGATCGCCCAGTTCTTCACCGACGACCAGATCGTCGGCTAAGCGCTCAAGTCGCGAGGGACCGAATCCCGAGCGTTCGCTCTCGCATAGCGTGACTATATAGGCCCGCGCCCGGAACCGGACGCGGGCCTTGTCGTTTGGTGGTCATTATATCGTTCGTCTCCCGGAGAAGACCCATGAAGACCATGATCAAACTGGCTCCCGTCATCGGCGTCGTGGCCCTGCTGGCCGCCTGCGGCCAGACGATGGAACAACGCGCCGCTACGGGCGCCCTGGGCGGCGCCGTCGCCGGCCAGGTCATCGGCGGCAACACGGGTTCGACCGTGGCCGGCGCCGCCATCGGCGCCGTCGCCGGCGCGGCGACCAAGCCCCGCTAAATTCGGCTCAGTCTTTCGGGCGAAAGCCCGGATGACAAAAAGGCCCGGAGCGTTCGCTCCGGGCCTTTTCTATGTCTGACGTCCGGCGCCTTTACCAGATCCGGGCGCGGGCCTCGGGCGCGATATATTCCTTCTGGTCCGGGGAGACGCCGAAGGCCGCATACCAGGCGTCGATGTTGCGCGGCGAGGTCGCGGCGCGCACCGGGCCGGGCGAGTGCGGGTCGGTGGTCAGCTGTTCCTTCAGCGCCGCCTCGCGCGACTTCTCGCGCCAGACCTGCGCCCAGCCCAGGAAGACGCGCTGATCGCCCGTCAGCCCGTCGATGACCGGGGCCGGCTGGCCGTTCAGAGACTTGTGATAGGCGTCCAGCGCAAGCAGCAGGCCGCCCAGGTCGGCGATATTCTCGCCCATCGTCAGGTCGCCGTTGACGTGCACGCCGGGGATCGGCTCCAGCTTGTCATAGATGTCGCCCAGCACCTTGGCGCGCGCCTCGAAGCGGGCGGCGTCTTCTGGCGTCCACCAATCGCGCAGCACGCCGTCGCCGTCCGACTTGCGGCCCTGATCGTCGAAGCCGTGGGTGATCTCGTGGCCGATGACCGCGCCGATGCCGCCGTAGTTGACGGCCGGGTCCGCGTTCGGATCGAAGAAGGGCGCCTGCAGGATGGCGGCCGGGAAGACGATCTCGTTGCGCGGCGGGTTGTAGTAGGCGTTCACCGTCTGGGGCGTCATGCCCCATTCAAGCGGATCGACCGGCTTGCCGATCTTGCCGCGCTTGTAGGCCCATTCGAAGGCCGAGGAGCGTTCGACGTTGCCGTACAGATCGTCGGCCTTCAGCTCCAGCCCGTCATACGAGCGCCACTTGTCGGGATAGCCGATCTTCACCCCGAACTTGGACATCTTGTACAGGGCCTGCTCGCGCGTGGGCTCGCTCATCCAATCCAGAGTCTTCAGCCGCTCGGTCATGGCGTCGCGGATGTTGCCGACCAGGGCTTCCATCTGAGCCTTGGACGAGGCGGGGAAATGCAGGCGGACATATTCCTGGGCCAGGACCTCGCCCAACTGGCCGTCGACCAGAGCCACGCCCCGGTTCCAGCGCGGACGGTTCTCAGGCTGACCGCGTAGCGTCTTGCCGCGGAAGTCGAAGCGCGCGTCGACGAAGGCCTTGGACAGATAGGGGCTGGCCTGATCGACGACATTGAACGCCTGCCAAGCCTTCAGCGTCTCGATGGGGGTGTCGGCGAACACCTGGGCGATGGCGGGGATGGCGGTGTTTTCCATCAGCACCAGGGTGTCGACGTCCGACACCTGGGCGCCGGCCAGGAAGCCGGCCCAGTCGAAGCCGGGAGCCAGGGTCGCCAGGTCCGAGGCCTTGGACGGGTTGTACAGCTTGTCGATCTGGCGACGCTCGACCGTCGTCCACTGCTTGTCGGCGACCTTTGTTTCGAAGGCCAGGATGTCGGCGGCGGTCTTGGCCGGATCGGCCCAGCCGATGGCGGTCAGGGTGGTCGTCAGATAGGCGAGATAGGCTTCGCGCTGGGCGGCGAAGTCGGGCTTCAGATAGTAGTCGCGGTCCGGCAGCCCCAGCGATCCCTGACCCAGATAGGCCGAGTTCAGATTGGGGTTCTTCAGATCCTCGAACACGTCGATGCCGAACAGGGAGCCGCCGAAGCCCGAATGGCTCTCGCCCATCAGGCGCGCCATGCCGGCGTGGTCGGTGACCGCCTTGACGGCGGCGAGGTCGGCGGCCAGCGGCGTTGCGCCCAGCTGTTCGATCTTCGCCTCGTCCATGAAGCTGGCGTACAGGGCGCCGACCTTGCGGGCGTTCTCGTTGGCGGGATTGGCGGCGCTGGTTTCGATGATCGACTTCAGCTGGGACTGGGCGTTCTCATACAGGACGTCGAACGGGCCGAAGCGAGACTTGTCGGCCGGAATCTCGGTCGTGCGCAGATAGGTTCCGTTGGCGTATTCGTTGAAGTCGTCGCCGGGCTCAACCGAGGTGTTGCGACCGGCCAGATCGAAACCCCAGGCGCCGAAGGGGCTGTGGGCCGCGCCGGCAATGCCGTGCGAATGCTGGGCCGAAGCGTCCTGGGCCGAGGCCGCGCCGCCGGTGAGAGCGACGACGATACAGGCCGAGCAGGCGGCCATCAGACGAATGCGAGTCATGGATAGAGAGGGTCCCGATTGAGGTCGGGCGCACCATTGCGCCGGTGCGGCGGTCTGTCGCATGACGTTTTTGTAATCTTGGGGCCGGGATTGTCGTGGGTGGGTGTCCAGGCCCCCTCAAGCCGTCATCCTAGGCCTTGTGCCTAGGATCCATACGCTCGGTGTTCGAAGGCGGCGCACGCTGCATATCCACCGGGATTCTGGATCCTAGGCACAAGGCCTAGGATGACGAACGGGGTGGGGGCTTTAGCCCTGTTCCAAACCCAAGCAGAAGTCGCTCAGCACCTGCTGATAGAGCCCGTGCTCCGCCGTCTTGACCCGTTCGGCCAGGGCCTCAGCCGTGTCGCCCTCGACGATCGGCGCCCGCGCTTGGCCCAGGATCGGGCCCTCATCCACGCCTTCGGTCACCAGATGGACCGTGCAGCCGGCCTCGGCGTCGCCGGCGGCGATCGCACGGGCGTGGGTGTCCAAGCCGGGATAAAGGGGCAGCAGGCTGGGGTGGATGTTCAGCATCCGCTCGCGCCAGCCGCCGACGAGCCAGGGCGTCAGCACGCGCATATAGCCGGCCAGCGCCACCACCTCGACGCCCGCGTCGCGCAGGGCGGCGTCCACCGCCCGCTCATGCGCCTCGCGATCCTTGCCGAACGGTTTGTGCGCCACGGTCGCCGTCGCCACGCCCTTGGCCGCCGCAATCGCCAGACCGCCCGCGCCCTCGACGTTCGACAGCACCAGCACGACCTCATAACCGCTGTCCGGCGCCTGACCGGCGTCGATCAGAGCCGCCATATTGGAGCCCGCGCCCGAGATCAGCACGGCGACGCGCGTCTTCACGAAATCAGGCCGCTTCCAGTTGTCCGCAGACGAAGGCGACTTCGCCGGCGTTGAGGAGGGCGGCCAGCACCGGCTCGGCGTTCTCGGGCGAGACGATCAGGATGAAGCCGACGCCGCAGTTGAAGGTGCGGCGCATTTCGTGGTCGCTGATGCCGCCGGTGTCGGCCAGCCACTGGAAGACGGCGGGCATGGGCCAGGCGTTCCAGTCGAAGCGGGCCTGCAGACCCTCGGCGATGCAGCGCGGCGGGTTCTCGATCAGGCCGCCGCCGGTGATGTGGGCCGCGCCCTTGACCAGGCCCGCCTTCATGATCGGCAGGACCGGCTTCACATAGATGCGGGTCGGCTCCATCAGGGCCTGGGCCAGCGAACGGTCCTTGGCGAAGGGGGCGTCGTCACCCCAGGCCAGGCCGGACTTCTCGACCACCTTGCGCACCAGCGAATAGCCGTTGGAGTGCGGGCCGGTGGAGGCCAGGCCGATGATGACGTCGCCGGCCGCCTGACGATCCAGATAGGGCAGGGCGTGGCCGCGCTCGACGGCGCCCAGGCTGAAGCCGGCGAGATCGTAGTCGCCCTCGGTGTACATGCCCGGCATTTCGGCCGTCTCGCCCCCGACCAGAGCGCAGCCGGCCTGGCGACAGCCCTCGGCGATGCCGGCGACGACGCGGCGGGCGGCGTCGATCTCAAGCCGTCCGGTGGCGTAATAGTCGAGGAACAGCAGGGGCTCGGCGCCCTGGGCCAACAGGTCGTTGACGCACATGGCGACCAGATCGACGCCGACGCCGTCATGACGGCCGGTCTCGATCGCGATCTTCAGCTTGGTGCCGACGCCGTCCGTGGTGGTGACGATCAGCGGGTCCTGGAAGCCGGCGGCCTTGAGGTCGAACAGGGCGCCGAAGCCGCCCAGCGAGGGCTCCGAACCGGGGCGCGCCGTCGATTTCGCCAGCGGCTTGATATGTTCAACCAGCATTTCGCCCGCGTCGATGTCCACGCCCGCATCGGCGTAGGTCAGACCGTTTTCGAGAGGCTTTTGGGTGTCGCTCATGGGATCTCGGGCCTGAATCGGGGCGGAAATGCAGCGCGGCTCTTGCCACAGGTAGGATGCGCGGGGCTATAGCATCGGAATGACGCCGATCACCACCACCGAGGCGCTGGCCGATTTCTGCGCCCGCGTAGCCAACGCTCCTTTCATCACGGTCGACACCGAGTTCATGCGGGAAACGACCTATTGGCCGAAGCTCTGCCTGATCCAGGCGGCCTCTGCCGATCACGCCGCCATCATCGATCCGATGGCGGAAGGGCTGGATCTGGAGCCGTTCCTGGACCTGCTGCGCGACGAGAAGATCGTGAAGGTCTTCCACGCCTGCCGACAGGACGTGGAAATCTTCGTGCGCCTGGGAGCCATGCCCAAGCCGATGTTCGACACCCAGGTCGCCGCCATGGCCGCCGGGTTCGGCGAACAGGTCGCCTATGATTCGCTGGTGCGGCAGATGCTGCGCATCGAGGTGGACAAGGGCAGCCGCTTCACCGACTGGGCGCGCCGGCCGTTGTCGGAGAACCAACTGGTCTATGCGCTGGGCGACGTGACCCACCTGGCGGCGCTTTACCCCAAGCTGCGCGACCGGCTGCAGAAGGAAGGCCGGCTGGAGTGGGTGATGTCGGAGATGGAGAGCCTGACCGATCCGGCCCTCTACGACACCAATCCGGAAAACGCCTGGAAGCGGCTGAAGCCCAAGAAGTTCTCGGCCAAATATCTGGCGGCGTTCAAGGCCGTCGCCGTCTGGCGCGAGCGGGCGGCGCAGGAGCGCGACCAGCCGCGCGGCCGCATCCTGAAGGACGAGGGCATCGACGAGATCGCCCAACAGACCCCGACGGATGTCGAGGCCTTCAATCGCCTGCGCTCAGTGCCGAAGGGTTTCGGTGGTTCACGCCTGGGTCTGGAACTGGCCGAGGAGCTGAAGCGGGTTCTGGCCGATCCTGAAGCCTTTGCGCCCGAGATGGAGCGCCCCGCCCACCGCCAGCCGGCGCCGCCGTCGGTCGTGGAGCTGTTGAAGGTGCTGCTGAAGGCCAAGAGCGACAACGCCGGCGTGGCCTCCAAGCTGATCGCCACCGTGTCGGACCTGGAAAAGATCGCCATCAGCGACGATGCCGACATCGACGCCATGAAGGGCTGGCGCCGCCAGATCTTCGGCGAGGACGCGCTGAAGCTGAAGCGCGGCGAGATCGCCCTGGTGCTGAACGGCGCGCGGGTGGAAGTCGTCGAGATCGAGTAGGGGCCGCTTAGCCTAAATCTTCAGCCCCAGGTCCATCGCCTCGGCGAGGGCCTTGGCGCGCTTCCTGGTCTGTTCGCCCAAGAGGACGTCGGCGTAGCCTTCGGTCGCGGTCAGGCGCAGGTCGCCGCCTTTGACCTTGGCGGCGGCGTTGGCCATCAGCTGGGGCGAGCGCCCGGACAGGTCGCAGGCCAGACGGATCGCCAGGCCGATGGCGCGGGCGCGCTTGGCGGCGGCGGCGTCGAGCAGGCGGTCGATGACCTCGGGCTGCGGCGTAGCGGGCGCGCCGCCGTAGCGGGCGTTCATCGCGCTGGCCAAAAAGGCGCGTTCCGTATGGCTGATGCCGGCGACGGGCGCGCGAAGCACCTGGTCGAAGACAAGCTCCAGCCTGTGATCCGGGTGCAGCCGCGCGCCCAGATCCGCCAGGCGGCAGGCGGCGCTGACCAGCACAGCGTCGCGTCTTTCGCCGAAAACCTCGGGAAGGGCGGCGACGATTTCGGAAATCCAGCCGTTCAGCGCGCCGGGCAGGGCGGGAGCCACGCCCTGACGACCGCCCAGGGCGGTGCAGCCGGCCAGAAGCGGATCGGCCGTTCGCGTCGCCTCGTCCAGCGTCTCGAACAGCAGGCCCTCGCGTACGCCCCAGGCCGACATCTCGATCTGTTTGAGACCGAGATGTTTGATCAATGCCTCGAGCACCAGGCCGGCGTAGGGCAGGGTCTCGGCGCGCTTCTTCGACACGCCGGGCAGTTTGGCCAGGCTGGCTGCCGACTGTTGCGCCACCAGACGCGCGGTCTCCAGCGCCTCCTCGGCCGACATCTGATACTGATGCACGACCTTCAGCGGATAGGATTTCAAGCCCATCTGCACCTGGGCCAGGGTCCGCCAGGCGCCGCCCACGGCGTAGAGGCGTTCGCTCTTGAACTGGCTTGCGACCGGTTTCAGAGCCTGATCGATACGGGCCTTGATGCGCTCGGCGTCGAAGGCCTTGCCGTCAGCCAGAGCAAACGGACCCAGCGGCAGGGTCAGGCCGTTCTCGACGCCGTCTCCGTTCAGCCGGGTCAGCTCAAGACTGGCGCCGCCCATGTCGGCCGAGACGCCGTGAGCCAGGGGGGCTCCGGCCAATACGCCCATGGCCGCGTATTTGGCCTCTTCCTCACCCGACAGGACGCGGATTTGGAGGCCGGTTTCGGCGGCGACTCGTTCACAGAACTCCGGCCCGTCCAGGGCTTCGCGCACGGCGGCGGTGGCGGCGATCAAGGTCGCGTCAGGCCGCACGCCTTCCAGCACGGCGGCGAAACGGCGCAGCGCCGTCATCGCCATGACCACGCCCTCGGGCGACAGCTTGCGGGTCGTCGGCAGGTCGCGGCCCAGGCCGGCCAGAACCTTCTCATTATAGACGGTCCAGATCGCGCGGCCTTCCAGCCGGTACAGGACCAGGCGAACCGAGTTTGAACCGATGTCGATCGCGGCGATGTCGCGGTCGGTAAGCGCGATGTCGGGCATCAGCGGCCCGGCCGCTCGTAGCGCAGGACGGCGGGCAGGCTCTTGGCCTTGCGGCCGCGCCCGGACAGGCTGGGATTGGTCATGAAGTATTTATGAGCCGAGAAGGGCCGCTCAGGATCGGCGGGGGTGACGCGTGTATAGCGCCCTTCGGCGTCCAGCACCCAGCTTTGTGCATCGTCCTTCAGATTGGCGACCATGATCTGGTCCAGCACCTGATCGTGGACGGTGGCGTTGCGGATCGGCGTCATCAACTCGACCCGGCGATCCAGGTTTCGCGTCATCCAGTCGGCCGAAGAGATGAAGACCTTGGCCTTGTCATGCGGCAGATCCTTGCCGTTGGCGAAACAGACGATGCGGCTGTGTTCCAGGAAGCGGCCGACGATCGACTTGACCCGGATATTCTCCGACAGGCCTGGCACGCCAGGACGCAGGCAGCAGATGCCGCGCACCACCAGATCGATCCGCACGCCCCACTGGCTGGCCCGATACAGGGCGTCGATGATCTCGACATCGACCAAGGCGTTCAGCTTGACCCAGATGGCGGCGGGCTTGCCCATGGCGGCGGCCGACATCTCCTTGCCGATCAGCTCGATCAGCGTGGCCTTCATGTTCAGCGGCGAGACGACCAGGGCCTCGAGGTGGTCCGGCGTCGCATAGCCCGTGATGTAGTTGAACACCCGCGTCGCGTCGCGCCCCAGGACGGGGTCGCAGGAGAAAAGCGAGAGGTCGGTATAAACCTTGGCCGTGACCGGGTGATAGTTGCCGGTGCCGAAGTGGCAGTAGGTCCGCAGGCCCTCGCCCTCGCGCCGGACCACGACGCTGACCTTGGCGTGGGTCTTGTATTCGACGAAGCCGAAGACGACGTGGACGCCGGCCCGCTCCATCGCCCGCGCCCAGCGCAGGTTGGCCTCTTCGTCGAACCGGGCCTTCAGTTCGACCAGGGCGGTGACGTTCTTGCCGTTCTCGGCCGCCTCGATCAGGGCGGCGACGATGGGGCTGTCCTTGGAGGTGCGGTACAGCGTCTGTTTGATGGCGATGACGTTAGGATCGCGCGCGGCCTGACGCAGGAACTGAACCACCACGTCGAAGCTCTCGAACGGGTGGTGGATCAGCAGATCCTTTTCGCGGATGGCGGCGAAGACGTCGCCGCCATTGTCGCGAACGCGCTCGGGATAGCGCGGCTCATAGCCCTTGAACTTCAGGTCCGGGTGGCCGCCGGGAATCAGGTCCGACAGTTGGGCCAGACCCAGCATGCCGTCGACCAGAACCACGTCCTGGGGCGCGGCCTCCAGCTCGCCGACGATGAAGTCGCGCAGATCGACAGGCATGGACGCCTCGATCTTGACCCGCACCACCGAGCCCAGACGACGCTGCTTCAGCGCCTCCTCGAACTCCAGGACCAGGTCCTCGGCCTCTTCCTCGATCTCGATGTCCGAGTCGCGGATCAGGCGCAGAACGCCCTTTTCCTGAACCTCGCAGCCGGGGAAAAGATGATCGATGAACAGCAGCAGCACGTTTTCTAGCGTGATGAACCGCTTGTGCCCCGGCGTGGAGCGGCCGTCGGTCGGCAATTCCCAGAAGCGGCGAACCTGCGTCGGCACCGGCACCAGGGCGTAGAAGGTCTTGGTCTCGCCCTTGCGCTTCAGCTTCAGCGCCAGGGAGAAGCCCAGGTTGGGCAGGAAGGGGAAGGGGTGGGCCGGGTCGATGGCGAGCGGCGTCAGGACGGCGAAGAGCTGGTTCAGGAACTCGGGTTCCAGACGCTCGCGCTCGGTCTTGGTGATCTTCTGGCGATCGACGATCTCGATGCCGGCGACCGTCAGCTCCTTCTTCAGCTGGCGCCAGCGCAGTTGCTGTTCGGCCATCAGCTCGCCGGCGGCGATGTTGATCCGCTCCAGCTGTTCGGCGGGCGTCAGGCCGTCGGCGGACAGAACGCGCAGGCGTTCGCGCAACTGGCCCTTCAGGCCGGCGACGCGGGTCATGAAGAACTCGTCCAGGTTATTGGCCGAGATGGACAGGAACCGCAGCCGTTCCAGCAGCGGGTGGTTGGGGTTGGCCGCCTCTTCCAGAACCCGTTCGTTGAACGCCAGCCACGAGGTTTCCCGATTGAAGAACCGGCTGGGCGAGGCCATCAGCTCTTCGCTCAGCGCCAGTTGGGGGGCGCGAGAGGCGGGAACCTCTTCGCCTCGGGTGTCGTCATGGATCGCGGCGTCGGTCATGGACCGGTTCTCGCGCGCGTGTGTGACGGCCGCAAGCGGGCGCCGAGAAAATGTCGCGGGTCAGTCGGCGGCGGCGTCCATGGCGTCCAGCACCTGACGCGCCAGAACGCGCGTGACCGGGCGGTGGAGGGCGTCCAGACGTTCGACCACGGCGGCGGCGGTTTCGGCCGAACGGTCCAGGCGGCGCACCAGATAGTCGATCACGTCGTCGGACGGGGTGATGCTGCGTTCGGCGAAGCGGGCGCGCAGGATGGCCGACAGGACCGCGTCGTCGGGCGCGGCGATGGCGACGGCGCGCACGGCGTCCAGCCGCGAACGCAGGTCGGGCAGATCGACGGACCACTGACGCGGCGCCGAACGCGACACCAGCAGCAGAGCGCCGCCGCCGGAGTTGGCCAGGTTGATAAGATGAAACAGGCTTTCGTCGTCGGCGTCCGCCGCGCGGTCCAGCAGGACCGGCCGGCCTTCCAGTTCCAGCGGATCGATCAGGGCGGCCTCGGCGCCGTTCAGCGGCACGGCGCCGACACGCTCGGCCCAGTCGGCGGCGAGGCGGCTCTTGCCCGATCCTGGGGGGCCGTGCAGCGCCAGCACCGCGCCCACGCCGTCGGGCCAGCGAGCCAGAACGCGCACGGCCTCGGCGTTGCTGTCGGACGTCACGAAGGCCTCGCCCGCAACCGGCCGCTCCAGCGGCAGACGCAGCTGTTCGGTGGTCGTCGGGGGCAGGGCGCTCAGCGCGGACATGCGCCTGTCATAGCAGAGCCCGGCGTTAACCGCGTCAGGCCCGCGCTGTTGGTTGCGGGGAACGAACCGCGCCCCTGTGGATGAAATCAGGCGAATTCAGACAGGGCGGGGTTCAGCTTGCCGGCCTTGAACTCGGTCACCGTGTAATCGGCCAGGCCGTGAACCTGGAACGGATCGTCCTTCAGCAGGGTCTCCAGCTCTTGCTTGGTCCCGCCGCTGCGCACCACCAGTATGCCGCCGGTGCGCGGGACCATCGGCCCGGCGGCGATGATCAGGCCGCTGGCGACATGCTGATCCAGCCACGCGCGATGCTCGACCGTCCGTTCCTCGATGGCTTCGATGGGCTGGGTGTAGGTGATGGTGACGATGAACATAGCGGCCTCGGGCGGGATGGAAGCGCCAGATATCATGCGCCTCGGCAGGCTTTGCAACGGCTGAAACCTTGACTTTCCGGGGCGATGATGCGCCCTACGCCGCTTCGATTTCGGGCGCCGACGGCGTCGGATTCCACCGCCCAGAGACTCCAGACGGTTCGTTTCATGCACGCCTATCGCTCTCACACCTGCGGCGCCCTGCGCGCCTCCGACGCCGGTTCCGCTGTTCGCCTGTCGGGCTGGGTTCATCGCAAGCGCGACCACGGCGGTCTTCTGTTCATCGACCTGCGCGATCACTACGGCCTGACGCAGCTGGTTCTGCACCCCGAGACACCGGGCTTCGCCGCCGTGGAGCGTCTGCGCGCCGAGAGCGTGATCAAGGTCGATGGCGAGGTGGTCGCCCGCGACGCCTCGGTGGTGAACCCCAACCTGCCGACCGGTGAGGTCGAGGTGCGCGTCCAGGGCGTCGAGGTGCTGTCCGAAGCCGCCGAACTGCCGATGCCGGTCTTTGGGGATCAGGAATATCCCGAGGATATCCGCCTGGCCAACCGCTTCCTGGATCTGCGCCGCGAGCGACTGCACAAGAACATCGTACTGCGCTCCAAGGTGATTTCCTCGATCCGCCGTCGCATGGTCGATCAGGGCTTCCTGGAGTATCAGACGCCGATCCTGACGGCCTCGTCACCGGAAGGCGCGCGCGACTTCCTGGTGCCGTCGCGACTGCATCCGGGCAAGTTCTACGCGCTGCCCCAGGCGCCGCAGCAGTTCAAACAGCTGCTGATGGTGTCGGGCTTCGACCGCTATTTCCAGATCGCGCCGTGCTTCCGTGACGAAGACCTGCGCGCCGACCGTTCGCTGGAATTCTATCAGCTCGACGTCGAGATGAGCTTCGTGACCCAGGAAGACGTCTTCGCCGCTATCGAGCCGCTGATGCACGGCGTGTTCGAGGAGTTCGGCGAGGGCAAGCCGGTCTCGGCCATCGACGGCGTCCATACCTTCACCAACGACTTCGGCGAGACGTTCGAACACAAGGGTTTCGAGCGCCTGACCTACGCCCAGTCGATGGCCTGGTACGGTTCGGACAAGCCGGACCTGCGCAACCCGATCAAGATGCAGGTGGTGTCGGATCACTTCCGCGACGGCGGCTTCGGCCTGTTCGCCAAGATCCTGGGCGCGGACGACAAGAACGCGGTCTGGGCCATCCCGGCGCCGACCGGCGGTTCGCGCGCCTTCTGCGACCGCATGAACTCCTGGGCCCAGGGCGAAGGCCAGCCGGGCCTGGGCTATATCTTCTGGTCCGAGGATCAGGGCGCCTGGGGCGGCCCGATCGCCAAGAACCTGGGCCAGGAGCCGACCGAGGCCCTGATGTCGTCGCTGGGCCTGGGCCAGGGCGACGCCGCCTTCTTCGTCGCCGGCCTGCCGGCGACCTTCGCCAAGTTCGCCGGCCTGGCCCGCACCCGCGTCGGGACAGAGCTGAAGCTGGTGGACGAAGACCAGTTTAAATTCTGCTGGATCGTCGACTTCCCCATGTTCGAATGGTCGGAAGACGAGAAGAAGGTCGACTTCAGCCACAACCCCTTCTCGATGCCGCAGGGCGGGCTGGAGGCCCTGGAGAACCAGGATCCGCTGACCATCCGCGCCTATCAGTACGACATCGTCTGCAACGGCTATGAGCTGTGCTCGGGCGCGATCCGGAACCACAAGGCCGAGATCATGTTGAAGGCGTTCCAGATCGCCGGCTACGACGCCTCGGTGGTCGAGGAGCAGTTCGGCGGCATGCTGAACGCCTTCCGCTTCGGCGCCCCGCCGCACGGCGGCCTGGCCCCCGGCATCGACCGCATCGTCATGCTGCTGGCCGGCGAGACGGCCATCCGCGAGGTCATTGCCTTCCCGCTGAACCAGCAGGGCGAGGATCTGCTGATGAACGCGCCGACCGAGGCCGAGGAGCGTCAGCTCAAGGATGTCCACATCCGCACGGCCCTGCCGATCAAGGTGTGATCGGCCAGGTCTGATCAAGGACGAAGAAGGGGGGAGGCTTCGCGGCGTCCCCCTTTTTTGCGCTCGCGCCCAGGGCGAGCACGATTGCCTGCAACCGCTGACGGGGATTTACGTTCGGATCGGACGTTAATCTTTCGGTAACCAAATGCGACGCGCCATTCGACTGGGTATCTTCATCGGCACCGTGCTGGGCATGAGCGCCTGTGCGACCCAGTATGACGCCAATGGCCGGCCGGTTTCGGGCGCCTACGGCTCGGTCGAAGCCGGGCGAACGGGCTGAGCGCAAAGGAAAACGTGGCGCTGGTCGCGATCCTGCCCTAATGTAGCGCTGCGGACGCCGTCTGTCGCGCCGCGTCGGTCCCCAAAACCCCCTAGATGTTACTCATCGCTATTGCTGTCGTTCTGCTCCTGGTGGTGCTCAACGGCTTGTTCGCCATGACTGAATTGGCGGTCGTCTCCTCGCGCAAATCCAAGCTGCAGGCGAGGGCGGAACGGGGCGACCGGGGGGCGCGGGCGGCGCTGAAGCTGTCGGAAGAACCGACTCAGTTCCTGTCCGCGGTTCAGGTGGGCATCACCCTGATCGGCATTCTGGCGGGCGCCTATGGTCAGGCGACCATCGCGGGCGAGCTGGATCGCATTCTGGAAGTCGCCTTCCCGGCGCTGGCGCAATACACAGAATTCTTCGCGACCGCCGTGGTGGTCGTGTGCATCACCTATGTCTCGCTGATCATCGGCGAACTGGTGCCCAAGCGCCTGGCGCTGATCTTCCCCGAGACGGTGGCGTCCAAGATGGCCAAGCCGATCTCGACGCTGGCGATCGTGCTGAAGCCCTTCGTCCTGCTGCTGACCGCCTCGACCTCGGGCATTCTGAAGCTGCTGGGCGTCAAGGATCGCGACGGATCGGACGTGACCCAGGAAGAGGTGGCCACCATTCTGGCCGAGGGTACCTCGGCCGGCCTGATCGAACCGGAAGAGCAGGAGATGATCGAGGAGATCATGCGCCTGGGCGACCGTCCGGTGCGGGTGGCCATGACGCCGCGCCACGAGGTGTTCTGGATCGCCCTGGACGACCCCGAGGAGGTGGTGCGCGAGGAAATCCGCACCTGCCCCTATTCGCGCATCGTCGTGGCGCGCGAGAACGACGTCGATAATCCGCTGGGCCTGGTGCACAAGAAGGACCTGCTGGACGCGCTGCTGACGACCGGCAAGATCGATGTGGAGCCGCTGGTCGCCGAGCCGGCCTTTATTCCTCAGTCGACCTCGGTGCTGAAGGCGTTGGAGATCCTGAAGGGCTCGCGGGTCCACATGGCCTTCATCGTCGACGAATACGGCGCCTTCGAAGGCGTGGTGACGGCGACCGACATCCTGGAGATGATCGCCGGCGACTTTGACGAGGGCCATGACGAAGAGCAGGCCTGGATCCATCAACGTGCGGACGGCACCTGGCTGGTGGACGGCCAGACCGACCTCGACGATCTCGCCGACACCCTGGGCGAAGACTTCGGCGAGCATGAAGGCTTCCACACCGTCGCCGGCCTGATTCTGCACCAGATCTCGCGCGTCCCGGACGAGGGCGAGGTGCTGCAGGTGGGTCGATTCGAGGTCGAGGTCGTGGATATGGACGACCGCCGCATCGACAAGCTGATCTTCAAGGAACTGGTGAAGGCCGAGGACGAGCGGGACGCCATCGCCGCGCATCTGGAAGACTGATCGCAAGTGTCACATCGCCCTTGAAATGGCGGGCGGTGTCGGGCATACGCCCCCCTCTGGCGAACGCACGGACCTTTCGGGTTTGAGCGGTAGTCTAGGAGTTTAGCTCAGCTGGTAGAGCACCGGTCTCCAAAACCGGGGGTCGTGGGTTCGAGTCCCCCAACTCCTGCCAATCCCCCCTGTCGCTTCCGGATGGGACTTCCCATCTGGGGCGACAGGAACAATTGTGTGAAGAGCAACTGATGGCCAAGGCCAAAACTCCCGGCAAGCGGCCTCAAGGCAGCGCGAAGCCCCAGATGGGCGCCAAGCCTCAGGCGGCCGGCGCCGCCGCCATCACGGTCGATTCGCCCGAGCCCAAGAAGCCCCGCACCAGCCCCGGCCAGTTCCTGAGCCAGGTGCGCGCCGAAGGCCGCAAGATCGTCTGGCCCAGCCGCAAGGAGACCTGGATCACCTCGGTGATGGTCTTCATCATGGTCATCATCGCCTCGATCTTCTTCTGGATCGTGGACACCGGCCTGGGCTACGCCTTCCGCTACATCATCGCTCTCGGATCCTGAGAAAGACGCGCCCATGACCGATGCAGCGCCCGCAAAGCCCGCCAATCCGCGCCACAAGTGGTACATCGTCAACGCCTACTCGAACTTCGAGAAGAAGGTCGCCGAGCAGCTGCGTGATCAGGCCAAGCAACAGGGCCTGGAAGACGCCTTCTCCGAAATCCTGGTTCCGACCGAGGACGTTGTCGAGATCCGTCGCGGCCGCAAGGTGAACTCCGAACGCAAGTTCTTCCCCGGCTATGTGCTGGTGAAGATGGAAATGACCGACCAGGCCTATCACCTGGTCAAGAACACGCCGAAGGTCACGGGCTTCCTGGGCGCCGCGGGCGGCACCAAGCCCCTGCCGGTCTCAGAGCGTGAAGTTCAGAACATCATCGGCGCCGTGGAAGAGGGCGTCGAGCGTCCCAAGCCCACCATCCGCTTCGACATCGGCGAGAAGGTCAAGGTCATCGACGGCCCGTTCGCCAGCTTCGACGGTTCGGTCGAGAGCGTGGACGAAGAACACGCCCGCCTGCGCGTCGCCGTGTCCATCTTCGGCCGCGCCACGCCGGTCGAACTGGAATACGCCCAGGTGGAGAAGGTCGCGGGCTGAGGCTCACGCCCCTGTCGAGATATCAAGCCGCGTCCTAAAGGGCGCGGCTTTTTTCGTTTCTGCGGCGAGGGCGGGGCGGTGCGTTGCCTTTCCATCCCCCCTCTGTTACACGCGCGCCTTCGCTCGGCGGGCCTTGGTTCGTGGGGCGTCAAATCCGTGGGAGGCAGCCATGCCGCACCACGGCTCACCGGCCCTGCGTTCGCGCCGGGTCATTCATAGGAGAGACCAATGGCCAAGAAGATTCTCGGCTATATCAAGCTGCAAGTGCCGGCCGGTTCGGCCACGCCTTCGCCCCCGATCGGCCCGGCTCTGGGTCAGCGCGGCGTGAACATCATGGGCTTCTGCAAGGAGTTCAACGCGCGCACCGAGAAGGAAGCCAAGGGCACCCCGCTTCCGACCGTGATCACCGTCTATCAGGACAAGTCGTTCACCTTCATCACCAAGACGCCGCCGGCGACCTGGTACCTGAAGCAGGCCACGGGCCTGAAGTCGGGTTCGAAGCTGGTCGGCCGTGAAGTCGCCGGCAAGATCACGCAGGCGCAACTGCGCGAGATCGCCGAAAAGAAGATGAAGGATCTGAACGCCAACGACCTCGACGCGGCGGCCAAGATCATCGAAGGCTCCGCCCGCGCGATGGGCCTCGAAGTGGTGGAGGGCTAAACCATGGCCAAGCAAACCAAGGCCTTCAAGGCCCGCACCGGCGTGACCCAGGACCTGCTGCCGTTCTCCGACGCCATCAAGCTGGCCAAGGAAAACGCCAAGGCCAAGTTCGACGAGTCGCTGGAAATCTCGGTCAACCTGGGCGTCGACCCGCGTCACGCCGACCAACAGGTCCGTGGCGTCGTCAACCTGCCGTCGGGCACCGGCCGTGACGTTCGCGTCGCCGTCTTCGCCAAGGACGCCAAGGCCGCCGAAGCCACCGCAGCCGGCGCCGAACACGTCGGCGCCGAAGATCTGTACGAAAAGATCGCCGGCGGCTTCATGGAGTTCGACCGCGTGATCGCGTCGCCGGACATGATGGCCCTGGTCGGCCGTCTGGGTAAGGTGCTGGGCCCGCGCGGCCTGATGCCGAACCCCAAAGTCGGCACCGTGACCCCGAACGTGGCCCAGGCCGTCAAGGACGCCAAGGGCGGCGCCGTGGAGTTCCGCGTCGAGAAGGCGGGCATCGTCCACGCCGGCATCGGTAAGGTCTCGTTCACCCAGGATGCTCTGGAAGCCAACGTGAAGGCCATCGTGGACGCCCTGGTGCGTTCCAAGCCGTCGGGCGCCAAGGGCACCTATGTGAAGCGCATCAGCTTGTCCTCGACGATGGGCCCGGGCTTCAAGGTCGACCCGGCCTCGCTGGGCGCCTAAGTCGCAAGACAAGCCACACTGAAGAACGGCGGGGAGCGATCCCCGCCGTTTTTTCTTGCCCGGATCAGTAGGCGGCGGTGAAGCGGGCGCGGCTGTGCTTGGGGTTCTCCAGTTCATCGACCATGGCGATGGCGTAGTCGGAGAAGCCGATCTTGCTGTCGCCGTTGGCGTCTACAACCAGTTGGTTGGTCCCGGTGCGATAGCGGCCCAGGCGCGGCGTTTCCTCGATCAGGGCGGCGGGGGAGAAGAAGGTCCAGTCGATTTCGGTCTCCTGACGCAGGTCGTCCAGGAAGGTCAGGCCGCCCTTGGCGATGGGCTTCCATTCGGCCGGGAACTGCGGCGTATCGAACAAGAGGACGCCAGGCGCGACCTCCAGGCTGGCGGCGCCGCCGGTGACGAGCAGGCGCGGGACGCCGGCGGTCTTCAGCGCGCCAAGGATCGTCGCGGCGGGAACATCGAAATGCAGGGCGCTGATGACCGCGTCCGAACCCTTGATCAGGTCGGCGAGCGCGGCGGCGTCCGAGGCGTCGCCGCCGACAGGCGTGACGCCGGTGGCGGTCGGGATCGCTTGCGGCTTGCGGGCGATGGCGGTGACCGTGTGACCGCGCGCTGCCAGCTCCTTGGTGATTTCCGAGCCGGCGCGACCGCTGGCGCCGAGGACTGCGACTTTCATTGTAGGCTCCTTTGGGTATCCAATGGATACCAGGTGCGATATGGGATGCACCCATGCAAGACGGCACCTCTCGGACACTTGGTCACCTTCAAGAAACCTGGCTGCGCGGCGATGTGTTCGCAGCGAACTGTCCGACGCGCCAGCTGCTGGACCGCATCGCTGACAAGTGGAGCACCTTGATCCTGATCGTGCTTGGAGAGGGGCCGATCCGGTTCAACGCCCTGAAGCAGCGGGTCGATGGGGTATCGCAGAAGATGCTGAGCCAGACGCTGAAATCTCTGGAGCGAGACGGGCTGGTGTCACGCTCCGTCGTGGCCACCGTGCCGGTGTCGGTGACCTATGCGGTCACGCCGCTGGGCCGAACCCTGATGGCGGCGATGCAATCGATCATCGACTGGGCCGAGACCCGGATGCCCGAAGTCGCGGCCGCACAAACGGCCTACGATCAGCGATCCTCCGACGCCCACTGACTTTTTTATCGCGTGCGGCGAACGGCCACGCTCGACCCGCGTTCCTGTCGCGACCTTGAAGGGGGCGATATGTTCGGACTGGGAAAACTGATGGGCGACAAGCCGGGTGTTGGCGGCCACGATCCGTGGAAGGGGCGCCTCGCGTTCGGCGCCATCGTGCTGGTCGCGGCCTATTTCGCGGTCCAGCTGATCGTGACCTTGCAGACGCTGTGGCTGCTGATCTTCGGGGCCATCGTGGTGTCGGTGATCCTGCGCGCCCTGGCCGATCCCATCGCGCGCTGGCTGAAGGCGCCGGATCCGCTGGCCGTCTTCCTGTCGCTGCTGATCGTGATCGCGGTGCTGGCTGGCGTGCTGACCCTGTTCGGAACCCAGATCACCGAACAGGTCGTGGCCCTGTCCGCCGTGGTGCCGCAAGGGTGGGAGCAGGTTCAGTCGTGGATCCAGGCCCAACCCTATGCCGCGCAGCTGTTGGAACAACTGCAAGGGCTGGGCGGCCGCGCCGGTCAGGCGCTGCAGGTCGCTCAGAAGTTCGCCTTGGGTTTCGCATCGGGCGTCACCACCCTGGTTCTGGTCGTGGTCGCGGGCGTCTTCCTGGCGATCGAACCCGCCAAGTCGCGCGAGGGGCTGCTGTCCATGTTGCCCATGGATCGGCGGCCGCGAATGCGCGAAGTGCTGAACAGCTGTGGCAAGGCGCTGAAGGGCTGGCTGAAGGCGCAGCTGTTCTCGATGGTCCTGGTCGGGACGCTGACGGGGGTCGGTTTGGCCATCATCGGCGTGCCGTCGGCGCTGGGACTGGGTCTGCTGACGGGACTGGCGCAGTTCGTGCCGATCGTGGGACCCATCGTGTCCACCGTGCCGGCCGTGCTGGTCGGCGCCACGCAAGGGTGGCAGACGGCCCTGATGACGCTGGCACTGTATGTTGTTGTGTCCCAACTGGAGAGCAACTTCATCACGCCGATGGTGCAGAAGAACGTGGCCAACCTGCCGGTCGTGCTGGGCATCTTCGCCGTCGTGGGCATCGGCACCCTGTTCGGGCCGCTGGGCGTGCTGTTCGCCACGCCGCTGGCGCTTGTGCTGCACACCCTGATCACCATGCTTTATCGTCAGGACGTGCTGGGCGATCCAAAGGCCAAGGCGCCCGGCGAGAAATAAATGGGACCGTCCGTGGTCTGACAACTTGACGCAGGCCTCGCGATCCCGTTTCGAGGGCGGCCGCGACCGGCAGACCTGGAACCAGACGTGAAGATTGGGCGAGCGCCAGCACGAATCGTCAGGACCGCTCACGCGATGGGCGAGGGCTGAGGCGTGGCCCAGACCCGGTCGAAACGCACCACCCGCTCCGAGACCCGGCAGGTCGCGGCCCTGCCGTGGCGGCTGGAGGATGGCGAACGTCGCATCCTGATGATCACCTCGCGCGAAACGCGGCGCTGGGTGATCCCCAAGGGCGGGCGGATGGTCGGCAAGAGCGATCCCGAGGCCGCCGCTCAGGAGGCGATGGAGGAGGCGGGGGTCAAGGGCGACATCGACACCCAGTCCATCGGGGTCTTCCGATACGCCAAGGGTCTGAAAGACGGCGGCGTGCGCCAGTGCGTGGTGTCGGTCTATCCGCTGGAAGTGCTCATCCAGATGGGCGCTTGGCCCGAAGCGCATCAGCGCGAGCGCCGCTGGATGAGCTTGAGCGAGGCGGCTGATCTGGTTCATGAGCCCGACCTGGCCGCGCTGATCCGCGACTTCGACGCCACGCCGCTGGAAGATTGAGCAACCGTCGGTCGAATTCGACTGGCTTGCGGGCCTGAGCCTCCTGATAAGAGGGCGGGGGAGGCCATCATGATCATCACACGCAAACTGGCGCTGGCTGCGTCGCTGGGTCTGGCGCTGGGTCTGAGCGCGACAGGCGCGCACGCGCAGGCAGAGGCTCAGTCCGATACGATCGTCGTCACGCGCGTCGAGCCGGCGCCGCAGGATGCCGGCCTGGCGCGCCGCAGCGCCCTGGCGCGCGAACTGATCGACCTGTCCGTCGGCCCGAACTTCATGAAGGAGTTCGAGCGCTTCATGGTCACGCAGATGGGCGAACTGGATAAGAAGGGCGGCGAAGAAGCGATTTGGGTGCGCACCAACATGCCGTCCATGGCGAGCAGAATGATCGAGCGGTTCATGGATGACTTGGCCCCGATCTACGGCTCCATCTTCACCGAAGAAGAACTCGTCGCTCAGATCGCATTTTATCGCACGGCTGTCGGGCGTTCTGTCGCAGCCAAGACGATATCCTTGAGCATGGCCTCACAGGAGGTCGAGACCGCAGCGATGACGAACCTTCTGGAGGAGTTCGAGAGCAAATACTGCGCCCGGTTCGATTGCGGCGAGGCCGGGCAGACCGGCGCCAAGCCCAGCCGTCGTTAAGCCGGGTTGATTTCCATTGGCGACGCCTGTATGAGCGCCGCTTCCCGTCGGAGGTTGATCTTCTGACGGTCCTGTCCGAGAACTTCGGGGCGTGGGGGTCACCCAGGCCATAACTGTCAGAGAGCCCTCTGACGCCGTGGGGAGATGGGGACGCGACCTTGCGCTGTCAGCCCGCATTCCGGGATGGACGCCGTCAGACGCATCCTTCGGACAATAAGACCGGCCCGACGTTTCGCAGCGATGCGACGCGCTTTGGCCAATCCGGCGTCGGGAATAAGCCCGGCGGCGAATACCAAGACTGGAGACCGCAATGGATCGCGCTCAAAAAGCCGAGTCTATCGAATCGCTCAAGGGCGTTTTCGCCGACGCCGGCAGCGTGGTCGTGACCCACAACCTGGGTCTGACCGTTGCGGAAATGGAAGATCTGCGTGGCCGTCTTCGTAAAGAAGGCGGCGCGTTCAAGGTGGTCAAGAACCGCCTGGCGCTGAAGGCGCTCGAAGCCGAGGAAGGCAGCGAATACCACAACCTGTTCAAGGGTCCCGTGGGCATCGCCTATTCCGAGAACCCCGGTACGGCCGCCAAGGTCGTCACCGAGTTCGCCAAGGCCAACGATCGCTTCAAGATCGTCGGCGGCTTCATGGGCTCGACCGTCGTCGACCAAAAGGGCGTGGACGCACTGTCCAAGCTCCCGACTCTCGACGAGGTTCGCGGTCAACTCATCGGCCTGCTCAACGCGCCTGCGACCCGTATCGCCGGCGTGCTGCAAGCACCCGCCGGTCAGCTGGCTCGCGTTTTCAACGCCTACGCCACCAAGGAAGCCGCGTAAGCGGCCCAGCCTTTCATCTCTGCATCACTCTCTAAAACCAATCCTCCGAAGGAAAACTGACAATGGCTGACCTCGCCAAGATCGTCGAAGACCTGTCCGCTCTGACCGTCCTCGAAGCTGCTGAACTCTCCAAGCTGCTGGAAGAAAAGTGGGGCGTCAGCGCCGCTGCTCCGGTCGCCATGGCTGCTCCGGCCGCCGGCGGCGGCGCTCCGGCTGAAGCTGCCGAAGAGCAAACCGAATTCACCGTCGTCCTAGTCGACGGCGGCGACAAGAAGATCAACGTGATCAAGGAAGTCCGCGGCGTTCGTTCGGACCTGGGTCTGAAGGAAGCCAAGGACCTGGTCGAAGGCGCTCCGCAGAACGTCGTCGAGAACGTCTCCAAGCAACAAGCCGACGAAGTCGCCAAGAAGCTGACGGAAGCCGGCGCCAAGGTCCAGATCAAGTAAGATCTGACTTTCGGCATTTGCTGAAGATCGGAAAGGCCCGGCGGGAAACCGCCGGGTCTTTTTCTTTTAGGGCCTACCGCGCTTCGCGCTACTTGAGGCCCATGAGCGCCACCAGGGTGGTAGGGCTTGGTCTGCATCAGCGCTGCGGGCGGGTGCGGGCGGCGAAGAAGGCCCACAGGGCGTCGTTGTCGGCGACCCAGCTGTGGCCGCCGCCGGCCGTGATGCGGCCCACCACGTCCGCCCCGTCGCGGCAGGCGGCGTAGCCCTCTTCATAGACCTTGTCGGCGATCCAGCGGGTGTCGCGCACCTGAGTGCAGCCGTTCAGCTGGGCCCAGCGTTGTTCAGCGGCATGCATGGTGTAGCTCCAATAGCCTGCGCCGCCGCCCTGGATCGGATTGGTGGTGTCGGCGTCGCCGGCGAAGGCGATGACCGGCATGGGGCGCGAGGGGCGGCAGGTGGCGGGATCCGGCTCCTGTGGGCGGTCCCTTCTGGGATTGCCTGCGCGCAAGCCGACGACCGGAGCGATGGCGGCGAAACGGTGGGCGGCGACGCAACCCAGCCAGGACGCCATCCGCCCGCCGCCCGACAGGCCCGTCGCATAGACGCGGCCGTCATCGACGCAGCCCTGGTCGGCCAGATAATCGATGGCCCCCGTCAGATAGGCGACGTCGTCCGCATCGCCGGGGCCGGGGACTGCGCCGGTGACGGTCGGCACGCCGGGGATGTTCCAGACGAAACCTTGATCGATCGGAATGCCGGCGTCGGGCGCGGCGACGATGAAGCCGTGCCGATCCGCCGCCTCAGCCAGGCCGGAAGACGCCAGCATCTTCTCTCCCGTGCCGCCGCTGCCGTGCAGCAGGAAGACCAGCGGCGCCGGCTTTGCTGGGTCAAAACCGATTGGCAGGTGGATGAGCATCGTGCGCCCGGTGCGGCCGATAGCGACGGTCTGGCTCGCGCCCGCCTGCCCGATGTTGCAGGGGCCGGCCGCGTGCGCCGAGGGGCTGAAGATCATCAGGCCCATCAGGGCGGCGAACAGACCGAACCATGGCTTCATGCGACGTCGTCTCCGCTGATCGAGAGCGACAGGGTGGGGTGTTTTCGGCATCGAGGCCAGTCTTGAGCGGCGCCGTGCGGCTTCCCATCTGTGGACACCCCAAGACGGAGCCATCCCCCATGAAAATTCTGTTGGTGCTGACGTCGCACGATCAACTCGGCGACACGGGCAAGAAGACCGGCTTCTGGCTGGAAGAACTGGCGGCGCCCTATTACGCGCTGAAGGATGCGGGCGCGGAGCTGGTGCTGGCCTCGCCCAAGGGCGGTCAGCCGCCGCTGGACCCCAAGAGCGACGACCCCGACGCCCAGACCGACGACACGCGCCGCTTCAAGGCCGACCCCGAAGCCCAGGCCGCCCTGGCCTCGACGGTCGTCCTGTCGTCTGTGAAGGCTGAGGATTTCGACGCCGTCTTCTATCCCGGCGGCCACGGACCGCTGTGGGATCTGGCGAACGACGCCGACTCCATCGCCCTGATCGAGGCCTTCGCCAAGGCCGACAAGCCGACCGGCTTCGTCTGTCATGCGCCCGGCGTGCTGAAGTCCGTGAAAGGGCCGGACGGCAAGCCGCTGGTCAACGGCCGCAAGGTGACCGGCTTCACCAACTCCGAAGAGGAGGCCGTGGGCCTGACCGATGTGGTGCCGTTCCTGGTCGAGAACGTGCTGACCGCCAACGGCGGCGACTACTCCAAGGGGCCGGACTGGGGCTCCTATGTGCTGACCGACGGCAAGCTGGTGACCGGGCAGAACCCCGGCTCGTCGCACGCGGCGGCCGAGGCGCTGCTGAAGCTGTTGAGCGCATAAGGAAAAACTGTCTCCTCCCCGCGATGCGGGGAGGGGAACCGCGAAGCGGTGGAGGGGTTCTTGAAGTCCCACAGACCTGAAGAGCCCCTCCGTCGCGACGCGAAGGCGCGTCGCGCCACCTCCCCACCGAGTGGGGAGGAGATGGTCGCCCAGAGTTAGCGCCGGCGAGGTGCCAGGATGTCGGACAGGCGATCCGGCGCGCCCTCGATCCGCTCCAGGCGGGGGTAGCGCAGGCCGTCGTGATAGGCGAAGGCCACCGTGCGGAAGCGATCGCCGGATTTCAGCAACAGTTCGATCGGGGCGTCGGTCCCCTTCGCCGCCGTGACGGCGTCGCGCAACACCTCGGCCGAGCCGGCCTTGCCGTTGACGGCGACGAGGCTCCAGCCGGCGCCGAGGCCTTGCTCGAAGGCGGGGCCGCCCCAGCGGATGTTGGTCAGCTTGTCGCCCGACAGGGTGAAGCCCAGCGAATACTGGAAGTCGTTGGCCCAGCCGCTCTGGACCGACTTCTCCGCCGCCGAGGGCGTGTCGGTGTAGGTCAGTCGCCAGCCGCCACGCTCGATTCCGGCCAGCGGCGCCCTGGCGTCAGGACCGACGGCATCCAGACGGGTGCGAAGGAAGGCCGCCCAGTCGTGAGGATAGACGGCGTTCAGGGCCGCGACGACATCTTCGAAGGTGTAGCCCTGAGGCGCCCATTCGCCGTCGTCGTGACCGAAGAAGCCCCTGGCGAAATCATCCAGCGACTTGCGGCCGTTGGTGCCCTCGCGGATCAAAGTGTCGGCATCGAGCCAGACCAGCAGGCTTTCGCGGTAGTAGTCGCCGGTGCCGCGCATCCAAGAGGTGAACTGGCCTGGCACGCGATAGCCCAGCAGATTGTGGTTGTTGGTGTCCTGCAAGGCGCGCCACTGGCGACCCGGCTGGTTGTCATAGAAGGCGGCGACGCTGGCCAGGGTAGCCAGGGCAACGTCCTTGGAATGCAGGCCAGAACGGGCGGCCAGCACGTCGCCCCAGTATTCGGTCTGGCCCTCATAGACCCACAGCAGGGTGTTCTGGGTCGGGACATTGTGGTTGGCGGTCAGCTCGTCCGCCGGACGCATGAACTTGCCGTTCCAGGAGTGGGTGTATTCGTGCGGCAGCAGGCCCCGGTCGCCGGCGCTCTTGGTCCAGTTGGTGAAGAAGTCAGGCGCGCCGGTGTTCTCGGACGAGCGATGATGCTCCAGCCCGATGCCGCCCATCTGATCGGTCAGGGCGAACAGGAATTCGTAGTTGTCGAAGTGGCGGGCGCCGAACAGGCGGTCGGCCTGCTGGACCATATTCTCGAACAGTTTCAGCTGGTCGTCGGTGGCGGCCAGCCCCTTGGCCTCGTCGGCCAGGATGTTCAGGTGGACCCTTGATTCAGACGGGGCACCGCTGGGGTCGATGTCCACGCGGCGATAATGGGCGCCGGCGAAGATGGGGCTGTCGATCAGGGTGTAGAGGTCGGTCGGAGCGAAGGCCGCCACGTCGCCGTTCTGAGACGCCGTGGTCAAGGCCGTGCCGTATTTCCAGCCGGCAGGCAGGATCACTGAGGGGGCGACCTGGATCTGGCGGCTGAAATAGCCGGCCGGATAGAGGATGGCCTTCTCCCACTGCAGATTGACCATGGCCGGGGTCATCAGCACGCGCCAGTTGGAGGCGTCCGGCTGGGTCAGTTGCTGGAACTGCACGTCGATGCTGGTCACGCCCGCCGGGATGTTGAGGTGGAAGGCGTAAGGATCCAGCGTGTCGCGCAGCCACTCGATCCGCTGGCCATTGGCGGTGACGGTCAGGCCGGACAGCAGGTGGATCGGGCCGGTGGCGGCGTGGTTGCCGGGCAGGAACTTGGGATAGAGCAGGGTCAGCGGGCCGGGGCCGGCGACCGGTATGGTCTGGCTGACGCGGATGATGCGGCGGTCCAGGTCGGTGATGTCGGCGCGGTACTGGATCACGCCCGGATAGGGCTTGTCCTGCGGCGTCGGGATGGCTGGCTGGGCGCGGGGCAGGGCCAGCGGCGCCTGGGTCGCATCGGTGACGATAGGGGTCGATCTGAAGCTCTGGGCCAGAACTGGCGAAGCGGCGGCCGTCATCAAAACGGCGAAGTAGGCGGCGGTCAGGCGGGTACGCGGCATTCGGTCATCCACATCGGCAGGGGAGCCCCACCGTCAGGGGCGAGGGGCGATGCGTCAAGCGTGGCGTTGTGTCTCCTCCCCATGAAATGGGGAGGGGGACCGCGAAGCGGTGGAGGGGCCCCTGAAGTCCCACAGGCGCCTGCGATGCGGCTTGAAACCCCTTCGTCACGGCGCTGAAGAAGCGCCGCGCCACCTCCCCACCAAGTGGGGAGGAGACGGGTCGCCTTTAGCGCCGACGCGGCGTCAGGATGTCGCTCAGGCGGTCGGGCGTGCCGGGGATGCGTTCCAGGCGGGGGTAGCGCAGGCCGTCGTGGTAGTCGAAGACGACGGTGCGGTATTGCTCGTCGTCCTTGACGATCAGGGTGACGGGCGTCGACGGATCCTTGGCCGCGGTGACGGCCTCGGCCAGGCGTTCGGCGCTGGCGGCCTGCCCGTTGACGGCGACGATCTCCATCCCGGCGGCCAAGCCCGACTTGAAGGCCAGGCCGTTCCACTGGACGCTGCGGATTTTGTTGCCCTCGCCGGTCTGGAAGCCCAGCGAATAGGTGAAGTCGTTGCGTTTCAGCTCGGCATACAGGGTCTTCATGTAATCGGTGGGCTTGTCCGAATAGGCCAGCCGCCAGCCACCGCGCGCCAGACCGTCCAGCGGGGCGCGAGCCTCGGGGCCGTCGGCGTCCAGGCGGGTGCGCAGGAAGGTCGCCCAATCATTGGCGACGACGCCGTTCAGGGCCGCGACCACATCCTCGAATGTATAGGGCGCGGGCGTATAGCTGCCGTCCTGGACGCCGTAGAAGGCGCGGGCGAAGTCGTCGAGCGACTTCCGGCCGCCGGTCTTTTCGCGGATCGTGGTGTCGACGTCGAGCCAGATCAGCTGGCCCTCCGAATAGTAGTCCTCGTCGCGCTGCCACGACAGCCAGCCCTTGGGCTGGCGCTGGCTGATGATGGGGTCGTTGGTCGTGTCCTGCATCGCGCGCCATTCGCGGCCGACGCGGGTGTCATAGGTCGCGGCGGTCATGGCCAGGGCGTCCATCGCCTGTTGCTTGCTGAGCAGGCCCGAGCGGGCTGCGATCACCTGGCCATAGTACTGGGTCTGGCCCTCGTAGACCCACAGCAGGCTGTTCTGCAGGGGGCTGTTGAAGTTGGGCACATATTGGTCGGCGGGGCGGCGCCATTTGCCGTCCCAGGAGTGGTTCATCTCGTGGCTGAGCAGGTCGCGGTCCGACAGATGGGTGTCCCAGCCGGTGAAGAAGGCGGGATCGACCGAGTTTTCCGAACTGCGGTGATGTTCCAGCCCGATGCCGCCCAGCTTGTCCGTCATGGCGATCAGGAAGTCGTAGTGGTCGAAATGGCGCGCGCCATACAGTCGGTCCATCTGGGCGACCAGATTGCGCAGGATCTGGATCTGCTCGTCGGTGGCGTTCAGGCTGTCGGCCTTGTCCGCGACGATGTTGGCGCGAACGGGCGAGCGGCCGCCGGGATCGAGGTCGATCTGGCGATAGTGGACGCCGGCGAAGACCGGGCTGTCGATCAGCACTTCCAGATTGACTGGCTTGAACGTCTGAACGTCGCCGGCCTTGCTTTCGGGCTCCAGCGCCGTGCCGAACTGCCAGCCGGTCGGGAACTTGACCGAGGGCTGGACCGTGAGGTTCCGCGACCAGTGGCCGGCGGGATAGAGCAGCATCTTCTCCCACTGGATGTTCAGCATCTCGGGCGTCATCGTGATGCGGCCCTGATTGCCGGTCGTCGGCGACAGGTGCTGCAGGGTGATGTCCAGCGCGGTCGCACCGGCCGGGACGACCACGTGGTAGGCGAAGGGATGCAGGGTGTCGCGCAACCACTGCACCCGCTGACCGTTCGCGGTGATCTCGATGCCGGCCAGCTGCGCGATGGGGCCGACGGGGCCGTGGTTACCCGGCAGCCATTCGGGGAAGAACAGGGTCATCGGTCCCGCCTGGGCGACCGGGATCGTTTCCTTCACGGCAAAGATGTGCTGGGCCAGATTGGTGGCGTCGACGTCCAGGGTGATGACGCCGGGATAGGCGACGTCCCGCGCGTCCGGAATCGCAGGCAGGGGCGCGGGCAGGGCGGGCGGTGTGGTCGAGGCCTGCTGCGCCAGGGCGGCCGGGGCGGTCGAGACGAGCAGAAGAGCGAGGCCGAGAGGGGCGGCGCGCAGGCAAGAACGGATCATCGAGGACTCTTCAGGCGACTGGGGAGCCGCGACAGTCCGACGCAGGGGGCGGGGCGTCAAGCGTCAGCGCTGATCCGAAATTGCACTGCACCCCGAAAACGCGTGCAAAATGCAAGGAGGTGCAATTTCGATCAGTCTTCTTCCATCGGACGCAGGGGCGGCGTGTTGGGCAGATTGTGCTGTCGTTTCGGGTCGTTGGCCATGCCCCTGTAGTAGCGCACGGCATGGTCGTCGATCTTGGCGATGGCCTCCAGATCCTTGTGCAGCCGGGACCAGCCCCGCGCCTCGATCAGCTTGCCGTCGATCATCGCCCGTGAAGCATTGGCCCAGGCCAGACGCGCCATGTCGGCGGCGTTGCAGGGCAGGCGCTGGTCGATGGCGTCCAACTCATAGGCGTCGAGCGGTTCGAAAACCGCGCCGTGCGGCTGGTCCGAACGGCGCCAGCCCTCCGTGCGGGCGCGCCAACGGAAGGTCGAGAGGCTGAGACCATGGCGCTCGCAGACCTCCGGGGCGAAACCCCCGGCGAGATAATCCTTGCGGGCGGCAGCCCAGGTTGCGGCGGATCGCCGGGTCCAGTCGGGCGAGTTCGGATTGGGATCGGAGATGTCATCGGTCATGCCGCCCATGATGCGGGCGACGCCGCCTATGGCCGGAACAAAGACGATCCGAGCGCCCAAGGCGTTGAATAGGCTGCGGTCAGGGTGTCGAAATAGGATGGGGCGCGGTCGCCAGCCATCCTGTTTCGGTCTTCAGCCCGGCTTGACGTCCAGCAGTTCGACCGAGAAGCGCAGGGTGGAATTGGGGGGCAGTTCGTCTCCACCGACCCAGCGCGAGCCGTAGCCCAGCGAGGCGGGGATGACGAACTCGTAGATCTCTCCGACGCGCATCAGGGCCACGCCCTCGGTCCAGCCCTTGATGACGCGGTTCAGCGGAAACTCGGCCGGTTCGTTGCGAGAATAGGAGCTGTCGAACTCGCGCCCATCAATGAAGGTGCCGCGATAGTGGACCTTGACCGTGTCGGTCGCCTTCGGCTGAGCGCCCTCGGGGTGGGCCTTGCCGACGCGGCGATATTGCAGGCCGCTTTCAGTGGTGGTCCAGCCGCGTCGGGCGCCGTTCCAGGCGAGGTAGGCGGTGTTGCCGGCGTCCCAGGCCTGCTGCGGCGTCAGGGCGCCCTGGCCATTGACCTGATCGGCGGCGCGCGCGGCGGCCGAAGCCGTCTCGGCATAGGTCACCGGCTCGCGATGGGTGGCGCAGGCGGAAAGGGCGAGGGCGGCGAGCAGGGGCAGGGCGATCCGTGTCATAAGGCGACGCTAGATCAGCCCATCGTCGCTCGCAACGAGATTGGTCGGCTCGGTCGAAAAGGTTCCCTGGGGCCTTTATTTCGTCGCGAATGCGCGTATATGTGCGCGCTCCGCAACACTCCACATGAGTCTGCGCGCAAGCGCCGAGGCCCGGTCCGTCGCCCTCCGACCGAGCGAAGGCGCGGCTCCTTCCCAGGGAGCCGGTCCATTTCAGGCGTCCTGGCCCGGCAGCGGGCCGAGGGTGGATGCCGAAACCCTGGCTGCGGACGCGGAAACGCGCACCGTGGCTGCTGCATTTCACGCACGTCTTCCCCGGGGCGTGCGCCATGGGAAACACTGAATGACTGACGTCGCCCACGATCTCGCCATCAACGGTCAGATCGCTTCCGCCACCTCGTTCACCGGCAAGAAGCGCATCCGCAAATCCTTCGGGCGTATTCCCGAAGCGATCGCGATGCCGAACCTGATCGAGGTTCAGCGCGCTTCCTACGAACAGTTCCTGCAGCGCGAGGTCCGTCCGGGCGTCCGCAAGGAGCAAGGCATCGAGGCGGTCTTCAAGTCGGTGTTCCCGATCAAGGACTTCAACGAGCGCGCCATCCTGGAATACGTCTCGTACGAGTTCGAAGAGCCGAAGTACGACGTCGAGGAGTGCATTCAGCGCGACATGACCTATGCCGCGCCGCTGAAGGTCAAGCTGCGCCTGATCGTGTTCGAAACCGACGAGGAAACGGGAGCCCGTTCGGTCAAGGACATCAAGGAGCAGGACGTCTACATGGGCGACATCCCGCTCATGACGGACAAGGGCACCTTCATCGTCAACGGCACCGAGCGCGTGATCGTCTCGCAGATGCACCGTTCGCCGGGCGTCTTCTTCGACCACGACAAGGGCAAGACGCACAGCTCGGGCAAGCTGCTGTTCGCCGCCCGCGTGATCCCCTACCGCGGCTCGTGGCTCGACTTCGAGTTCGACGCCAAGGACGTGGTCTATGTGCGCATCGACCGCCGCCGCAAGCTGCCCGCCACGACCTTCCTGATGGGTCTGGGCATGGACGGCGAGGAAATCCTGAAGACCTTCTACGAGACCGTGCCTTACGAGAAGCGCGGCGAAGGCTGGGTCACGCCCTACAAGGCCGAGCGCTGGCGCGGGGTTAAGCCGGAGTTCGACCTGATCGACGCCGACACCGGCGAAGTGGTCGCCCAGGCCGGTCAGAAGATCAGCGCCCGCGCCGCCAAGAAGCTGGGCGAGACGACGACCTCGCTGTCGCTGGCCGCCGACGCCCTAGTCACCAAATATCTGGCCAATGACGCCGTCAACTTCGAGACCGGCGAAATCTACGCCGAGGCCGGCGACGAACTGGACGCCCCGACCATCGAAGTGCTGGAGCAAAACGGCTTCACCACCATCGAAGTGCTGGACATCGACCACGTCACGGTCGGCGCCTACATGCGCAACACCCTGCGCGTGGACAAGAACGACAACCGCGAGGACGCCCTGTTCGACGTCTATCGCGTGATGCGTCCGGGCGAGCCGCCCACCCCGGAAGCCGCCGAGGCCATGTTCAACTCGCTGTTCTTCGACAGCGAACGCTACGACCTGTCGGCCGTCGGCCGGGTCAAGATGAACATGCGTCTGGAAAGCCCCGAGGTCTCCGACGAGATCCGCGTCCTGCGCAAGGAAGACGTGCTGAAGGTGCTGCAGATCCTGGTCGGCCTGAAGGACGGCCGCGGCGAGATCGACGACATCGACAACCTGGGCAACCGCCGGGTTCGTTCGGTCGGCGAGCTGCTGGAAAACCAGTACCGTGTCGGTCTGTTGCGCATGGAGCGCGCCATCAAGGAGCGCATGTCCTCGGTCGATATCGACACGGTCATGCCGCACGACCTGATCAACGCCAAGCCGGCCGCCGCCGCGGTTCGCGAGTTCTTCGGTTCGTCGCAGCTGTCGCAGTTCATGGACCAGACGAACCCGCTGTCGGAAATCACCCACAAGCGTCGTCTGTCGGCGCTTGGCCCGGGCGGTCTGACGCGTGAGCGCGCGGGCTTCGAAGTCCGCGACGTGCACCCGACCCACTACGGCCGCATCTGCCCGATCGAAACGCCGGAAGGCCCGAACATCGGCCTGATCAACTCGCTGGCCACCCACGCGCGGGTCAACAAGTACGGCTTCATCGAGAGCCCGTACCGTCGCGTGAAGGACGGCCAGGCCCAGGGCGAGGTGGTCTACATCTCGGCCATGGAAGAGTCGAAGTACACGATCGCTCAGGCCAACATCGAACTGAAGAACGGCCAGATCGTCGAGGACCTGGTCCCCGGTCGGATCAACGGTGAATCCCAGCTCCTGAACAAGGACGCCGTGGACATGATGGACGTGTCGCCGAAACAGGTCGTTTCGGTCGCCGCCGCCCTGATCCCGTTCCTGGAAAACGACGACGCCAACCGCGCGCTGATGGGCGCCAACATGCAACGTCAGGCCGTGCCTCTGGTGCAGTCGGACGCGCCTCTGGTCGGCACCGGCATGGAAGCGGTCGTGGCCGTGGACTCCGGCGCTGTCGTGGTCGCCCGTCGTGACGGCGTCGTCGAACAGATCGACGGCACCCGGATCGTCGTGCGCGCCACCGGCGATGTGGACGCCGCCCGCTCGGGCGTCGACATCTACCGCCTGTCGAAGTTCCAGCGTTCGAACCAGTCGACCTGCATCAACCAGCGCCCGATCGTGCGCGTGGGCGATCAGGTGAAGGGCGGCGACGTCATCGCCGACGGCCCGTCGACGGACCTGGGCGAACTGGCTCTGGGCCGCAACGCCCTGGTCGCCTTCATGCCCTGGAACGGCTACAACTTCGAAGACTCCATCCTGATCTCCGAGCGCATCGTGCGCGACGACGTCTTCACCTCGATCCACCTGGAAGAGTTCGAAGTCGCCGCCCGCGATACGAAGCTTGGCCCTGAGGAAATCACGCGCGACATCCCCAACGTCGGCGAGGAAGCCCTGCGCAACCTCGACGAAGCGGGCATCGTGGCCATCGGCGCCGAGGTCCAGCCGGGCGACATCCTGGTCGGCAAGGTGACGCCGAAGGGTGAAAGCCCGATGACGCCGGAAGAGAAGCTGCTTCGCGCCATCTTCGGCGAGAAGGCTTCGGACGTGCGCGACACCTCCCTGCGCCTTCCGCCCGGCGTCGCCGGCACGATCGTCGACGTTCGAGTCTTCAACCGTCACGGCGTCGACAAGGACGAGCGCGCCATGGCGATCGAACGCGCCGAGATCGAACGTCTGGGCAAGGACCGCGACGACGAGCTCAAGATCCTGGAGCGCAACGTCTATGGCCGTCTGAAGCCGCTGATCGTCGGCAAGAACGCCGTGTCGGGGCCCAAGGGCATCGGCCGCGGCGAACTGACCGAAGAGAAGCTGGCCGAGGTCAGCCGTGGTCTGTGGTGGCAGATCGCCCTGGACGACGAAAAGGCCATGGGCGAGCTGGAAGCGATGAAGCGCCAGTTCGAGGACGCTCGCAAGCAGCTGGACCGTCGTTTTGAAGACAAGGTCGAGAAGCTGCAGCGCGGCGACGAACTGCCTCCCGGCGTGATGAAGATGGTCAAGGTCTTCGTGGCCGTGAAGCGCAAGCTTCAGCCCGGCGACAAGATGGCCGGCCGTCACGGCAACAAGGGCGTCATCTCCAAGATCCTGCCGATCGAGGACATGCCGCACCTGGAAGACGGCACGCACGTCGATGTCGTTCTGAACCCGCTGGGCGTGCCGTCGCGCATGAACATCGGCCAGATCTTCGAAACCCACCTGGGTTGGGCCGCCGCCGGTCTGGGCAAGCAGATCTCCGGTCTGCTGGAAGCCTGGCAAGGGGGTGGTCAGAAGCAGGCTCTGGTCGAGCGTTTGACCGAAATCTACGGCCCGGAAACCCCGCTGCCGGAAGATGAGGAAGAACTGGTCGAACTGGCGAAGAACCTGTCCAAGGGCGTGCCCTTCGCGACTCCGGTCTTCGACGGCGCCCACATCAGCGACATCGAGCGTCTGCTGGAAGAGGCGGGGCTGAACAAGTCGGCCCAGTCGATCCTGTACGACGGTCAGACCGGCGAGCAGTTCAAGCGTCCGGTCACGGTCGGCTACATCTACATGCTGAAGCTGCACCACCTGGTCGACGACAAGATCCACGCCCGCTCCATCGGCCCGTACTCGCTGGTCACCCAGCAGCCGCTGGGCGGCAAGGCGCAGTTCGGCGGTCAGCGCTTCGGGGAAATGGAGGTCTGGGCTCTGGAAGCTTACGGCGCCGCCTACACCCTGCAGGAGATGCTGACGGTGAAGTCCGACGACGTGGCCGGCCGGACCAAGGTCTACGAGGCCATCGTCCGTGGCGACGACAGCTTCGAGGCCGGCATTCCCGAGAGCTTCAACGTGCTCATCAAGGAAATGCGTTCGCTGGGTCTGAACGTGGAGCTGGGGAATTCGTGAGACGTGACGCGTGAGTCGTGACTGGGCCGATGCTCGTCACGACTCACGATTCACCCATCACGGCGCCGTTCCCCCTCTGAAAAGATTTGACGCAGCCTTGGGCTGCAGAAGGAAACCAAGATGAACCAGGAAGTCCTGAACATCTTCAACCCGGTCCCGGTCACCCCGACCTTCGACCAGATCAAGATCGCCCTGGCCTCGCCCGAGAAGATCCGTTCGTGGTCCTTCGGCGAGATCAAGAAGCCGGAAACCATCAACTACCGCACGTTCAAGCCCGAGCGTGACGGCCTGTTCTGCGCGCGTATCTTTGGCCCGACCAAGGACTACGAATGCCTGTGCGGCAAGTACAAGCGCATGAAGTACAAGGGCATCATCTGCGAGAAGTGCGGCGTCGAAGTCACCCTGGCCCGCGTTCGCCGCGAGCGCATGGGTCACATCGACCTGGCTGCGCCGGTCGCCCACATCTGGTTCCTGAAGTCGCTGCCCAGCCGCATCTCGCTGATGCTGGACATGGCGCTGAAGGATGTCGAGCGCGTCCTGTACTTCGAGAACTACATCGTCACCGAGCCGGGCCTGACCCCGCTGAAGCAGAACCAACTGCTGACGGAAGACGAGTTCTATCGCTACCAGGAAGAGTTCGGCGATGACGGCTTCACCGCTGAAATCGGCGCCGAGGCCGTCCGCAACCTGCTGATGGGCATCGACCTGAACGCGGAAGCCGAAAAGCACCGCGCTGAGCTGGCCGACAATCCCTCGGAAATGAAGGCCAAGAAGGCGTCCAAGCGCCTGAAGCTGATCGAGGCCTTCCTGGAATCGGGCAACAAGCCCGAGTGGATGATCCTGACGATCGTGCCGGTCATTCCGCCGGAACTGCGTCCGCTGGTGCCGCTGGACGGCGGTCGTTTCGCGACCTCCGACCTGAACGACCTGTATCGCCGCGTCATCAACCGCAACAACCGCCTGAAGCGCCTGATGGAGCTGCGCGCGCCGGACATCATCATCCGTAACGAAAAGCGGATGCTGCAGGAATCGGTCGACGCCCTGTTCGACAACGGCCGTCGCGGTCGCGTGATCACCGGCGCCAACAAGCGTCCGCTGAAGTCGCTGGCCGACATGCTGAAGGGCAAGCAGGGTCGCTTCCGTCAGAACCTGCTGGGCAAGCGCGTCGACTATTCGGGCCGTTCGGTCATCACCGTGGGCCCGGAACTGAAGCTGCACGAGTGCGGCCTGCCCAAGAAGATGGCGCTGGAGCTGTTCAAGCCGTTCATCTATGCGCGCCTGGACGCCAAGGGCCTGTCGGGCACCGTCAAGCAATCCAAGCGCATGGTCGAGCGCGAGCAGCCCGCCGTCTGGGACATCCTGGACGAGGTCATCCGCGAGCACCCGGTTCTGCTGAACCGCGCGCCGACGCTTCACCGTCTGGGCATCCAGGCGTTCGAGCCCAAGCTGATCGAGGGCAAGGCCATCCGCCTGCACCCGCTGGTCTGCACCGCCTTCAACGCCGACTTCGACGGCGACCAGATGGCCGTTCACGTCCCGCTGAGCCTCGAGGCCCAGTTGGAAGCGCGCGTCCTGATGATGTCGACCAACAACATCCTGTCGCCCGCCAACGGCAAGCCGATCATCGTGCCGTCGCAGGACATCGTTCTGGGCCTGTACTATCTGTCGCTGGTCAAGGACGGCGAGCCGGGCGAAGGCAAGCTGTTCGCCAACATCGGCGAGATCGATGCGGCGCTGGACGCCAAGGTCGTCACCCTGCACACGCGCATTAAGGCGCGCTGGACGGAACAGGACGCCGAAGGCAAGGAGGTGACCAAGGTCATCGACACCACGCCGGGCCGCATGAAGCTGGCCGCCCTGCTGCCGCGCAACCCGAACGTCGGCTATCGCCTGCTCGAGAAGAACCTGACCAAGAAGGAAATCGGCAATCTGATCGACGTGGTCTATCGCCACTGCGGTCAGAAGGCGACGGTCATCTTCGCCGACCAGATGATGGGCCTAGGCTTCCGCGAAGCCGCCAAGGCCGGCATTTCGTTCGGCAAGGACGACATCGTGATCCCGGCCAAGAAGGTCGAACTGGTCGCCGCGACCCGCACCCAGGTCGAGGAGTACGAGCAACAGTACGCCGACGGCCTGATCACGCGCGGCGAGAAGTACAACAAGGTGGTCGACGCCTGGTCCAAGGCCACGGACCGGATCGCCGACGCCATGATGGGCGAGATCGCGCAACCGCGCGTGCTGATCGAGGGTGAAAACCCCGACATCAACTCCGTCTTCATGATGGCCAACTCCGGCGCCCGTGGATCGCAGGCCCAGATGAAGCAACTGGGCGGCATGCGCGGCCTGATGGCCAAGCCGTCCGGCGAGATCATCGAGACGCCGATCACCTCGAACTTCAAGGAAGGCCTGACCGTCCTTGAATACTTCAACTCCACCCACGGCGCCCGGAAGGGGCTGGCCGACACCGCGCTGAAGACCGCCAACTCGGGTTACCTGACCCGCCGTCTGGTGGACGTGGCGCAAGACTCCATCGTCACTGAGCAGGATTGCGGCTCGACGCGCGGCATCACCCTGCGTGCGGTGATGGAAGGCGGCGACGTGCTGGTCTCGCTGGGTCAGCGCATCCTGGGTCGCTATGCGGCCGAGGACATCAAGGAGCCGGGCACGGATACCGTCCTGTTCCCCGCCGACACCTATCTGGTGGAAGAAGTCGCCGAGGCCGTCGAGGCTGCGGGCGTCCAGTCGGTCAAGGTCCGTTCGGCCCTGACCTGCGAGGCCGAAGCCGGCATCTGCGCCCACTGCTACGGCCGTGACCTGGCGCGCGGCACCAACGTCAACATCGGCGAAGCGGTCGGCGTCATCGCCGCCCAGTCGATCGGCGAGCCGGGCACCCAGCTGACGATGCGGACCTTCCACATCGGCGGTACGGCCCAGGTGGCGGAAACCTCCTTCATGGAGGCGACCAACGCCGGTACGGCCAAGGTCACCGGCCCGACCGTCGTCGCGGCCCACGGCGACCTGGTGGCCATGAGCCGCAACGTCATCGTGACCGTGGTCGTGGACGGCAAGGACCGCGAGACGCACAAGGCTCCTTACGGCGCCCGCATCCGCGTCAAGGACGGCGACGAGGTCAAGAAGAACCAGCGCCTGGCGGAGTGGGACCCCTACACCACCCCGATCCTGACGGAAGTCGGCGGCGTCGTGCGCTTCGAGGACCTGGTCGAAGGCCTGTCGGTCAAGGAAGAAACCGACGAAGCGACGGGCATCGCCCAGCGCGTCGTCAGCGACTGGCGCGCCAGCCCGCGTGGTTCGGACCTGCGTCCGGCCATGGGCGTCACCCTGGGCGACGCCTACGCCAAGCTGTCGTCCGGTTCGGACGCCCGCTATCTGCTGCCCGTGGGCGCGGTTCTGTCCGTGTCGAACGGCGATGAGGTCAAGCCGGGCGAGATCATCGCCCGCGTTCCGACCGAAGGGGCCAAGACCCGCGACATCACCGGCGGTCTGCCGCGCGTCGCCGAACTGTTCGAAGCTCGCCGTCCGAAGGACTGCGCGGTCATCGCCGAGATGGATGGTCGCGTCGAATTCGGTCGCGACTACAAGAACAAGCGTCGCATCAAGATCACGCCCGAGCCCAACGCCGACGGCGTGCAGGGCGAACCGGTCGAGTTCCTGATCCCGAAGGGCAAGCATATCTCCGTCCACGACGGCGATCTGATCCAGAAGGGCGACTACATCATCGACGGCAACCCGGATCCGCACGATCTGCTGCGCATCCAGGGCGTCGAGGCGCTGGCCGAGTATCTGGTGAACGAAGTGCAGGAGGTCTATCGACTGCAGGGCGTGCCGATCAACGACAAGCACATCGAAGTCATCGTGCGTCAGATGCTGCAGAAGGTGGAAGTGCTGGATTCGGGTGAAACCACCCTGATCCGCGGCGACACCGTCGAAGTCGCCGAAGCTGTTCTGGAAAACGCCAAGGTCGAGAAGCGTGGCGGCCGTCTGGCCACCACCCAGCCCGTCCTGCTGGGCATCACCAAGGCGTCGCTGCAAACCCGCAGCTTCATCTCGGCGGCGTCCTTCCAGGAGACCACCCGCGTCCTCACCGACGCCTCGGTCCACGGCAAGAAGGACATGCTGGAAGGCCTGAAGGAAAACGTCATCGTCGGCCGCCTGATCCCGGCCGGCACCGGTGCCTACCTGCGCAGCCTGCAGAAGATCGCCAACGCGCGTGATGCGGAACTGACCTCGGCCCTGGAAGAGGCGATCGAGCCGCTGCCGGCCGATCTGCAACTGGAGCTGGAGAGCAGCGAGAGCTGATCTTCCGCTTCCCTAGCGAAGACCTGAAGAGGGCGGCGCCGGCGACGGCGCCGCCCTTTTCCTGTGACTTGACGCGTGCCCGGATTGCGGTGTGCTAAGTCAGGGTTGTGTGGAGGGTCGCCATGACGAAAGCCGACAAGGTGCTGTGGGGCCTAACGGCTGTGATGCTGTCGCTCCTAGTCGTCGTGGAAGCCAAGACGATGATGATCAACCTCGGCGCGGCCATGCACGACGCCTATTGCCAGGATCACTAAGGGTCAGTCTTCCCTACCTCCGATTTGAAGTCCTCCGACGCTTGCAGAAAAACCCTGGCGGCGGCGTTCGCCTCGATTGATCGTCGTCTCCGCGCCTTGACGCATGTCAACGCCGGGGACGTCAGGCAATAGGGCGCCGGCGCAGCCCGTGCCGAAGTTAGAGCCGACGCAGTCCGCCGGACCCACCACGCCGACACCGCCGGACAGAGGACGACGTCGCGCCTCCCATTCGGCCAGACGCCGTGCGCCCTCGCGCGCAAAGGCGGCGTCGCGCTCGGGGTTGCCCGTGCCGGTGATCGGGGCGGCGTTCATGCCGCGTCGCATGGCGTCCTCGCGGCAATGGGCGCGCTCGGCGGCGTTGAGCTGTTGCGGCGTGGTGCAGCCGATCAGGCCCTGACGCAGGACGCGGGACATGGCCCCGGCGCGGTCGTTCGGATTGACCGTCCAGGCATCCGGCGGCGCGGGCGCGCCCTGAGGGGTGGGCGCGGCGATCCGCGGACGGATCGGAGACGGGCGGACATCCTGCGGCGTCTGTTGAAGGGAAGGGGGCGTTTGAACCGTCGGGCGCGCGTTCCGCGCTGCGGCCGCCACGTCGTTGATTGCGCGCGCCTGGACCGGCGTTCTAGGCCGCTCGTCGGGCAGCAGGGGGCGGGGCGTGATGTCGACGTAGATCGGCGGCTGTTCGGGCGCGACGAGGTCTCCCTCTATGCCTAGGGCCGTGAACGACAGGATGGCGATCAGCGCGGTGTTGATCGCCACCGACGCCGTCGCCAAACCCGCTTTTCGCCAGTCGAGGCGTCGGTCGGGTCGCGTCACCTGTGCAAACGCCAATGCGTCGTCCCCCTTGCTCCAATGCAAGCTGTGCTAGAAGCATGGCCGCTTTCGGGCAGAAGGCGAACCGACGACAAGGGAAGCAACGCCTGGTTTCTGCTCTGAAGATGAGCGTCGCCTTGACCTTCGCGCCCATCGCGCGTAGAAGCCGCCCACTTTCGAGGCGTGACCGGTTCGCCGGTCACTGAGATCGTGACAATCTAACGGACGGGCTGTGCCCGCCGGAACGCCCAAAGCGCGCGTTCCGGTTTTTCTGTTTGGGTGGTCGCGCGATCAGTCTCGATGACACCCGGGCGAGGGGATGGTCCCCCGTTCACAAGAAGGCGAGAGGCGCTTCGGTCGAAAGACACACGCCTCCATCAGAAGTCGAGACGAGTTTCGAATGCCTACGATCAACCAGCTGATCCGCAAGCCGCGCAAGCCCAAGCCCACCCGCAACAAGGTGCCGGCTCTGGAGGGTTCGCCCCAGCGTCGCGGCGTCTGCACCCGCGTTTACACCACGACCCCGAAGAAGCCGAACTCGGCTCTGCGTAAGGTCGCCAAGGTCCGTCTGGCCAAGAACGGCTACGAAGCCGTGTGCTACATCCCCGGCGAAGGCCACAACCTGCAAGAACACTCGGTTGTTCTGATCCGCGGCGGCCGCGTGAAGGACTTGCCCGGCGTTCGCTACCACATCCTGCGCGGCGTTCTGGATACCCAAGGCGTCAAGGACCGCAAGCAGCGTCGTTCGCACTACGGCGCCAAGCGTCCGAAGTAAGCCATTCTTCTCCGGGCCGTCGCGCCCGGAGGCCTTTTCGAGATCATCCCGGCGCTGGTCGGGCACTGCAAGGAATACCCCATGTCGCGTCGTCACCGCGCCCAGAAACGTGAAGTTCTGCCGGATCCCAAGTTCGGGGACCTGGTCGTCACCAAGTTCATGAACTACGTCATGTACGAAGGTAAGAAGGCCGTCGCCGAGAACATCGTGTACGGCGCCTTCGATATCCTGGCCGAGAAGAAGAAGGACCAGGAGCCGGTCGCGACCTTCCACGCCGCTCTGGAAAATGTCTCTCCGTCGGTCGAAGTGCGCTCGCGTCGCGTCGGCGGCGCCACCTATCAGGTGCCCGTCGAAGTCCGTCCGGACCGCCGCCGCGCCCTGGCTATCCGCTGGCTGGTGAACGCTGCGCGCAAGCGTGGCGAGAACACCATGACTGAAAAGCTGGCCGCCGAACTGCTGGACGCTTCGAACAACCGCGGCACCGCGGTCAAGAAGCGCGAAGACACCCACAAGATGGCCGAAGCCAACCGCGCCTTCAGCCACTATCGCTGGTAATGCCTTCAAAGCGTCATCTGCGCTGACTATCTAAGGGTTTCCGGTGCGGGCGGTTTGAGCTAAATCGCCCGCACTCGCTTATCCGAACACCGACATCCTTCCGTGGGCGCCCTTAAGCGTCCTGAAAACTTTCAAGGCACGTTTCCATGGCACGTACGCACGCGCTCCAGGACTACCGCAACTTCGGCATCATGGCCCACATCGACGCGGGTAAGACGACGACGACCGAGCGGATCCTGTATTACACCGGCAAATCCCACAAGATCGGCGAAGTCCACGACGGCGCCGCCACCATGGACTGGATGGACCAGGAGCAGGAGCGCGGCATCACCATCACGTCCGCCGCGACGACCGCCTTCTGGCAGAACAAGCGTCTGAACATCATCGACACCCCAGGCCACGTGGACTTCACCATCGAAGTCGAGCGTTCCTTGCGCGTCCTCGACGGCGCCGTGACGGTGCTGGACGGCAACGCCGGCGTCGAGCCGCAGACCGAAACCGTCTGGCGCCAGGCTGACAAGTACAAGGTTCCGCGCATCGTCTTCGTCAACAAGATGGACAAGATCGGCGCCGACTTCGACGCCTCGGTCGAGTCGATCCGCGACCGCCTGGGCGCCAAGGCCGTGCCGATCCAGTTCCCGATCGGCGCCGAATCGTCGCTGTCGGGTCTGGTCGACCTGGTCCGCATGACCGGCGTGGTCTGGGACAACGACGGCCTGGGCGCTTCCTACAAGGACGTGCCGATCCCCGACGACCTGATGGAAAAGGCGGTCGCCGCGCGTCAGTACCTGATCGACAACGCCGTCGAGCTGGACGACGAGGCGATGGAAGCCTACCTCGAAGGCAACGAGCCCGACGAAGCCACCATCAAGAAGTGCATCCGTAAGGCTGTTCTGACCGGCGCCTTCTATCCGATCCTGTGCGGCTCGGCCTTCAAGAACAAGGGCGTGCAGACGCTGCTGGACGCCGTCGTCGACTATCTGCCGTCGCCGCTGGACATCCCGCCGACCCCGGGCATCGACTTCAAGACCGAAGAGCCCGTCGTGCGTAAGGCCTCGGACGAAGAGCCCCTGTCGGTCCTGGCCTTCAAGATCATGGACGACCCCTTCGTCGGCTCGCTGACCTTCTGCCGCCTGTATTCGGGCAAGATGGAAACGGGCATGAGCCTGCTGAACTCCAGCCGCGACAAGAAAGAGCGCGTCGGCCGGATGCTGCAGATGCACTCCAACAACCGTGAAGACGTCAAGGAAGCCTACGCCGGCGACATCGTCGCCCTGGCCGGCCTGAAGGAAACCCGCACGGGCGACACCCTGTGCGACCCGATCAAGTCGCCCGTCATCCTGGAGAAGATGGAGTTCCCGGCGCCGGTCATCGAGATCTCGGTCGAGCCCAAGACCAAGGGCGACCAGGAGAAGCTGGGCGTCGCCCTGGCCAAGCTGGCCTCGGAAGATCCCTCCTTCACCGTCTCGACCGACCACGAGTCGGGCCAGACGATCCTGAAGGGCATGGGCGAGCTGCACCTGGACATCAAGATCGACATCCTGAAGCGCACCTACAAGGTCGAGGCCAACATCGGCGCGCCGCAGGTCGCCTATCGTGAATCGCTGGGCCGCAAGGTCGACATCGACTACACGCACAAGAAGCAGACCGGCGGTACGGGCCAGTTCGCCCGCGTCATGATCACCTTCGAACCCGGCGAGCCGGGCTCGGGCTTCGTGTTCGAGAACTCGATCGTCGGCGGCGCGGTGCCGAAGGAATACATCCCCGGCGTCGAAAAGGGCCTGAACTCGGCCAAGGACAACGGTCTGCTGGCCGGCTTCCCGCTGATCGACTTCAAGGCGACCTTGACGGACGGCAAGTTCCACGACGTCGACTCCAGCGTGCTGGCGTTCGAAATCGCGGCCCGCGCCGCCTTCCGCGAACTGAAGGAAAAGGGTTCGCCCAAGCTGCTCGAGCCGATCATGGCGGTGGAAGTCGTGACCCCCGAGGAATACCTCGGCTCGGTCATCGGCGACCTGAACGGCCGTCGCGGCATGATCCAGGGTCAGGACATGCGCGGCAACGCCACCGTCGTGAACGCCTTCGTGCCGCTGGCCAACATGTTCGGCTATGTGAACACGCTGCGCGGCATGTCGCAGGGCCGCGCCCAGTTCACCATGCAATACGACCACTACGAGCCGGTGCCGCAACACGTCGCCGACGAAGTGATCAAGAAGTACGCCTAAGCTTTCCCTTTTCGGAAAGCCCGCCTATATGCGCCCGGACCGTAAGGACCGGGCGTCCTTAACCCCCAAACTGCAGGAACCCCGGTTCGGGGACCTTAGGAGCTAGAAAATGGCCAAGGAAAAGTTCGAACGGACGAAGCCGCACTGCAACATCGGCACGATTGGTCACGTTGACCACGGCAAGACGACGTTGACGGCTGCGATCACGATGACGCTGGCGAAGGCCGGCGGCGCGAAGGCGATGAACTACGCCGACATCGACGCTGCGCCGGAAGAGAAGGCGCGCGGCATCACGATCAACACCGCGCACGTGGAATATGAGACGGCCAACCGTCACTATGCTCACGTCGACTGCCCCGGCCACGCCGACTATGTGAAGAACATGATCACCGGCGCCGCGCAGATGGACGGCGCGATCCTGGTGGTGTCGGCCGCTGACGGCCCGATGCCGCAGACCCGCGAGCACATCCTGCTGGCCCGTCAGGTCGGCGTGCCGGCCCTGGTGGTCTTCATGAACAAGGTCGACCTGGTCGACGACGAAGAGCTGCTCGAGCTGGTCGAGATGGAAGTGCGCGAGCTGCTTTCGTCGTACCAGTTCCCCGGCGACGACATTCCGATCACCAAGGGTTCGGCCAAGGCCGCGACCGACGGCGTGAACCCGGAAATCGGCGAACAGCGCGTTCTGGCCCTGATGGAAACCGTCGACGCCTACATCCCGCAGCCGGAGCGTCCGGTCGACCTGCCGTTCCTGATGCCGGTCGAAGACGTGTTCTCGATCTCGGGCCGCGGCACCGTGGTCACGGGCCGCGTCGAGAAGGGCATCATCAAGGTCGGTGAGGAAGTCGAGATCGTCGGCATCCGTCCGGTCCAGAAGACGACCTGCACGGGCGTGGAAATGTTCCGCAAGCTGCTGGACCAGGGTCAAGCGGGCGACAACGTCGGCGTGCTGCTGCGCGGCACCAAGCGTGAAGACGTCGAGCGCGGCCAGGTGCTGTGCAAGCCGGGCTCTATCACCCCGCACACCAAGTTCCTGGCCGAAGCCTACATCCTGACCAAGGAAGAAGGCGGTCGTCACACCCCGTTCTTCACGAACTATCGCCCGCAGTTCTACTTCCGCACGACGGACGTGACCGGCATCGTTCAGCTGAAGGAAGGCGTCGAGATGATCATGCCGGGCGACAACGCCGAGCTGAACGTCGAGCTGATCACCCCGATCGCGATGGACCAGGGCCTGCGCTTCGCCATCCGTGAAGGCGGCCGCACCGTCGGCGCCGGCGTCGTCGCCAAGATCGTCGAGTAAGAAGACCCGGCCTCAAGTCGCGCGCCTCCGCGAGGCGCGCATAGGCCGAAACATAGAGTAGCGTAACAGAGCGGCCCCCGGAGCCATCCGGGGGCCGTTTTGCTGTGACTGAGCCACCGGCCCCCGCAACGAGCCGGACATTCAGACGTTGCGATGGTCTGCCCAACAGCCAAGGTTCACGATGCGTCTGATCTCGTTGCTTGCGTGTCTTGTCGCCCTATCGGCCTGCGCCACCCATCCCGGCAAGGTCGATCAGGTCCGGTTCGCCAAGGACGCCGAGCCGATATTGGCGACGGCCGAAGCCGGGATCGTGCGCGGCGTTGAGGGGGCGGGAACGCGTGCGTTTCTGGGCGTGCCGTTCGCGGCGCCGCCGGTGGGCGATCTGCGCTGGCGCGCGCCGCAGCCGGTCCAGGCTTGGCAGGGCGTTCGGGATGCGACGCGGATTGGATCGGACTGCACCCAAGCGATCGGGCGACGCTCGATCCTGGGCGGGGGCGGCGGGATCGTCGTCGGGTCCGAGGACTGTCTGTATCTGAATATCTATGCGCCGGGCGGAGACGCGGCCGAGGCGCGGCCGGTGATGGTCTATATTCCAGGCGGCGCCTTCACCGTGGGGGCGGGCGCCAACTACGATCCGTCGAAACTGGCGCGCGAGCAGGGTCGCGTAGTCGTGACGATGAACTATCGGCTCGGCGCGCTGGGCTGGCTGGCGCATCCCGGATTTGAGGCGACCGGCGAAGGCTTCGGCGGCAACTTCGGCCTGATGGATCAACAGGCGGCGCTGAAATGGGTGCACCGGAACATTGCGGCCTTCGGCGGCGATCCGGCCGACGTCACCCTTTTCGCCGAGAGCGCGGGGGCGTGGACGGCTTGCTACCTGATGGCGTCGCCGCAGTCGGAAGGGCTTTATCAGCGGGTCATCATGCAGAGCGGCGGATGTCTTGAGCCGTCGTCCCTGGTCAGGGCGCAGGACGCGGCCCAGTCGGGGCCGATGTTCGCCGAAAGGCTGCGCTGCACCGGCGAGGATCAGATCGCTTGCTTGAAGGCGCTGCCGGCCTGGCGGCTGTCGCGCGCGGCGTCATTGAGGGCGGGCATCAACGGGCCGGGATCGTGGGGACCGGTGCACACGGACGCCACTGTGCCGGAAAACCCGGCGGTCGCGATCCGCGAGGGACGGTTCACGCGCGTGCCCGTCCTCGTCGGGACGAACCTCGATGAGGGGCGGCTGTTCGCCAACGAGGTGCAGGACATGGATCGCTATCAGAAGGAGACGATCTGGATGTACGGCGATCAGGGCGAGCGGGTGCTGGCGCGCTATCCGGTGGGTGAGGACGGGCCTGCTTACGCCATCGCTGCCAACTTCACGGACCAGAGGTTCGCCTGTCCTTCACAGGCCTTGCGACGCCTTTTGGCCCAGCATGTGCCGGTGTGGGGCTATGAGTTCGCGGATCGCAGGGCGCCGTTTGTCTTGCCGGATCGGATCGTCGGTCTGGACTTAGGCGCCTATCACGCCAGCGAACTGGCCTATGTGTTCGGCACGCGCTGGGTGTTTGCTGATCCCAAGCGGTTCACGCCTGAGCAGAAGGCGCTGTCGGAGCGGATGCAGAGGCTGTGGACGACGCTCGGCAGGTCGGCCTTCGCCGCCGAATGGCCCCGCGTCGAGGGGGCGGGGCCGGTGAGGGTGTTCAAGCCAGACGGCGATGTGATGGACGACGACTTCTTCGAACGCCACCACTGCGACTTCTGGGACGGGACGCCGTTCGGCGCCGTCCACTAGATAAAGCGGACGGTGACGCCCGGCTTGACCTTGTCGGCCAGCATCCAGGCGTCCCAGTTGGTCAGGCGCACGCAGCCGTGCGAGGCCGTCTTGCCGACCAGATGCGGGTCTGGCGTGCCGTGGATGCCGTAGCTGGGCTTGTTCAGATCGATCCAGACGACGCCCACGGGATTGTTCGGACCGGGTTTGACGACGACCTTCGTCTTGCCGTCGCCATAGCTGAGTTTCGACGGGTCGTAGGTGTAGTCCGGGTTCCGCGCCACGCCGTTGACCTTGACCGTGCCGGTCGGGGTCGGGTTGTCGCCGCTGCCGATGGTGGCCGGGAAGTAGGCGATCAGCTTGCCGTCGGCGCCGAATGCCTTGACCGAGCCTTCGCTCTTGTCGACGTCGATGTGGTCCACGTCGGCGGGCAGGGGTGCGCTGTTGACGGCGGGGACAAGCAGGCCCTGGCCAACGCGGTTAAAGTCGGCGCCGGGGTTCATGGCGCGCAGCAAGGCCTCGGTGACGTGGAAACGTTCGGCCAAGGCCTCAACGACGTTGGCGTAGCCCATGTGGGCCGCCTGACCCTGAGCCTCCAACTCAGTGGGGACGACGCCGAGGTAGGGGCCTGCGATGTCCTGCTGTGTGATGGTGTAGGTGGTGGTCACCGCGCCCGGTCCGGCGGCGGCGCGCAGTCGGCCGAGCACGTCAGCGTTCAACTGTCCGTTTACGGTCATGCCGTTGGCTTCCTGAAACGCCGAAATCGCCTGACGCATGTTCGACCCGGCCAGGCCGTCGATCGCGCCGGGCGAGAAGCGGGCGCGCTCCAGAAGCACCTGGGCGCGGATCAGGGCGGGCTGCGGCTGCTGCTGGGCGGCGTTCGGGGCGGCTGGCTGGCCGTCTTGCGCGGCGGGCGGCGGCGCATAGGCTGTGTTTTCGATGGCGTCTCGAGAGAGCGGGCCGGTTTGGCCCACTTGCGCGGCCTCGGTCGTCTGCGCCGCTGGGGCGGCTGTGTTCTCCTCCTTCGGCGAACAGGCGCCCAGAGAGAGAACTGCGAGTGCGGCGAGGTAGGCGGGACGGTTCATATGGGACTTTCGAGACGATGAGTGCAGGCGGTCGGTGTTCAGTTGGGTTCGCCGGTCGCGGGGTCGGTTTCAGTTTCGCCGGAGTTGGACGAATCCTTCGAGCCCTTGGGTTCGGTCGCCGGGCGCGGCGGCTGGCCGTCGGCGTCCGGGCGCAGGTTTTCGTTCTCGACGGCTTTGCTGTCAGGGCGTTGATCGGTCATGGTGTTCTCCTTGGCTCACTCAAACGCGCCAAGGCGACCGCGGCTCCGTGAACGCGCGTTCACCATGCCGATGAACCCTGATGAAACACGCATAGGGCAAATTGGGGTGCGGAATGGACCTTGCTGCCCAGGGCCCCGAGAGGATGCGTATGGCCGGAATGCTGCAGGTCGAGATCATGGACGCGGCGGCGATGGACGCCGCCGCCGTCGCCCTGTGGCGTGGGTGGACAGCTGGCAATCCCGATCTGGCCAGCCCCTATTTCCGCTGGGACTATGCCGAGATCGCCTCGCGGGTCTGCCCCGGCGCGGCGATCGCCGTGTTCCGGCGGGATGGCGAGATCGTCGGCTTCTTCCCGCATCAGCGACGCGGGGGAGCGGTGCAGCCGCTGGGCGCGCCGATGAACGACTATCATGGCGTCATCGCCCCGGCGGACGAGACGATCACGCTGGAAGAGGTGGCGCGGCTGTTGAAAGCCAAGCGGCTGAACGTGCCCGGCTGGATCGGCGCGGGCGAGACGGGGCAGCCGCGCGAGACGGTGCAGGTCGCGATGCCCGAGACCGGCTATGACGACTGGTATGCCGAGCGGCGCAAGACGTTCGCCAAATACTTCAAGGACAAGGAGCGCGCGCGCCGCAGCCTGGAGGCCGAACTGGGGCCTATCCGGGTGGAGCGGGGTCTTAGAGATCCGGCGTTGCTGGATCATCTGATCGCGCTGAAGGCGGCGCAGTATCGGCGCTCGGGCCTGCACGACATCTTCGCCTGCGGTTGGACGCGGGACCTGCTGCACGCGCTGATGGGCGAGCCGCGAGAAGGCTTCGGCGCCTCGATGGCGGCGATGCATGCGGGCGACAAGCTGGTGGCGATCGAGTTCTCGCTGCACGCCGGGCGGCATTACCATTTCTGGTTTCCGGCCTATGAGCCGACGCTGGCGCGGTGCTCGCCGGGCATCCTGCTGAGCATGGACACGATGCGGCTGGCGGCGGCCGAGGGCTTCCGGGTGTTCGACTTCGGCTTCGAGGGCGAGACCTACAAGAAGTATTTCGTCAACGCTCGCCAGACGGTGCGCGAAGCCGTGGTGATGCAGCCGGGCGTGACCCAGGCGCTGGGCGACATCACGGTCGCGGCGTTGAACAGGGCGGGCGGACGCGGCGAGGCGGTGCGAGCGTCGCTGCGTCGGCGCTGGGCCACCATCGAAGCCTGCGAGGCGACGCCGGTCGGGCGGCTGAGGGGCGCGGCGGTCGCCGCACGGTCGGCCGTCCAAAAGGCGGCTGCGAAAAAGAAGACGCCAGCGCGCGTCGCCCACGTTTGAAGACATCGGCATGACCCAACGTCGCACACGCTATCCGGGCCCGATCGCCGAGGCCAAGACCCACGCCCACACCCTGATCGAGCAAGGGTTCGCCGAGGATGCGGCGCTGGCCGCCGTACTGGATCGCTATCCGGCCGAGCTTTTCGACATCAACCTGTATGATTACGACGACGAGGGTCAGGTGTCCCTGCGCACCGGCGCGCGCGGGCGGCTGTCGGGCGAGGAGCTGCTTGAGGCGATCAAACAGGGTCGGCTGTGGGTCAATCTGCGCGGGGTCGAAACGGGTTGGCGCGAGCTGTGGGCGGCGGCGATGAAGGATTTCGCCGCGATTCAGGCGACCTATCCGGGAATGCGGGCGGTGCGGAACGCGGGGCAACTGATCCTGTCGTCGCCCAAGGCGCGGGTGCCCTATCATTTCGACGCGGCGGGCGTGGTGCTGTTTCACCTGCGTGGGCGCAAGCGGCTGTTCGTCTACCCCGGCGACGAGGCGCATCTGCCCGAGCGAAACATGGAACAGGTGGTCGCGCGTCAGACGACCGAGGAACTGCCTTACACGCTGGCGTTCGAACAGGACGCGCAGGTCATGGATCTGGAGCCAGGCCGCGCCCTGACCTGGCCCTTATATGCGCCGCACCGGGTGGAGAATCTGGACCGCTTCTGCGTCAGCCTGTCGATGGATTTCCAGACCTGGCCGTCGCGGTTCCGCAACGGGGCGCTGTTCACCAATGCAGTGATCCGCAGCCGGGGCGGACGGCCGCGCTTCACCGACGGCATGACGACGCCGGAGCTGGCTGCGCGCTGGGCCGCGTCGCTGGCGCTGAAGAAGGCGGGCGCGATGAAGAGCAAGATCGCCAACTTCGAGCGCGACTTCGAGCCGGAGATCGGCGCGGCGGACGGCGCGGGCGCGCTGAACGCGACGTCATAAGCTCGGGGCGTTAATTCGAGTTCATGACCTCGAGTTAAAATGACTTGGGCGCGGGCGGCGCGCACCTTCTTCTCACATTCGGGAAGGGAACACCGCTCATGAAAACCGCACTGATCGCCGCCGCCGCCGTCGCCACCCTGACCGGGTTCGTCGCGGCGCCCGCTTCGGCCGCCGAGGTCGAGATCCGCAACGCCGTCGCCCGCGTGGTGGTCATCGTCGAGGATCGTCAGGATATCGGCGTCGAGGTCACGCAAGGCCAGACGCGCTTGCCGGCCATCCAGGTTCGCCGCGAGGGAAATGACGTCAAGATCGACGGCGGCCTGCGCCGCAACGGCTTGTGGGGCGGCAACAGCGCCATTCGCGGCTGTAACTCCGGCCGCAGCGATGCGGGCCAGCCGGGGCAGGGCGCGACCGTCTAGGTGCGCGACCTGGGCCGCATCCGCCTGGAAGACGCGCCGCTGATCGTCGTGCGCACGCCGCGCGTCGTGGATGTCAGCGCCAGCGGCGCGGTCTTCGGCTCGGTCGGACGCGGCGCGCGATCGGTCGAGTTGGATAATGGCGGCTGCGGCAACTGGAACGTGGCCAATGTGGACGGCGATCTGGAACTGGGCCTCGGCGGCTCGGGCGCGATCCGTGCGGGCACGTCGCGATCGCTGAACGCCAGCGTCGGCGGATCGGGCTCCATCTCGGCCGGGGCGACCGGAGCCCTGAAGGCGGCTGTCGGCGGATCGGGCAATGTCGAGGTGGCCAGCGCCGGCGGACGCAGCGAGCTGTCCATCGGCGGCTCGGGCGGTGTGAATGTGCGGCAGGGTCGAATGGACAAGCTGTCGGTCGCCATCGGCGGCTCGGGCGATGTTCGCTACGGCGGCGCAACGCGCGACCTGGACGTGGCGATCGCCGGATCGGGCAGCGTCCGCGTCGCCTCGGCCACGGGATCGGTTTCTCGCTCCGTCGTCGGATCGGGAACCTTGCAGATCGGGCAGTAAGACCCGAGCGACGAGAAGGCCCCCGGTCGTGGAACCCCGGGGGCCTTTTCCGGCCAAACAAAAAGCCCCGGCGGATCGCTCCGCCGGGGCTCTTCGCATGGATCTGGTCCGAGACGCTTAGAAGACGTTCAGGACGCTGGAGATGGCCGAGACGCCCAGGTTGGCGCCGGCGCGGTCGCGCGCTTGCAGACCGCCGCCGAACGAATAGCGCAGGCCGACCGACCAGGTGTCGACGTCCAGCGAATCGATGTCAGCGCGGGTGTAGGCGGCGCCCAGCGAGAACGGGGTGTTCTCGAACTCGTATTCGGCGCCCACGCCGTAGGTCCAGGCGTCGGTGTCGCCACCCGAGAAGTCGACGTTGTTGTAGGCGACGCCGGCGTTCAGGCGCAGGTTCGGCATGACGTAGAAGGCGGCGTCGGCGCCGACGGTCCAGATGTCGGCGTCCACGTTGTCAGCGGTCGTGTAGGCGACTTGGCCGGTCAGGGTGGCGTTCGACAGATACTTCTGGGCTTCAGCGCCGACGGTCCAGATCGGCTCGTTGCCGCTGCCGATGCCGTTGGCGGCGACGAAGGCGCCGGCGCGAACGTCGGAGGACCACATCTTGGTCAGGTGAGCGGCGGCGGCGCCGGTGACGTCTTCTTCGCCAAAGGCCTTGGTGTAGTCGATGGCGCCGTTCAGCGTCACGGTCCAGTCCTGAGCCGGCAGGGCGACGGAGCCGTCAACGGTCCAGACGTCGGCGTCGACGTCGTCGCCGGCGACTTCGATCGACGGGTTGGAATAGGTCACGCCGACCGAACCGATGGCGTCTTGGGCGAAGGCCGGGGCGGCGAACAGGGCGGCGGCGGCCGTGGCGAGGAGGATCGTCTTCATTTTTCTTCTGTCCTTAGCAGTCTGCACCCGGATGGGGGTCCGGGGAGGGGCGCTGCTATCAGCCTAACACGAAGCGGAGCAATAAACCGACGTTCGATCGACCTGAGATGGCAAGGTTGTTGCGCAACAGCCACGCGTTGCGGCCAGATTGTGTCACGACTTGGCGATCTGTGGGGCAAGTCGTTAATCGCGCACCGCAGTCGCGCTCATGCACTATAAAGAGGTGTCGGACGCTGCCGACGTCGCCGCCGAATGTGTCGTCGCGCCGTGGAGAGGCCTAGACGAAGACCGCGTCGAAATCCTGTGTCAGCCCGGGTCTGCGCGCTTGACGAAATCAGAATCGATAGGCATAAGCCACCACTCTTGTTGGACCGGCTGTGCAGTTCGCTGCAAACGCGGTTCGCAAGAACGACCTAAGTCACTGTTCTTTGCAGCTTCTTGGGATATCAACGGCCTTCGCGGGCAACTGCGTGGGCCGATCGTTTTTGCGGATTTGCGTTCCCTGAGGGCTTTTTGCCCGAAGGCCTTCGGTCTTTGAAATGGTTCACAGGGACGCGGTCCTCCGACCGCATTGGAAGTAAGCACCGATATGGATCAAAGCATCCGCATCAGGCTCAAGGCCTTTGATCACCGCGTCCTCGATTTTTCGACGCGCGAGATCGTTAATACCGCCAAGCGCACCGGCGCGACCGTTCGTGGTCCGATTCCGCTGCCGACCCTGATCGAGAAGTTCACCGTGAACCGCTCTCCGCACGTCGATAAGAAGTCGCGTGAGCAGTTTGAAATCCGCACGCACAAACGCGTGCTCGACATCGTCGACCCCACCCCGCAGACCGTGGACGCGCTCATGAAGCTCGACCTGTCCGCCGGCGTGGACGTCGAGATCAAGATTTAAAGTAGAAAGAGGCGGGATCCGATGCGCACGGGCGTGATCGCCAAGAAGCTGGGCATGACCCGCGTGTTCGCCGATGACGGCGCGCACGTACCGGTCACTGTGCTGCAGCTCGACGGCTGCCAAGTCGTCGGCCAACGTACCCAGGAGCGTGACGGCTACGTCGCTCTCCAGCTGGGCGCTGGCACGAAGAAGGCTAAGAACACTAACAAGGCTCAACGCGAGACCTTCGCCAAGGCGGAAGTCGAACCGAAAGCCTATGTGACCGAGTTCCGCGTCGATGCGGACGGTCTGCTGGACGTGGGCGCCGAACTGTCGGCCGAACACTTCCTGGTGGGCCAGAAGGTCGACATCCAGGGCGAGACCATCGGTAAGGGTTTCGCCGGCGCCATGAAGCGCTGGAACTTCGGCGGCCTTCGCGCCACCCACGGCGTTTCGGTCTCGCACCGTTCGCACGGTTCGACGGGTAACCGTCAGGACCCGGGTCGCACGTTCCCCGGCAAGAAGATGGCCGGCCATTACGGCGCCGAGACCGTCACCACCCAGAACCTGACCGTCGTCCGCGTGGACGCCGAGCGTGGCCTGATCCTGATCAAGGGCGCTGTCCCCGGTCACGACGGCAGCTACGTCAAGGTTCGCGACGCCATCAAGAAGGCTCGCCCGGCCGACGCTCCGTTCCCCGGCGCGCTGAAGTCGAGCAAGTCTGCTGCTCAACCCGCCTCGACCCCGGCTGAAGAAGCCCCCGTCGAAGCGACCGAAGGCGGTGAAGCGTAATGAAACTCTCTGTCATCCAACTCGACGGCAAGGCTGCTGGCGACGTGGAACTGTCGGACGCCGTCTTCGGCATCTCCGACATCCGCGGCGACATCCTGGCCCGCACCGTCAACTGGCAACTGGCCAAGCGCCGCGCCGGTACGCACAAGGTTCAAACCCGCAACGAGAACTCTCGTACGGGTAAGAAGATGTACAAGCAAAAGGGCACCGGCGGCGCTCGTCACGGTTCGCGCCGTGCACCGCAGTTCGTCGGCGGTTCGCGCGCCTTCGGCCCGATCGTTCGCGATCACGGCTTCTCGCTGCCGAAGAAGATCCGCGCCCTGGCTTTGCGTCATGCCCTGTCCTCCAAGGCCAAGTCGGGCGACCTGATCGTGGTCGACACCGTCTCGGTCAAGGAAGCCAAGACCGCTTCGCTGCGCGAAACGCTCGGCAAGCTGGGCTGGACCAAGGCGCTCATCATCGCGGGTCCCGAAGTCGACACGAACTTCGGCCTGGCCGCACGCAACATCCCGCACATCGACGTGCTGCCGAACGCCGGCCTGAACGTCTATGACATCCTGCGGGCTGACAAGCTGGTGCTGACGAAGGCCGCCATCGAGGCCATCGAGGCCCGCTTCAGCGATAAGGAAGCCGCGTAATGGCCGCTCAACCTACCGCCAAGCACTACGACACCATCCTGGCCCCGGTGATCACCGAAAAGGCCACGATCCTGTCCGAGCAGAACAAGGTCGTCTTCCGCGTCGCCGACACGGCGTCCAAGGACGAGATCGCCGCTGCGGTCGAAAGCCTGTTCAAAGTCAACGTCGTCAAGGTCAACACCCTGGTTCAAAAGGGCAAGACCAAGCGCTTCCGGGGCATCCTGGGTCGTCGCGTCGACATCAAAAAAGCGATCGTGACGCTGGCCGACGGCCAGTCGATCGACGTCACCACGGGGCTCTGATCAGATGGCCTTGAAAACCTACAATCCGACTTCGCCGGGCCGTCGCGCCCTCGTGCTGGTCGACCGTTCGGAACTCCACAAGGGCCGCCCGGAAAAGTCGCTGACCGAAGGCCTGACCAAGTCGGGCGGACGCGGGCAGGGCGGTCGCATCGCGGTCCGCTTCCGCGGCGGCGGCGCCAAGACCCTGTACCGCAAGATCGACTTCAAGCGTCGCAAGTGGGACATGGTCGGCACGGTCGAGCGTCTGGAATACGACCCGAACCGCACGGCCTTCATCGCCCTGGTCACCTATGCCGACGGCGAGAAGACCTACATCATCGCGCCGCAACGCCTTAAGGCGGGCGACACGATCGTCGCGGGCGAAAAGACCGACGTGAAGCCGGGCAACGCCATGCCGCTTCGTTCGATGCCGGTGGGTACGATCATCCACAACATCGAAATGAAGCCGGGCAAGGGCGCTCAGCTGGCCCGTTCGGCCGGCGCCTACGCCCAGCTGGTCGGTCGCGATCAGGGCTACGCCCAGATCCGTCTCGGCTCGGGCGAACTGCGCATGGTCCTGGACGGCTGCATCGCCACGGTGGGCGCGGTTTCGAACCCCGACCACATGAACCAGAACCTGGGCAAGGCCGGTCGCAAGCGTCACATGGGCTGGCGTCCGCACGTTCGCGGCGTCGCCATGAACCCGATCGACCACCCGCATGGTGGTGGTGAAGGCCGGACCTCTGGTGGTCGCACCCCCGTCACGCCGTGGGGTAAGGACACCAAGGGCACTCGTACCCGCAAGAACAAGGCTACGGACAAGTACATCATCCGTACCCGCCACGTTAAGAAGGCTCGCTAAGAATGGCCCGCTCCTCCTGGAAAGGCCCGTTTGTCGACGGGTATCTGCTCAAGAAGGCCGACGCCGTTCAATCGTCGGGCCGCAAGGACGTGATCAAGACCTGGTCGCGCCGCTCCACCATCCTGCCGCAGTTCGTCGGTCTGACGTTCGGCGTCCATAACGGTCAGAAGCACGTGCCCGTGTCGGTCTCGGAAGAGATGGTCGGCATGAAGCTCGGCGAGTTCGCCCCGACCCGGAACTTCCCGGGTCACGCGGCGGACAAGAAGGCCAAAAGGAAGTAACCGATGGCCCAGACAAAAAACGAGCGTCGGGTCGCCCCGACCGAGGCCCGCGCCAAGCTGGTCAACGTGCGTATCAGCCCGCAAAAGCTGAACTTGGTCGCCGCTTCGATCCGCGGCATGCCGGTCCAGAAGGCGCTGAACGAGCTGGAATTCAGCCGTAAGCGCATCGCCGGCGACGTCCGCAAGGTCCTGTATTCGGCGATCTCGAACGCCGAGAACAACCACAACCTCGACATCGACAATCTGGTCGTCGCCGAGGCCTTCGTGGGCAAGAACCTGGTGATGAAGCGTTTCGCGAGCCGTGCTCGCGGTCGTTCGTCGCGCATCCTGAAACCGTTCAGCGAGATCACCATCGTGGTCCGTGAAGCCGGCGAGGCCGCCTGATGGGACAGAAAATCAATCCGGTCGGTCTGCGCCTCGGCGTGAACCGCACGTGGGACAGCCGCTGGTTCGCCGCCGGCGCCGACTATTCCCGCCTGCTGCACCAGGACCTGAAGCTGCGCGAGTGGCTGCGGGAACGCCTGGCCGCCGCCGGCGTGTCGCGCATCATCATCGAGCGCCCGCACAAGAAGTGCCGCATCACCATCTACGCCGCCCGTCCGGGCGTCGTGATCGGCAAGAAGGGCGCTGACATCGAGAAGCTCCGCAAGGACATCTCGGCGCGCACCGAGGGTGAAGTTCACCTGAACATCATCGAAGTCCGCAAGCCGGAAACCGATGCGCAGCTGATCGCCGAGAACATCGCGCAGCAGCTGGAGCGCCGCGTGGCCTTCCGTCGCGCCATGAAGCGTTCGATGCAGTCGGCCATGCGTCTGGGCGCCAAGGGCATTCGTATGAATGTCTCGGGTCGTCTGGGCGGCGCCGAAATCGCACGTATGGAATGGTACCGCGAAGGTCGCGTGCCGCTTCACACGCTGCGCGCCGACATCGACTATGGCTTCTACGAAGCCAAGACGACCTACGGCATCATCGGCGTGAAGGTCTGGGTCTTTAAGGGTGAAGTGCTGGAGCACGATCCCATGGCGCAGGACAAGCGTTGGGCCCAGGAAGCTTCGGGTCCTTCCTCGAACGAAGGCCGCGAACGCGGCGGCCCCCGTGGCGACCGCGGTCCGCGTCGCGACCGGGGACGTGAGAACTAAGTCATGTTGCAACCGAAGAAGACCAAATACCGCAAGGCCTTCAAGGGCCGGATCCATGGCTCGGCCAAGGGCGGTTTCTCGCTGAACTTCGGGTCGTACGGCCTGAAGACGCTGGAGCCGGAACGCATCACCGCGCGTCAGATCGAAGCGGCTCGCCGCGCGATCACTCGCCAGATGAAGCGTCAGGGCCGCGTCTGGATCCGCGTCTTCCCCGACCTGCCCGTCACGGGCAAGCCGGCCGAAGTCCGGATGGGTAAGGGCAAGGGCGCCGTGGACCACTGGGCTGCGCGTTGCCACCCGGGCCGCATCCTGTTTGAAATCGACGGCGTGCCGGACGATGTCGCCCGCGAAGCACTCCGTCTCGGCGCCGCCAAGCTGCCGGTCCGCACCAAGGTCGTGACCCGTATCGACGCCGGCGTCGCGCATGTGGAGGCTGCCGCCTAATGACCAAGATCGCCGATCTGCGGTCGCAAACGACCGACCAACTGTCCGACGAGCTGCTGAAGCTCAAGAAGGAACAGTTCAACCTGCGCTTCCAGGCGGCCACCGGCCAAATGGAAAAGACTCACCGCGTTGGTGAAGTCCGCAAAGACATCGCTCGCATCTCGACGCTTCTGCGCGAGAAGCGTGCGGCCTCGTAAGGAAACGAATATGCCCAAGCGAATTCTTGAAGGCGTGGTCGTGTCCGACAAGGGCGAGAAGACTGTCGTTGTGAAGGTGGAGCGCACCCTGCTCCACCCGCTTCTGAAGAAGACCGTCCGGTCGTCCAAGAAGTACCACGCGCACGACGAAGCCAACGCGCTCAAGGTCGGCGACATCGCTCGCATCGTCGAGTGCGCCCCCAAGTCCAAACTGAAGCGCTGGGAAGTTCTTTCCAACGCCTCCGCCTCGTAATCAGAAGGATCTGATCTTATGATCCAGATGCAAACTAACCTGGAAGTGGCCGATAATTCGGGCGCCCGCCGGGTCATGTGCATCAAGGTGTTGGGCGGCTCCAAGCGCCGCTACGCCTCGATCGGCGACACAATCGTCGCCTCCGTGAAGGAAGCCATTCCGCGCGGCCGTGTGAAGAAGGGCGACGTCGTTCGCGCCATCGTCGTGCGCACCGCCAAGGACATCCAACGCAAGGACGGCTCGGTCATCCGCTTTGACAAGTCGGCCGCCGTCATCGTCAACAAGCAGAACGAGCCTGTCGGCACGCGGATCTTCGGCCCGGTTCCTCGCGAACTGCGCGCCAAGAACCACATGAAGATCATCTCGCTGGCTCCGGAGGTCCTGTAACATGGCCGCCAAGATCAAGAAGGGCGACCGCGTCGTCGTCCTCACCGGCAAGGACAAGGGCCGCACGGGCAACGTGCTGAAGGTCCTGCCCACCGAAAACCGCGTCCTCGTCGAAGGCGTCAACATGGTTCAGCGCCACACGCGCCCGAGCCAGGCTGACCCGCAGGGCGGCATCAAGAACAAGGAAGCCTCGCTTCACCTGTCGAACGTCGCGATCGCCGACGCCAACGGCAAGGCGACCCGCGTCGGCTTCAAGATCGATGGGGACAAGAAGGTCCGCATCGCCAAGACGACGGGAGACGTCATCTGATGGCTACCGAAAAGTACACCCCGCGCCTCAAGGACGAGTATCACGCTCGCATCCGCCAGGTGATGAAGGAAAAGTTCGGCTACACGAACGAAATGCAGGTGCCCAAGCTGGACAAGATCGTCCTGAACATGGGCATCGGCGAAGCCGTCGCGGACTCCAAGAAGGCGAACACCGCCCTCAAGGATCTGACCGCCATCGCCGGTCAGAAGGCCGTCGCCACCAAGGCCCGTAACTCCATCGCCGGCTTCAAGCTGCGCGAAGGCATGGTCATCGGCGGCAAGGTCACCCTGCGCGGCGACCAGATGTACGAGTTCCTGGACCGGTTCATCACGATCGCGCTGCCGCGCGTGAAGGATTTCCGTGGTCTGAAGGGCACGTCCTTCGATGGTCGCGGCAACTACGCCACGGGTCTGAAGGAGCACATCGTGTTCCCGGAGATCAACTACGACCAGATCGATCAGATGTGGGGCATGGACATTGTCGTCTGCACCACGGCCAAGACCGATGAGGAAGCCAAGGCTCTCCTCACCGAGTTCAAGTTCCCGTTCGTGAAGAACTGAGCGGGAAGGGAAGAGCACAATGGCTAAAAAAAGCGCCGTAAACCGCAACGAAGCCGTCAAGGCCCTGGTTGCGAAGTATGCCGCGAAGCGGGCCGCCCTGAAGGCGACCGCCAACGACGAAAACCTGCCGCTGGAGGAGCGCTTCGAGGCGCGCCTGCAACTGGCCGCCCTGCCGCGCAACTCCGCGCCGAGCCGCATTCGCAACCGCTGCGAAGTGACGGGTCGTCCGCGGGCGTTCTACCGCAAGCTCAAGATGAGCCGGATTGCGCTGCGTGAACTGGGCAACCTGGGCCAGATTCCCGGCCTGACGAAGTCCAGCTGGTAAGGGGAGCGAACAGACATGATGATCAACGATCCCCTGAGCGACATGATCGCTCGCATCAAGAACGCGGCGACCCGCAAGCGTTCCAAGGTGCTGACCCCGGCCTCCCGTCTGCGCCAGCGCGTCCTCGACGTGCTGCAGGACGAAGGCTACATCCGCGGCTACAACCTGGTTCAGAACCCGGGTGAGTTTCCGCAGTTCGAGATCGAGCTGAAGTACTTCGACGGTCAGCCCGTCATCGCCGAGATCGCGCGCGTGTCCAAGCCGGGCCGCCGCGTCTATTCGGCGATCGGCGATCTGAAGCCCGTCAAGAACGGCCTCGGCATCTCGATCCTCTCGACTTCGAAGGGCGTCATGTCCGACGCTTCCGCCCGCGACGCTAATGTCGGCGGCGAAGTCCTCTGCAGGGTCTACTGATATGTCCCGTATTGGCAAGAAAACCATCGCCGTGCCGAAGGGCGTGACTGTCACGCTCGACGGCCAGAACATCACCGTCAAGGGACCCAAGGGCGAACGCGCCTGGACCGTCGCCGACGAGATCGAAGTCAAGCAGGAAGGCGACGAAGTGTCGCTGACCCCGCGTTCGGACACGCCTCGCGCTCGCGCGATGTGGGGTCTGTCGCGCACCCTGGTCGACAACATGGTCACGGGCGTCACCTCGGGCTTCGAGAAGTCGCTGGAGCTGGTCGGCGTGGGTTACCGCGCCGCGATGAAGGGCGACGCCCTGTCGCTGCAACTCGGCTTCTCGCACGAAGTCGACATCGCTCCGCCGTCGGGCGTCAGCTTCGCCGTGCCGAAGCAGACCGAGATCAAGATCTCGGGCGCTGACAAGCAAGCCGTCGGTCAGATCGCCGCGGTGATCCGCAAGCTGCGTCCGCCGGAGCCCTATAAGGGCAAGGGCGTCCGTTATGCGGGCGAGACCGTCCGTCGCAAGGAAGGCAAGAAGAAGTAAGTCATGGCTCTTTCTCTTCGACAACAAGCCAAGCGTCGCTCGGAGCGCACGCGTCGCCGCCTGAAGGCTGTCGCCAACGGTCGTCTGCGTCTGTCGGTCTACCGTTCGGACAAGAACATCTCGGCCCAGATCATCGACGACGCCCAGGGCGTGACCGTCGTGGCTGCCTCGTCGCTGGAAGGCGGCAAGGGCAAGCGCGGTTCGGACACGGCTGCGGCCGCCGCGATCGGCAAGCTGATCGCCGAACGCGCCATCGAGAAGGGCGTCAAGGACGTCGTCTTCGACCGTGGCGAGTACATCTATCATGGACGGGTGAAGGCGCTGGCGGAAGCCGCGCGTGAAGCCGGCCTGAACTTCTAAGGGACGCGACAGATGGCGCAACAACCCCAACGCGGCGGCGGCGGCAACGATCGCAACCGTCGTGACAACCGCAACGGTCCCGCTGTCGATGGTCCGGATTCCGACATCGTCGAGAAGCTGGTTCACATCAACCGCGTCGCCGCCACCGTCAAAGGCGGCCGTCGCTTCAGCTTCGCAGCCCTGATGGTCGTTGGCGACGGCAAGGGTCGCGTCGGCTTCGGTCACGGCAAGGCGCGCGAAGTGCCGGAAGCCATCCGCAAGGCGACCGAAGAAGCCAAGAAGACGATGATCCGCGTTCCGCTGCGCGAGAACCGCACCCTGCACCACGACGGCAACGGCCGTTGGGGCGCCGGCAAGATCATGATGCGCGCCGCCCCTCCCGGGACCGGCGTCATCGCGGGCGGTCCGATGCGCGCCGTGCTCGAAACCCTCGGCGTCCAGGACGTCGTGGGCAAGTCGACCGGTTCGTCGAACCCCTACAACATGATCCGCGCGACGTTCGAAGCGCTGAAGGTCCAGTCCTCGCCCCGCCAGGTCGCGTCCAAGCGCGGCAAGAAGGTCGCGGATCTGATGGGCCGCCGCAACGACGGCGCCTCGGCGCCTGAAGCCGTGGAGTCCTAAGTCATGGCTGAGAAGAAAACCCTCACCGTCAAGCAGACCGGTTCGCCGATCCGCCGCAAGAGCGACCAGCGCGCCACTCTGGTGGGCCTGGGTCTGAACCGTCTGGGTCGTGAATCGACCCTGGAAGACACGCCTTCGGTTCGCGGGATGATCGCCAAGGTCGCCCACCTGACCGAGATCGTCGAAAAGTAAGCCGTTTCGCCCTCTCCCGAACCCGGGGGAGGGCGTTTCTGCACTTGCGAATACCCAAGGGGTCGCTTATCAGCGGCCCTTCATTTTTTCCAAGCCGAGTCCGGACAATGTCCGGGCGCTAGCACCCGAAAGGATCAGGCACATGAAACTGAACGAAATCCGCGACAACGAAGGCGCCCACAAGAAGCGCATGCGCGTCGGCCGTGGCCCCGGATCGGGCAAGGGCAAGACCGCCGGCCGTGGCGTCAAGGGTCAGAAGTCGCGTTCGGGCGTCGCCATCGGCGGCTTCGAAGGCGGCCAAATGCCGCTGTACATGCGTATGCCCAAGCGCGGCTTCAACAACGCCAATGCTCTGAAGCTGGCTGAAGTGAACCTGTGGCGCCTGCAGGACGCCGTGGACGCTGGCAAGCTGGACGCCAAGTCCGAACTGAAGGGCGACGCCCTGGTCGCCGCCGGCGTGATCCGTCGCGTCAAGGACGGCGTGCGTCTGCTGGGCACCGGCGAGCTGAAGCAAGCGCTGAACCTGGTCGTCTGGTCGGCCACCGCCGGCGCCAAGAAGGCCATCGAAGCGGCTGGCGGCTCGGTCGTCGAGCAACGCATCGAAGCCGAAGCCAAGGCCGCCGCGCGCGTCGAGAAGCGCAACGCCGCCAAGGGCAAGGCTCCGGCCGCCAAGGCGCCGCGCGGCGACGAGAACAAGATCTCGGCCCGCACCAAGCGCACCGCCGCCAAAGCCTAAGTCACGCGTCGTCGCGGCGATTAGGTCGTGACCTGATTACATCTGCGACGACGAAAGAACGGAAGCGGCCCTCGCATGAGGGCCGCTTTCCGCCTATCTGACGACTCAATCAGTCGTGGGGACGCATAATGGCTTCGGCCGCAGAACAACTCGCCGCCAATATGAACATGGGCTCGTTCGCGAAAGCGACCGAGCTGCATAAACGCCTGCTGTTCACGCTGGGCGCGCTTCTGGTCTATCGCATCGGCACCTATGTGCCGATCCCGGGCATCAACTCGCAGGCCTTCCTGCAGTTCTTCCAGAACCCGGACGGTCAACGCGGCATCCTGGACATGTTCAACATGTTCTCGGGCGGCGCGGTCGAGCGTATGGCCATCTTCGCCCTGAACGTGATGCCCTACATCTCGGCCTCGATCATCGTGCAGCTGATGGGCACGGTGTATCCGCCCTGGGAGAAGCTGAAGAAGGAAGGCGGCGAAAGCGGCCGCAAGCAGCTGAACCAGTACACCCGCTATCTGACGGTGTTCTTGGCGCTGGCGCAGTCCTTCGGCATCGCGGCGGGTCTGAACAGCACGGCCGGTCTGGTCGACAACCCCGGCATCTTCTTCATCATCTCGACGGTCGTGACCCTGACCGGCGGCACCATGTTCCTGATGTGGCTGGGTGAGCAGGTGACGGCGCGCGGCGTCGGCAACGGCATCTCGCTGATCATCTTCGCCGGTATCGTGGCCGTTCTGCCGTCCACCATCGCCCGCCTGCTGGGCCTGGCCCAGCAGGGCCAGATGTCGGCTTTCGCCCTGCTGTTCATCGCCATCCTGGCCGTGGCCACCGTGGTCTTCATCGTCTTCATGGAACGCGCCCAGCGCCGTCTTCTGATCCAGTATCCGAAGCGCCAGGAAGGCAACCGCATGGCTGGCGGCGAGCGTTCGTTCCTGCCGCTGAAGGTCAACACCGCCGGTGTGATCCCGCCGATCTTCGCCTCGTCGCTGCTGATGCTGCCGACGACGGTTGCGACCATGACGGCCAACGCCGACCTGCCCAGCTGGATGAGCTGGCTGCCGCTGGTGACGGCGCAGCTGACGCACGGCCAGCCGCTGTTCATGGCGCTGTATGCCGCCCTGATCGTCTTCTTCTGCTTCTTCTACACCTCGATCACCTTCAATCCCGAAGACACGGCCGAGAACCTGCGCAAATACGGCGGCTTCCTGCCGGGGATCCGTCCGGGCAAGCGCACGGCGGAATATCTGGACTATGTCCTGACCCGCCTGACCGTGATCGGCGCCGCCTACATCACCGCGGTCTGCCTGCTGCCCGAGTTCATCGTCAGCCAGTTCGGCAACAGCCTGTATTTTGGCGGAACGTCTATCTTGATCGTCGTCTCGGTCACCATGGACACTGTGGCCCAGATCCAGTCCCAACTGCTGGCGCACCAGTACGAAGGCCTGATCAAGAAGGCCAAGCTGCGTGGTCGTGGCGGTCGGGGCGCTCCCACGCCCGTTCGCCGCTAAGTCTTAGGTTGTCAGACGCCCAGGGGAGGGCTGAAGCATGAACTTGATCCTGTTCGGACCGCCGGCGGCGGGCAAGGGCACCCAGGCCAAGCGGTTGGTGGAAGAGAAGGGCATGGTCCAGCTCTCCACCGGCGACATGCTGCGCGCAGCCATCGCCTCGGGCTCGGAGCTGGGGCTCAAGGTCAAGGACGTGCTGGCGCGCGGCGATCTGGTCACCGACGAGATCGTCATCGCCCTGATCGAAGATCGTCTGACGGAGGCCGAGGCCGCCGGCGGCGCCATCTTCGACGGCTTTCCCCGCACCGTGGCCCAGGCCGAGGCGCTGGACGAGATGCTGGCCAAGCGCGGTGTTCAGATCGACGCCGTCGTCCGCCTGAAGGTCGACGACGCCGCCTTGACCGAACGGATCGCCAAGCGCTTCGCCGAACAGGGGCGTCCGGACGACAATCCGGAATCCTTCAAGGTCCGGCTCGAGGCCTACAACCGCAACACCGCGCCTCTGCTTCCCTACTATGAAGCCCAGGGCAAGTTGACCGAGGCCGACGGCATGGGCTCGATCGAGTCCGTCGCCAAGGCGATCGACGAGGCCCTGGCCTGATTTGCGTTTTCGGGCGTTGATCGCCTGATGACCCAGTTGGACGATCCTAAACCCGAAAAGACCCGCCTGCGTCGCTGGCGCATGACGGGCATATTCGTCGCCGTCGCGGCCGCGGAAATCGGCCTGTTCCTGTTGCTGGGACAGGTGAGGGGGCCTGCGCGGACGCCCGTGGTGGAGCCGCCCCCGTTCGAGGTCGTCCTCTACGATCCGCCGCCCCCGATTTCCAACGAACCCCCGGCGCCCGAGACGGGTGGCGGCGCGCCCGCCGCGCCATCCGTCATTCACACGCCGCCGCCTCCGCCCAAGGAACGCCCCCGCGAAGTTCCGGCGCCGCCCGTCAAGGCGCCGGAGCCTGCGCCCGTCGTCGGGGTCGCGCCGGCGCCATCGCCGCAACCCGGCTTCGGCCAGGGCGGGCAGGGGACAGGCAGCGGATCTGGTGTCGGCTCTGGATCCGGCCCCGGCAGCGGCTCGACCGGACCGCGTCTGGTCACAGGTCCCACCATCGGCCAGATTCGCGCCAACCACCCGCCGGGCGCCCGCAGCCGTTACGGCCGGGTCGAACTGTCCTGCGTCATCCGTTTGGACAGCCGGCTGGACGGGTGCCGCGTCGTTCAAGAGACGCCCCCCGGTCTGGGCTTCGGCGCGGCCGGCCTGCAGGTGTCTGGCTATTTCCGCTTCCAGCCGCCGACGGAAGACGGTCGACCGGTTGAGGGGCAGCGGGTCACGGTCGGCGTCGATTTCGGCCGCCTGCCACGCTGAAGCGGCGCCGCGCCGGAGCGGATGTTGACGCCCGGTGAATCATCTGTATAAGGGCGCCTTCCCGCGAAGGGCGCCACGCTCCTGGTTTGTTAACCGGAGCGTTTGTTGCGTCTGACTAACGCGTATCTGGAGAATTTCGTGGCCCGTATTGCTGGCGTCAACATCCCGACCAACAAGCGCGTAGAGATCGCGCTTCAGTATATCCATGGCATCGGCCCCGCCGCCGCCAAGGACATCACCGAGAAGGTGGGCATCGAGCCCGCCCGCCGGGTGAACCAGCTGACGGACGCCGAAGTCCTGTCGATCCGCGAAACGATCGACAAGGATCACACCGTCGAGGGCGATCTGCGCCGCGAGACGTCGATGAACATCAAGCGTCTGATGGATCTGGCCTGCTACCGCGGCCTGCGTCACCGTAAGGGCCTGCCGGTCCGCGGTCAGCGCACCCACACGAACGCCCGCACCCGCAAGGGTCCCGCCAAGCCGATCGCCGGCAAGAAGAAGTAAGACAGACACATGGCCAAGGAACCGGGTCGCGTAAAGAAGCGCGAGCGCAAGAACATCACCTCGGGCGTCGCCCACGTGAATGCTTCGTTCAACAACACCATGATCACGATCACCGATGCCCAGGGCAACGCGATCTCGTGGTCTTCGGCGGGTCACATGGGCTTCAAGGGTTCGCGTAAGTCGACGCCCTACGCCGCTCAGATGGCTGCGGAAGACGCTGGCAAGAAGGCCCAGGAACACGGCGTGAAGACGCTGGAAGTGAACGTCTCGGGTCCGGGCTCCGGCCGTGAGTCGGCCCTGCGCGCGCTGCAGTCGGTCGGTCTGACGATCACGACGATCCGCGACGTCACGCCGATGCCGCACAATGGTTGCCGTCCGCCCAAGCGTCGTCGCGTCTAAGCGATAGCGTTCCAAGGCACCCCCAATCTCCGTCCGCTCCATCATGGCCTCGTCGACAAGGCCGGAGCAGGCGAAACCCGTTCGAGGGACAAAATGATCGAAAGAAACTGGCAAGAGCTGATCCGTCCCGAGAAGCCGCAGATCGAGATCGGTTCCGACGCCCAGCGCAAGGCGCGCCTGGTGGCCGAACCCCTCGAGCGTGGCTTCGGCGTGACGCTTGGCAACGCGCTCCGTCGCGTTCTGCTGTCCTCGCTGCAAGGCGCGGCCGTCACGGCCATCCAGATCGACGGCGTCGTTCATGAATTCTCGTCGCTGGAAGGCGTGCGCGAAGACGTGGTCGACATCGTCCTGAACATCAAGCAACTGGCGCTGCGCATGCACGCCGAAGGCCCCAAGCGCATGACCCTGCGCGCCACGGGCCCCGGTCCGGTGACGGCCGGCCAGATCGACGTGCCGGCGGACATCGAGGTTCTGAACCCCGACCACGTCATCTGCACGCTGGACGACGGCGCCTCGGTGCGCATGGAACTGACCGTCCAGAACGGCAAGGGCTACGTCGCCGCCGAGCTGAACCGTCCGGAAGATGCGCCGATCGGCCTGATCGCCGTCGACGCCCTGTATTCGCCGGTCAAGAAGGTGGCTTACCGCGTCGAGCCGACCCGTCAGGGCCAGTCGCTGGACTACGACAAGCTGTTGCTGGAAGTCGAAACCAACGGTGCGGTCACGCCGGTTGACGCCGTGGCCTACGCCGCGCGCATCCTGCAGGACCAGCTCCAGATCTTCATCACTTTCGAAGAGCCCAAGAAGGCTGTCGAGCAGTCGGACGGCAAGCCCGACCTGCCCTTCAACCCGGCGCTGCTGAAGAAGGTGGACGAGCTGGAACTGTCGGTTCGTTCGGCCAACTGCCTGAAGAACGACAACATCGTCTACATCGGCGACCTGATCCAGAAGACCGAGGGCGAAATGCTTCGCACCCCGAACTTCGGCCGCAAGTCGTTGAACGAGATCAAGGAAGTTCTCACGACGATGGGCCTCAGCCTCGGCATGGACGTGCCGAACTGGCCGCCCGAAAACATCGAAGATCTGGCCAAGAAGTTCGACGACCAGATCTAAGTTCAACCCTCCGCCCGTCTCCTTCGGGAGAATGTCGGGGCGGTTAGAAGATTACGGTTCCAGGTCCCTGTCGGGATACCGGTTCCGGAGTAGGAGAGACCCAGATGCGCCACGGCGCCGCCCATCGTAAACTCGGTCGCACGACCAGCCACCGCACCGCCATGTTCGCCAACATGGCCGCCTCGCTGATCAAGCACGAGCAGATCACCACGACCCTGCCCAAGGCGAAGGAACTGCGTCCCTTCGTCGAGAAGCTGGTCACCCTCGCCAAGAAGGGCGACCTGCACGCTCGTCGTCAGGCCATCAGCCAGGTTCGCGACGTGCCGCAAGTCGGCAAGCTGTTCGAAACGCTTGGCCCGCGCTACAGCGAGCGTAACGGCGGCTATATCCGCATCATGAAGGCTGGCTTCCGCCACGGCGACAACGCCCCGATGGCCGTCATCGAGTTCGTCGACCGCGACGTCGAAGCCAAAGGCAAGGACTCCGGTCCGGTCCTGGCCTTCGAAGGCAACGACGAAGACTAAGATTTGGTCGTTGGACCAAACGCCGGAAGGGCGGTCGGAGTGATCCGACCGCCCTTTTGCTTTGCGTGCACACCGGGCATGAGGGGTGAATGACCGTCGCCATCGTCGATTTCCGTCCCGATCACGCCGCCGCCTGGGCGCGATTGAACACCGCCTGGCTGGTCGAGGGCGGCTTCGCCATCGAAGCCAAGGACCGGCTCGCGATCGATGATCCGCAGGGCGTGTTCCTGGACAAGGGCGGGCGCATCTTCATCGCAGAGAAGGATGGGGAGCCCGTGGGCTGCTGCGCCATGGTCCCGACCGATGACGGGGTGGAGGTCTGCAAGATGACCGTGACGCCCGCCGCGCGCGGCCTGGGTCTGGCGCGACGCCTGCTTGAGGCCTGCGATGCGGCGGCGCGGGAAGCGGGCGCCGCCGGGCTCTATCTGGAAACCAACAGCGCTCTGAAGCCCGCAATCGCCTTGTATGAAAGCGCCGGCTTCGTTCACCTGCCGCCACGGCCCACGCCCTATGTGCGCGCGGACGTCTTCATGGAGAAGCGGCTCTAGCCGCCTAGGACGCGGCGGTGGCTGCCTTCCGCGACTGGCTGGTCGCGGAAGGCGCGCGTAGTCCGTCGCCGCCTATTCTTTCGATAGGTCCTGGCGGTTGAACCAGGCGACGGCGGCGGCGAAGGGGACGCCGATCCACAGGGCCAGGCTGAGGACGCCTTTGAGGACGGCGTGATCTGGCAGTTCGGTCGCCGCCATGCCGCCCTCGATAGCGGCCTTCAGCAGGTCGGTGGCCATGCCGGGCGACAGCAGAGGCAGAAGCCAGCCGTCTGTCGTCACGCCCATCGGCAGCAGCAGTTGCGGCAGGAAGAACTGGGCCACGCCGATCACCAGCGGCGCGAACAGGGCCGCCAGCAGCGAGCGGGTCACCACGGCGGCCAGGAGCCCGAGCATGGTGAACTGCAGGATGCGCGCCCAGGACGTCAGGGTCAGAAGGCCGAAATCCGACGCCGCTGCGCCAGTAATTGAGAAGGTGAGGGGGCGGCTGAACACCGCCGCCTGGATCGCACTGGCGATCACGTCGGAGATCAGGGCGGCGATGGTTGCCAGCACGATCACCAGACCCACGACCGCCACCTTGCCGGTCAGCAGGTTCGGCCGGGTGTTGCGCGCGCTGATCAAGCGCCAAGTCTCCCAGCGATAGTCACCGGCGTAGATGGTCGCCGCGCCGATCAAGACGAACATCAGGATCGCGGGATTGGCGAAGTCGCTCGCGCTCTTGACCAGGGCCATTCCCAGATCGAGCGGGCCGCCCTTCATCATGTCCGGCGGCAGCTTGCCCGCCAGTTTGGCTTCATTGGCCTTGGCGACCACGAAGCCCAGAGTGGCGAGGATCACACCCATGATAGGGATGAACAGCACGCTCCAGAACAGGGCGGTGCGGTTCTTGGACAGGCGGTAGGTTTCGGAACGGATCGCGTCAGCCAGCACGGTTTTGCTCCTGCACGCCGGTCCAGCCGGTTTCGCTCATGAAGACGTCTTCCAAATCCGCGCCGATCCAGCGGGCCTCTTCGATATCGACACCGCCTTCGACCAGAGCCTTGATGGCGGCGGCGGCCTCGGCGCGAGGTATGGCGGCCACGATCGCGTCGCCCTCAAGCGTCGCGCGGTCGCCCAGCAGGGACATGGCCTTGGCCAGCGGCGTAACGGACAAGCGCAGACGCTCGCCCGAGGCGGTCAGGTCTGACACGCGGCCTTCGGTGATCACCTTGCCCTTGTTGAAGATGGCGACGCGGTCGCAGACGCGCTGGACCTCCTGCAACTGGTGGCTGGCCAATATGACGGTCACGCCGTCGTGGTCGGCCAGGCTGCGGATCAGGGCGCGCATCTCCTGGATGCCGGGCGGATCCATGCCGCTGGTCGGTTCATCCAGGATGACCAGGTCCGGCTTGGTCATCAGGGCGGCGGCCACGCCCAGGCGTTGCAGCATGCCGACGGAAAAACCTTTCACGCGGCGGTTGGCGGCCTCGGTCAGGCCGACGCGTTGCAGCCAATTGTTGATCTCGGCCGACGACACGCCGCCGTGGGCGCGGGCCAGCCATTCCAACACCTGGCGGGCGGTCATAAAGGGCGGAAAGCGCGGTGTCTCGATCATCGAGCCCATGCGACGCATGGAGGCCGGATCGCCGATCCGACCGCCCATCACCGTCGCCTCGCCCTCGGTCGGCCGAATCAGACCCAGCAGGGTGCGAAACAGCGTCGATTTGCCCGCCCCATTGGGACCCAGAATGCCGTAGACCCCGCCGCGCGGGATCGACAGGGTCAGGCCGTCCAAGGCCTTTACCGTCCCGTAGGTCTTGGTCAGGCCGCGAATGTCGATGACGGTTTCCATACGCCAAGCTTGGCGAGTGAACGCCGGTCGCACAAGCCGTCGCGTGGCTGTCGTCCATTAAGTTTAGGCAATGGTTCAGTGTCGTCTTGGAGTAAGTTCATGTCTCGTTTCGTCGCCGCCAGCCTGGCCGTGGCCGCCGCCTTCGCCGTCGCGTCCTGCGCCGGGGCCCCGCAACCCACCCTTACATCGCCGGTTCTCGAGCAGGCCAAGCAGACGACCCGTCCCGATCTGGTCATCCTTGTATCGATCGACGGCTTCTCGCCGGATTATCTGGGCAAGGGGCAGACGCCGGTGCTGGATGGACTGGTCGCCGGCGGCGCGTTCGGACCGATGCGGCCGTCGTTCCCCAGCGTGACCTTCCCCAACCACTATACGCTGGTTACGGGCCTGCACCCGGACCATCACGGGGTGGTCGGCAACCGGTTCACCGACGCGCAACTGGGCGCCTTCACCATGGCCAGCAAGGAAAGCGGCTTCTGGGATCAGGGCGAGCCGATCTGGGTCACGGCCGAAAAGGCGGGCTTGCGCACCGGCACCATGTTCTGGCCGGGATCGGAGGTCGAGATCCACGGCGTAAGGCCCAGCCAGTGGGCGCCGTTCGACCAGGGAATGCCGGGCGATGCGCGCGTGGATCGTCTGCTGTCGTGGCTGGACCTGCCGGTGGATCAGCGACCGAAGCTGGAGACGCTGTATTTCGACATCGTCGACACCGCCGGTCACCGCAACGGCCCTGATTCAGCCGAGACGCGCGCCGCCGCCGCATCGGTGGACGCCTCGATGGCACGGTTGATCGAGGGGCTGAAGGCGAGGGGGCTTTATGATCGCACGATGCTGGTCGTGGTGTCGGATCACGGCATGGCCGCGACCTCGCCGGACCGGGTCGTGTGGATCGACGACATCATCGATCCGGCGGCGCTGAAGATCGGCTATGGCGGAGCGGTCCTGACCGCCGATCCGGCGCCTGGCCGCGAGGCCGAGGTGCAGCAGAAGCTGGTCGGACGCCATCCGCATATGGAATGCTGGAACAAGGCCGATGTGCCGGCGCGACTGGCCTATGGTTCCAATCCGCGCGTGGCGCAGATCGTCTGTCTGGTCGAGACAGGCTGGCTGACGGCGACGCGAGATCGGCCGGTGACGCGGGCGGGCGGCGCCCACGGTTATGACAATCAGGCGCCGGAGATGGCGGCGATCTTCATCGCCCACGGGCCGGGTGTGGTCGCCGGGCGTCGTCTGACCGATCTGGACAGTGTCGATGTGCAGCCCTTCCTGGCGCGAATGCTCGGGATCGCGGCGCCGGCCGGCGACGGGCGGGCGCAAGACACCTTGCCCGTCACCATGCCCTGATGGGGTGATTGGCGAGCCGACGATTTGAGCGCACACTGGTCGCCAGAGGAAGAGGGGCGAAGATGCGCAAAGGTCTTTGGGTCGCGACGGTTTCGGTCGCCTGTCTGATTGCGCCCGTGGCGGTCGCCGACGCCACGGCGACGGCGGCGACCCTGGCCCTGATCACCAATCCGCAGGTCTGCGGCCGGGTCGGCGCCGTCGGCGATGTCCAGCCGACACGCGACATGGTCATGGCCCCAGGCTTCGGCGACGAGGGTTTCGCGGTCGATACGCCGAACCCCGAGGCCCAGGCCTGGTTTGACCACGGCGTGCGACTGCGCTGGGCGTTCGAGCATTCGGAATCGGTGCGGGCGTTCCGAAAGGCGAGGCAGTTGGACCCGTCGTGCGGCATGTGCGCCTGGGGCGAGGCCTGGGCGATCGGGCCGAACCTGAACGGCGGCGGCGGCGATCCCGAATCGATCGCCACAGGCCTGCGCGTCGCCCGTGACGCGCGGCGTCTGGCCCGAGACGCTACGCCGATGCAGCGCCAGATGATCGACGCCCTGATCCAGCGCTATTCCGGCAAGGAGAAGACCCGCGCCCTGCGTTACGCCCGCGCCATGGACCGGATCGCAAAGCGTCACGCCGACGACGTATCGGTCGCCTCGATCACCGCCGACGCCTGGATGCTCCAGCCCGAGGGCGAATGGTGGGACAAGGACGGCAAGGCGACCGATCCGGCCGTCACTCGCGCCATGGCGATCCTGGAGCACGCCCTGAAGGTGAAGCCGAGCGATCCGGGCGCTATTCACCTGTACATCCATCTGACCGAATGGTCGGACGATCCACATCGGGCGCTGGCCTATGGCGAGCGGCTGGCCCTGCTGGCGCCGGGCGCCAGCCATCTGGTGCACATGCCGTCGCACACCTTCTATCGTGTCGGGCGCTACAAGGACGCGATGATGTCCAACGTCAACGCCGTGGCGCTGGACAAGAGTTACGACCAACTGGTCGGCCCGCCCGGCGGGATACGCGGCATGCGGCTGCATGCCCACAACATCCATTTCGGCATGGGCGGCGCCCTGATGGCGGGCGGGGTCGAGCGCGGGCTGGAGCTGGCCGACTGGTATATGGCGACCTATCCGCAGCTAGCGGGACCGCCCGAGGCGGGCGAGGACGGCTATGTCGTCTATCGTCAGGTTATGGCGGCGGACGCCTATGCGCTTTACGGCCGGTTCGGATCGGACGCCCAGGTCGCGGCGCTGGCCGAACCAGACGCGGGCCGTCCGCTGATGCGGGTCGGCTGGCGCTATGCACGGGGCGAGGCGGCGGCGCGGCGCGGCGATGCGGCGGCGGTTCGGATCGAGGCCCAGGCCATCGCCGCCCTGCTGGCGGACAAGGCGTTCAAGGGTCCGATGGCGGATCGTCAGACCGGTTTCGCCGAACTGTTCCATAAGGTGCTGGAAGGGCGCGCGGCCATGATCGATCAGGACTATCCCGCCGCCATCGCCGCCTATGGGCGGGCGGCGGCGATCCAGGCCATGTCGCCCGAGGGCGGCGATCCGCCGATGATCTGGTATCCGACGCGCCGAAGCCTGGCCGCCGCCTTGCTGGCGTCCGGCGATGCGGCTGGGGCGAAGGCCAAGATCGGCGAACTGCTGAAGGATTGGCCGAACGATCCCTACAGCTATTACGTCCTCTACCGCGCCGAACAGGCGCTGGGCGACGAGACGGCAGGCAATGACGCCCTGCGCCACGCCGGCGTCGAATGGATCGGCGGACAGATGAGTCTGGCCGAGGCCTGACGCCTCGGCCTCAGGTCTGTCAGCGCTTCGCCGCTTCGATCAGTTTGCCGATTTCGGCCGGGTCGATGCCGGGGCTGGCCTTGCCGTTGACGAAGAAGGTCGGCGTGCCGCGCAGGCGCAGGGCGGCGGCCGTGGTGTGGATGTCGGCGATGTGGCGCGTGGTGTCGGGCGCAGCGATTGCGGTCTTGGCGCGGGCCATGTCCACATCATGCGCCGCCAGAATGGCGTCGATCGCTTCGATCGACAGCGCCCGCTCGGTCATCAAGGCGTCATAGACCTCCAGATACTTGCCCTGCTGGTGCGCGGCCAGGGCGGCGCGGGCGGCGTATTGCGAGGTGATGTCGTCGCCACGGTCCAGGATGGGCCAGTCCTTGAAGACGAAGCGAACTTCCGGATGGGCGGCCATCAGGGCGCGATAGTCGTGTGCTACGGCCTTGCAGCCGGGGCAGCGGAAGTCGAAGAACTCGATCACCGTGACCTTGGCGTTCGCGGGACCGAAGGCCGGATCGCGGGCGTCGGGCGCCAGGAGGCCGGCGTTGGCGGCGGCGGCCTGGTTCGTCTCCTCGACGGCGGCTTCGGCATCCTTGGTTTGGAGCGCCATCTGCGCCTCCTGCAAGACCTCAGGATGCTCCAGCAGATACGCACGCACGTTCGATCCGCCGGTCAGATAGGGCGCGGCTGAAAAGCCCAGCGCGATGACCGATAGGCCCAGGGCCAGATAGCCGGCGCGGCCGCCGCTGAGCCATCCCGGCTTAGCGGTCTTGGGTTCGGGCGCAGGCGTGGGGGCGTCGTCGGTCATTCAGGCTCGCAGTCGGCGGTAAGGATCAGTTGAGGGTGGCGGGCCGGCGCGCGGCGTCGCGGCGGTCCAGGTCGTTGAGATCGTCGGGCGTGGCGCCCGAGGCCAGGACGATATCGACGGCGCGGCGCCACTCGATCGAGCCGGGATCCAGCATGGAGCGGGCGCGCAGGGCGAATTGGGTCGCCTGTTTCTCGTCCCCGCCGGCGAAATAGTATTCGGCCGAGGCCAGTCGCGCCTCTCCCTCCTTGCCCTGCGAGGCATAGGCCTGGGCCAGCAGGCGCCAGGCCATGGTGTTGTCCTTCTCGGCGACGACGGCGTGTTTCAGCTGGTCGATGGCCTCGTCCAGATTGGCTTTGTCATTGGTTTCGATCAGGGCGTGGGCCAGGTTGACGCGCAGCAGGGGGGCGTCGGGCTTCAGGCGGACCGCCTCGCGGTGGGCGGCGACGGCCTCGGCCGGGCGGCCTTCCTCGAACAGGATCTGGCCCTTCAGTTCCTGGAAATAGGGGTTGTTCACGTCGCCGGCGATCAGCGTATCCACCGCCGTCAGCGCCTTGTCCGTCTGGCCGTCGCGATACCAGGCGATGGCCCGCGCATAGCGGCCGGGCAGGGAGGTGTCGGTCGATGGATAGTCGCGCAGGGTGGCGTTCGGCGGATCCATGAAGGCGTGAATCTTGGCCAGGATCAGCGCGTGCTGCGCCCTACGTTCGGGGCTGTCGCGATGGTCGTAGTGCGGCTGTTCCTGCACATAGCGGCGCAGGCTTTCGATCCGGTTCGACGACAGGGGGTGGCTGCGGAAATAGGGATAGCGGCGGGCGTCGGAGAAGACCTCCTGCGAGCGGAAGTTTTCGAAGAAGGACACCAGCCCGGCGCCGGATTCGCCGGCCGCCTCCAGCGCCCGCGCGCCCGAGATGTCGGCCTCGCCTTCCTGGCTCTGCATATAATGCAGCGCGCCCAGAGCGCCGAAATACTGGCTGGAGCCCAGCAGGGCTACGCCTGCGTCCGGCGCGCCGGCGGCGATGGCCAGGGCCCCCAGCGCCATGGTCATGAACATGGGCTGTTTGCCAGCGTTCTCGGCCCCGTCGCGCAGGGTGTGGCGGTTCTTGATGTGGCCCGCCTCGTGCGCCATCACGCCCAGCAGTTCGCCGGGGGTCTTGGTGCGCAGGATCAGGCCGGTGTTGACGCCCATGATCCGCCCGCGTGTCGCAAAGGCGTTCAGGTCGTTGTCGTTGACCAGCAGGACTTCGATATCGTTCGGGTTCAGCCCCATGGCCACGAAGACCGGGTCGGCCCATTCGCGCACGATGCCCTCGACCTCGGTGTCGCGGATCAGGCTTTGCGCGGAGGCCTGGCCGGCGACGGAAACAGCCATCAAGGCCGTCGCCGCCGCCGCCAGAACGCGGGATGCAGATCGGGGAAGCCACCTCATGGCTCTACTCCAACAACGACCGGCCCCCGCCTGTATTCAGACAGTCTAATCGTGACCGATCAGCGGCGCCACCACCCGCGCTTGGGCTTTTCGGGCGGTGCGACGATCTGGTTCGGGTCTTCGGCGATGATGGCCTGAACGTCGATCTCCGGCGTGGGAGCCACGAACGGCTCGGCCAGGACGGCCTCGGTCACCGGAACCGCCGTCGGGGCGGCGACCGGGGCGACTTCGGCCGGTTCACCAGCCAGCGCCTCGTGCGGGGTCACGTCCAGCTCGACCGGCGCGCCTTGGACCGTGGCCTCGTTCGGCTCGATGGCGGTGTCGGGATGCGGTTCGGTCGCGATCTCGACATTGGCGCTGGCCGACTTGCGGCGCACGCGACGACGCTGCGGCTCGGGCGCGATGGCCGGGGCGGCCGTATCGACGGCCTCGGTCGGCTCGACCATCACGGCCATCGGCGTTTCGGGCGAGCCGTGAGGCGGCATGCCTTCGTTGGTGGCTCGGTTCTCGACCTTGATCTCGTGGCTGACGGAACCTTCGCCACGGCCGCGACCGCGACGGCGGCGACGGCGCGAACGGCCGCCTTCTTCGCCAGAGCCTTCGCCGGCGCCGCTATGGGCGAGGACATCCAGGCCTTCGCCCTCGGATTGAGCGAAGGCGGGGCGTTCAGACTGCTCATGGCGCTCGCCGCGTTCCGGGCGACCTTCCGAGCGGCCGGGGTTCAGCGGGTCGAACCAGACATAGGGGTCGTCGAGCGACGGCGTACGGCCGCGTACCCAAGTGTAGACGTCGCGCTCGCCATCCTCGCGCACGCGGCGACCGCCACGGCGACCACGGCGACGGCGGCGGCCGTTTTCGTCTTCCTCATCGTCCGAAGCGTCGTCGGTGCTGAGCGTATCGACGGCCTCGACGTCCGACGTTTCCTCGTCGCGACGACCGCCGCGACGGCGACGGTTGCGCCCACGACCGCGATCGCGACCGCCGTCGTGACGTTCCGAGCGTTCGCGCGGTTCGTCGTCGTCGCTGTCTTCGCGATCCAGGGATTCAACGGTGTCGTCATCGTCGTCGGCGATGATCTCTTCGTCGTCGTCCTCATCCTCGTCTTCGTACAGCGAGGCGTCGAAGTCGTCGTCGAGGTTGGGCATCTCGATCTCGGGCGCGACGAAGTCCTCATTGGTCTCGGTGCGCTCGATGTTGTGTTCACCCTGACCCAGGCTGTCGTCAATCTGGACGATGACGTTCAGGCCGCGACGTTCCAGAAGCGACTGCAGATAGGCGCGCTTGTGGTTCAGGATGTACAAGCCGACGGCGGTGCAGACCTTCAGCACCACCACGCCCGCGCCGTTCTTGCCGGCCTCGATGTCGACTGCGCGCAGGGTCATCAGGGCGGCGGATTCGGCCGAGCGGATGCGGCCCGTGCCCTGGCAGTGCGGGCAGGCTTCGGTCGCGCCCTCGATCACGCCCAGGCGGCGACGCTGGCGGCTGATTTCCATCAGGCCGAAGGGCGAAATGCGGCCCATCTGGATGCGGGCGCGGTCGAAGGACAGGGCCTCCTTCAGCACGCGCTCGACGGCGCGGTTGTTCTTGCCTTCATCCATGTCGATGAAGTCGATCACGACCAGGCCGGCGAGGTCGCGCAGGCGCAGCTGGCGGGCGGCTTCCTCGGCCGCTTCCATATTGGTCTTGAACGCTGTCTGTTCGACGTTGCGTTCCTTGGTGGCGCGGCCCGAGTTGACGTCGATGGCCACCAGGGCTTCGGTCTGGTTGATGACCAGATAGCCGCCGGACTTCAGCGGCACGACCGGTTGGTGGATCTGCGTCAGCAGTTCCTCGATGCCGTTGGCCGCGAACAGGGGGCGCGAGCCGCGATACAGGTGAACCTTCCTGGCCTGGGCCGGCATCAGCACGCGCATGAAGTCGCGCGCTTCCTTGAAGCCCTCAACGCCCTCGACCTGGATGCCGTCGAAGTCCTTGTCGAACATGTCGCGCACGGCGCGGCGGACCAGGTTCTCTTCCTCGTAGATCACCGAAGGGGCGTGAGAGGCGAGGGTGGTCTCGCGGATCGTCTCCCACAGGCGCAGCAGATATTGATAGTCGCGCTTGATCTCGGCCTTGGTGCGCTTGGCGCCCGCCGTGCGGATGATCAGGCCCATGCCCTTGGGCACTTCCAGGGCCGACACGGCGCTCTTCAGGCGGCGACGGTCCGAAGTGTTGGTGATCTTGCGCGAAATGCCGCCGCCCTTGCCGGTGTTGGGCATCAGCACGCAGTAGCGGCCGGCCAGCGACAGCCAGGTGGTCAGGGCCGCGCCCTTGGCGCCGCGCTCGTCCTTGACGACCTGGACCAGCAGGATCTGGCGGCGCTTGATGACGTCCTGGATCTTGTAGCGACGCATCAGGCGGCGCTTCAGCCGCTCTTCGTCGGCGAGGGCCGATTCGGGATCGACATCGTCGCCGGTCGATTCGCGGTCGAGATCGTCCTCGTCCTCGTCGTCGTGCGCCTCGGCCATGATGGCTTCGCGGTCGGCGACGGGGATCTGGTAGTAGTCGGGGTGGATTTCGTTGAAGGCGAGGAAGCCGTGGCGATTGCCGCCGTATTCAATGAAGGCGGCCTGCAGGCTGGGCTCTACGCGGGTGACCTTGGCGAGGTAGATGTTGCCGCGAAGCTGGCGCTTCGCACGGGATTCGAAATCGAATTCCTCAATCTTGCGCCCGTCCACGATGGCGACCCGGGTCTCCTCGGGATGCGCCGCATCGATCAGCATTGTCTTTGACATGGAAAGTCTCTCTCTGGCGCGCGCAGGCCGACCGTCCCGGATCTCCGGACAGGGTCATGGCGGCTCGCCGAATGAAGGTGAGGGCCGGCGCGCGCGACATCCCCTCGCCGAGAACGGCGAAGAAGGCTTGATCAAGCCGTTGGGGAACGCAGGCGGAAAGGCCCATTAAGTCGTCGGTCCTGAACCGGGCGCGCCAATCCCTTGGGAAGGCCGCGTCCCTGGTCCGCTCTTCGAACCATCGGCCAGGCCGGGGCGGTTCTAGGATTGGTGAAAGTCAACGCCGCGAGGAGGGCGCGCCAAGATCCGCAAGGGCGAAATCGGCGCGATCGGTTCGCGAGCGGTCACAGCATAGTCATGCAGCGGGAGAATTAAAAGGCGCTCGCCTTAACCCCCTGAATACGAGCCTCTGTCATGATGAGGTTCAAGTAGGCTTAAACCGGGTTCGCCGACGCAGATGAGCGGTCGCGTTTTGACAGGTCTGATGCGCTGGGGCGCGAAGGAGTGGGCGATGACCGCCCTGGCCTTCGTGGTCATCTGCATGGTCGGTCTGTCCGCAACGCGCGGTTTCGCCTGGGGCGCGCAGGGCGATGTGCTGGCGGTGCGCTTCGGCGCCGACGGCGATCGGACCCGCGTCGTCATCGATCTGGACAAGACGGCGCAGGGACGCGTCATCGACGCGGGCGGCGAAGGCCGGGTGGTGCTGGCCCTCAGCGGTGTTGCGCCAGGGCGCGGTCTGAACGGTGGCGGTTCGGGTCTGGTGCGCTCCTATGAGGTCACGTCGTCCGGCGGTTCGTCGCGGGTTCAGCTGGAACTGGCGCGCGGCAGCGAGATCGAACGGCGCTTCCTTCTGCCGCCCGGCGACGGCGTCAGCCATTATCGGTATGTCGTGGACCTGAAGACGACAGGAGCCGCCGCGCGCGCCTCGACCACGCCGGCGCCGCGCGCCAGCGCGCCGCCGCGCCGCGCTGAACGTCCCCTGATCGTCATCGACGCCGGCCATGGCGGCAATGATCCCGGCGCCAGCGGCGCGAGCGCCCAGGAAAAGCAGGTTACCTTGGCCGCCGCCCTGGCGTTGAAGGCCGAGCTTGAGAAGAACGGCCGCTATCGCGTCAGGCTGACCCGGAGCGACGACTGCTATGTCGATCTCTATCGCCGCGTCTCCATCGCGCGTCAGGCCGACGCCGATCTGTTCATTTCCTTGCACGCTGACGCGGGCGCCGATCCGGCGCTGCGCGGGGCCAGCGTCTATACATTGTCGGAGCAGGGCGCCGGCCGGGCCGTGCGCGAGTTCACGCGCGGCGACAACTGGCATCGCGAGCTGCATCTGCCGGGGCGCGATCCGTCTGTGGATCGCATCCTGCTCGACATGACCCAGCGCGCGACCCAGAACCGCTCGGCCCAGTTCGCGCGCGTCCTGCTGACCCATCTGGAGGGTTCGGATCATCCTCTCTTGCGCCGCAGCCATCGCGATGCGGGCCTGGCTGTCCTCTTGGCGCCCGACGTGCCGGCCGTGCTGCTGGAAATGGGCTTCATCACCAATCCCGAGGACGAGCGGCTTTTGACCGATGAGCGCGCGCGCCGTCGCCTGATGAAGTCGGTGGCGGACGGGATTGATCGCTATTTCCGAGAGCCTTCGAGCCCGATGATGACCGCCGCGAACAGCCAGGCCGCCGGCCAGCCCTGATCCGGCGCAACCAAGCCGGCCGTCGCCGGTTTCCGGACCATGAGAAAAGCGATTGTCACAGGCGGATCAGGCCTGATCGGAACGGGCGTCTGTGACGCCTTGCTGGCTAACGGATGGGAAGTCGCCTCCTTCGACCTGAAGCCGGGTGACGGCGAGGCCCGTCATATCGACTGCGATCTGGGTGATGAGGACTCGGTCAAACAGGCGTTCGAGACCTTGGGTTGGTCGTCGCTGGACCTGCTGGTCAACAACGGGGGCATCGCCGATCCGGTGAACGGCCCGCTGGCTGAGCTGTCGCTGGCGGACTGGCGCAAGACCATCGACAGCCATCTGACCGGCGCCTTTCTGATGAGCCGCGCGGCCATTCCGCTGCTGAACGAGGGCGGCGCCATCGTGAACATGATCTCGACGCGCGCCTTCATGTCCGAGCCGCACACCGAGGCCTATGCGGCGTCCAAGGGCGCGCTGTTCGCCCTGACTCACGCCCTGGCGATCAGCGAAGGCCCTGGGATCCGCGTCAACGCCATTGAGCCCGGCTGGATTTCGGACGGCGAGGATCTGCGTCCTGTCGATCACGAACAGCATCCGGTCGGCCGCGTCGGCCGCGCTGAGGATATCGCCGGGGCCGTGCTCTATCTCGCCGAAGCGGGCTTCGTCACGGGCCAGGTGCTGACCGTGGACGGCGGCATGACGCGCAAGATGATCTACGCCGACTAGGCCGTCAGGCCAGGCCGGCCTTCTTCAGCGTCTTCCAGGCCTTGATCACGCGTTGCAGCTTGGCCTCGGCGCTGCGGTCGCCGCTATTCGTGTCGGGGTGGAACCGCTTCAGCAGCTCGTGATACTGAGCCTTGATCTTCGCCTTGTCCGCGCCGGGGTCCAGATCCAGGTCGGCGAGGGCGGCGCGTTCCAGCTTGCCGATGCGGCGGTCCTCGGTCGCGGACTGCGGCGCCTGATCGCCCTTGCGCCCGAACAGGCCGAAGCTGTCGCGCCACGAGCCGGCGCCGGTGGTGTTCGAGGTGCCCATCTTGGCGGCGAAGGCGGCGGCCTCGCGCGTGAACTTGCCGGCCTGCATCTCCCAGGTCGGGCGGCCGCCGGTCATGGCCTCGTTTTCCTGGGCGGCGCGAATCTCGCCCTCGGTCATGCCGGCGTAGAAGTTCCAGCCCTTGTTGTATTCGCCGGCGTGCGGCTGGCAGAATTCGTAGAAGTCGTTCAGCCGTTCGCGGGATTTGGGCGCCTTGGCCGCAGCAGCCCGGCGGCAGTCGGGCCACTGGCATGGCTTTTCGCCCGGCTTCAGGTGCAGGACGTCGGCTTTCGCCGCCTCTTCCTCGGGCTTGGGCGGCTTCACCCGAATGTCGGTAAAGCGCGGCTTGTATTGAAAGGAGGCGGACATCAGCCGAAGTGTAAGCCCGATTGGGACAGCATCAAGGAATCGATCATGTCTGAAGGCCCGATGGCGACGATTATTCGTGCAAAACTGACGGCAGGGCTGTCGCCCGAGCGTCTGGAGGTCGAAGACGACAGCTGGCGCCACGCCGGACATCATCATGAAGGCGGAATGGACGCCAAGCCTGGCGGGGAAAGCCATTTCAATCTGGTGATCGTGTCCGCTGCTTTTCAGGGGCAATCGCGGCTGGCGCGACAGCGCGCGGTGAACGCCCTGTTGAAGGACGAAATGGCTGGACCGGTCCACGCCCTTTCGATCAAGGCCCTGACGCCTGAGGAGGCGAAATAGCCGAAAGAACTGCGTTCACATCGTCTTAGAACCTTCGTCTTAGCGTCATGCGACCAAACAGAACGTGGGGATCTGGGCTTATGGTGGAATCAGACGGCGTCGCGAAGGCGCTCGAAGGCGAACAACGCGCCGGAGACGCGGCTCAGGCGCTGACGGCCATCCTGCAGACGCAGTATCTCCGCTACATGATCATCGCTTCATGGGGCGTGGGTCTTCTCGGCACCGTCGGCTTGTGGCCGGCGCTTCTCTGGTTCGGCGGCACCCTGGCGGCCGGATCGCTGCGGGGAATCGTCGAACATCGCCTGAGCCATCGTGTCGGCACCAACTGGGGCGTGATCTTCCCGATCGTGGCGACGGTGACGACAGGCGCCTGGGCTATTGCGCCTCTGATGGCCTGGTTCTCGCCCACCGAGTTCGGACGGCCCCTGGCCCTCGCCCTGCTGATTTCCGGCTATGTGCTGGTGTTCGCTCAGCTTCGCAGCTCGCCGCGTCAGGCCCTGATCATCTCTTCGCCCTATGGCGCGGCCGCGACGATCATTCTGTTCAGCCTGTGGGGCACCAACGCCTTCTGGTCGATGCTGGCGGTCCTGCCGTTCACTGCGGCGGGTCTGTTCGTGCTGGTGACCATGACCCTGCTGCGCGAAGACCGCATCCGGGCGTTCCAGTCGCACCAGGCGCATCTGATCGAGGAACTTGAAGCGGCCCGCGACAAGGCCAATGCCGCCAATGACGCCAAGTCGAACTTCCTGGGCGTGATCTCGCACGAACTGCGCACCCCGATGAACGGCGTGCTGGGCGCGGCCCAACTGCTTAGCGCGACGCGACTGGAGACGACGCAGCGCGAGTATCTGTCGATCATCCGCAACTCCGGCGACAATCTGTTGTCGTTGCTGAACGACATCCTCGACATGACCAAGATCGAGGCGGGCAAGATGAACTTCGAGGCCGTCGACATCGTCATCGAGGGTTTGAACAAGCGCATCACCGGTCCCTTCGAGGCGCAGGCCGAAGCCAAGGGCCTGACGTTCGTCACGACCGTGGAGGGCGAGATTCCGACGGTAGTGCGCGGCGATCCGCTGCGCGTCTGTCAGGTGGTGCAGAATCTGTTGTCCAATGCGGTCAAGTTCACCGAGACCGGCGAAATCCACTATCTCGTGCGCGGCCACCGCATTTCGGATCAGCGCGTGCGCTTCGAATTCGTCGTCCAGGACAGCGGCGCAGGGATTGCGGCCGCCGATCTGGAGCGGCTGTTCATGCCGTTCACCCAGGTCGACACCTCGTCCACGCGGCGCTTTGGCGGAACGGGTCTGGGCCTGACCATCGCGCGACGCATGGCCAACATCATGGGCGGCGACATCACCGTGACGTCCAAGCTCGCCGAGGGCTCGTGCTTCACCCTGGAAATCGAGGCCGAGGTCGTGGAATGGGCCAAGCCCGTCGCGGCGACCGAGGTTCATGCCGAGATCGAGGGCGGCGAATCTCTGCGCGTCCTGGTGGTCGAGGATCATCCGGTGAACCGCATGATCCTGGAGGCCTGGATGAGCTCGGCCAGCCACGTCACCTCGACGGCCGAGAACGGTCAGGTCGCGGTCGATATCGCCAAGGATCAGCCGTTCGACCTGATCATCATGGACGTGAACATGCCGCTGATGGACGGACTGACCGCAACCCGCATGATCCGCGCGGGCGGCCAGAACGCCGCCACCCCGATCGTGGTGCTGTCGGCCTCGGCGCGTCATGAGGATCACGAAGCCGGTCTTCAGGCGGGCGCTGACGCCTATCTGAACAAGCCGATCGATTTCGGCGCTTTGGCCGCCCTGATGGGCCGCGTCAGCGGCGGTCGCGACGCGGTTGCGCAGATGGCCGCACCGCCATCAGAGGCCTCCGTCGCCGCCTGATTGCGGCGATCCTGTGTTCCCGACATGAACCTAGCCCGAGGACGCCGGTTCAGGCGCGCCTCAGTCGCCGTGCTCCATGACTGCACCCAAGCCGATGATCTTCGGCGCAGATGGAGACACGATCATGAAAAAGATCCTCAGCACCGCAATCGCTTCGGTCATGGCCGCCGGCGCGCTGGGCGCAGCAGGCGCAGCCTCGGCTCAGCCCGTACCGCCCCACGGTCCGCATGGTCCCGCCGCACGCCACGGTCCGGGTCCTGACCACTACGATCGTCGGGACTATCGCCAGGATCGCCGCGATTACCGCCGCGAGCTGCGCGAGGATCGTCGCGACTATCGCCAGCAGCAACGGGCCTATGAACGCTGGCAGCGTGCGGAACGTCGTTACAACGCCCCGCGCTATGTCCCGCCGCGCGGCTATGCGGTTCGGACCTGGAGCTATGGTCAACGGATGCCGTCCTACTACCGCACCAACGCCTATGTGGTTCACGACTATAACCGCTATGGCCTGCGTGCGCCGCCCCGTGGCTACCAATATGTCCGCAGCGGCAATGACGTGGTGCTCGCCGCCGTCGCCGGCGGCCTGATCACCGCCGTGATCGCCGGACTGTTCAACTGATCCGTCAAGGATTTGAGATGCGCCCCGGAGGGAAACCTCCGGGGCGTTTTTCGTTCTGAGGAGGACGGCGGCGCTTCCGGCGCCCAAGATGGATGACGATGCGCGCCTTCGCCGAGCTTCTGGACCGCCTGTCCCTGACGGCTTCGCGCAATGCGAAGCTGGTGCTGGTGCGCGACTATCTGAGAGCGACGCCCGATCCGGATCGGGGTTGGGCGCTGGCGGCCCTGACCGGCGACCTGACGTTCGACGCGGCCAAGCCGGCCATGATCCGAAAGGCGGTCGAAGGCCGGGTCGACAGCGTGCTGTTCGGCTGGTCCTACGACTATGTGGGCGATCTGGCGGAGACGGTGGCCCTGATCTGGCCCGTGACGCCGGACCACCGGCCGAACCGCGAGCCCGAACTGGCCGAGGTCGTCGAGGCGCTGAGGACCGCCACGCGGACGGAGGTGCGCGGTCTCCTGGAAGGCTGGCTGGATGCGTTGGAGCCGAAAGGGCGCTGGGCGCTGCTGAAGCTGATGACCGGGGCCTTGCGGGTCGGTCTGTCGGCACGGCTGGCCAAGACGGCGGCGGCGATGATGCGCCCGGATGCGGTGATGGCGCCGCCTTCGCCGGACGGCGACGAGGCGCAGATGACGCTGGAGGCGTTGGACGCCGCTGCCATCGAGGAGGTCTGGCACGCGGTCGAGCCGCCCTACGCCGATCTTTTCGCCTGGCTGGAGGGCAGGGCGGAGCGGCCCAGCCCGGACGCGCCCGGCCGGTTCCGACCCGTCATGCTGGCCGTCGCCATCGATGAAGCGGTCGATCTGCCCAAACTGTCGCCAGCCGACTATGCGGCCGAATGGAAGTGGGACGGCATCCGCGTTCAGGCGGTGCTGGAGGGCGAGGTGCGCAAACTCTATTCCCGAACCGGCGACGAGATTTCGGCCGCCTTTCCCGATGTGATGGAGGCGCTGGCGTTCGAAGGCGCGATCGATGGCGAGCTGATCGTCTGGCGCGACGGGGCGGTCGCGCCGTTCGGCGACCTTCAGCAGCGGCTGAACCGCAAGTCGGTGGACGCCAAGGCGATGCAGGCCTTTCCGGCGGCGGTCGTCGCCTATGATCTGCTGGCCCAGGACGGCGAGGACCTGCGCGGCCTGCCGCTGTGCGAGCGGCGGACACGCCTCGAGGCGCTGGTCAATGGTCATACCGGCGAGCGACTGCATCTGTCGCCGGTGGTCGATTACGCCGATTGGGACCAGTTGGCGCGGTTGCGGGCTGATCCGCCAGTCGGGGCGGCGGCCGAGGGACTGATGCTGAAACGCTGGGACAGCCCCTATCTGGCCGGGCGACCCAAGGGGCCGTGGTTCAAATGGAAGCGTGACCCACACGTCATCGACGCCGTCCTGATGTACGCCCAGCGGGGCCACGGCAAACGCTCCAGCTTCTATTCCGACTACACCTTCGGCGTCTGGACGCCGGAAGGGGCGTTGACGCCAGTGGGCAAGGCCTATTTCGGCTTTACCGACGAAGAGTTGAAACAGCTCGACAAGTTCGTGCGCGATCACACCATCGATCGGTTCGGGCCGGTGCGGTCGGTGCGGGCCGAGCGGGATTTCGGCCTGGTGCTTGAGATCGCCTTCGAGGGACTGAATCGCTCGACCCGGCACAAGTCGGGCGTGGCCATGCGCTTTCCGCGCATCAGCCGCATTCGCTGGGACAAGCCGGCGCGAGAGGCCAACACTATCGATGATGTGATGGACCTGCTGGACGCCATCGAAAGCGGCGGCGGACGGATCGCAAAGGCCTGAAATCGGGCGTCCGGGGGTTCCAATCGTCGCGTCAGGCGTTAGACCCGGCCTCATGTCTCTGCCTCTTTCCAACGAAGTCGCCGACGCGGTGGCCGCGGGCCGCAAGGCCGTTTCGATCGACGCCGCCATGATCGCCAAGCTGACCGACATGGCGGGTGATTTCGCGATCAACCTGACCATCGCCATCCTTATCTTCGTCGCCACCCTGTTTGTGGCGAAGTGGGCGGCCGGCGCAGCGCGCAAGACGCTGTCGCGGGTGCGCGGCTTCCGACATGACCCGACCGTACTGAGTTTTGCGGTGCAGGTGGTGCGGGTTGTGGTGATCATCATCGGCATGATCGCCGTGCTGCAGCGCCTGGGCGTTCAGACGACCTCGATCATCGCGGTGTTGGGCGCGGCGTCCCTGGCGGTGGGCCTGGCGTTGCAGGGCACGCTGTCGAACGTGGCGTCGGGGATCATGCTGCTGGTGTTGCGGCCCTATCGCGTCGGCGACGTGGTCGATGTCGGCGGGATGAGCGGCACGGTGCAGCGACTGGACCTGTTCACGACCCAGCTGTCCAACGCCAACAACCACAAGATCGTCATTCCGAACTCCAAGGTCCTTAGCGACCCGTTGACCAATCTTACCGGCCAGCAGACGCGGCGGATCGAGATCAACTTCACGGTCGGCTATGGCGACGATCTGAACCAGGCGCGTTGCGTGCTGGCGGATATGGCCGCCGCACACGACAAGGTGCTGCACGATCCCCATCCCTGGACCGGCGTGACGGGCCTGCTGGACAGCTCGGTGCAGGTGACGCTGCACGCCTGGGTCAAGGTCGGCGACTGGTGGCAGACCCAGGCCGATCTGATGCAGGGCGGCAAGGAGGCGCTGGACGCCGCCGGGATCGAGATTCCGTTCCCGCATCAGGTCGCCGTGCCCTATGGCGATGAGGATGTGGTCCCGGTCGTGCGCGTCCGCACGGTCGATGACGATACTGCCGACTTGAAGGCGACGAACCGTTGATGCGTTACGATTTCGGCTCCGACAACACCGCCGGCATGGCGCTGAGCGCCATCGAAGGCCTGGTGCGCGCCAACAAGGGATTCGCCCGCGCCTATGGCGCAGACGAGGTCACAGCCCGCGCCGCCGACCAGATTCGTCAGCGTCTGGACGCCGACGCCGAGGTGCGTTTTGTATTCAGTGGGACGGCTGCCAACGCCATCGCCCTGTCCATGCTGGCCCAACCCTATGAGGCGGTGCTGGCGCACCATGCGGCGCACATCTGCACCGACGAGACGGGCGCGCCGGGCTTCTTCGGTCACGGCGTCGGCCTGATCGGGCTGCCGGGGTTTTCGGGCAAGATCGATCCATTGGCCCTGCAGGCGCAATTAGGCGAACCCGAAGTCGGGCATCGTCAGCCGCCCGCCGCCCTGTCGCTGACACAGGCCACGGAATATGGCTCGGTCTACACCGAGGAAGAACTGCGCCATCTGATCGAACCGGCCAAGGCGCTCGGTTATGGCGTTCACATGGACGGAGCGCGCCTGACCAATGCGGTCGCCGCCGGTTTCGACCTGAAGGACATTCCTCGCCTGGGCGTGGACGTGCTGGTGTTCGGTGGAGCCAAGGCGGGCGCCAACTGCGCCGAGGCGATCGTGCTGTTCGACAAGAGCCTGGCGCGGCGACTGGACAATCGTCTGAAACAGGCGGGCCAGACGTCGTCCAAGACGCGTCTGCTGTCGGGTCCGATGCTGGGCTTGCTGGAAAGCGGCGATTGGGAATCGGGCGGCGCCCATGCCAATCTGATGGCGCAGCGCTTGGCGGCCGGCATCGCGGGGCGGTCGCCCTTCGTCCTGGCCCATCCGGTGGAGGCGAACGCCGTCTTCGTGCGGATGCCGCCAGAGGCGCACGCCCGCCTGAACGACATGGGCTGGGCCTGCTACGCCTTCGATGACGGTTCGGTGCGCTTCGTCTGTTCGTGGGCGACGCAGGAAGCGGCCGTGGACGAGTTGATCGAGGCGGTCGCCGGTCTGGGCTGAGCGACGAATCCCCGCTTGCGCGCCAGCGTGGCCTTTCCCCGGTCGCATTGGCTTTCCATATGCGGATCATGGCGATGCGAGGCGAACGCTCCGGCGGCAGGCGTGACCCGATGGTCAAGGCGCAGCAGGCAGGGAGCCCACAGGACAAGACGGATGGACCTCCGACGCTGACGGCGCTGGCGGATTTGGCGCGGCTGGTGGCCCGATCCGGCGCGCCGCATCTGAAACTGCGGCTGATCTCGGCCATCCTGCTGACGCTGGCGGGCAAGGGGCTGGGTGTTCTGGCGCCGCTGGTGCTGGGCGCGGCGGTCAACCGTCTCGCGGCGGGGCAGGGCGCGGCGACCGCCGTCGGTCTGGGCTTTGCAGCCTTCGCCATCGGTTGGGCCCTCGTGCGGTTTCTGTCGGCGACCTCGCCCCTGGTGTCGGACGTGGTGTTCGCGCCGGTGCGCGCCGCCGCCCAGCGCGCGACGGCGGCCGAGGCCTTCGCCCATGCGCTGAGCCTGTCGCTGGATTTCCACCAGACCAAACGCTCGGGCGCCCTGTCGCGGACGATGGACCGGGGATCGCGCGCGGTGGACTTCCTGCTGCGTATCCTGGCCTTCAACCTGGTCCCGACCGGGGTTGAGCTGGTGCTGGCGGCCGGGGTGCTGGGCGCCAAATACGACTGGCGTTTCGCCGCCGTCGCGGTGGTCGTGGTCGTCATCTACACCGCCGCCACCTTCGCCATGTCCAACTGGCGGCTGGAGCATCGCCGGATCATGAATGCGGCCGATTCCGAGGCCGCCGGCGTCTCGGTCGACGCCTTGTTGAACTATGAGACGGTCAAGTCGTTCGGCGCCGAGACGCGCGCGGCCCAGACCTATGACCGGGCGCTGGGCGACTATGCCGAGGCGTCGCTGAAGGCCAACAGTTCGCTGAACATGCTGAACGGGATGCAGGCCCTGGTGATGAACCTGGGCCTGGGCGTCATGGCGGTGATGGCCGGGTTCGAGGCGGCGACCGGAAGGATGGGGCCGGGCGACGTGACGGCGGCGGTGCTGATCATGATCTCGCTTTACGCGCCGCTGAACATCCTGGGCTTCGCCTATCGGGAAATCCGTCAGTCCTTCATTGACATGGAGGAGATGCTGAAGGTGACGCGACAGACGCCGCAGGTCGCCGATGCGCCGAACGCCGTCGCCCTGCCGCGGCCGGTCGATGCGCGCGGGGCGTCGGTGGCGTTCGAGGGCGTCGGCTTCCGCCACGACGCGCGGGCCAATGGGCTGGAGGACGTCAGCTTCTACGCCGCGCCGGGCACGACGACGGCGCTGGTCGGGCCCTCTGGCGCGGGCAAGTCCACCATCGTCAAACTGGCGTTGCGTCTGCTCGATCCGCAGGAGGGGCGCGTGCTGATCGACGGCCATGATGCGCGCGAAGTGACCCAGGCCTCGCTGCGTTCGGCGGTGGCGCTGGTGCCTCAGGATGTGGCCCTGTTCAACGATACCCTGGCCGCCAATATCGCCTTCGCCCGGCCCGAGGCGGACGAGGCGCAGGTGTGGGCGGCGGCCGAGGCGGCGGAACTGGCCGGCTTCATTCGCGGCTTGTCGGACGGCATGCAGACCAAGGTCGGCGAACGGGGGCTGAAGCTGTCGGGCGGCGAACGTCAGCGGGTCGGCATCGCCCGCGCCCTGCTGGCCGATCCGTGCATCCTGATCCTGGACGAGGCGACCAGCGCCTTGGACAGCCGCACCGAGGCCGCGATCCAGAAGACGCTGCGCAAGGCCAGGAACGGCCGCACGACGCTGGTGGTCGCACACCGGCTATCGACCGTGGCGGATGCGGACCAGATTTTGGTGCTGAAGGCCGGGCGGATCGTCGAACGCGGCGGGCACCACGAACTGGTGGCCCGACAGCGCGGGGAGTATGCGGCGCTGTGGCGCAAACAGACGCGCGGCGGCAAGACGCCTCAGATGGCCGACTGATCGGCGGTCGGCAGCTTCTTTCTCAGAACCTCATGCAGGTTCGTCAGGATGGCGGTCCGCGCGGCCTGCTCTTGCGGCGGCAGCGCCAGCAACAGCTTCATCGCCTGGGCATGGACCGTGGCGATGCGCCAGTCGAAACCACCCTGACGCGGCGCGGCGTCCAGCAGGTCGCACAGGCCCTTGGCCGCCGTGCACAGGTCGTCCATCTCGAACGGGCTGGCCGCATCGATGATCTGGCTGGATGCGGAATAGGCCAGATCCAGCCGCATCGGCTCGATCAGGTTCGGGTCGGGCTTGGCCAGCAGAGCCGCGATATTGTCGCCGATGATGGCGCGGGCCTGTTCCTGAAGTCCGTCCAGATTGGCGCGGGCCTGGGCCAGGGCGACCCCGACGCTGACGCCGCCGGGGCGATCCAGCATCTCTGCCAGACGCGACTTGCGCTGAGTGTGGGTGATGACGGTCATAGGGCCAGACTCTCCATCCCCTTCGCCTTGCGAATCATGTCGGCGCGACGTTCCACGCCTTCATAGCCGGTGTGCCGGAACCGGCGATCCGGCCCCAGGTAGTCGCCGACCTCCAGGAAGGGCCGGCTGTCGCGCGCGACCCACAGGATGCGCTCCAGCAGCAGGGCCGGGCTGAAGGGCTTGGTGACGACGAAGTTGGCGCCGCAGTCCCGCGCCTCGGCGACCTGCCCGCGACGAATGTGGCTGGCGGTCATGATGACGGGGGTGAAGGCGTTGGGATTGGGGCCGGAGCGGCGCAGCCACCGCACCAGTTCGAACCCGTCGATGTCGGGCATGTCGGTATCGACGACCAGCAGATCGACGGGCTTGTCGGTCAGCAGCTTCTTGGCTTCCAAGCCCGCACTGCACACGTAAGTCGGGCAAATGCCGAAACCGATCAGGGCGTTGGACGTCAGGGTCAGCGAGAACGGCGAATCGTCGACGATCATCGTGATCGCGCCGGCCAGGTTGAAGACGGCGCTTTCACGCAGGGACTCGCCGCCGCTCATGGCGCAAAGGCCCCAGTCTGTCGCGCCGCTGGACTCATGGCCGGTCGCAAACCCCGATGCCCCTGAACGAAGCGCCGAGCTTGGCAGACGAGGGTGGATGCTGCGTTAACGCTGGTCGGCCAGAAAGATTAAGGGCGTCAAAGGGCGCCGATGGCGTAGAAGCGATCTGCGCGGCGCTTCTTGATCTGCTGGGGCGTCAGGCCGTCGAAACCCTTCAGCTCGTCGGCCAGAACGTCGCCGACAGTGGCCATGGCCGCGTCGCGATCGGTGTGGGCGCCGCCGACGGGCTCTTCGATCAGGCGATCCACGATCTTGAGCCCCATCAGGTCCGGGCCGGTGATCTTCATCGCCATGGCTGCGTCCCTGGCCCGCGCGCCGTCGCGCCACAGAATGCCGGCTGCGCCCTCGGGCGAGATGACCGAATAGATCGAGTGTTCCAGCATCAGCACGCGGCTGGCCGCTGCGATGGCTATGGCGCCGCCCGAGCCGCCTTCACCGGTGATGGTGGCGATGGAGGGGACGCTCAGGGTCAGGCAGCGCCCGGTCGAGCGCGCGATGGCCTCGGCCTGGCCGCGTTCCTCGGCGCCCAGGCCCGGATAGGCACCGGCGGTGTCTATGAAGCTGAGCACCGGCAGGCCGAACTGCTCGGCCATGTCCATGAGGCGCACCGCCTTGCGATAGCCCTCGGGCCGCGCCATGCCGAAGTTGTGAGTGATGCGGGTCGCGGTGTCGTGACCCTTTTCATGGCCCATGATGACGACCGGGCGACCGCGGAACCGCGCCAGACCGCCCAGGATGGCCTGATCGTCGCCGAACTGACGGTCGCCGTGTAGTTCGTTCCAGTCGGTAAACAGGCTCTGGACGTAATCGATGAAGTGCGGACGCTGCGGATGGCGCGCGACCTGGGTCTTCATCCAGGGGTCGAGGCCGGCGTAGGTCTTCTTGCGCAGCTGGTCGGCCTTTTTGCGCAGGCCCTCGATCTCATGGTCGATGTCGCCCGAGGTGTCGGCCAGCAGCGACAGCTCCTCGATCTTGGCTTCCAGATCGGCGATCGGCTTTTCGAAGTCGAGATAGTGCGTGGCCATCAAGGCGTCCGGGAACTGCAAACGGGCGAAAGCGCCCTTGGGGAAGGCGCGCGAACCTAGAGAGGTCAACGCCGCCGGGCAAGCAGGGGTTCAGTCGTCGCGCGCCAAGGGGTGGTTTTGTTGGACGACCTGGGCCAGGCGATCGGTGGCGACATGGGTGTAGATCTGGGTCGTGGCGATATCGACGTGGCCCAGCAGGGTCTGGACGACGCGCAGGTCCGCGCCGCCTTCCAGCAGGTGGGTGGCGAAGGCGTGGCGCAGGACGTGGGGGCTGACGCGGGCCGGGTCGATGCCGGCCGTGATCGCGGCCTCGTCCAGCAGTTGGGCGAAACGGCGCGGGGTCAGATGGCCGGTGCGGCCAGAGGAGGGGAAAAGCCAGGGACTGTCGGGCACCTCCGGCTTTCGCTTCGCGTCGCGGACGACCAGCCAGGCCTTGATCGCTTCGCGCGCGGCGGTGTTCAGGGGGGCTAGCCGTTCCTTGCCGCCCTTGCCGCGCACGATCAGATAGGCGGGGTTGCGCTGAATGGCTTCGACTTTCAGCCCCAGCAGTTCGGATACCCGCAGGCCGGAGGCGTAGGCCATCTCGACCAGGGCGACCAGGCGCAGCCCCGCCGCCGTGTCGCGGGCGGCCGAGGCGGCCAGCAGGGCGTCGATCTCGTCGCGGCTCAACACCTTGGGCAAGGACCGGCCCTGTTTGGGGGCGTCGAGACGGCGCGAGGGGTCGTCGCTGCGCCACCCCTCGGCCAAGGCGAAGCGGTAGAACTGGCGCGCCGAGGAGCGGCGACGGGCGGCGGTGGCTGCGGACAGACCGCGCCGCGACAGGTCCGCGAACCAGGCCTCGACCGCCTCGGCGTCGGCCTTCATCAATCCGCCGGCGTCCGAGAGCGCCATCTCGGCGTCCGCCAGATCGCGGCCATAGGCGGACAAAGTATGGGGCGAGGCGTCGCGTTCGACCGCCATCATCTCCAGAAAGGCCTCGATCTGAGGCGTCATGCGGCGATCCGCAGCCTGAACGACTGGCGCAAGGTCAGGCTTGGTGTAGAGGTTTTCTGGATCATGCCTGCCCGCGCCGCCGCCTTCGCCTTCCTCTCGACCGACCGTTCCGCCGGAGCCGCCGGATGAGGCGGCGCGCGAATCCGGGTCCGACCCGCACCATAGCCCTGGTCGGCCTGATGGGGGTGGGCAAATCGTCGGTCGGTCGTCGGCTGGCCAATCGGCTGCGACTGCCGTTTGCGGACGGGGATGTGGAGATCGAAGCGGCGGCCGGGATGACGGTGTCGGAAATTTTCGCCGCCCTGGGCGAGGCCGAGTTCCGCGCGGGCGAGGCGCGGGTGATCCGCCGCCTGCTGGAAGGGCCGCCCATCGTCTTGGCGACCGGCGGCGGGGCGATGATGAACCCGGAGACGCGGGCGCTGCTGACGGCCAAGGCCGACACCGTCTGGCTAAGGGCCGATCTGGCGGTCATCGCGGAGCGGGTGGCGCGGCGCGACACGCGGCCTCTGCTGCGCGGCAAGGATCCTCTGGAGGTGCTGACGGGCCTGGCCGAGGCGCGCTATCCCATTTACGGCGAAGCCGATGTGACCGTGGACGTCGGGCAGGGCTCGCACGGCCAGGCGGTTGACGCCATTCACAAGAACCTGCGCCGACACTGGCGCCAGAGACGACGCACGGAGACCCCGCAATGACGATCATTCCGGTCAGCGGCGGTGCCTTTGCCGCTTATGACGTCGTGGTGGGACGCGGGCTGCTGGCGCAGGCGGGCGCGCACGTGGCACCGTTGGCCAAGGGGCGGACAGTCATCATCACCGACGAGACGGTGGCGGGCCTCCACGCCCAGACCCTGACCGCGTCGCTGACGGCGGCGGGCGTGACCAGCGAGATCGTGGCGGTGCCGGCGGGCGAGGGCTCCAAGTCCTTCGCCGAGCTGGAGCGCGTGCTGGACCGGCTGCTGGAGATCGGTCTGGATCGCAAGGACGTGGTCATCGCTCTGGGCGGCGGGGTCGTGGGCGATCTGGCCGGCTTGGCGGCGGCCCTGTTCATGCGCGGCATCGATTTCGTGCAGATTCCGACGACCCTGCTGGCCCAGGTCGATTCGTCCGTCGGCGGCAAGACGGCCATCGATACGCCGCGCGGCAAGAACCTGGTCGGCGCCTTTCATCAGCCGCGCCTGGTGCTGGCGGACATAGACGTGCTGGCCACGCTGCCCGAACGCCAGGTGAGGTCCGGCTGGGCCGAGGTGCTGAAGCACGGACTGATCTGCGACGCGGCCTTTTTCGACTGGCTGGCGGGCGAGGGGGCTGCGGGCGCGAATGGCGATCCGGCGGCGTTGGAACGGGCGGTGATCCGCTCTGTCGAGATCAAGAGCGCGGTGGTCGGAGAGGACGAGAAGGAGGCGGGGCGGCGCGCCCTGCTGAACCTGGGTCACACCTTCGGCCATGCGATCGAGACCGAGGTCGGCTTCGACGAAGGGGCGCTGGCGCACGGCGAGGCAGTCGCCTTGGGCTGCTGCATGGCTTTCCGCTATTCGGCGCGTGAAGGGCTGTGTTCGGCGGACGATGTCGAACGGGTCGAGGCGGTGGTCGCGGCGGCGGGCTTGCCCACCCGGCTGGATCAGGCGGGATCGTTCGCGGCCGACCGTCTGCTGGCCCTGATGGCGGGCGACAAGAAGGCCGAGGGCGGGGCGCTGACCCTGATCCTGGCGCGCGGCATCGGCCACGCCTTCGTCGCCAAGGGCGTGGATGCGGCCAAGGTGCGGGGCTTCCTGATCGAGGAAGGCGCGACCGCGTGATGCAGATCGCCTCGGTTGCTCTGGAGGATCGCTTCGTGCGGCTGGAGCCGTTCGAGGAAGGACTGGAAGCCGAGGTCAAGACCGCGCTGGATTGCGATCCCGAGGCCTGGGGCGTCATGGTCGCGCCAGCCTATGGCGATCATTTCGATGCCTGGTGGAAGGCTGCGCTGGCAGCGATGCAGGCGCAGACGCGAATCGCCTATGCGGTGCGGCGACGCTCGGACGGGGCGGTGGTCGGGACGACCAGCCTGTACGAGATCAACCCCGCCTATCGCCGCTGCGAGATCGGCTCGACCTTCTATCGGCCCGAGGCGCGGGGCGGGGCGATCAACCCGGCCTGCAAGCGGCTGTTGCTGGGGCATGCCTTCGACGCGGGCGCGGTGCGGGTCGAGATCATCACCGACGCCGTCAATGCCAGGAGCCAGGCGGCCATCCTGAAGCTGGGCGCCAAGGCCGAGGGCGTGCTGAGAAAGCACAAGATCACCTGGACCGGCCGGGCGCGCGACACCGCCATGTTTGCCGTCATCGACGATGACTGGCCCGAGGTGCGCCAAACGCTGGACCGGCGGTTAGCGGCCTTCGATCAGTCCACGGCCCGGCATTCCGTCGGCTGGCGACCTTCGACGGACCAGGTGGCGAGGACGCCCTTGCCGCGCAGTTCGACGTTGGAGGCGCGGTACCAGATGCCGTCGGCGGCGCGCTCCTGATATAGATCGATGGCCTCGCCGGACGAGTTGCGGATGGTGGCCATCTGGCGCGGGTTGTCGAAATCGACCGACAGACGCTCGCCGTTGTCGCAAAGATAAACGGTGTGGACGACTCGGTTCAGGGTGCGGTCCTGGATTTCGGCGCCGGTGCGCTGGCGGGCGGTCTGGGCTTCGATGGCGCGTTCCTTGACCTCGTCGCCGGTGCGCGGCGCCTTGTCGGGGTCGGCGCCGCAGGCGGTGAGGAGGGCCAGGGCGGCCAGGCCGCTGAACACGATCGACTGCGGCAGATCCGGCTTGAACAAGGTCTTTTCCCTCCACGGCCCCGCCCAACGGCGCAGCTTTTCGCGGCGTTCTAACGTGCGCCGCCTGTCGCCGTTCCCCGTCTTTGACGGAAGAAGGATTTGAGCAGCGACGACGCCTCGTCCGCCAGAACACCTGAGTTCGTCGTCGGGCGCCAGTGGCAGGTGGGTTGTTCGAACAGGCGCGGGCCGTGGATGACGGCGCCGCCCTTGGGATCGTCGGCGGCCCAGACGACGCGGCCGATGCGGGCGTGGCTGATGGCGCCGGCGCACATGGCGCAGGGCTCCAGCGTCACATAAAGGGTCAGGCCGGTCAGGCGATAGTTGTCCAGCGCCGTCGCCGCGCGCCGCATGGCGACGATCTCGGCATGGGCGGTGGGGTCGCGGGCCACAATCGGACCATTGGCGCCGGTCGAAATTACCTCACCTGAAGCAGGATCGACAAGAATTGCGCCCACGGGCACCTCTCCTGCGTCCGCCGCCGCTTGCGCTTGGTCCAGCGCCATGCGCATGAACCCCTCATCATGGTCCGCCATACAGACGACAACGACAAGAAGCCCCGCGCCCGTCAAGACGAACGGTCGCCCCGGCCCTTTAAATCCTCCGGTCCCCGCAAGAGCGGCGACGGGACGAGATCATTCGGCGACAAGCCGCGCGGCCCTCGCGAAGACGGCGCCAAGCGGTTCGGCGACAAGGCCGACCGCCACCGCAGCGACAAGCCCCGCAGCGACCGGCCCCGCACCGATAAGGGCGCCAAGGACGGCAAGTCCAAGACGCCTGAGACGCCTCTGCGCGCCGAGCGAATCGCCAAGACCATGGCCCGCGCCGGCATCGCCTCGCGCCGCGAGGTCGAACGGCTGATCGGCCTGGGCAAGGTGGCGGTCAACGGGCGCATCCTGGATACGCCCGCGACCCTGGTGACGCGCGAAGACGTGATCACCGTGGACGGCAAGCCGATCGGTTCGACGCAGGCGACGCGCGTCTGGCGCTATCACAAGCCGGCGGGTCTGTTGACCAGCCACAGCGATCCGACAGGTCGCCCGACGGTCTTCGACGCCCTGCCGGCCGGTCTGCCGCGCGTGATCTCGGTCGGGCGGCTGGACCTGGCCACCGAAGGCCTGCTGCTGCTGACCAACGACGGCGAGCTGAGCCGGGCGCTTGAGCTGCCTTCGACCTCGCTGGTGCGTCAGTACCGGGCGCGGGCGCGGGGCAACATCACCCAGGAACAGCTGGACGCGCTGAAGGACGGCGTGGTCGTGGACGGCGTCTCCTATGGTCCCATCGAGGCCAAGCTGGACAAGGCCAAGGAGTCCAAGTCCGAAGACGGCAAGGCGCCGGCGAACCTGTGGATTTCGGTGTCGATCACCGAGGGCAAGAACCGCGAAGTTCGAAAGGTGCTGGAGTCCGTCGGCCTGACGGTCAACCGGCTGATCCGCCTGGCCTATGGGCCGTTCCGCCTGGACGTGCTGCCGGTCGGGTCGGTGGAAGAGGTCGGGCCGCGCGTGATCCGCGAGCTGCTGGCCGACTACATCCGGCCCGAGAACCTGCCGACCGGCAACACGGTCGAGACGCCCGCGCCCATCCCCGGCCGTCGGGTGTCGACGCCCATCGTCAAGGGCCGGTCGGGTTCGGCCATGTCGGATCCGTCGCGCAAGCCCAGCCGCGTCCGCGCCGCCGAAACGGCCCAGGCCGATGCGGTCGAGCGCCGCGAGCGTCCGCCCAAGAAGGAAGGCTGGGCCAAGGCCGCGCCCAAGTTCGAGCATTCCAAGAGCTTCAAGCCGCGCGAACGCACAGCCCCGGCCGGCGATCGCCCGGCGCGTGAGGATGGAGATCGGCCCAAGCGCGCCTTCAAGCCGCGCGACGATCAGTTCATCGACGATCGGCGCGGCAAGCCCGGCGCCAAGCCGGCGGGACGCGGCGGTTTTGGCGCCAAGAGCGACGCCAGACCGGCCGGCCGCGACTTCAAGCCCCGCACCGGAGGCAAGCCGGCGGGACCGTCGGGGACCAGCGGTCGCGGACCGGGGGGCAAGCCCCGCACGCCGCGCGGCTGATCCATGCGGATCGTCGCCGGAAGCCTGAAGGGCCGGGCCATCGTCGCGCCGGAGGGGCAGGGCACGCGCCCGACCTCGGACCGCGCGCGCCAGGCCGTGTTCAATGTGCTGGAACACGCCGGTTGGGGTGAGAGCCTGCAAGGCTTGCGAGTCATCGACCTGTACGCCGGATCGGGCGCCCTGGGGTTCGAGGCGGTCAGCCGGGGGGCGGGCTTCTGCCTGTTCGTCGAGACGGACGACGGGGCGCGCGGCGCGATCCGAGAGAACGCCGACGCCTATGGGCTGATGGGCCGCACGCGGGTGCATCGCAGGAGCGCGACGGACCTGGGCGTGCGGCCCGGCCCGATCGCCGAAGCGTTCGACCTGGCGTTTCTGGACCCGCCCTATGGCAAGGGGCTGGGTGAACAGACGCTGGCGCGGCTGATCGAGGGCAGCTGGCTCAAGCCCGGCGCCCTGGTGGTGTTCGAGCGCGGGTCGGACGAGCCGGAGATCGACACGCCCGGCTATCATCGGCTGGACGCGCGCGACTATGGCGCAGCCAGGGTGCTGTTCCTGAAGGTGGCGGACCCGGCCGCCTGACTAGGAAATGTGCACTGTGAGTTTTTACAGTGCACATTCGTGCAGATTTTTGCGAGCGGGTCGCAACCGCCTCAGTCCTCGGGCGGCGGTCCCAGCAGGGCCTCGTCCTCCGCCTCGATCTCGAGGCGCATGTTTTCCAGCGAGGCGGCCACCTCCTCGCGGCTCATGCCCCTGAAGAAGTCCCGGTCGAAGGCGCGCGCCGCGCGGGTGAGTTCGTCGGCCAGGGCGCGCCAGCGGCGGGCGTCCGACGCGCGCCCGCCCTCGACCGCCTCGGCGAAGCGCAGGCGCGCGGTGCGGGCCAGGTCGTCCATGTCCAGGTCGGAATAGAGGTTCAGGTCCAGCTCTCCGGGCGGCGGTTCGACCTGATCGCTGCGCCGCCAGCCGTATTTGCGGGCGCGACGGCGAAAGGCGGACAGGCCCAGGTCGTGGCGACGACACACGGCCTCGGCGCTGAGACCCGACAGATAGTCGGTGCGGGCCTGGGCCCAGATGGCGGCTTCACGGATGCGATAGGGCTCGGTCATGATCGCAGCCATAGACCGGCGATACGTCAGATGCGGACGTGGATCAGAGCTTGGCGACCAGGCCGCGCGCGGCGGCCGTCACCTCGGCCCAGGTGATCTCGAACCCGTCGTCGTCGCCGAAATAGGGGTCGGCGACGGCCTGACCCTCGCGGCCGGGGACGTGGTCGAGCAGCAGGCTGAGTTCGGCGGTCGCATCGTCGGGCCGCAGGCGGCGCAGGTTTTTCAGGTTCTCGTGGTCGAGGGCGATGACGTGGGTGAAGCGGCGAAAGTCCGCCTGCGTCACCTGCCGCGCCTTCAACCCCGAAATCTCGACCCCATGCCGCCGCGCCGTCGCCTGCGCCCTCGGGTCCGGCGCCTCGCCCGCATGCCAGTCCCCGGTCCCGGCGGAATCGACGATCAGGTCGAGGTGCAGCCGCTCCGCCTCGGCGCGCAGGGCGGCCTCGGCGAGGGGGGAACGACAGATGTTGCCGAGGCAGACAAAGAGGACGGAGGGCATGATGCCTGACTCATTTTTGGGGAGCGAGATACAAGCCTTTGCATCCATTGACCAATTCAGAGATGTTTTTCAGCAGTTCCTGAATCTGCGCTTCTCTACTGTCGCTCGTAACAAGACCTATCTGTCGAGCCGATGATTTCGCGATAAATTTGTTACTTTCAGCTTCTGCTATTGAAAGCATTGTTACGTCAACGTTCGGCATATGGATTTGAATATCACGCTTACAGGCGATAGCAAACCGGCAGGAGGGCCGGTCAATTGAACGATGAACGAGCAACATGTCGATATCCCGTGCGCGACCTAATGTTCTAAATGATGAGCCAAATCCGTAGACCGTTACTATCTCGGTCAAATAAGGCCTCTCTTTTTGAAGCTCTCTTTGTCATTTTCATTAAGATAAAGCCAGAATTCATTCTTATTGATAGCTGCCATAAAGTCTCGAATATCAAAAAGGCCAATACCATCGTTTCGGCATTGGAGCTTTAGCTCATCAGTGTATCCGCACCAGTTGGAATTGATAACCACGGCATCTAGTTTTCCAAGATTGTCTACGGTCTCAATGAATTCAGCTGTTCCGTATGAGTAGCACTCACAAATGAAAACGGTTATTTCCCGTGAGTCTGAAAGAGTGAGATGATAAAGTCCGTTGCCCGCGCTCTCAATCTTTCGCACTTTTGAATGATCGGCCATTCGGTCTTCGAAGAATTTAAAATGTCCATAATGGCTTGGCCATGGGAAGTGTTCGCTACGTGCTGGCAAGCTCGGCCTCATCTATTAGATCAGAAAATGCTTTTGGAAATCGTTGCACGCTTTCGTATGAGACTTCGTCTGATACCCAACGATCGTAGCTGCGTGCATGTTGGAGAAAGGCAGCAACGACTGGCCGGTCAGAAGGGAGCAATAGCATTGAGCTATGACGCAAAATTGCACTGATGCGTCGATTGTTGGGAACTATCGTGCTCAGCCTCTCAGAAAGCCATGCTGAATAAGCGGATTCGCTGTGAGGATTTCGTCGTGCTATCTCCGAGTGCGGTCCGACGCTTAGCCACGCTTGGTAATTCTCAGCCAACAACGGGGCGATAGACTTGGCCAACATTTGCCGGCTCTGAAGCAGTTCTGGTGTAAGGCGCGCCTGAACGAATGCCTCATGATTAGATTTGAACTGTTTTAACAGACCTACTGGAAAGCGAGGTTCATTCTCCTTCTTGTCTATCATGCTGTGATGGGTCGGACAGAGAAGAATGAGATTTTCGTAATCGTCCCGCTGATCCACCGACTGTGTCGGGTCGTGTCGATTAGACCCGGGCTTTTCTCCGCATATATGCGCCATTTCGCCAATGGTATGGGCTGCATATTTCTGAGATGCAGACATGGCTAATCGTTCAGAGCATGTTGGGAATGCGCATAACCCTGCTGCATTTGACCAAAGAACTTTAATTGACTTTTGCGAAATCGCCATAAGTCCATATTGGCCAAGCTTGTCACAAATCCTAGTCTAAATTTGCAACCTCAGATATCAACGTGCCTCACCGCCTCCCGAACAGCTTCTCCAGATCGTGCAGCTTCAGCTCCACATAGGTGGGGCGGCCGTGGTTGCATTGGCCGGAGTGGGGGGTGGCTTCCATCTGGCGGAGAAGGGCGTTCATCTCCGGCGCCGAGAGGACGCGGCCTGAGCGGACGCTGCCGTGGCAGGCCATGGTCCCGCAGATGGCGGCGAGGCGTTCCTTGAGCGACAGGGCCTGGCCGTGTTCGGACAGATCGTCGGCGATGTCGCGGATCAACCCTTGCACGTCCGTATCGCCCAGCATGGCCGGGGTTTCGCGCACCAGAACGGCGCCGGCGCCGAAGGCCTCGACGATCAGGCCCATCTCGGCCAGTTCTTCGGCGCGGGAGGCGACGCGTTCGGCCTCGGCGGGGTCCAGATCGACCACCTCGGGCGTCAGCAGGGCCTGGCGGGTCACGGCACCCTCGGCCATCTGGGCCTTCATCCGCTCATAGACCAGACGCTCGTGCGCCGCGTGCTGATCGACGATGACCAGGCCGTCGCGGGTCTGGGCGACGATATAGTTGGCGTGCAGCTGGCCCCGCGCGGCGCCCAAGGGGTAGTCGAGGGGGTCGGCGGGGGCGTGAGCGGTGAATCGTGACCCGTGACTGATCGGGGCGGCATCGGCGGACTGCGACGGCCATGACGGGCCGTCCCAGCCGGATTCGACGCGGGCGCTGCGTTCGTTGAGGCCGGGCAGGACCTGGGCGGCGGCGGCGGGCTGGGACCAGCCGGTCCAGCCGCTGAACCCTTGCGCCGAAGGGGCGCCGGGGCTGTAGGCGGGGCCGGTCGAGAGGCCGGTGTGGGGCTGGAAGCCAGACAGGGCGTCGGCGGCGACGGTCGTCGAGGCGCGGTGGCCGGCGGCGTGCAGCGCGTGGCGCAGGGCGCCGACGATCAGGCCGCGCACCAGGGCCGGATCGCGGAACCGGACCTCGGCCTTGGCCGGGTGGACGTTGACGTCGACATAGAGCGGATCGATGTCGAGGAAGAGGACGGCGGCCGGGTGCCGGTCGCGCGCCAGGAAGTCGGCATAGGCGCCGCGCAGGGCCCCTTGCAGCAGCCGGTCCTTCACCGGGCGGCCGTTGACGAACAGATACTGATGCGCCGCATTGCCGCGCGAATAGGTCGGCAGGCCGGCGTAGCCCGACAGGCGCACGCCGTCCCGTTCCTGATCGATCAGCAGGGCGTTGGCCTCGAAATCGCGGCCCAAAAGGGCGGACAGGCGCTTCAGACGGCCTTCGTCGCCGGGGTGTTCGGCGGGCAGGCGCAGGGTGACTTTGCCATCCAGCGACAGGGTGAAGGCGACGGCCTCGTGCGCCATGGCCTGGCGCTTGATCTCTTCGGAGATGGCCATGGCCTCGGACCGCTCCGACTTCATGAACTTGAGCCGGGCGGGGGTGGCGTAGAAGAGGTCGCGCACCTCGACCCGCGCGCCGTGCGGGCCGGGGAAGGGGGCGGGGGCCAGGGGCCGGGTCTCGCCGCCCTCGACCGTAATGGCCCAGGCGTCGGTTGCGTCACGCGAGCGGGTGGTGATCGACAGGCGGGCGACCGAGCCGATCGAAGGCAGGGCCTCGCCCCGGAAGCCCAGGGTGTGGATGCGCAGCAGGTCCACGTCGCCGGCGTCGTCGGGCTCCAGCTTGGACGTGGCGTGGCGTTCGATGGCCAGCGGCAGTTCCTCGCGCGGAATGCCCTTGCCGTCGTCGGCGATCAGGATGCGCGACAGGCCGCCGCCGTCGGCCTGGATCTCGATGTTGCGGCCGCCGGCGTCCAGGGCGTTCTCGACCAGTTCCTTTATGGCGCTGGCCGGCCGCTCGACCACCTCGCCGGCGGCGATGCGGTTGACGGTTTCGGGGGAGAGGCGGCGGATGGGCATGAGCAGGCGAAGATAAGGCGCGGGGGGGATTCGCGCCATGCGTCAGGCGTCCTTCTCCCCTCGGGGGAGAAGGTGGGGCCGGAGGCCTCGGATGAGGGGGGTCTTTCGGCCTCTGGATGTTGAGGGGAGCCGGCGTCTGGCAGCCCCCTCATTCGTCTCGCTCCGCGAGCCACCTTCTCCCCCGAGGGGAGAAGGGATTACTCGGCGGTCTTGGCCTTCTTCGCCGGAGCCTTCTTGGCGGCCGGTTTCTTGGCGGCGGCCTTTTTCGGAGCGGCGGCCTTCTTGGCGGGCGCCTTCTTCTTGGGCGCGGCGCCGGCCTTGGCGGCCAGAAGAGGCAGGGCGTCTTCCAGGGTCAGGTCTTCGGGCGCCGTGCCCTTCGGCAGGGTGGCGTTGATCTTGCCCGATTTGACGTAGGGACCGAAACGGCCGGCCATGACGTGGATCGGCTCGCCCGTTTCCGGGTGCGCGCCCAGGTCCTTGAGCGGAGCCGCAGCCGCGCCGCGACCGGGACGACCGGCGCGCTTTTCCGCCAGCAGGGCCACGGCGCGGTTCAGGCCGACCTCGAACACCTCGTCGATGTCCGACACATTGGCGTAGGTGCCGGCGTGCAGGACGAAGGGTCCGTAACGGCCCAGGCCCGCCGTGATCATCTTGCCGTCCTCGGGGTGAACCCCGACCTCGCGCGGCAGGGCCAGAAGACGCAGCGCCTGGTCCAGCGTCAGGGACGCCGGCGACCAGCCCTTGGGCAGGGACGACCGTTTGGGCTTGTCGCCCTCGGGCGGGGTGATTTCGACATAGGGACCGAAGCGGCCGATCTTCAGCTGGACCGGCTGGCCCGTTTCCGGATCGATGCCCAGCTCGCGGTCACCGCTCTCGGCCGAGCCGTCCTCAGCGGACGGCGACGCGACGGGGCGGGTGTATTTGCACTCGGGATAGCGATCGCAGCCGATGAAGGCGCCGAAGCGGCTGGTCTTCAGGCTGAGCTGGCCCTGGTGGCACAGGGGGCATTCGCGCGGATCGGTCCCGTCGCCCTTGTCCGGGAAGATGTGGGCGCCGAGGCTTTCGTTCAGGGCGTCCAGAATGGCGGTGGTGCGCAGTTCGCCGGCGGCTTGCGTCGCGGCGTGGAAGTCCTGCCAGAAGTTGCGCAGCAGCACCTTCCAGTCCAGCTGACCGGCCGAGACCTCGTCGAGCTGGGTCTCCAGCGCGGCGGTGAAGTCGTATTCGACCCACTTCCTGAAGAACTGCTCCAGGAAGGCCGTGACCAGCCGTCCCTTGTCCTCGGGATAGAAGCGGTTCTTGTCGACGCGGACATATTCGCGGTCGCGCAGGGTCGACAAGGTCGAGGCGTAGGTCGAGGGGCGACCGATGCCCAGCTCTTCCAGTTTCTTGACCAGGGTGGCTTCCGAATAGCGCGGAGGCGGTTCGGTGAAATGCTGGTCGGTGCGGATGGCGTCGACCTTGGCCTTGGCGCCTTCCTTGAGCGCGGGCAGGCGTGTGGCATCATCGCCCTCGTCTTCGCTCTCCGCGCCCTTCTGCTTTTCGTCGCGGCCTTCCTCATAGACGGCGAGGAAGCCGTCGAAGGTGACGACTTGGCCGGTGGCGCGCAGACCCGTCTGGCCGTCGGCGGTCTCGATATCGACGGTGGTGCGGTCCATCCGGGCCGCCTCCATCTGCGAGGCGACCATCCGCTTCCAGATCAGTTCGTAGAGGCGCTGAAGATCGGATTCGAGGCGCAGGCTGTCGGGATGGCGGGCGATGTTGGTCGGCCGGATCGCTTCGTGCGCTTCCTGAGCATTCTTGGCCTTGGTCTTGTAATAGCGCGGTTCTTGCGGGACGAAGGCCGGGCCGAACGCCTGGCTGATGACCTCGCGCGCCTGGGCGATGCCTTCGGGCGTGGTCTGGACGCCGTCGGTCCGCATATAGGTAATCAGGCCGCCGGTCTCGTCGACGCCCTCATACAGTTTCTGCGCCGCCTGCATGGTGCGCTGGGCCGAGAAGCCGAGCTTGCGCGCCGCCTCCTGTTGCAGGGTCGAGGTGGTGAAGGGCGGGGCCGGATTGCGGCGGACGGGCTTCTTCTCAACCGCATTGATGGTGAAGTCCCCGGCGGCGATGGCCGCGCGGGCGGCGGAAGCCGTGGCCTCGTCGTTGATGTCCAGACGCTGGATGCGCTTGCCGGCGTGCTTGACCAGGCGGGCGGTGAAGGGCGGGCTGTCGGCGTTCAGGTCGGCCTCGATGGACCAGTATTCCTGAGCCTTGAACTTCTCGATCTCCATCTCGCGATCGACGACGATGCGCAGCGCCACGGACTGGACGCGGCCGGCCGAGCGCGCACCCGGCAGCTTCCGCCACAGGACCGGCGAGAGGGTGAAACCGACGAGGTAGTCCAGCGCGCGGCGAGCCAGATAGGCCTCGACCAGCTCCATGTCGATCTGGCGCGGGTTGGCCATGGCCTCGAGCACGGCGGACTTGGTGATGGCGTTGAAGGTGACGCGTTCGACGTGGGTGTCCTTCAGCGCCTTCTTCTTGTTCAGCACTTCCAGTACGTGCCAGCTGATGGCTTCCCCTTCGCGGTCGGGGTCGGTCGCCAGGATGACGCGGTCGGCGCGCTTGGCGGCCTCGGCGATTTCGGACAGGCGCTTGGCGCCCTTGGCGTCGGCCTCCCAATGCATGGAGAAGTCGTCGTCGGGCAGGACCGAGCCATCCTTCGACGGCAGATCGCGGACGTGGCCGTACGAGGCCAGGACCTCATAGTCCGAGCCCAGATACTTATTGATGGTCTTGGCCTTTGCGGGGCTCTCGACGATGACGAGGTTCATAACGGTCCGGTCTCGGGAAGGGGCGCGAACGTGGTTGGAGCGGAGCCGTGAGTCAATCGCACCTGTCGTCTTACACCCCAGGGTAGTTGCGTTTTAATGAGGCCCGGCTAGATTGTAATCCTGTCAACGGAGACGATCATGGCGACAGCGCAACCTCAATCGGCCTGCGAAACGGATCGCCAGGCGCATATCGAAGCGGCGGCCTTTCCGACGCGGGAATATATCGGCGCCATGGCGCTGGAAATGGCGCGGCTGGCGCGGGACGAGGGCGACGTGCGGCTGGCCGGCTTGCTTGAACAGGCGGTGAGCGTTGCAGGTCATCCGCAGGTCTAGAGCGAAGCTAAGCCGCCGGACAGCAGATCAGCGCGGCCGGTCAGGCTGAGCTCCAGCAGAGCGGCGGCGACCTGCGACACCGGGGCGTTCAGGGCGCGGGCGATCTCGTCGCGCGGCGTCGGGGTTGGCGACAGCAGGGCGGCGACGCGGTCGAGGAAGGCGTCTTCGATGTCGCCGTCGAATCGCATTGGATCGGCAGGCGGCTCGCGAAGGGTGCGCAGAGTGTTGAAGGCGCGGTCGATGTCCTCGATCCCCTCGCACAGGATGGCGCCCTGACGCAGCAGTTCGTTCGGACCGCGCGCGCGGGGATCCAGCGGCGATCCGGGCACGGCGAAGACATCGCGACCCTGTTCGGCGGCGAGACGGGCGGTGATCAGGGAGCCGGACCGGACCTCAGCCTCCACCACGACGACGCCGCGCGACAGGCCCGAGATGATGCGGTTGCGGCGTGGGAAGTCGCGCGCCTGGGCGCGGGCACCGACCGGGCTTTCGGAGACGACGCAGCCTTGTTCCGTCAGACGGGCGTAGAGGTCGGCGTGTTCGGACGGATAGATGTCGTTCACTCCACCGCCCAGGACCGCAACAGTCCCGGTCGCCAGGGCGCCTTCGTGGGCGGCGGCGTCGATACCGCGCGCCATGCCCGAGACGACGACATGCCCGGCCTGACCGAGTTGCTGCGCCAGACCGCGTGCGATCCGCTGACCGCCCGCCGAGGCGATGCGGGCGCCGACGATGGCGACCGAGGGCTGGTTCAGCAGATCGACGCGACCGCGTGTCCACAGGATCGGCGGCGGCGGATCGAGCGCGGCCAGCATCTCGGGATAGTCGGGATCGCCCAGCACCAGCAGGCGGGCGCCGATGGCGTCGCCGGCGGCGATCTCGCGTTCGATCGCCTCGACAGGAGGCGGAACGGAAGCGGCGCCGGACTTGCGCACCAGATCTGGCAGGGCGTCCAGCACACCGAGGGCCGAGCCGTAGCGGCCGATCAGTTGGGTGAAGGTGACAGGGCCGATGCGGTCGGTGCGGGCGAGCCGCAGCCGGGCAAATCGTTCGGCCGGGTCCAAGCTCACGCCTTCTTGGCCCCGATGCGCGGTTCCTCACCCTTCAGCATCCGGGCGATGTTCTGGTGATGTCGAACCCAGATCAGGACGGCCGCGAAGACGGTCAGGGCGAGGATGGGCAGGCTGACCGGCAGGCCCACGACGGCGAGCGGCAGAAGCGCCAGCAGAGGCGCGGTGGCCGATGAGATGAGCGCCGCCAGCGACGAATAGCGGAACAGGAAGGCGCAGAGCAGCCAGACCGCCCCCGCCATCAGGCCCAGCGGCCAGGCGGCGGCCAGCAACAGGCCATAGAAGGTGGCGACGCCCTTGCCGCCCTTGAAGCCCAGCCAGACAGGGAAGAGGTGGCCCAGGAAGGCTGCACCGCCGGCGATGGCGCCGGCCAACTCGCTGCCGAAGAAATGACGGGCGATCAGCAGGGCGACCGCGCCCTTGCCGGCGTCCAGCAGCAGGGTGGCGAGGGCCAGATCCTTGCGGCCGGTGCGCAGGACGTTTGTCGCGCCGATATTGCCCGAGCCGATGTTGCGCACGTCGCCGGCGCCGGCTGCACGCGTGATCACCACGCCGAACGGAATCGAGCCGAGCAGATAGCCGCCCAGCGCCACCAGCGCCAAGGTCCCGAGAGCCAATGTCTCGGAATTTTGGGCCACTAGATCCTGCACGTTGATTCGCTCCCCGCGTGTCGTTGCGGCAAAATGCGTCGCGGGGCGGTCGGGAGCAAGGGCGATCCGACCTCTTGACCCGATGATCGGCGCAGCGTTTGGTCCGCGCGTCTTTCCGGAGCCGATCCATGACCCGTATTTCCGCCGCCGCCGCGACCCTGCTGCTGCTTTCGACGACAGGTTGCGTGGGTGCGCCGCCGATGGCGTCTGCGCCGTCGTCGGGGCCGGCGATGGCGGCCTATTTCGACTGCGTGCGGGACGGCGGCGTGGCGATCTCGGCGCACCGGGCGGTCTCGGCGCTGGACCAGCCCGAGAACTCCATCGCCGCCATCGAGACGACAGGCCGGGCGATCCCCAATGCGATCCTGGAACTGGACGCCGTCCTGACCAAGGACCGGCATTTGGTTCTGATGCATGACGACACCATGGATCGGACGACCACGGGACGCGGGCGGATCGCGGACCTGACGCTGGCCCAGGTGAAACAGGCGCGGCTGAAGGCGTCGAACGGCGCCCTGACGCGCGCCGCGCCGCCGACGCTGGGCGAGGCGCTGGACGCCGCCGGACGCGTGGGCGCCATCGCCAGCATCGACCTGAAGCCCGCCGACGGCGAGACCACGGTCGATCTGGCGCGCGCGGTGATCGATCAAGTGCGCCGGTCGCGGGCCGGAAACCGGGTGATCCTGATCACCTACAATGACGCTGATGCGCGGGCGGTGGCGGCCATGGCGCCGGAGATGATGATCTCGGCCGGGCTGAGCGGCGTGGACGATCTGAGCGGGCTGAACCCGGCTCAGATCCTGGCCTGGACCGGCACGCGCGAGGAGCGCCCGGCGCTGTGGCGCGCCCTGCGTGAGGCCGGGGTCGAGGTTCAGTTCGGCACGCTGGGCGCCGAGGGCGTGCGCCGCGACGATCGCTACGCCGCCGACGGGGACGTTTCGGAATACCGCGATCTGGTGCGCCAGGGCGTCACCGTCATCGCCACCGACACGCCGCTGGCCGCCAAGTCGGTGCTGGGCGCCGAGGTGGCCAAGGCCGCGACGTGCGCGCGGCCGCGTTGATCTGAGCCTTAGAAGACCTTGCGACCGCCCACCCAGGTTCCGATCAGCTTGCCCTGAAGCCTGCGGCCGTCGAAGGGCGAGTTCTTGGACTTGGAGTGAAGGGCGTCGGCGTCGATGATGACGGGGGCGCTGGCGTCGAACAGGATGACGTCGGCCGGCGCGCCCTCGGCCAGGACGCCCGCGTCGAGGCCGAGCAGGGCGGCGGGGCCCTGGGTCAGCGGACGCAGCACGTCGAGCAGGTCCAGACCGTCTTCGTGATGCAGGGTCAGGGCGGCGGGCAGCAGGGTCTCCAGGCCGATCGCGCCCGGCGCTGCCTCGGCGAAGGGGCGGCGCTTGTCCTCGGCCGGAGCCGGGGCGTGGGCGGAGGTGATGACGTCGATCAGGCCTTCGCGCACGGCTTCGATCAGGGCCTGGCGGTCGGCTTCGGAGCGCAGCGGCGGGTCCAGCCGGTAGAAGGTGCGATAGTCGCCGATGTCCACCTCGTTGAAGCACAGGTGGTTGATCGAGACGCTGACGGCAACCTCCAGCCCCTTGGCGCGGGCGCGGGCCAGGGTGTCCAGCGCACCCTCGGTCGAAATCTGATCCACGAGGAACCGCGCGCCGGTCTGTTCGACCAGGGCCAGGTCGCGCTCCAGCCCGATCCGCTCGGCGATGGCGGGGCTGCCGGAAAGGCCCAGGCGCGTGGCCAGTTCGCCCGAGGCGGCGACCGCGCCTTCGGTCAGCCAGGGGTCGGCCGGGCGGCAGGCGATCAGGGCGTTGAAGGCGGCGGCGTAGCCCATCACCCGTTGCAAGGTGCGGCTGTTGACGATCACCTTGTCGCCGTCGGTGAAATACAGCGCGCCGGCCTCGTCCATCAGGCCGATCTCGGCCATACGCTGACCGTCCAGGGCCTTGGTCGCGGCGCCGGCGGCGCGGACGTTGACGAGGTTCAGCGCCGCGCCGCGCCGCTGGATGAAGTCGATCATGGCGGGGTCGTCGACGGCGGGGTCAGTGTCGGGCTGGACGACGATGGTCGTCACGCCCCCGGCGGCGGCGGCCAGGCTGGCGGACTTCAGCGTCTCCTTGGGCTCGGCGCCGGGTTCGCCGGTCTTGACCCGGATGTCGATCAGGCCAGGCGCGAGGCAGTGGCCGTCGCAGTCGATGATCTCGAAATCTGTGCCGAGCTCGGTATGAAACTGCCGCTCGAATGCGACTTCTATAATCCTGCCATGCTGGACGATGAGTGTGGCGGGGCCGTCCCTGCTTGTAGCCGGATCCAAAAGGCGGGCATCCGAAAAGACGGTGATGGTGTCGCTCATGCGGCATCTTCCCAACGGGCGGAGAGGGAGGCCAGCACGGCCATGCGGGCGGCGACGCCCATTTCGACCTGATCCTGGATCAGGGAGACGTCCAGGTCGTCGGCCACGTCGGAATCGATCTCGACGCCGCGGTTCATGGGCCCGGGGTGCATGACCCGGGCGCCGGGGTTGGCCCAGGCCAGCTTCTCGCGATCCAGGCCCCAGAAGCGGAAATATTCGCGGGTCGAGGGGACCAGGGCGCCGGCCATCCGCTCCAGCTGCAGGCGCAGCATCATGACCACATCGCAGCCTTTCAGACCTTCGCGCATATCATGGAAGACCTCGCAGCCCCAGCGGTCCGCGTCGCCGGGCACCAGGGTCGGCGGGCCGATCAGGCGGACGCGCGCGCCCATCATCTGTAGCAGGGCGACATTGGAGCGGGCCACGCGGCTGTGGGTGATGTCGCCGCAGATGGCGACGGTCAGGCTGGTCACATCGCCGAAGGCGCGGCGCATGGACAGCAAATCCAGCAAGGCCTGGGTCGGATGTTCGTGGCGGCCGTCCCCGGCGTTGACGACGGCGCAGCCGACCTTCTGGCTGAGCAGCTCCGCCGCGCCCGAAGCCGAGTGGCGGATGACCAGAATGTCGGGCTTCATGGCGTTCAGCGTCACCGCCGTGTCGATCAGGGTTTCGCCCTTCTTCACTGAGGATGAGGCGACCGGCATGGTGACGACATCGGCGCCCAGCCGCTTGGCGGCGATCTCGAAAGATGAGCTGGTGCGGGTCGAGTTCTCGAAGAACAGGTTCACGACCGTGCGGCCGTGCAGCAGGTCCAGGGCCTTGGACGACTGACGATTGAAGTCGACGAAGGCGTCGCCCAGGTCCAGCAACTGCGGCGTCACATACGGATCGAGGTCCGATGCGGCCAGGAAGTGCGGTTTGGGGAACGGCACCAGCCGGTCGCGGATGGTCTGATCGGTGACTTGAGCGGGCTGGGTCATCGAGACGCGGCTATAGGCGGGAGTCGCTCCCATTGCCAGTGTGCGGCGCCAGTCAGGTGAAGTGGAACAGGGCCAGCAGGATGGGAATGACCACGGCGCTGCCCACGGTGGTCAGGGCGATGACGCCGGCGATCAGGGGCGCGTCGCCGCCCATCTGACGCGCCAGGATGTAGGAGGCGGCCGAGCCGGGTGCGGCGCCGCAGATCAGGGCGATGCCCTGCGCCAGGCTATCGCCGCCCAGGGCCCAGGCGATGAACCACATCAGCGGCGGCATGATCCCGAGCTTGACCAGGCTGACGGCGGCGATGGTGGTGCGGCGGCGTTTGACCTCGGCGAAGGACAGGCCCGCCCCGGCGACGATCAGGCCCAGGGGCAGGGCGGCGGCGCCCAGCAGGTCCATCGCATCCGACAGGCCCGGAATCAGCGGCACATGCAGCAGATTCAGCGCCAGGCCGATCAAACAGGCCAGCAGGATCGGATTGGCCAACATCGACTTGATCAGGCCCACTACCGACGGCTCGCGCCGCAGCGACCCCCATTTCGCCAGCACAGCGACGCAGGCGATATTGGTGACGGGAATGATGAAGGCGATGGCGACGGCGGCCAGCGCCGTGCCTTCCGAGCCATAGACCGACTGGATCACCGGCACGAAGACGAAGCTGTTCCAGCGGATCACGCCCTGAAAGACGCTGGTGTAGGCCGGGCCGTCCAGGGTGATCAGGGGCTTGGCCGCCAGCGTCGCCGCCGCCACGATCAGCGTCGCGCCCACCGCCGCCGCGCCCGCCACGGTCGCCCCGCCGCCGGCGAGGTCGGCGTGCCAGATCGCGGGGATCAGGAAGCTGGGATAAAAGATGTTGATCGACAGCTTCTCGATCGGGCGCCACGCCTCGTCGGGCAGGAAGCCGGACTTTCTGAGGCCGTAGCCCAGGGCGATCATCAGAAAGACCGGCAGAACGCCGGCGATCAGGGCCGTCAAACCCAGGTCGCCTGGTCCCGAACCCGGTCCAGCGCCCCTTGCAGAATCCAGGCGGCGGCGGTGCGGTCCACGACCTGGGCGCGGCGTTTGCGGTTCAGGTCCAGATCCTCGATCAGGAAACGCTCGACGGCGCTGGTGGACAGCCGCTCGTCCCAGAAGGCGATGTTGACGGGCCGCAGCCGCTCCAGATTGCGGGCGAAGGCGCGGCACGACTGGGCGCGCGGACCTTCCGTGCCGTCCATGTTGGCGGGCAGGCCGATGACCAAGGCCGAAACCTTGCGATGCGCCATCAGTTTGAACAGGTGTTCGGCTTCCTGCGTGAACTTGGACTTGCGGATCAGTTCCAGCGGCGAGGCGATCAGGCGGGTGGAGTCCGACACGGCGACGCCGATGGTCTTCTCACCCAGATCCAGCCCCATCCACGGCGTGTCGGGTGGGCAGGCGGCGGGCAGATCGAGGAGGTCGAGGACGGGCACGGCCTGCGGTTAGGACTGGCGCGGGCCGAAGTCAAAGGCGATGGTGGCGACGATCAACAGGAAGGACGATGACATGCGCACGGCGACAGCGGCGATGACGGCTTTTGGGCTTGTGCTGAGTGGGTGCGGACAGTCGGACACGCCGGCCAAGACCCAGAACTCACAGGATACTCAAACCGCGGCAGCTGCGCCGACGCCGAGCCCGATCACGCGTGCGGCCCCGCCACCGACCACCAAGTCGGTCGGGCCTGCCGAACGCCGCCCGGCCGCTGCACGCGAGGAAATCGGCACGGCGGCCGACGTGTCGCAGTTGCAGGCCCTGCCGGACCAGAACGCCAAGGTCTTCAGCCTGTCGGGCGGCGATCCGGCGGTGAACGGTCTGGTGACCTATTTCGCCCTGTTCGGCGGTTCGGCCGAGGGCTGGCGCGCCTATCCACTGGGCGACTACGCCGAATGGCAGGTGGTCGAGGCGAGGGCCGGGCGCGTGGTCCTGGCGGTGCGTCAGGACACGGCGGGGCCGAACGGCGACATCCTGAAAGTGGAGCGGACGGTTCAGATCGACTTCTCCCGGAGCGGCGAGACGCCGCCGGACGCGGTGTCCGTCAGCACCTCGGAGTGACATCGCGCCTGACGACGGGCGGCTGATCCTTGTGAATCCCAAAGCGGGCGGCTAATCCGACCGCTTCGTTTTCATTTGTGTGTTGGAGGGCCGCATGGCCATCGACGCTGCGACGGTGCGCAAGGTTGCGCATCTCGCCCGCATCAAGACCCCCGAGGACCGGCTGGAGCCGCTGGCGCAGGAGCTGAACGGCATCCTGGCCTGGATCGAGCAGTTGGATCAGGTGGATGTCGAAGGCGTGGAGCCGATGACCTCGAACGTCGCCCAGCCGCTGCGCCTGCGCGACGACGTCGTCACCGACGGCGCCAAGGTCGATGCGGTCTTGTCGAATGCGCCCAAGTCGGCGGACGGCTTCTTCGTCGTGCCCAAGGTGGTCGAATAGTCATGAGCGATCTGACGAAAATGACCCTGAAGGGCGCCGTCGACGGGCTGAAGGCCAAGGACTTCACCTCGGCCGAAATCACCCAGGCCTTCCTGACCAGTATCGAGGCCTCGAACCCGACGCTGAACGCCTACGTCGAGGTGACGGCGGACAAGGCCATGGACATGGCGCGCGCGTCCGACGCCCGCATCGCCGCCGGGCAGGGCGGGGCGCTGGAAGGCGCGCCGCTAGGGATCAAGGACCTGTTCTGCACCGAGGGCGTGCAGACGACGGCCGGCTCCAACATGCTGCGCGGCTTCGTACCGCCCTATGAATCGACCGTCACCGCCAATCTGTGGCGCGACGGGGCGGTCATGCTGGGCAAGCTGAACATGGACGAATTCGCCATGGGCTCGTCCAACGAGACCTCGGCCTTCGGGCCGGTCAAGAACCCCTGGAAGTCGACCGGCTCCAACGCCGATCTGACGCCGGGCGGTTCGTCGGGCGGTTCAGCCTCGGCCGTGGCGGCGGATTTGTGCCTGGCCGCGACCGCATCGGACACCGGCGGCTCGATCCGCCAGCCCGCCGCCTTCACCGGCACGGTCGGCATCAAGCCCACATACGGCCGCGCCAGCCGCTTTGGCATGGTGGCCTTCGCGTCATCGCTGGACCAGGCCGGGCCGATCACCAAGACGGTCGAGGACGCGGCGCTGCTGCTGCAATCCATGTGCTCGTTCGATGCCAAGGATTCGACCAGCCTGGACATCGCCACGCCCGACTGGACCCAGTCGGTCGGCAAGTCGGTCAAGGGTCTGCGCATTGGCGTGCCGCGCGAATATGTCGTGGACGGGATGCCAGCCGAGATCCAGGCCCTGTGGGACCAAGGCGTGGCCTGGCTGAAGGACGCCGGCTGCGAGATCGTCGAGATCAGCCTGCCACACACCAAATACGCCCTGCCGACCTACTATATCGTGGCGCCGGCCGAGGCGTCGTCGAACTTGGCTCGCTATGACGGGATGCGGTTCGGGCACCGGGCGGAGGACTTCAAGTCGCTGGACGACCTGTATGCGACCTCGCGCGCGGAAGGGTTCGGCAAGGAGGTTCAGCGTCGCCTGACCATCGGCGCCTATGTGCTGTCGGCCGGCTTCTACGACGCCTACTACGTCAAGGCGCTGAAAGTGCGTCGTCGCATCGCCGAGGACTTCGACAACGTCTGGGGCCAGGTGGACGCCATCCTGACGCCGTCGACGCCGTCGGCCGCCTTCGCGCTGGGCGACAAGCAGATCGACCCGCTGACCATGTATCTGAACGACGTCTTCACGGTGACGACCAACCTGGCCGGCCTGCCGGGCATTTCGGTGCCGGCAGGCGTGGACGCCGGCGGCCTGCCGCTGGGGCTTCAGGTCATCGGCAAGGCGCTGGACGAGGCGACGGTCTTCCAGGTCGGCGCCGCGCTGGAACGGGCGGCGGGCTTCACGGCCAAGCCGGGCAAGTGGTGGTGAGCATGAGCGACAATACCAAGACCATCAAAGGCCGCACCGGCGATTGGGAAATCGTCATGGGCCTGGAAATCCACGCCCAGGTGGCGTCGAAGGCCAAGCTGTTTTCCGGGGCCGCCGTCGGCTTCGGCGCGGGACCGAACGAGCAGGTGTCGCTGGTCGATGCGGGCTTTCCCGGCATGTTGCCGACGCTGAACAAACACTGCGTCGAACAGGCGGTGAAGACGGGCCTGGGCCTGCGCGCGCAGATCAACCGCCGCAGCCAGTTCGACCGCAAGAACTACTTCTATCCCGACCTGCCGACCGGCTATCAGATCAGTCAGCTCTATTACCCCATCGTGGGTGAAGGCGTGGTCGAGGTGGAGGCCGAGGACGGCAGCTTCTTCAACGTCGGCATCGAGCGGCTGCACCTGGAGCAGGATGCGGGCAAGCTGATCCACGACCTGTCGCCGACCGAAAGCTATGTCGACCTGAACCGGGCCGGCACGGCGCTGATGGAGATCGTCTCGCGTCCCGACCTGCGCACGCCGGACGAGGCGGTGGCCTATGTGAAGAAGATCCGGACCATCCTGATCTATCTGGGCACCTGCGACGGGGACATGGAGAAGGGCAATCTGCGGGCCGACGTAAACGTGTCTGTCTGCCGGGCCGGCAACTACGACAAGTTCAAGGAAACGGGCGACTTCAGCTATCTCGGCACGCGCTGCGAGATCAAGAACGTCAACAGCTTCCGCTTCATTTCTCAGGCGATCCAGTATGAGGCGCGCCGTCAGATCGAGATCCTGGAAGACGGCGGTTCGATCACCCAGGAGACGCGCCTTTACGATCCGACGGCCGGCGAGACGCGCTCGATGCGGTCCAAGGAGGAGGCGCAGGACTATCGCTACTTCCCCGATCCCGACCTGCTGCCGCTGGATCTGGAAGAGGCGTGGATCGCCGAGATCAAGGCGTCGCTGCCCGAGCTGCCGGACGACAAGCGCAAGCGTCTGATGGCCGACTATGGCCTGTCGCAATACGACGCCATCGTGCTGATCTCGGAACAGGCCAAGGCCGACTATTTCGAAGCCGCAGCCAAGGGACGGGACGCCAAACTGGTGTCCAACTGGGTCACCAACGAGGTTTCGGCGCGCCTGGCGGCCGAGGGCAAGGACTTCAGCGAGAACCCGCTGCCGGCGGCGCACGTCGCGCAGCTGGTGGAGTTGATCGAGACGAACGTCATCTCGTCCAAGATCGCCAAGGAGGTCTTCGATCACGTCTGGAACGGCGAAGGCTCGCCGGCCGAGGTGGTCGAGAAGCACGGCCTGAAACAGGTCACCGACACCCGCGCCATCGAAAAGGCCGTGGACGAGATCATCGCCGCCAACCCCGACAAGGCGGCGGCCGTTGCCGAAAAGCCCCAGGCCATCGGCTGGTTCGTCGGTCAGGTCATGAAAGCTACAGGCGGCAAGGCCAATCCGGCGGCGGTCAACGACATCCTGAAGGCCAAGCTGGGGCTCTGATGCTTGGGGGCTGCGGCCCCTAAACCCCGCTTGTCGCTAACGCTCGCGACGCGGTCGCTCGCTGCTTGAGCGACAAACTGCACGATAAAGGCCCGGAGATTGCTCTCCGGGCCTTTGTTCTTACCAGCGCCAGGCGTCGCGGATGACGTCGATGATGTAGCCGTCGTATTCGTCGATCAGATACAGGGTATTGTCGACCGAGACCCAGCGTGTGCCCTCCGGCGGATAGCCCAGGCCGTAGGTGCGCCAGTCGTTCAGTTGGTAGCGCCAGAAGACGTCCGGCAGATACTGGCCGACCGACCACGACCGACCCCAGTAGGAGCGCGGCACGCTGTAGTAGCCCCAGCCCGGCGCGAAGTAGAAGCCGACGCGCACGCCGTTGTAACCCCTGAAGCGCCGATCGTTGCGCCACCAGTCCGAACGGTGGTTGCGATAGAAGTCGCGCCGCCACTGATCGCCGTTGAAGCGCTGGCAGAACTCGCGGTGCTGACGGTCGCGGTCACGACCATTGTTCCAGCCCGAGCCCGGACGGTCGGGACGGTTCCAGCCGTTACCGGGACGGTCTGGACGTTGGCCGCCCGCATTTGGGCGGTCGGGACGGTCGGGTCGGTTCCAGCCGCCTTCGGGGCGGTCTGGACGTTGGCCGCCGGTGTTCGGACGATCGGGTCGGTTCCAGCCGCCTTCGGGTCGGTCTGGACGCTGGCCGCCGGTATTGGGGCGATCGGGCAGGTTCCATCCGCCTTCGGGACGATCCGGACGTTGGCCGCCGGTGTTGAGACGATCAGGGCGGTTCCAGCCACCTTCGGGTCGGTCGGGACGCTGGCCGCCGGTATTAGGACGATCGGGTCGGTTCCAGCCGCCCTCGGGCCGGTCGGGACGCTGGCCGCCGGTATTCGGACGATCGGGTCGGTTCCAGCCGCTTTCGGGACGATCCGGACGTTGGCCGCCTGCATTGGGCCGTTCGCTACCCGACGGGCGCTCGGGACGGGGCGTATCGTTTGCGGGGCGGCTGGGACGTTCGGGGCGAGGTTCGCGCGGTCCGTCTTCACGACCCATTTGCGGGCGCTCGGGCCGGTTCATGCCGCGGGCGCGCCCTTCGCGCTGCGGTCGTTCCTGCTGAGCCTGATCCTGTTCCTGGGCGAGGGCCTGCATTGGGACTGCAAGCGGGCCGGCGACGGCGGCGATGGCGGTGAAAGCCATCAGGAGGCGTTTCATGGTCTTTGGTTCCTGCACGCCGGGTCTCCGGCGGCTTGAGACGATCATCGATCCGTGGCGATGAACCCAGGCTGAACACTGTTCGCAATCAAGGGACTGTCCGAAAAAGCAGAACCCCGCAGGCAAGACCTGCGGGGTTCGATCGTCCGGTTATGACGAGGCTTAATAGACGCCCGAGAGGACGCTGGCGATCAGGCCACTGGCCACAGCGATCAACAGGATGTCGTTGCCGGCGTGGACGTAGCGATAACCGCGCGGCGCTTCGCGAAGACCGTAAACATAGGGGTCGCGGACATAGTAGTTGCGATACTGGTAGGGCAGATAACCGCCGGTGCGCCAGCGATAGTTGCTGTAGCGCGGCTCGACCCGATAGTAGCCATAGCTGGGGGCGTACCAGTAGCCTGCGCGCGGACCGTTGTAGCCACGGAAGTCCGAGCGGCCGCGCCACCAGTTGCTGTTGTTGCGGTCCCAGCGGTCATTGCGCCAATCGCGCCGGTCGTCCCGGCGTTCGGCGCGATAGTCGCGGCGGTCGTCGCGTCGATCACGACGATAGTCCTGGCGGCTGTCGTAGCGACCGTCGCGCCAGTCGCGGCGATCTTCACGGCGTTCCTGGCGGAAGTCGCGACGGTCGTCACGACGATCCTGACGATACTCGCGGCGGTCGCGGTCCTGGGCCTGGACGAGCATCGGCACGGCCGTGGTCGACAGGGCGAGGGCGACGACGGCGGCCTTGGTGAGGCGGTTCATCTTCGTGCTCCATTCTGGGCCGCCGACGGATGTGCCGATCCGACCCGTTAATGATGAGCAAGGTCGGATTTCGCGCCTGAATGCCCGCTGAACGATCCCGTCAGGTTTGCGTAGCGCGCGTAGGCCGCGCCGGCGAGGCGTAAACGAGAGATTTATCAGAGATTTCCTAGGTCTGAATTCCGTTGGAAGTATTCATTTCTGCTTTACTGAAAAGTCCGCGCAAGGCCTTTCGCCGTTAACTTTAACTTCAAACCACCGGTATTTGATGGCGTCTCAGAGACGGGCCCAGAAGGGCGCCCGTTGAGGAGATACGGTGATGAACGCGCAAGAAATGGCGCACGACCTGCAGGCCAACGACGACGGTCTGCCCCTGCCGACCCCGGACATGTCCGGCGACGACCTGTTCAAACTGGGCATGATGTACTCGGCCGGATCGGGCGGTTGTCCGATGGACCGGGTGTCGGCCCACATGATCTTCAACCTGGCGGCCATGAAGGGTTCGATCGAAGCGCGCGTCTATCGCCGCGAGATGAGCCTGGAGATGGAACGCGAGGAGATCGCCGAGGCCCAGAAGGCCGCGCGACGCTACATCGACCAGGGCGTGGTTCAGCTGGTCGCCTGATCGACCAGTTAGAACTGGGCGTAGCCGTTGCCGTTCGATCCGTTGATCGAATAGCTGAAGCCGATGGGCAGGGCGGCGCGCACCTGGGTGAAGAAGGCCGCCAGTTCGCCCAGCGTCGAACGCGGCACGAAGACGATGTCGCCACGCCGCAACGCCACCACCTCGCCGCGACGCGGACGCAGGTCCACCACACGCATCATGCGCGAACCGCCAGGCCCTCGACGGATCAGGGCCACGCTGTCCTGACGCGAGGTCGGTGCGAAGCCGCCGGCCTGGATCACCGCCTGATAGGCGTCCAGATCGCCGATCATTTCAAAGACCCCCGGGTTGCGCACTTCGCCGTCGACCCAGACGCGGATCGGCCCGGCCTGGCGCAGGGTGACCTCGACAACAGGGCGCACCAACTGGGTCGCATAGGCCGTCGAGATGACTTGCTGAAGCTGCGGCAGGGTGCGATCCGCCGCCATGACCGATCCGATCAGGGGCAGGGCGATACGGCCGTCGGGACTGACCTTGAGCGTGCGTGTCAATTCCGAAGCCGTCGGCGTCGCCACCTCGATCTCGTCGCCGGGATACAGCAGATATTCCGGCTCCTGGTCCGTCCAAGGGGCGAAGGGCAGGCCGGCGAGCGCGTCGTAGGGCGACCGGTCGACGCGCCGAGGATCGCCAGCGCCGCCGGCGCCGCCGCAGGCCGCCAGCGACGCGGCGATGGAGGCTGAACCCAGGGTCAGCAGAAACAGGCGGCGATCGGTCAGCATGGGAATCGGTCGGCCTCGACGTGGGATTTGAGCCAACCTCGCCGGTTATGGGTAACCATCAGTTAACGCCGGTGGGCGAAGGGTGAAGACCACACGCCTTTCAAGGGATTCGGCCCGCCCGATGCGCTCCACCGCACACGTCACCACGAGGCCGCGCTACGGCGTTCTGGACGTGATCGGCCTGCTGTTCCGCGAACTGCTGCTGATGATCGTCGTCTTCGTGGTGATCCTCGGGCTGGGGTTCGCCGCCGCCATGACGCTGAAGAAGAGCTACACGGCCACCGGCTCGGTCTTTGCAGGCGTGGGCCAGGAATACGTCTATCAGCCGCGCGTCGGCACGGCCGAGCGGGGCCAGGCGCCGCAGGGCGACGAGGTCGCCAACTCCGAAGCCGCCATCCTGGGTTCAAGCGCTGTTCGCCAGAAGGTGGTCGAGGCTCTGGGCCCCGCCGCCATCTTGGGCGAGCCGCCCAAGGGCAGTCCGCAGGCCGCGCGGTCCGCTGCGCTGAAGGCCGTCGGCGGCGGCCTGGGCGTCGCTACGGCGCCGGGCAGCGCGGTCATCCATCTGACCTACAAGGCCGACGATCCCGAACGCGCGGCCCGGGTCCTGAACACGATCATTGAGCAATATCTGATCTATCGCCGCGAAGTCTTCCAGGACAAGACGCCGGCCATCGCCAGCCAGCGCATCGCCTTCGAGGATGAACTCGGCAACGCGGACCGCGCCTACGAGGCCTTCCTGGCGTCCAATGACATCGGCGACTTCACGGCGGCCAAGGCGACGCTGGCGGCGACCTATCAGACGGTCTTCACTGACCGGATGTCAACGCAGAGCCAGCTGAACCAGACCGCCCAGCGGCTGAACACCCTGATCGCGCAGCAGGCGGGAACTCCGGCGGAGGTGGCGCTGCAGCAGGATTTGAACATTTCGGCCCAGGACCAGGTGCTGCAACTCCGCACCGAGCGCGAGCAGCTGCTGTCGCGCTATCAGCCCGACGCCCAACCGGTGAAGGACATCGAGGCGCGGATCAATCAGCTGCAGGCCTATGTCGCGACCGGCACGGCCGTTGGGGCCAAGGAGGTCCGCACCGGGCCGAACCCGGTCTGGACCGAGCTGGAGACGACGCGGATCAACACCCGGGCCGAGCGCGACTCGCTGGCGGCGCGTCTGGCGGTCCTTGACCGGCAGCTAGCCGATATCCGTTCGCGACAGGCGCGGTTGACCGCGCTGGAGTCCGAGAACACGACCCTGGCCGGCAATCGCGAAGTGCTGAGCGCCTCCATACGCGAATTCCAGCAGCGCGAGACCCAGAGCCGCGCCGATAACGCCTTGGTCGCCGCCGGCGCCGACAATGTCACCGTCATCGAACGCGCTCAGCCGCCGGCGACGGGCAAGAGCCTGAAGATCCCGCTGCTGGCGGCGGTCTTCCTGTTCGCCGGTTTCACCGCCCTGTGCGTCGGCCTGCTGCGCGTGTTCACGCGGCGCGGCTTCACGACCCCGGCCTCGGTCAGCCGCACCCTGGACATGCCGGTTCTCGCCGTCGCGCCGGCCAAGGCGGCCTAGCGAAACTCGTGCTAGGCTGAGGGCTTAGGGAGCGCCTTGGCGATTCGATGGTCGATCTGACTTCAGAAATGGCGGGCCTTTGGGCGACGCTGGGACCGGCGCCGGCGCACCGCGCGCACGTGATCCAGTTCGCGTCCGCCGTCACCGGAGAGGGCGTCTCGACCGTGGCGCGAGAGTTCGCGCGATTGGCGGCGGTGCGGGCGCGCAAACCCGTCTGGCTGATCGACGGCGATCTGGCCCAGCAGGGGCAGTTGGAGACGGTGTCGGCCGAGCCGGATCGTTTCGGTCAGGTCGGCAAGGCCGCGCAAGGCTCGCCAGACGGCTCAAGCTTCTACGCCGTGACGCCGCGCGTGACCGGGCGCGACGGCAAGCCGGTGCCGGATTCGCGGCTGCTGACGGCGCGGTCTTGCCTGGGCGGCCGCCTGTGGGTCACGCACTTCCACATGGAGGCGCTGCGGTCCGGGCACCGGGTCGAGGCGGTCGGAGAGCCCCGCTACTGGGAGGCGTTGCGGCCCCACGCCGACACCATCGTCATCGACGCGCCGGCCGCCGACCGCAACGACATGGCGATCATCCTGGCGCCCTTCGTGGACATGACGGTTCTGGTCATTGCGGCTGAAAGCACCGCCGCCCATGCGCCCGTCATTCTGCGCGACGAGATCGAAGCCGTCGGCGGCAAGATCGCCGGCGTGGTCATGAACCGCTCGACCTACAAGGCGCCGGGTTTCCTGCAACGGCTGATGGGCTGAAATCGCTTCTGAGGTGACGTTTCCGGCGTCCGATTCCGCACATTCTAATGGAAAATGAAGCGGTTGCGTCGAAATCGAGCGCGGATGCGGCGCCTTTGCGTGCGTCGCGCATTGTGTGGCCATGACAAAGTCCGTCGCATTTGTCGGCGCGGGGCCGACGACGCTTTACGCCCTCCATGCCCTGCTGTCCCAAGGCGTCGTTTCGGCGCGGGTCACAGTGTTCGAGGCGCGCGAGACGGCTGGCTGCGGCAGCCCCTACAGCCCATACTGGAACGATCCGGCGATGCTGTCGAATATCGCCAGCATAGAGATCCCGCCGTTGCAGGAGACGCTGGCCGACTGGCTGTCGGCACGAACGCCCGCCGAACTGGCAGAGCTGGAAGTGGATGGGGCGTCGCTCGATGAGCGCACGTTCGTTCCACGTGTTGCCCTGGGGCGGTACTTCGAAAGTCAGTTCGCCACCCTGGTTCAGCAGGCTCGCGCCAAGGGCGTCGATATCAATGTGCGGACGGGATGCCGGGTCATCGATGCGGCGAACCGCAGGGATGGGATCGAACTGACCTTCACATCGCCGCCGTCGCGGAAGATCGCCAGGGCTGTGTTCGACCATGTGGTTCTGGCGACGGGTCACCAGTGGCCGTCGCGGCCGGACGCGCAGCCCGGATATTTCCTCAGCCCATGGCCTGCATCCGACCTCGCGGATGTTCCGGCGACACGCATCGGCGTTCGGGGGTCGTCGTTGACGGCCATCGATGCGGCCGTCGCCTTGGCCACGTCGCACGGGGACTTCGTTCGGCAGGATGATCGGCTGATCTATCAGCCTGCGCCGGATACCGAAGATTTTCACATCGCCATGATGTCGCGAAAGGGGCTGCTGCCCGAGGCGGACTTCTATTTTCCGCTGCCGCATGGGCCGCTGACCTATTGCACGCCCGAGGCTGTCGCTGGAGCTGTGGCGTGCGGTCCCGATGGACTGCTGGACGCCGTGTTCGACCTGTTTCGAGCCGAGCTGATCCATCTGGATCCCGACTACGCCGCCGAGACGGGACTACATGATGCGACGCTGGAAACCTTCGCCGAGGCCTATTTCGCTCGGCGCGCGGCGGTTGATCCGTTTGTCTGGGCCGCCGCGAACCTGAAGGAGGCGCAGGCGAACCATGCCGCACAGGTGACGGTGGCCTGGCGCGACGGCATCCTGCGCATGCACGAGATTGTCGCCGTCATCGTGCCGCATCTGGACAGCGCCGAGTTCGAGCGGTTCAGCCGCGCCTTCAAGCCGATCTTCGTCGATATCTACGCCGGGGTACCGCATGAATCGATCGAGCGGATGCTGGCGTTGCACGCCGCCGGGCGGCTGGACGTCATCGCCTTGGGCGACGATCACGACGTCGATACGCGCTGTCCTGAAGGCGGCGCGCGCGTGACCATCGGCGATACGACCCGCCATTTCCCGATCTTCATCGAGGCGACGGGTCAGGCGGCCCTGAGCGGCATCCAGTTTCCCTTCCTGTCGCTTCTCGAGCAGGGGATCGTTCGAGATCAGGTCGCCAACGATGCGCCCGACGTGGTCCGGGGGATTGCTGTTGATGACCTGTTCCGGCCGGTCGATGCGCCCCTGCCGACGGATCGGCTGTTCTGTCTCAGCCTGCCGTTCATCATGGGGCGGCATCCCTTCGCGCAAGGGATCACCAGTTCGCACGAAATGGGCGGGATCGTCGGTCGGCGACTGGCGTTGATCCTGAATACCGCAAAGCCTGCGGTCGATCACGCCGATACGGCGGCCTGACGCGAGGACGAATGAAGCTGTTTGCGATCTATATCGGCGGGGAGCACCCCGGCGCGAATATCGAGGTGCACGATATGCGGTTCCTCGTCGCCCCCACGATCGAAGCGACGAAAGACGCCTTGCTGGCGCAGTGGTGGGGACGCGAAGGGACGCTGCACATCGATTGCTGGTCGGAGATTTCGCAAGCGGACGGCTATGAGGTCAGCCTGTCGCCGAAGCCTTATGAGGGCAAGGAAAAGCTCTACTACGTCAACCTGGGCGGCTATGATGGCGTCGCCTTCGCCGAGCAGCACCGCAATGTCTTCGTCGTCGCCGACAGCCTGCCGGCGGCCAAGGCGCGCGCCATCAAACTGGCCAAGGGTTGGACCGACGCGCACCGGGACGAGATGTACGAGGCCGAACAGGCGTTCGCGCTGGACGACGTTGCAGGCGCCGAACGTCTTTACATCCACCTCAAGCCCAGTCTGATGAGCGGCGATCCAGACTTCACCTGCCGCTACATGCCGATCCGCTGATCAGAGCGTAGGGCGCCTCAGCATCGCCGCGCCGTAGAGTTTCGGCTCGAAGCCTTTGGTCCAGAAGACCTTGCCGAGACCACGCGCGCAGCGGTCGTAGCTGTGGGCGCGGTTTGGGCGGCGCAGGAGGGCGGCCAGAAGCGACGCGGCGCCCCAAATCCCGGTCTGGGCCAGTCCGACCACCATCCATTTTACGACGCCGGGCCAGTCGCGGCGGTCGGCGGCCATCTGGGTCGGGCTCTGGCCATAGGCGAAGGCGCGGGTCAGGGCGTAGTTCAGCGTGGCGCGGGGCGTCGGGGCGAACTCGTCCACCCAAGCCTCGGCCGCCCAGCCGAACCGACCGCCGCGTGCCGACAGGGCGGTGAATAGGCGGTCGTCCTCGCCGCCCGTCTCGTTCATGGCGACATCGAACGGGGCCTCGCCGGGCAGGGCGGTCGCGCGCACCATCAGACTGTTGCCGCAGCCGTGGATGTCGTCGGTCAAGGCGGTCTCGCGCGGGCCGTCGCGGCCAAAGAACTGCTCCAGATAGGCGGTGGTCCAGCCGGTGTTTTCCGGCACCCGCCCGCGAATGGGGCCGAAGACGACATCGGCGCCGGTGTGGGTTTGGGCGCTCAGCAGGGCGGCGAGCCAGCCGGGAGAGGCGGCTTCGTCGTCGTCCAGAAAGGCGATCAGGGTCGCGTCGGTGGCGGACAGGCCCACGTTGCGCGCCGTCGCCACGCCGGGGATGGGGGCGTGGGCATAGGTCAGAGGCACGGGCGCCTCAGCGCTTAGGCGCTCAATCAGGGGCGCGGCCGATCCGTCGGGGTCATTGTCGGCGACGACGATGGCGGCGACGCGCTGCAGCGATCCGGTCTGTCCGAAGACGGAGCGCAAGGCCCGCTCCAAGCTGTCGGGGCGGCGCAGGGTCGGGATTATGACGGCGACATCGCGCATGGTCAGACGGCGTCCGCATAGACGGCGGCGCGGTAGAGCCTGAGCGCGAAGGCGCGGGCCTTGATCGGCAGGGCCGTGGTCAGGGCGGCCTGTTTCATCAGGCGGCGCGCCAGGGGCAGGGCGGGCAGGCGTTTCAGGGCGCGCGCAGCCTTGTAGCTGGGATAGGTCTGGACGATGGCGGGGTGCAGGGCGACGACGCGGGCGAAGTTGCCGGCTCCCTGGTCGAACTTGCGCGCGAGATCCTCAACCGTATCCAGGCCCATATGGGTGGCGGGATTGTCGATGTGGACGACGGGAAAGCGGCGCGAGACGCGCATGGCCCACTCCACGTCCTCCCAGCCCCAGCCGCTGAAACCGGGATCGAAGGCCTCGGCAGTGAAGACGTCGCGGCGCACCAGCAGATTGGAGGTGTAGACGTATTTCTCGGGCGTCAGGGTGCGCTGGGACGCCGGCAGGCACTCCGAGGCGCCGGACAGGGCGCGGTGAACGGCGAAACGCGCGTCGGTCGGCGCCTGATCCAGCGAGAAGCCGCCAAAGGCGACGGCGGGCGCGCTGTCGGTGACCAGTCGCAGCCAGCTTTGCAGGAAGACCGCCGTATCTGGCCGCATGTCGCTGTCGAGAAACAGATAGGCCTCGCCCCGCGCTGCGGTGGTCAGGCGGTTGCGGCCCTTGGCGCGGCCCTGGTTGGTCGCCAGCGTGATGAGGCGGATGGGCAGATGCACGGCGTCGATGGTCGCTTGAAGCCGGGTCGTCAGATCAGCGTCGGCTGTGCCGTCGTCCAGCAGGATCAACTCGACCGCGCCGGACAGGGCCGGGGCCTCGCTGTTTAGCTGACGCAGCAGTTCTTGCGGATCGTCGCGCAGGAAGGGGATCAGGACCGAGATCGTCGGCATAGCCTGAGACCAGGCGGCGTTGTCGTGGATCTGGGCGCTCATGCCGTCACGCTCCGGCGCGCGCGGATCAGGCGCATGAGCACGTCACGCACCCCGGCGGCGTTCAGCGTCAGGGCCACGAAGGCATAGACGAGGCCGCCCACACTCGCATCCAGCATCAGTTCCAGGAACCCGCCGATGGGCGGCAGCATCCAGACGAACCCGGCCATGACGGCGGAGGCGATCCCGCAACGGATCAGGGCCTCCCACGGCATCGGCAGGGCGATGGCGCGGCGGCTCAGCAGGATGCAGGCGATCAGGCCGATGGCGAAGCTGGCGGCGGTCGAGACGGCCGCGCCCGTCACGCCCATGCGGGGGATCAAGACCAGGTTCAGCGCCACGTTGCAAAGCGCCGGGATCGCCATCGTCACCAACAGCAGGCCGGTCTTTTTTCCAAGCGTGAAGCCGAAACCGAAATAATAGGCGATCATGCCCGACAGGAAGGACGAGGCGGCGATGCATGGCGTCACCAGCGCAGCGGCCGCGCGCAAATCCTGGCCGATCATCAAGTCCGCCAGCGGCCGCGCGACCAGCGACAGGCCGACGGCGGCGGGCAGGCCGATCAGGATCAGGGTCGAGCCCTGTTCAATGGCGGTCTGGCGCAAAGCCTCACGCCCGCCGCGCTCCAGCGCCATGACCATCGCCGGTGCGCCCGCTGCACCCAGCCAGATGAAGATGACGTCCAGTGTCCGGTTCGCCAGGCTGTAGCTGGCGTGATAGGCGCCGACCGCCGCCGCATCCATGAAGGCGGCCAGCAGGAACCGATCGGTCGAGGCCAGCACCAGCGCCAGCGTCAGAGACGCCGCGATGGGATAGCCATAGAGGGCGTAGGCTTTCAGCCGCGTGCGATCCACGGTTCCGCCCGTCGATTGACGCAACTCGCCCGGCAGGATGAAGGGCAGGGCGAACAGGGGCGCGATGGCCAGACCCAGCAGGGGCGATGCGGCGCCGGCGCCCGCCAGGGCGAACCCGGCCCCGACCAGGAACCCCAATACGGCGATCCCGATGTCCACGGCCGCGGATCTCGAAACCTCGCCCGCCGCACGATACCGCTCCTGCGCCAGCTTGGCGAGATTGCGCACCGGCGCGCCGGCCAGGCCGAAGGCGACGGCGATCTTGAACGCCGGCGTCAGCGGCGCCAGCCAGACGATCAGGGCGGCGATCGGGGTGAAGACGGCGATGATGGCGAAGGATGTGCGGTACAGACTGGCGAAATGGGTCGCCATGCCCTCGGGCGTGCGCTCGGCCGCCCAGAACCGCGCCATCGACGCCTCCAGCCAGGTGAAGGTCACGGTGTGGGCCAGGGTCGTCACCGAAAACGCCAGGGCGTAATGGCCGAAGTCTTCTGCGCTGAGCAGGCGCGTAAAGACGAAGATCGTCAGAAAACCGACGACCCCCTGGACGATCTGGGCCGGCAGATAGCCCCAGACGCCGCGCCAGAACATGCGCTTCTCGCTCAACGCACGGCCGCCCGGTCACCCAGCAGAACGGGGATTGTGACGGCGATGACCCACAGGTCCAGCCAGAAGGACTGGCGCTCGATATATTCGATGTCCAGCTGGACGCGCTCGCGCACCTGGGCCTCGGTATCGACCGGTCCACGCGAGCCCTTGATGGCGGCCCAGCCGGTCATGCCCGGCTTGATGCGGTGGCGGTGGGCGTATTCGGCGACCAGCAGGGCGGATTCGGTCTCGCCGGTCTTCATGCCGATGGCGTGGGGGCGGGGACCGACCAGGGACATCTCGCCCGAAAGGACGTTCAAGATCTGGGGTAGTTCGTCCAGGCTGGTGGCGCGGATAAAGCGACCCACGCGGGTCACGCGGTCATCGTCGGCGCAGACCTGGCGGCTGGCGGTCGCATCGGCGGCGGCGTGGCGCATGGAGCGGAACTTCCACACCACGATAGTCTCGTGATTGAAGCCATGGCGGCGCTGGCGGAAGAAGACGGGGCCTGGGCTGTCCAGCTTCACCGCCAGCGCGACTAGGGCCATGACGGGCGCAGCGACGACTAGGGCGACGGCGCCGATCAGCAAATCCTGCATCCGCTTATTGAAGGCTCGCCTGTCGGGATCGACGGGACCGTCCAGGGAAGCCAGAGGCGCATTGGCGAGCCTGTTCAGCACCCCGTCGCGTCCCAACTCCGAATCGACCAGGACCGTCAGCGGATTGGGCAGGGCGTTCAAGGTCTGCGTCAGGTCGCGCACGCGCTGACCCGCTTCGGGATCGATGGCCAACACGATCCGATCGACATAGGGCGTCAGCCGGTGGGTCAACAGAGCCTTGGCGGTCCCCAGCACCGGCACGCCGGCGACGCTGTCGGGCGACCGGGCCAAGCGGTCGTCGAACACGCCCAGCACATTCATATCGCGCCGCTCCAACGCCTGTTCGATCAGACGTCGCGCGTTTCGGGTCGCGCCGACGATGACGATGTTGGGCGACAGCACGCCCAGCCGACGCCACCGCGCAATGACGACCAGCCACAGGCCGTGCAACAGCGCCAGGACGGCCGTCGTCGTCAGCGCCCAGGGCGCAATGACGTCCAGCGCCGGGCGGTCCAGCAGCCAACCCAGCACGAGCGCCACGCTGGCCGAGACGACGCCCACGCCTGCGACGCCTGCCAGGTGCAGAGGCCAGGGCGTGTCGCGCCCGAATCGATAAAGCTGAAGCGCGCGCATCAGCACGAGCACCAAAACGGCGCCCACGACCACGGGCGCGGCGTCGCCGACCGTGATCGAGGCCAGACCTGTCGGCTGGATCGCCAGGACCGCGCTGAACGCCAGCCCGCAGACCATCAACACGTCGATCAGCCGAAAATAATGCGCCGACAGCCGCACGGACGATCGCTCGCGCGCATTCAGCCAGATCTCCGGGCGGAACGGCCCACGCGACGGCCGGCTCTTCAGCGGCGTGTCGGCGGCGAGATTGGCGGGGCGGTCGAGCAACAGGCGATCCAGCAGCGATCCGGGGGGCGAAAGATGGCCGCGATACTGCCGCTTCGGCCTCTATGTCGCGTTAACGTGGACGCTTTCTCTCGAACCGGATTGCGCGACGCATCAGCCTCCGCTATCGACGCCCTCGCAGGAGACGTGGCCGAGTGGCTGAAGGCAACGGTTTGCTAAATCGTCGTACCCCGTAAGGGGTACCGAGGGTTCGAATCCCTCCGTCTCCGCCATTCCTCTCAGAATATGGGCAGAAAGCAGCCACCCGCCGCGCAAAGGGTCAGTTGGCTTCGCGCGGCATGTCGCCGTTGAAAACGACCGCCATGGACGCCTAGCTGAAAAGACGCCACCAGGGCTTCCAGGGGGTCAGGTGGTGTTCGTGGTGGCGGCCGAAGTGGAAGCAGGTCAGCAGCGACAGGACCGGGCCGAAAGGGCTGGTGCGGGCGTTGTGATGATCGGGGAAGGCTTCGTCGGTATGCCTGTGAGGCAGCCAGGTGCCGAAGGTGAACAACTGAAGCGCCGAGAGCAGGGCGGGCGCGGCCCAGAAGACCAGAAGGTTGGGCATGCGGGCGCCCAGGATCAGCACGGCGACGGCCACGAGAATCGTCAGGACGGCCAGTTCTCGCCAGCCGAAATAGGTGCGGAAGAAGCCGTAGAACCAGGGCAGAAAGGCGCGGGGGGCGTCGGCGTGAAAATCGGGATCGTCCGCCGTGCCGGGCGCGGCGTGATGGGCGTGGTGGGCCGTCTTCAAGGGCGCGAACCGAAAACCGGCGTAGAGGGCCAGCGCCAGGCTGCCGATCGCGGTGTTCAGCCGGGGGCGGCCCGGCGCCAGAGATCCGTGCATGGCGTCGTGGGCGACGATGAAGAGGCCGACGGACAGCCAGGTCTGGACGGCGACGATCAGCGGAACGGTCAGGACGCTCCAGATCGTCCAGCGATGAAAATAGACGCCGTAGATATGCAGGCTCAGCCAGGCCGCCGCGATCAGGCCAGCCAGCGTCAGGCCGATCAGGGTCTGGTTCGGGACGACCCGTGACATTGGCGTGACGGCGGACATGGCGCGACACTTAGCGCATTGCGGCCCGGTAAGCATCCTGTTCGCTTGCCGCATGCGTCCGCGCGTGCCACCTGTCTGGAATGCAGGTCGACGCCTCTGACAATTCCGCGCCGGACCTTTTGCTGGTCGGCGGCGGCCTGGCCAATGGCCTGCTGGCGCTGCGGCTGTCACAGGTCCGTCCTGATCTGGATGTGCGAATCGTCGAGGCGGCGCAGACCCTGGGCGGGGTCCACACCTGGTCCTTCTTCGACAGCGACCTGACGCAGGCGCAGCGCGACTGGATCGCGCCCTTGGTGGTGCATCGCTGGCCGGGATACAGTGTCCATTTTCCCCAGTTCGAACGCGCGCTGTCGACGCCCTATTGCAGCGTCACGGCCGAACGGTTCGCGGCGGTGGTCGAGGGGGCCTTGCCCGGTCGGATCATGCTGGGTGCGCCGGTCGCCTCTGTGTCGCCGACCGAAGCGGTGCTTTCTGATGGGCGGCGTCTGAGCGCCAAGGCGGTGATCGATGGGCGCGGGCCGACCGCGACACCGGATCTGGCGCTGGGTTTTCAGAAGTTCGTCGGGCTGGAAGTGCGGCTGGCGGCGCCGCACGGTCTGACCACGCCCATCGTCATGGACGCCTGTGTCGATCAGGCCGGGGACTACCGGTTTCTCTACACCCTGCCGTTCGATGATCGCACGCTGCTGATCGAGGATACGCGCTACACCGACGGCGATGCGCTGGATCGCGAGTCGTTCCGTCAGGGCGTGCTGGATTACGCCCGCGCGCAAGGCTGGAAGATCGATACGGTGTTGCGCGAGGAGGACGGCGTCCTGCCCGTGGCGCTCGACGGCGACATCGGGGCGCATTTGTCGCGGATGGGACTGGCGGCGCTCAGCGGCTTGCGCGCCGGGCTGTTTCATCCGACCACCGGCTATTCCCTGCCGGACGCCGTGCGCCTGGCCGACCGGTTGGCGCGGGATTTCGAGCCGGCGACCGTCGCCGAAGACATCCGCCGCCATGCGCATGACGTATGGGCCGGACGAAGCTTCTATCGGTTGCTGAACCGGATGCTATTCCGTGCGGCGCGGCCCGATGAACGATACAAGGTGCTGGAGCGGTTCTATCGTCTGCCCCAGCCTTTGGTCGAACGCTTCTATGCCGCGGGATCCACCCTCGCCGACAAGGCGCGGATCCTGAGCGGAAAACCCCCGGTGCCGATCGGCGCCGCACTGACCTGTCTGGTCGAAAGAGGACGTGCGTGATGCGGGCTGCAGTAATCGGATCGGGCTTCGGAGGCTTGTCGCTGGCCATACGGCTGCAGTCGGCGGGCATTCAGACCACGGTGTTCGAGGCCCGCGATCTGGAGGGCGGCCGGGCCTATGTGTTCAAGGACAAGGGGTACACCTTCGACGCCGGTCCCACCGTCATCACCGACCGGTCGGCGCTGGAGGAACTGTTCGAGGTCAGCGGGCGCAAGCTGTCGGACTATGTCGAACTGCTGCCGGTCGCGCCCTTCTATCGGCTGTGCTGGGAAGACGGCGATGTCTTCGACTACGTCAACGATCAGGATGAGCTGGACCGCCAGATCGTGGCGCGCAATCCGGCCGACAAGGACGGTTATCGCAAGTTCCTGGCCTATTCGCAGGACCTTCTGAAGGAAGGCTATCTGAAGCTGGGGGCCGTGCCGTTCCTAGACTTCGCCAGCATGGTCAAGGCGGCGCCGGAGCTGATGCGGCTGCAGGCCTGGCGGTCTGTCTATGACAAGGTCGCCAGCTATATTCAGGACGAGCACCTGCGTCAGGCGTTCAGCTTCCACTCCCTGCTGGTCGGCGGCAATCCGTTCGCGACCTCGTCGATCTATGCGCTGATCCATGCGCTGGAGCGGCGCTGGGGCGTGTGGTTCCCGCGTGGCGGCACCGGCGCCCTGATCCAGGCCATGGTGCGTCTGCTCAAGGATCTGGGCGGTGAAGTTCGGCTGAACAGTCCGGTCGAGCGCATCACCATGGCGAGCGGTCGCGCGACCGGCGTGGTGGTGAACGGCGAGACGCTGGCCTTCGACATGGTGGCCTCCAACGCCGACGTGGTTCACACCTATCAGCGCCTGTTGGGTCAGGAACCGCGCGGTCAGAAGGAGGGTGCCAAGCTGGCGTCGCGACGTCACTCCATGTCGCTGTTCGTCATCTATTTCGGCCTGAAGCGCGTCCACCCGGAGGTGCGCCACCACACAGTGCTGTTCGGGCCGCGCTATCGCGAACTGATCGCCGAGATCTTCAAGGGGCCGAATCTGCCCGACGACTTCTCGCTGTATTTGCACGCGCCGACGCGGACCGATCAGTCATTGGCCCCGGAAGGCTGCGACGCCTTCTATGTGCTGGCGCCCGTGCCGCACCTGGCCTCGGCGGACATCGACTGGGAGGTCGAGGGGCCGCGCTATCGCGACCGGATCCTGGCCTATCTGGAAGAACGCTACATCCCCGGCCTGACGGCCGACCTGGAGACCTGCCGCATCTTCACGCCGGTCGATTTCCGCGACCAGCTGAACGCCCACCAGGGTTCGGCCTTCTCGCTGGAGCCGATCCTGACCCAGAGCGCCTGGTTCCGGGTTCATAACCGCGACGACCAGATCCCCAACCTGTATTTTGTGGGCGCCGGCACCCATCCCGGCGCGGGCGTGCCGGGCGTGGTCGGATCGGCCAAGGCCACCGCCGCCCTGATGATCGAGGATGCGAGGCAGCCGGCATGACTGACGCCGTCCTGGATCACAGCCGCCAGTCGATGGAGCAAGGGTCCAAGAGCTTCGCCGCCGCCGCGCGCCTGTTCCCGGCGGCGATCCGGGACGACGCCTGGATGCTGTATTCCTGGTGCCGGCACTGCGACGACGAGATCGACGGCCAGGTGCTGGGCCACGGCGCGGTCGGCATCGATCCGGTGCTGGCCGGCGAGAAGCTGGACGAACTGCGTTTGCGCACCGCTGCCGCCCTGGCCGGCGAGCCGCAGACGGACCCGGTCTTCACCGCCTTCCAGCGTGTCGCCATGCGTCACGGCATTCCAGCCGATGAGGCGATGGACCTGTTGCAGGGGTTCGAGATGGACGTGGTCGGCCGGCGTTACGACACGCTGGAGGACACGCTGGACTATGCCTATCACGTCGCCGGCGTCGTCGGGGTGATGATGGCGCGGATCATGGGCGTGGACGATGCGCCGACCCTGCGACGCGCCCAGGACCTGGGTCTGGCGTTCCAGCTGACGAACATCGCTCGCGACGTGGTCGAGGATGCGAGGGGCGGCCGCGTCTATCTGCCCGGCGCCTGGCTGGACGAGGCGGGCGTGCCGCGCGATCAGGTCGATCAGCCCCAGCACCGCGCCGCCGTGGCCAAGACGGCGCAGCGTCTGGTAGCGGCGGCCGAGCCCTTCTACGCCTCGGCGCGGTGGGGGTTGCGCGATCTGAACCCGCGTTCAGCCTGGGCCATCGCGACGGCGCGCGGCGTCTATCGTTCGATCGGCCGCCATGTGTCGCGCGCCGGGGTGAGCGCCTGGGACGGGCGGACCTCGGTCGACAAGGCGGGCAAGCTGATGCTGTTGGGGCGGGGTGGTCTGATCGCCCTGTGGTGCAAGACGCTGGACGCCTGGCGCGAGCCGCCGCCGCGCCCGGCCTTGTGGACCCACGTCTGACGATCAGCGGGCGGCGCGCCGCCGCTCCAACATCAGGGCGACCGCAAGGCCGCTTGCGCCCAGACCGGCCATGACCGCCCAGGCGGCGAGGACGGTCGAGGTGAACTCGCCGCGCCAGATCACGGCCTGATAGGCCTCGATGGCCCAGGCGTGAGGCGTGATCCAGCCGAGGTCGCGGAAGGCCTCGGGCATCAAAAAGCGCGGCGCCATCGATCCGCCCAGAGCGGCCAGAAGCAGGACTACGAAGGTCGTCAGCGGCTGGGCCTGCTCACGCGATCGACACGCCGTCGTCAGGGCCAAGGCCAGGCCGGCGGCGCAGAAACCGACCGCCAAGGCGGTGACCGCCGCCGCCGCCATCTGCCAAAGCTCCAGGGCGGGCAGTTTGACCCAGGCGGCGACGAAGACCGCCGCCGACTGCATCACGCCGACCGCCGTCAGCCAGGCAGCCCGCCCGACAAGGATGGGCCCCAGGCCGCCGCGCGCCAGCGCCAGGCGTGATTGGAGGCCGGATCGCCGCTCGTCCAACCCGCCCATGGCCCCGTGCATGGCGGCGAAGAAAACGAACATGACGCTGACCGCGCCCGCATAATAGGTCGCCTGCACATCACCCTGGGGGCCGATCTGCAGGGTCTGAACGCGCGGCGCGGGTCGTGCGATCTGCCCCGACAGGGCGGCGGCCATCGGTTCCAGCCGTGCTTGAAGCGCCGACGCCGCCACGTCCCGGCCGGCGGCGGAAACGATCACCAGTTTTGGCGGTCCCTGCGGCGAGGGACGGATCAGTATTCCCGCGTCGGCGCGACCGTCGATGACGGCGCGGTTGAAGGCCTCGCGATCGTCGACGATGCGAAGACGATCGCCCATGTCCTTCGACACCGCCTCGCGGATCGCCGCCGTCGCGGGCGTGCGCGCTGCGTCATGCAGAACCACGGTGGTGTCGATGTCGCCCCGTGGGCCGGCGCTGAAGATCGCCGCGAACAGCAGATAGACAAGGGGCGGCAACAGCAGGGTCAGGATCACGCCTGCGCGGTCGCGCCAAAACCCTCTCGCCAAGGCGCCCGCCACCGCCATCATGCCGGAGCCTGCGACAGCTGTGCGACCAGATCGTCCAGGCCGGGGCGGCGCACGGCGACCTCGCCATCCTCGCCATCGACGACGGCGGCCAGCATCTGGGCGATGGCCAGCGCGTCCTCGCAGAGCCGACGCCACTCCAGCCCGTCTTCGGACGCGGTCAGCCCCGCCTGGGCGAACCATTGGGCCGCAGGGTCCGACGCCGGTCGGGTCAGGCGAATGCTGAGCAGCCGGGCTGAGCCGAAGGCGCGATGGAGCAGGGCGTTCGGCGCGCCTTCGACGAGCAGACGCCCTTGCGCCAGGACGCCGATCCGGTCGGCCGTATCGGCGACGAAGATGGCGTCATGGCTGATCAGAAGGCAGCCGGCGCCGCCCTTTGCGGTTTCGCGCAGGGCGACGGACAGGACGCTGCGGGTCGCCGCATCCACCCCTTCCGTCGGTTCGTCGGCGATCAGCAGCCGCGGGCGCCCGACCAGGGCGGCGCTAAGGTTGGCGCGCCGTTTCCAGCCGCCGGACAGGGTGCGCACCGGCTGGTCCGCGCGCGGGCCGCACCCGGTCAGGTCGAGCGCGCGGTTCACCGCCGCGCCGCGATCACGCTTGGGCACCCCGCAGAGCCGCGCCGTGACATCGACGTTCTCACGCGGCGACAGGGCCGAGAACAGGGCGCTGTCCTGCGGCGCAAGCCCGATGCGGCCGCGTGGTCCGCCGCCTTCGCCCAGGACGACACGCCCGCGCCGAGCGGGCAGCAGACCCGAGGCGACACGCGCTACCGTGGACTTGCCCGCGCCATTCGCCCCGAGCAGCGCATAGACCTCACCGGCAGCGATGCTCAGGCTGAAGTCGGTCAGCACGGATCGGCCATCGTAGCCCGCGTCGATCCCGCTCAGCGACAAGGCCGGCGCGACGTCAGACCCCAAGTTCGGCCTGCTGGAAAAGGTCCAGGACATAGATGGCCAAGGGGCTGTCATGGCCGACGGCCTCGACCGCCTTGGCCAAGGATTGCCGCACCGCCGCGCGAGTCCGGCATTCGCCCCACAGATCGACGAAGGTGGTGGTATCGTCGTCCTGCCCCACGTCCTTGCCGGCGGCGTCTACGGTCGAACAGACATCCAGCAGATCGTCGCAGAGCTGGAAGGCGAAGCCGATCGCCTCGCCGAAAATCGACAGCCGCGCCAGATCCTGCGCATCGCCGCCGCCGAGCAGGCCGCCGCCGCGCACGGTGGCGACGAACAGAGCGCCGGTTTTCAGATCGTTGATCTGGCGCAGGGCGGTTTCGTCGCGATCCTTCGCGTCGTCGCGCAAGTCGCGCATCTGACCTTCGGACAGACCCTCGAAGCCGATCGCCTGCGTCAAAAGGTCCAGGGCCGCCAGACGCGCTTCCGCCGGCACCGGGGTCCGCAGCACCAGACGCGTGGCTTGGTTCAACAGGGCCACGGCCGCCAGGACCGCCGCATTCTCGCCGTGGCGACGGTGCAGGGTCGGTTGGCCCCGACGCAGCGAGGCGTCGTCCATGCAGGGCAAATCGTCCAGAACCAGCGACGCGGCATGGACCATTTCCAGCGCGCAGGCGTAATCCAGGGCGTCTTCCGGCTCGCCGCCGACATGCGCCGCCGCCAGCATGGCCAGCACCGGCCGGACGCGTTTTCCCTGTCCCAGCAAGGCCTCGCGGGCCGCTGTGGACAGCAGGCCGTCGTGCGCCGGGGCGACGTCGGCCAGACGCGCCTGAACCTGCAGGCGCAGATCGTCGGGGTCGCAGGATGCGCCCGCCAGAGGCGGTTGGCGCCGGATGCCGACGATGGCCATACAGATCTCCCATTGTCGTCGACGTCGCGTTGCGACCACGCGCCGAACCCTTATGATGCCATACGGCATCACGACCGCGTCGGATGCAACCCGCCAGGAGCCGTTTGCGATGTCCACCGACGCCGATGCCTTGATCCGGCGCAAGGACGAACACATCGATCACGTGCGGGCCGGACGAGGCGTCAGCCAGACGACATCGGGTCTGAACGCCGTCCGTTTCGTTCATGACGCCCTGCCGGATCTGGATCACGACGCCATCGATCTGGCGACGCGCTTTTTGGGGCGACGGGTCGCCTTGCCGTTCCTGATCAGTTCGATGACCGGCGGGCCGTCGCGGGCCGAGGCGATCAATGCGCGGCTGGCCGAGGCCGCCCAGGCTTTGGGCGTGGTTCTGGCGGTCGGCTCGCAGCGTGTGGCGCTGGAGACGGACGGCGGTCTGGGTCTGGGGCTGGACCTGCGACGCCGGGCTCCGGATGCGATGATTCTGGCCAATCTGGGCGCCGTGCAGTTCGCCTTGGGCTATGGCGTCGATGAGGCGCGGCGGGCCATGGAGATGATCGGCTCCGACGCCCTGATCCTGCATCTCAACCCATTGCAGGAATGCGTTCAGCCCGAGGGCGATCGCGACTGGCGAGGCGTGGCGCGAGGCATCGAGAAGGTTGCAACGGCTTTCCCGGGCCGTCTGATCGTCAAGGAGACGGGCGCCGGCCTGTCAGGCGCGGTGGCGCGTCGCCTGGCAGACATGGGCGTCGCCGCACTGGACGTCGCCGGGGCGGGCGGCACCAACTGGGGCCTGATAGAGGGTGCGCGAGCCACGGGCGGTCGGGCGGAAGCGCTGGCCGCGCCCTTCGCCGGCTGGGGCGTACCGACGGCGCGCAGCCTGTCAGACTGCGCCCAGGCCGCGCCGGACCTGGATCTGATCGGGTCGGGCGGCATCCGTGACGGTTTGGATGCGGCGCGCGCGATCCGGCTGGGCGCCTGTCTGGTCGGCCAAGCGGCGGGCGTGCTCGAGGCGGCGCTGACCTCGACCGAGGCGGTGGTGGATCATCTGGATCTGATGGCGGCTCAGTTGAGACTGGCCTGTTTCTGCACCGGCTCGGTTGACCTCGCCGCCCTGGCTCAGGCGCCGTTGCTGGAAGCGCCGCGCTTCTGAGACAGTTCGGCTTTCAGCGCCCGCGCCGAACGCACCCACAGGAAACCGAACGATACGCAGCCCTCGCGTGTCCGCACCGCGTGATGCAGCCGGTGGGCCTGAATGCGTCGAGTCCAGAACCCCGAGCGGCCCGCGATCCCCGTCGGGAAACGGCGATGCACCAGCCCGTCGTGAAAGAAGAAATAGATCAGTCCATAGGCTGTAACGCCCATGCCGATCGGCAGCATCCAAGGCCAGACGTGCAACCCGAGAGCCACAAAGATGATGGCCGGGGCGGCGAACACCACGGCGAACAGGTCGTTCTTTTCCAGAACGTCGTCGTGCGGCTCATGATGGCTGCGGTGCCAGGTCCACAGCAGGCCGTGCATGACAAAGCGATGCATCGCCCAGGCGAAGACCTCCATCCCCAAAAAGGTGGCGAGGAACAGCAGGATCATCGTCGGCCAGGACATGACCCATCATAGGCGCTTTACGGACCGCGCGTCACGACTTGACCCGGCGCGACGTTTCGCCGTCTGTGCGCCCATGTTGAAGGACCTGTTCGTCACCACGCTTGCGCTCAGCCTGATCATCGGCGTGCGCTATCTGCTGGTCGGTGTCGTGACCCATGGCTTGCTGTGGGGCGGGGCGGGACGGGGGCGTCAGCTGAACCACAGGCCGCCCGCAGCGAAACGCATCCGCGCCGAAGTCATCGCGTCCCTGATCGCCTGCCCGATCTACGCCTTGCCGGCCGCATTCGTCATCGAGCTCTGGAAGCGCGGCGGGACGGCGATCTACGACGAAATCCACGCCTGGCCGCTGTGGTGGCTGCCCGTCAGCTTCATCGTCTACATGCTGGCCCACGACGCCTTCTACTATTGGGTCCACCGCGGGCTGCATCACCCGCGCATCTTCCCCTGGGCCCACGCCGAACATCATCGGTCGCGCGACCCCAGCGCCTTCGCCTCCTTCGCCTTCGATCCGGCTGAAGCGATCGCCACGGCCTGGTTCCTGCCGGCCCTGACCCTCTTCATCCCGATTCACTGGGGCGTGGCGCTGGCGCTGCTGACCCTGATGACCGCCACCGCCGTGCTGAATCATGCGGGCCGGGAGGTCTGGCCCGCGTCCTGGCTGAAACACGCGCCGCTACGCTGGATGATCACCGCCACCCACCACGACGCGCACCACAAGCGCTTCAACGGCAATTATGGCCTCTATTTCCAGATGTGGGACCGATGGGCAGGCAGCGAGATTTCTTCCGCTCGGCGGAGAAACGAGGGGACGCCACCGCTTTGATCCATATGGTGGGGCGCTCTCAGCGGAAATCGGCGGGCTTTAGGCCATGCCGCTGCAGCTTGTCGTACAGCGTCTTCCTCGGGACCTGCATTTCGGCGAGCACTGCGGATATGTCCCCACGATGGGACTGGAGCGCGTCGCGCAGCAGTTCGCCTTCGAACCTGTTGACGCGGTCGGGAAGACTTAGGCCGTGATCGGGCGCGCGGGTGTTGTCATCGAGTGACAAGGCGACGCGTTCGGCGAAATGCGCCAGTTCGCGGATATTGCCGGGCCAGTCGGCCTCGACCAGCAGGCGTCTTACGCTGTCGCTTATAGAGGGAATATCGACGCCGTGGCGGTCCGCCGCGCGACGAAGGAAGTGGGCGAACAGCAGGGGAATATCTTCTCGCCGTTCGCGCAGAGGCGGTACGCGGAGTCTCACCACGTTCAAACGGTAATAGAGGTCTTCGCGAAAGGTCCCCCCGCGCGCGGCCTCGCCCAGATCGATCTTTGACGAGGCCAGTACACGCAAATCTAAGGCGCGGGGCTCGTTGGCCCCGATCGGATGCACCTCGCGTTCTTCCAGGACACGCAAAATCTTGACCTGGACCGCCAGAGGCATGCTCTCGACCTCGTCCAGAAACAATGAGCCGTTGTGCGCGCGTTCGACGTGCCCGACCCGGCGGCGCAAGGCTCCGGCGAAGGCGCCGAGTTCATGTCCGAACAGTTCGCTCTCGATCAGCCCGTCAGGCAGGGCGCCGCAGTTGACGGCGACGAACGGCGCCAATCGTCGCCGGCCGCCGTTGTGCAGGGCGCGCGCAACGGCCTCCTTTCCTGTCCCAGTTTCGCCTTCGATCAGCACGTCCATCCGGGCATCGGCGATCTGAGCGATGGTGGCGCGGAGGGCTGTGATGGCGCGAGACGATCCGGCCAGGGGAAGTTCCTGTCCGCTGTCCGACGCCATCGCCAGCAGGCGACGGTTTTCCAGGACCAAGCCGCGCTTTTCCAGCGCGCGGTTCAAGCTGTCCTGAAGGCGCTCAAATGGGAAAGGCTTGGCGACGAAGTCGTAGGCTCCATCCTTCATCGCTGCGACGGCGTCGGTGATGTCGCCATGGCCAGTGATCATGATGATCGGCAGAGCCGCGTCCAAAGCCTGGAGGCGGCTGAGCAACTGGCGGCCATCAAGGCCGGGCATCCGCAGGTCGGTAATCACTACGCCCGGGAAATCGGCGTCGATCGCTCTCAACGCGGGTTCGGCCCCTGGAAAAGCGCGAACATCATAGCCGTCCAAGGTCAGGCGCTCGACCAAGGCATGGCGGAAATCGGCGTCATCCTCGATCAGGGCGACGGCAGTGGGGCGGGCGAATTCCATCACGCGATCCTCAGCGTGGCGACAAAGGTCGCGCCGACGTCCTCGTCGACCAAGTCGAGTTCGCCGCCGAAACCGGAGATCAAATCTCGACAGATGACCAGACCCAAGCCGAGGCCATTTGCGCGTGTGGTGACAAAGGGGGTGAACAGTTGGGCGCGCACAGCGGGCGGGACGCCGGGACCATTGTCGGAAATGCTCAATCGAACACGGTCCTTATCCCGCGAGACCTTCAGCGTTAGTCGCGGCCGATCGCAGCCTTCAAGCGCTTCTGAGGCGTTCTTGACCAGATTGACGATCACCTGTTCCAGGCGGAAGTGGTCGGCGCGCACTGTGACGTCTGCGTCGCCTTCGCGGATCAATTCCACGCCGCCCTCGTCCAATCGGCCACGCGTCAGCAGCAGGGCGCCGTGGATCGCATCCTCCAAGCGGACGATGCCTATTTTGGGATCTGACTTTCTGGAAAAGACTCTTAGGCCCTCGGTGATGGCGCCGATCCGCTGGGTCAGGTCGCTGATCCGCGCCAACGCCCCACGCGCCTTGGCGGGGTCGTCGCGGTCAAGCAGAACGCCGGCGGTCTCTGCCTGGGTCTGGATGGCGGCGACGGGTTGATTGATCTCGTGCGCCACACTGGCGACGATCTGCCCCAGCGCGGCGAGTTTGCTGGCTTGAACCAACTCGTCACGCAGTAGTTCGCGTGCGGTCTCGGCTCGGCGGCGTTCCTCGATCTGGCGATTTAGGGCGGCGTTGGCCTTACGAAGCTCGTGGGTGCGTTCGTCGATCAGCCTCTCCAGTTCCAGCCGCGATTCTTCCTCGGCACGGGCGCGGACAAGGGCCTGATGGCGACGACGCAGGAGCACGACGATGACGCCTGCCAGCAGGGTGACGATCAGGGCCGCAAGCGCCCGCGCAGTTGCAACGGCCGTCCCAATGGATCCGCGATCCGGCGACAGCAGATGCAGGGTCCAACCGGGCGTTTCCGTTGGGATCGCCGCATGCATCCAGCGTTGCTCACGGCCATCGACTGGAGCCTGGATCAGACGCGGTCGATCATTGGAGGGCGTTACGAAGGGGAGGGGACGCAAAGCCTCGGGCTGAAGCGTCTGATCGGTCAATGTCAGCCGCCGGCGACGTTCGTCCAGCGCTTCTGTGGTGCGGAAACGCCATGCCGGCACGCTGGTGATCAGCACGACGCCGCCAGGATCGACGACATAGGCCGGCTCACCCGACGCGCGCCATTCGGCCTCGAGAGCGGCGAACTCGACCTTGACCACGACGACGCCCACGGCGGAGCCGCTCGACCCGTCAACACGTCGCGCCAGATAGAGTCCGGGCCGGCCGGACACGGTGCCCAAGGCGAAGAACTCCGCCTGGCCCTGGCGCATGGCGTTGATGAAATAAGGCCGAAACCCGTAGTCGGCGCCGACGAAACTGGTCGGCAGGCGCCAGTTGCTGGCAGCGCGGGTTCGTCCGCTGGCGTCGATGATATAGATGGCGGCGGCGCGTGTCTGACGCGCCAAGGTCTCCAGTTTAAGGTTGACCGCATCGCCTTTGGCAGTCTGCGGGGCGCTCAGCAGGGCGGCGATGTCGGGATCGCTTGCCAACGCCAGGGGCAGAGAGCGGTGCTTCTCCAGTTCGCTGCGTAGCACCGCCGCGTGCAAGGCGGCGGCCGCCTCTGTCTGTCGAGCCAGTTCGATCTTAGCGTCACGCCGAGCGACCTCGCCCGCTGCGAAAGCCGCCAAGGCGGCTACCGTGAACCAGGCCGCTGTAGTTACCAGCCAACGGGACCGCCAAGGCTTTCGAGCCGAGCCTATAACCGGTGAATGCTGCATGTTCGCAGTGTGCGGATAATCGCACGACAGGGCCAGCCTTCTGGGCGAAAAGCCGCACAAATATCTCAACCGATTCTCACGCTTTTCCAGAAAGTGCCTGATTTTCATAGAGATCGAGGCGTTGGATCAATCGCTTTCGCGATGATGGTTCTCGTTGGAAGCTCTATCCAACGGAGCGTGGCGAAGATCGCGCCCATCGAGGAGACTGCGGGATCACCCCCGCACATCAGGAGCCCTTCGTGATCTCAGTCCCGTCAGAGGCCGCGCCGGTCGTTCGCCGGCCGTTCTATCGCCACCTGTATTTCCAGGTGCTGATCGCCATCGCGCTCGGCGCCTTGATCGGTCACTTCTGGCCGACATTCGGCGAAAGCCTGAAGCCGCTGGGCGACGGATTCATCAAACTGGTGAAGATGGTGATCGCGCCGGTGATTTTCCTGACCATCGTGACCGGCATCGCCGGCATGCGTGATCTTGGCAGCGTCGGTCGCGTCGCCGCCAAGGCTTTCGCCTACTTCCTGGTCTTCTCGACTCTGGCTCTGATCGTGGGCCTGGTCATCGCCAATCTGGTGCGTCCGGGCCATGGCTTGAACATCGACCCGGCGACGTTGAACGCCGGCGCCGTCGAGCAGTATGCGGCGGCCGCGCACGACAGCACGATCGTCGGCTTCCTGATGGGCGTCATCCCCGACACGCTGGTCAGCGCCTTCTCGACCGGCAACATCCTGCAGGTTCTGTTCGTGTCGATCCTGTTTGGCCTCGCCCTGGCGTTGGTGGGCGAACGGGCCCAGCCGGTGGTCGATCTGTTCGAGACCCTCAGTCTTGCTGTGTTCAAGTTGGTCGCCATCGTGATGAAGGCTGCGCCCATCGGCGCCTTCGGAGCCTTCGCCTTTACGATCGGCGCCTATGGCATCGCATCGATCGCCAATCTGGCCGCCTTGATCGTGACCTTCTACGTCACCGCGATCATCTTCGTCGTCGGCGTGCTGGGTCTGGTGGGCGTCGCCAACGGCTTCAACATTCTCAAGCTGATCCGTTACCTCAAGGAAGAGCTTCTGCTGGTGCTGGGCACTTCCAGTTCAGAGGCGGCCCTGCCCAGCCTGATCTCCAAAATGGAACGCGCGGGCGCCGCCAAGTCGGTCGTCGGCCTGGTCGTGCCGACCGGCTATTCATTCAATCTGGACGGCACCAACATCTATATGACGATGGCGGCTCTGTTCATTGCTCAGGCGCTGAACATCGAACTCACCATCTGGCAGCAGATCACGCTTCTGCTGGTCGCCATGCTCAGCTCAAAAGGCGCAGCGGGCATCACGGGCGCGGGTTTCATCACCCTGGCGGCGACCCTGTCGGTCGTGCCGGATGTGCCAGTCGCCGGCATGGCGCTGATCCTGGGCATCGACCGCTTCATGAGCGAATGCCGGGCCCTGACCAACTTCATCGGCAACGCCGTGGCCACCATCGTCGTGGCCCGCTGGGAGAACGCGCTGGATCGCGACGCCCTTAAGGCCGCGCTGGACGGAAATCCCTCGCCGGTTGCGGCGCTGCCTGACCCTGCGGCGGGGCCTGGAGACGATCTGGTCCTCGCCAAGGACTGACGGCGAGAACGACTTTTGAATGACGGGACCGCCGACATAACGACGGCCCGGGAGGAGGAAACATGAAGATGCAATCCAAGTTCGCACTTATGGCGGGTGCGGCCTCGGCTGTCCTGCTGATCTCGGCGGGAACGGCTCTGGCTCAGGACGCCGCGCCTCAGTCCGCGCCAGCGCAGGAGGGCGAGGCGGCGCAGGTCGAGGACATTGTCGTCGTCGGCTCTCAAATCCGCGGCGCCTCCACCACGGCGGCTCTGCCGGTGACCGTCGTCACGCAGGAAGAAATCATCGCGACCGGGGCCGTCAGCGGTGATGATCTGCTGCGGTCCATTCCCCAGATGGGCGATGTGCTGTTCTCCAGCGCCAACAATCCTCAAACCTCGAACGCCGCGCGAGGCGACGTCAACTCGGTCAATCTGCGCTCGCTCGGAGTGGGTAACACTCTGGTGCTCTTGAACGGACGTCGGATCGTTCAGCACCCCACCAGCCAGGGGACGTCAGACACCGGCACGGTGCCGGTGCTCAGCTACAACTCCAACGCCATTCCCGTCTCAGGGCTGGAGCGGTTGGAGGTTCTGCTGGACGGCGCCGCCGCCATCTATGGCGCGGATGCGGTCGCGGGCGTCGTGAACACTGTGCTTCAGCAGGATTTCGATGGCTTGGAGATGAAGGCCCAGTACGGCGGCGCGGAGGGCACGCATCGCCGAGAGTTCACCTTCGGTATGTTCGCAGGCAAGGATTTCGAGCGGGGCAATCTGTCGGGCTTCCTCGACTACACCAACCGCACCGCCCAGCAGGCCAGCGACGAACCCTATACCGCCTCTGACGACCGCCGCAGCCTGTTCGCCAACGTGCCGGGCTATGAGAACTCAACCGACACCGATGGGCGCTCCTCCTATACAGCGTGGGCCAACTTCCAGACGCCGTTCCAAGTCCGTCGAGGCACGACGGCCCTGACGACAGGCGCCGGAGCCTTCCACAATCAGCCTTCCAGCTTCGGCTGCACCGCGCCGGTCGGCGGTGATGTGTGCTTGGCCAGCGGCAACATCAGCTACAGCGGCGCCGGCCGCGAGTTGCGCTATGATGGCGCCAGGGGCACGACCCAGTCGCCGGATATCGAACGGTTGAACCTGTTCGTGTCGGGTCACTACGATCTCGACAACGGCGTCACGGCCTTTGGCGAACTCGGCTATTACACGGCATCGACCCAAAACATTCAGCCGCCGACCATCCTGCTGAACCCGCTCTGGATCCCAGCCAGCAACTACTGGAATCCGTTTGGCCCCGTCACCTTTGCCGACGGCACGCGCAATCCCAATCGTCTCGCTGGCCTGACAAACGTCCCCACAGCCGGGACGGCCGTTAAGCTGGTTCGGTATCGCTTCAACGATCTGGGCGCCCAAGTGGTGGATGTCGACAACTGGCAGTCCCGATTCCTGGGCGGCCTGCGGGGCGAATGGCGCGGCTTCGATTGGGAAAGCGCGCTGCTGTATTCGGAAGCCGAGGCCACCGACAGCTCGAACGCCGTCAATCTGACCGCGCTTCAGGCCAATCTCGCCCTGTCGACGCCCGACGCCTACAATCCGTTCAGCGGCGGCTGTGTGAACGATACCAGCTTCGGCGATTGCACGCCCAGTTCTCAGGCCGCGATCGACGCCATCACGACCGACCTGACGCGGGTCTCCAAGACAACGCTGGCGCTGTGGGACTTCAAGCTCAGTCGTGCGGATGTCTTCGCGTTACCGGCCGGACCTGTCGGTATGGCCCTGGGCGTCGAGGCGCGCCGTGAGACCCAGCGTGACGACCGCGACGCCGATCTGGACGGCACCAACATCTTCCGCGACAGCGTGTCGGGCGAGATCAGCCAGTCCAACATCGCCGCGGTTAGCTCCAACCCCGACACCTACGGTAAGCGCGAGGTTTATTCGGCCTATGTCGAGTTTGCCGTGCCCGTCGTGTCGCCGGAGATGAACATTCCGCTGGTTCGCAGTCTCGATTTCCAACTGGCCGGTCGATACGAGCACTATTCCGACTTCGGCGATGTGGCCAAGCCCAAGATTGCCATGGCCTGGGACCTGGTCGAAGGCGTGCGCGTCCGGGGCTCGTATTCCGAGGGTTTCCGCGCCCCAAACTTGGAACAGACCAACGCGGCGCAGTACGGGCGTCTGTCGACCAATAACGACTACATCCGCTGCGAGGCTGATCTGCGCCTGGGTCGGATCACCAACTTCAACCAATGTTCGCAACCCGCCAGCGCCTCGCTGCTGGTGTCGGGCAATCCCGAGCTTCAGCCCGAGGAAAGCACCAACCAGTCCATCGGCCTGGTGTTGCAGCCCTGGTTCATTCCCGAGCAGTTCGGCCGCTTCACCTTCACGCTGGACCGCTGGAAGATCGAGCAGGAGAAGATTGTCGGTCTGCTGGGCGCGCAGTCGAACGTCGTGCTGGACTACCTGAACATCCTGAACGGCACGCGGAACGACAACGTCAACCGGGCTGCGGTGACGGCCGACGACATCGCCTTCTTCCAGGGCAGCGGAATCACTCCCGTCGGCCAGATCGTCTCGGTCGAAGACCAGTTCATAAACTTGCTGCCGCAGACGGTGGAGGGGCTCGACATGGTCTGCAGTGGCGACTACGCGGCACGCCGTGGGGCAACTTCCGCGCTAGCGTAAATGCGGCGCATCTGACGAAGTTCGACCGTTCTCCCGGCCCCTTGGTCGAGTCGCTGTTCGCAGCGCGTGAAGCCGGCCAGATCAATGCGAACACGCCGCTGCCGATCTCTCAGACCCTGTTGGCTCGCAACGGCCGGCCGGAATGGCGGGTGACGGGTTCGTTCACCTGGTCGCAAGGGCCATGGCAGGTGGGCGCATTCACCCAATACAACAGCGCTGTCACCGAAACCGGTTTCCTCAGTGCCCAAGGCGATCCCTGGCAGGTCGATAGCCAGATCACCGGCAATCTGTATGGTCAGTATGAGTTCGGCGACAACGCCGGCTTCGCGTCCGGCACAACGGTTCGCCTGGGGGCTCGCAACATCACTGACGAGCAGCCGCCGTTGACTTCGTCTGGCTATCTGGGTGCGCTCTACAATCCCTACGGCCGCTACTGGTACGCCAACATCTCCAAGACGTTCTAAGAGGGAGAGATGCGATGACCGACCGTCTCGTTCGATCTCTGGGCGCGCTGGTCGCAGCTTGGGCCGGCATCGCGCCGATGACGCAGGCGCAGGAAACGCAGACTGCCGTCCTGGCGGCTGTCGATCCTGCGCCCGCGCCAGCCGATTGCCCTGACTTCGTGCCGCAGCAGACGCGGTGCTGGTCGGGCAGGGCGGTCAAAGGGGGCTATTACTGGATCGCTTTTCCTCAGGACTGGAACGGCGCCCTGATCGTTCACGCACATGGCGGACCCCGCACCAGCGCACCAGAACCAAACGATCCGCTGGAGGACATGGAGCGGTTCTCCATGACGGTGAAGGAAGGCTTCGCCTGGGCGGGCTCGACCTATCGCCGTGGCGGCTATGGCGTACGAATGGCCGCGGAAGATACGGACGATCTGCGGCAGATTTTCTGGAACGCCTTCGGCAAGCCACGTCGAACTCTGGTGCATGGCCAGTCCTGGGGCGGAAATGTCGCGGCCAAGACGGCTGAGCTCTACGCCCGCGATGCCGAGGGACAGGTCATGTGGGACGGCGTCGTCCTGACCAACGGCGTAATCGGCGGCGGGACCCGCACCTACCGCTTTCGCGCCGATTTGAGAGCGGTGTATCAGTTCTACTGCAACAACCACCCGCTTCCGAACGAGCCCCAATATCCGCTGTGGCAGGGGCTGCCGCTAGACAGCTATCTGAACCGGGCGCAACTGGCGGAGCGGGTCAAGACCTGCACGGGCGTGGGCCTGCCGCTTGCTGAGAGGTCGGCTGAGCAGAAGCGCAATCTGGCGAATATCCTGGCCGTGACGGGCGTGAACGAGGAACAGTTGATTCCGCATCTGGCCTGGGCGACCTTCCTGTTCCGCGACATGGTTTTGCGCCGTCTTGACGGGCTGAACCCTTTTGACAACAGCCATACGGTCTATCAGGGTTCGCACGACGACGAGGCGTTGAACGCTGGCGTTCAGCGGTTCGCGGCTGATCCGATGGGTGTGGCGCGCTTGGCCTACGACGCGGATCTCAGCGGTCTGATCGTGGCGCCGACGCTGACGATCCACGCCAAGAACGATGCGACAGCCTTCGTCTCCAACGACGCGCTTTACAGGGAGACGGTCGCCGCGGCGGGACGATCGGACCTATTGGTCCAGACGTTCACAGACGAGTCCGAACACAGCCGCCTATCGCCGCCAGAGTACGTCGGTCTTTTCCAGGCGATGATGCGCTGGCTGGACGAGGGCGTGAAGCCGACGCCCGCTGACGTTGCCGCGCTGTGTCAGGTGGCGGCTCCACGCTACGAGGACGGCTGTCATTTCGACACCACCTTCAAGCCGTCGACGGACAGCCGCGCCAACTAAAGCTGCCGCTGCACTTCACAACGATCTGCCCCAAACGCAACACGGCCCGCAGGCGACTGCGGGCCGTGTCTTCTTGTGTGTGATCTGAAAGATCAGGCCGTCTTGGCGCGGTCCTTGTCGGACGAGCTGCGGGCCAGTTCGCGGTTCAGCCAGAGTGCCAGAAGGGTGCAGATGGCGCCCGACAGCAGATAGGCGCCGGCGGCGATCAGGCCGAACTGGCTGGAGATCCACAGGGCCGCGAGGGGCGCAAAGCCCGCGCCGAACAGCCAGGCCAGGTCCGAGGTCAGGGCGGACGAGGTATAGCGGTTGGTCAGGCTGAAGCTGGACGCCACGGGGCCAGAGGCCTGGCCGAACGACAGGCCCAGCAGGATGAAGCCGGAGATCATGAAGGTCAGCTCGCCGGCCGGGCCGCCGTTCAGCAGTTGCGGCGCAAAGCCGGAGAAGGCGGCGATGCCGGCGGCCGTGATCGCCAGCAAGGTGCGGCGGCCGTAGCGGTCGGCCAGAATGCCCGATGCGAGGATGGCCAGCAGACCGAAGACGGCGCCCACCATCTCGATCAGCAGGAAGCGGACCGGCGTTTCCTTGGTGAACAGGAACACCCACGACAGCGGGAAGACGGTGACCATGTGGAACATGGCGAAGCTGGCGAGCGGCGCAAAGGCTCCGATGGCGATCTTGGGGCCTTCGTCGCGCAGGGCCTGGGTGATCGGCGTAGGCTGAAGCTCGCGCGTCTCGAACAGCTTCTGGAAGGCCGGCGTCACCACGATGCGCAGGCGCGCGAACAGGGCCACGACGTTGATCGCAAAGGCCACGAAGAACGGATAGCGCCAGCCCCAATCCAGGAAGTCAGGGGCCGACAGCGTGTTCAGGAAGAAGGCGAACAGGGCCGAGGCCACCAGCAGGCCGATTGGCGCGCCGAGTTGCGGGATCATGGCGTACCAGCCGCGCTTCTTCTCGGGCGCGTTCAGCGCCAGAAGTGAGGCCAAACCGTCCCAGGTGCCGCCCAGGGCGACGCCCTGGCCGATACGGGTCAGGGCCAGCAGAACCGGCGCCCACATGCCTATGCTCTCATATCCGGGGATGAAGGCGACCGACACGGTCGAGGTCCCCAGCAGCAACAGGGCGGTCGTCAGCTTGGCGCCGCGCCCGAACTTGCGGTCGATGGCGATGAACAGGACGGTGCCCAACGGCCGGGCCAGGAAAGCCAGGGCGAAGACGGCGAAGGAGAGCAGGGTGCCGCCCACCGGGCCGGCATAGGGGAAGATCAACTGCGGGAAAACGACCACCGAGGCGATGGCGTAAACAAAGAAGTCGAAAAACTCGGAAGTTCGGCCGATAATGACGCCGATGGCGATCTCGCCGGCGTCAACCTTGCCATGATCCGTGTGAAGGGCGGCGGCGTCGCGTTCCAGCGACTCTGACGAAGGGGTCGTCGAGGCGGACATGGGCTTGGTCGCTCCGTGTGAGACTGAATTATCGGCCGTACGGCAGGTCGCCGCATTATGACCGGGCGCCCTTTGCGATGAAAGCGGCCTCGTGAGGATAGGACATATTGCCCAATGTCGTTCCTGATTGAAGCTGAGTATCCCGCCGCCTACGAACGCCAACCGTCGCGGCGCCTCCCCCTCGCCCGACGCTTTTCGATTGGATCCGCCTTGCGCCGTCTGCGCCTTCTTTTGCTCGCGCCCATCGTGGCCCTGCTGTCGGCCTGCAACCTGGTCGTCCTCAACCCTGCCGGCGACGTCGCGTCCCAGCAGGGCGATCTGCTGATGATCTCGACCCTGCTGATGCTGATCATCATCGTGCCGGTGATGGGTCTGATCGTCTTTTTCGCCTGGAAGTATCGGGCGTCGAACAAGGAGGCCGAGGCCGACTATCGTCCCGACTGGGACCACTCCACGTCGCTGGAGCTGGTCATCTGGGCCGCGCCGCTGATGATCATCATCTGCCTGGGCGCCCTGACCTGGGCGGGCACGCACCTGCTGGACCCCTATCGCCCGATCGACCGGATCAAGCCGGGTCAGTCCGTCGAGGAAAGCGTCGAGCCGTTGCAGGTCAATGTCGTCGCGCTCGACTGGAAGTGGATGTTCATCTACCCGCAGTACGGCGTCGCCACCGTCAATGAGCTGGCCGCGCCGGTTGACCGTCCGATCCGTTTCCACATCACCTCGTCTTCGGTGATGAACAGCTTCTACATCCCCGCCCTAGCCGGTCAGATCTACGCCATGCCGGGTATGGAGACGAAGCTGCACGCCGTCATCAACCGTCCGGGCGAATACGAAGGCTTCTCGGCCAACTATTCCGGCGACGGCTTCTCGCACATGCGCTTCGCCTTCCACGGTCTGGACCAGTCCGGGTTCGACCAATGGATCGCCGGCGTGCGCCAGGGCGGCCAGACACTGGACCGCGACCGCTACCTGGAGCTCGAAAAGCCCAGCGAGAAGGTGCCGGTCATGCGCTTCGGCGCCGTGGACGGCGCGCTGTGGGACGCGATCCTCAACATGTGCGTCGAGCCGGTCAAGATGTGCATGGGCGAGATGATGGCCATCGACAAACAGGGCGGTCTGTCCATGGCGTCGGTGCGCAACACCATGCCGCTGGTCTATGACAAATACGCCGGTCGCGGAAAATCGCCCGCCTACTTCGGCTCCAACGACAGCTACGTCATGACGATCTGCACCCCGCTGCAGGCCGAAGCGGCCGCCGCCGACCGCATGCGCCGCGCCGAACTGGATACAGTCGCCGGACCGACCAGCCTGGAGCGCCTGACCGGGCAGGGGTTGTCGCCGGGACAGACCCCGATGGCCTCGCTGACGACGCTGGCCCGCAATCCCTTCGCCACGGGGCCGGTTCCGACCGACGTCCGTTCCGCCCCCAACGCCTGAGCGAATACAGTCGATGAACGCTGATCAACTCATTCCGCTAATCTTCGGGCGCCTCACGCTTGAGGCTCTGCCGCTGCACGAGCCGATCCTGGTCGTGACCATGTCGGTCGTGCTGCTGGGCGGTCTCGCCCTGTTCGGCGCCCTGACCTATTTCAAGCTGTGGGGCTATCTCTGGAAGGAGTGGTTCACCACCGTGGACCACAAGAAGATCGGGATCATGTACATGATCCTGGGTCTGATCATGTTCGTGCGCGGCTTCGCCGACGCCATCATGATGCGCCTGCAACAGGCGATGGCCTTCGGCGGGTCCGAGGGCTACCTAAACGCGCACCATTATGACCAGATCTTCACCGCCCACGGCGTGATCATGATCTTCTTCGTGGCCATGCCCCTGGTAACGGGCATCATGAACTATGTCGTGCCGCTGCAGATCGGCGCGCGCGACGTGTCCTTCCCCTTCCTCAACAACTTCAGCTTCTGGATGACCACGGCCGGCGCCATCATCGTCATGGCCTCGCTGTTCGTGGGCGAGTTCGCGCGCACCGGCTGGCTGGCCTATCCGCCTCTGTCGGGCATCGGCTACAGCCCCGGCGTCGGGGTCGACTACTACATATGGGCGCTGCAGATCGCGGGGGTCGGGACAACGCTGTCCGGCATCAACCTGATCGCGACGATCGTGAAGATGCGCGCGCCCGGCATGGGCATGATGAAGATGCCGGTCTTCACCTGGACCTCGCTGTGCACCAACGTGCTGATCGTGGCGTCCTTCCCGGTCCTGACCGCCGTCCTGGCCCTGCTGACGCTGGACCGTTACGTCGGCACCAACTTCTTCACGAACGACTTCGGCGGCAACCCGATGATGTACGTGAACCTGATCTGGATCTGGGGTCACCCCGAGGTCTACATCCTGATCCTGCCGCTGTTCGGCGTCTTCTCGGAGATCGCCTCGACCTTCTCGGGCAAGAAGCTGTTCGGCTACACCTCCATGGTCTACGCCACGGTCGTCATCACGATCCTGTCCTACCTGGTCTGGCTGCACCACTTCTTCACCATGGGCTCGGGCGCGTCGGTGAACAGCTTCTTCGGCATTACGACGATGATCATCTCGATCCCCACGGGTGCGAAGATCTTCAACTGGCTGTTCACGATGTACCGCGGGCGCATCCGCTTCGAGCTGCCGATGATGTGGCTGGTCGCCTTCATGCTGACCTTTGTGATCGGCGGGATGACAGGCGTGCTGCTGGCGGTGCCGCCGGCCGACTTCGTGCTGCACAACTCGCTGTTCCTGGTGGCCCACTTCCACAACGTCATCATCGGCGGCGTGCTGTTCGGCCTGTTCGCGGCGATCAACTTCTGGTGGCCCAAGGCCTTCGGCTTCAAGCTGGACAAGAAGTGGGGCCTGATCAGCTTCTGGTGCTGGGTGCCCGGTTTCTGGCTGGCCTTCCTGCCGCTGTACGTGTTGGGCCTGATGGGCGTGACGCGCCGGATGCGGGTGTTCGACGATCCCTCGCTGCAAATCTGGTTCGTCATCGCCGCCATCGGCGCCGGCGTCATCGCCTTGGGCATCGCGGCCATGTTCATCCAGTTCGCCGTGTCGATCATCAACCGCGACAAGCTGCGCGACACCACGGGCGACCCGTGGGGCGGCCGCACGCTGGAGTGGGCGACCTCGTCGCCGCCGCCGGCCTACAACTTCGCCGCCACGCCCTACATCCATGACGCCGACGCCTGGTGGGACATGAAGAAGCAGGGCTATCAGCGTCCGCTGAGCGGCTACAAGGCGATCCACATGCCCTCGAACACCGGGGCGGGGATCATCATCTCGGGCCTGTGCCTGGTGATGGGTCTGGCCTTGATCTGGTACATCTGGTGGCTGGCCGCCATCAGCTTCATCGGGGTGTTGGCCGTCTCGATCGGGCATACCTTCAACTACAAGCGTGACTACTACATCCCCGAGGATGAGGTCCGCGCGACAGAAGAGGCGCATACCCGCGCCTTGGCCGGAACGGAGGCCTGATCATGAGCGCGACTGCGACCGAGATCGACCGGACCGTCTTCCACCTGGAAGAGGAGCCGCATCACGAGGAAGGCTCCAGCACCATGCTGGGCTTCTGGCTCTATCTGATGAGCGACTGCCTCATCTTTGCGATGCTGTTCGCCGTGTTCGGCGTGCTGGGCGGCAACTACGCCGCCGGGCCGGGACCCAAGGAGCTGTTCGACCTGGAGCTGGTGGCGATCAACACCGCCATGCTGCTGTTTTCGTCGATCACCTATGGCTTCGCCATGCTGGCGATGGATCGGAACAACCAGCGTCAGACGCTGGTCTGGCTGGCCATCACCGGCCTGTTCGGCCTGGCCTTCCTGGGCATCGAACTCTACGAGTTCGCGCACCTGATCCATGAAGGCGCCACGCCGCAACGCAGCGCCTTCCTGTCGGCCTTCTTCACCCTGGTGGGCACTCACGGCCTGCACGTCACCTTCGGCATCATCTGGCTGGTGACGCTGATGGTTCAGGTCAGCATGAAGGGCCTGATCCCCGCCAACAAACGCCGCCTGATGTGCCTGTCGATGTTCTGGCACTTCCTGGACGTCATCTGGATCGGCGTCTTCACCTTCGTCTATCTGCTGGGCATGCTGCGATGAGCGCCGACAAGAACGACCACAGCCCTGAGTCTCACGAGACCGACCACCTGGGTCACGAGGGGCACAATCACGGCTCCTTCAAGAGCTATATGATCGGCTTCGTGCTGTCGGTGATCCTGACGGCCATCCCGTTCGCCCTGGTCATGACCGGCGTCCTGCCGACCCAGGCGACGGCCCTGATCGTCATGGGCTTCGCCGTGGTGCAGATCGTGGTCCACATGATCTTCTTCCTGCACATGAACTCCAAGTCCGAGGGCGGCTGGATCATGCTGGCGCTGATCTTCACCATCATCGTGGTGGTCATCGCCCTGTCGGGTTCGCTGTGGGTCATGTACCACCTGAACACCAATATGATGCCCATGACGCACGACATGGCGCAGATGGGCGGCTGAGGTCGAGATCACGGACCCGTCCTCAGTCCCGGCCGGCGGCAAGGCCAGACGTTCGCGATCCTTCCGCATGGCGGTCGTGGTCGCGGGCCTGGCCTTGTTCGTCGGCCTTCTGGCGCTGGGCGGGTGGCAGGTTCAGCGCCTGGCCTGGAAGACCAATCTGATCGCCCAGGTCGATGCTCGCGTTCACGCGGCCGCCGTCCCAGCGCCTGGCCCGACCCAATGGGCCGGCGTGACGCGCGACAAGGATCAGTACCGCCGCGTTACGGTTCGCGGTCGATTCCTGCACGACAAGGAAACCCTGGTTCAGGCGGTGACCGACGCCGGCGGCGGCTTCTGGGTCATGACGCCCCTTGTTGACGACCGGGGCTTCACCGTCCTGATCAATCGCGGTTTCGTGCCATCAGGCCGACGCGATCCGGCCGTCCGCGCCGATGGTCAGGTCGAGGGGCCGCAGACGGTGACCGGACTGCTCCGCATCAACGAGCCCAGGGGCGGCTTCCTGCGCGCCAATGATCCCGCCGGTGATCGCTGGCGCTCTCGCGACGTCGGGGCAATCGCTGCGCGGCGGGGCCTGACGACTGTCGCACCCTATTTCATCGATGCGGACGCCAGTCCGAACCCGGGCGGATGGCCGCGCGGAGGGCTGACGGTGGTCCGGTTCGCCAACAGCCATTTGGTCTATGCCCTGACGTGGTTCGGCATGGCGTTGCTGACCCTGGTCGGTCTGTGGCTGTTCCTGCGCGACGGCAGGCGCAACAGGTCGTGACGACGACAACTTTGCAAAGACTGCTGGGCCTGGGGCTCAGAGGCGGGGTCGCGACCCACGGCGGCGCCAACCGCCGCAACATGCTGCTGCTGATCCAGTTGCGCTGGCTGGCGGTCGCCGGACAGGTGGCGACGATCCTGCTGGTTCAGTACGTGATGCGGATCCCGCTGCCGGTGCTGTGGTTGCTGGCGGCGCCGGCGGGTCTGGTGCTGGTCAATCTGGTCAGCGCGCCGTTGACCGTGCGCCGGCAGGAGGTCGAGGATCAGGCGCTGATGATCGCCCTCCTGGCGGATGTGGCGGCGCTGACCTGGCTGCTGTTCCTGACCGGGGGCGCGGCCAATCCGTTTGTGGCGCTGTATCTGCTGCAAGTCGTCTTGGGGGCGGTGCTGCTGGCGCCGGTCTATGCCTGGGCGCTGATCGCCGTCACCAGCCTGTGTTTCGCCGGGCTGGGCCTGCATTCCCGCCCGCTGAACCTGCCGCCGGCGCGCGAGGACTCGCTGCTCAGCCTCTACCTTCAGGGCAGTCTGATCTGTTTCGTGCTGATGGCCGTGCTGCTGGTGCTGTTCGTCACCCGGATCAGCCAGAACCTGCGTGAGCGGGACGCCTCCATGGCCGCCCTGCGCCAGCAGACGGCCGAGCATGATCATATCGTCCGCATGGGCCTGCTGGCGTCGGGCGCGGCGCACGAGTTGGGAACGCCGCTGGCTTCGCTGTCGGTGATCCTCAGTGACTGGAAGCGGATGCCGGCCCTGACCCAGGACGCCGACCTGGCCCAGGACATGGCGGTGATGCGGGCCGAGGTCGAACGCTGCAAGGCCATCGTCACCGGTATCCTGATGTCGGCCGGCGAGGCGAGGGGACAGGCGCCCGAGCGCACCACCTTGCGCGCCTTCGTCGCTGATGTGGTGGCCAGTTGGAACGGCGACGGTGTGGCGGTGCAGGTCCGCGACGAGCTGGCCCAGAACCCGTCGATCATCGCCGACCCCGCCCTGCGTCAGGTGCTGGGCGTCCTGTTCGACAATGCGGTCGAGGCCGGAGCCAGCCGCATCGCCGTGACCACGACACGCACGGACGAGGATTTCGGCATCGCAGTCCGCGACGACGGACCGGGCTTCCCGCCGGCGATCCTTCAGGCCTGGGGCAAGCCCTACAACTCCACCAAGCCCAGGCCCGGCGCCGGTCTTGGCCTCTTTCTGCTCATGAATGTGATCCGGTCGCTGGGTGGACGGGTAGAAGCCTCCAATCCCCCGGCGGGCGGCGCAGAAGTGCGTCTGACCCTGCCGCTTTCGGCCTTGGCTCCGACGGACGAGACCCTCCATGACCGATGACGCCAGATTGCTGCTGATCGTCGAAGACGACGAATCCTTTTCGACCACCCTGCGACGCTCGTTCGAACGGCGTGGCTACACGGTTGTCAGCGCCGCCAGTCCCGACCAGATGACCGAGGTGCTGAAGACGCATCGCCCCGGCTATGCGGTCGTCGATCTGAAGCTGGGCGGGCATTCCGGCCTGACCTGCGTCGAGGCTCTTCACGCCTTCGACCCCGAGATGAACATCGTCGTCCTGACCGGCTTCGCCAGCATCGCCACGGCGGTCGAGGCGATCAAGCTGGGCGCCCGGCATTATCTGGCCAAGCCCGCCAGCACCGATGACATCGAAGCCGCCTTCGGCCGGGCCGACGGCGACGCCGAGACGCCGCTGGGCACGCGCCCCACATCGATCAAGACGCTGGAATGGGAGCGGATCCACGAGACGCTGGTGGAGACCGACTTCAACATCTCGGAGGCGGCGCGGCGGCTGGGCATGCACCGCCGCACCCTGGCGCGAAAGCTGGAAAAGCGCCGCGTCACCTAGTCCAGTTCGGCCGCGATCCGGTCGGCCAGCGCCCGCAAGGTCGCCGTATCTGCCATCGGCGCATGGCCGTGACCCTTCATCTCGCGATCGGTCCAGCGCGGCACGATGTGGAAATGCAGATGGAAGACCGTCTGTCCGCCCGCCTCGCCATTGAACTGCAGGATCGACAGACCTTCGGGCTTCAGCGCCTTCTCGACCGCCTTGGCCGTGCGTTGCAGGGCGGCGGTCACGCGGACCAGCACCTCGGGCTCGATCTCCAGCAGATTGCGCGCCTGGGACTGTTTGGCGATGATCAGGACGTGGCCTTCCGATTGGGGAAACACGTCCATGAAGGCCAGGACGTGGTCGTCCTCCCACACCTTCACCGACGGAATATCGCCGCGCAGGATCTTGGCGAAGATGTTGTTCGTGTCATAGGCGCCGTGCAGGCTCATGGGCAGTCTCCGTGCGGTTCGGATCTTCGATAGCAGCGCCGTCTGCGAAGGGGGAGCCTTCGTCCACCTTGTGCATTATGGTCACGCTTGAACGTTACGAGGGCCGTCATGATCCGTTTCATCATCCAGGCGCTGGTCACGATGGCGGGCCTTTGGCTGTCCGCCCGGATCGTGCCGGGCGTCGATTTTACCAGCACCGGGTCGTTGATCGCGGCGGCCATCATCTTGGGTCTGGTCAACGCCTTTGTACGGCCGATCCTGGTCGTGCTGACCTTCCCGATTACCGTCGTGACGCTGGGTCTGTTCCTGCTGGTGGTGAACGCCGCCATGATCGGGCTGACTTCCGTCTTCCTGGACGGTTTCCGGGTCGACGGCCTGTGGGCCGGCGTCGGCGCCGCCATCGTGACCGGCGTCGTCAGCTGGGTGGCCGGCGCCTTCATCGGCGGCGGCGAAGAGGCGCGGGGCTGAGCCTTATCCCACCTTCACCCGCGTCGCCGCCTCGGGCAGGTCCTCGCCGAAGGCGCGCTGGTAGAACTCGGCGATGGTCGGGCGTTCCAGCTCGTCGCACTTGTTCAGGAAGGTCAGGCGGAAGCTGAGGCCCAGGTCGTCGTTGAAAATCTGGGCGTTCTGGGCCCAGGTGATGACCGTGCGGGGCGACATGACGGTCGAGATGTCGCCGTTCATGAAGGCGTTGCGGGTCATGTCTGCGACTCGGACCATGGCGGCGATCCGGCGGCGGCCCTCGGCGTCCTTCCAATCGGGCACCTTGGCGGCGACGATCTCGGCTTCCACGTCGTGATCCAGATAGTTTAGCGTGGTGACGATGTTCCAGCGGTCCAGCTGGGCCTGATTGATCTGCTGTGCGCCGTGATACAGGCCCGTGGTGTCGCCAAGGCCGATGGTGTTGGTCGTGGCGAACAGGCGGAAATAGCGGTTCGGGCGGATGACGCGGTTCTGGTCCAGCAGGGTCAGGCGACCCTGGGCCTCGAGCACGCGCTGGATCACGAACATCACGTCGGGCCGGCCGGCGTCATATTCGTCGAAGACCAGGGCGATGGGGCGTTGCAGCGACCAGGGCAGGATGCCCTCGCGGAACTCGGTGACTTGCTTGCTGTCCTTCAGGACGATCGCGTCCTTGCCGATCAGGTCGATCCGGCTGACGTGGCTGTCCAGGTTCACGCGAACCAGCGGCCAGTTCAGGCGGGCGGCGACCTGTTCGATGTGGGTCGACTTGCCGGTGCCGTGATAGCCCTGGACCATCACGCGGCGGTCGAAGGCGAAGCCGGCGCAGATGGCGATCGTCGTCTGGGGATCGAAGCGATAGGCCTCGTCGATCTCGGGCACATGGCTGTCGCGCTCGTCGAAGGCAGGTACGGTCATGTCGCTGTCCACGCCGAAGGCTTCGCGCAAGGTCACGCGGCGATGCGGTTCGAGCGTCAGCAGGGGATCGGGGGAGGCGTCGAGCGGGGAGGTCATGGACCTCATCTAGAGGCGCCGCGCGCGCGGCTCAACACGCGCGCGGCCCTCGCCGACGGTTATTTCGCGCTCAGGCGAACATCGACGTTGTTGCGGGTGGCGTTGGAGTAGGGGCAAACCTGGTGCGCCTTCTCAATCAGGTCGTCGATAACGACCTGGTCCAGGCCGTGGTCGGTCACGGTCAGGTCGACATCCAGGTTGAAGCCTTCTCCCTTGGTGTTCTTGCCGAAGCCGACGCCGGCGGTGACCTTGGTGTCGGGGCTGACGGGCGTGCCGGCCTTGCCGCTGACCAGACGCAGCGCGCCGAGATAGCAGGCGGCGTATCCGGTGGCGAACAGCTGCTCGGGGTTGGTGCCGTCGCCGCCCTTGCCGCCCATCTCGGTCGGCGTCGACAGTTTGACGTCGATCTTGCCGTCATCGGTGGCCGAACGACCGTCTTCGCGGCCTCCGCCCGATGCCGTCGATTGGGCGCGATACAGAACTTCCATGGCAGGCTCCTTGGGTTGGGATGCTTGAGATGGGAGCTTAACGGCAGACGCCAAGGGGGCGTTGCATCGCGGCTCTAGCCATGTACCGGCGACGCGGGCTAAAGCACCTGCTGGGGCGCGTCGTCGGAGTACGCAGTGAAGATTGCCGAACGCTGGTTCGTGTGGGCGGGCATGGTTCTGCTGGGCGGCATCGCCCTGGCGGGGTTGGTCGTCGCCGTCTATGCGGCGTGGCTGTTCCACGACCTGCCCGATGCGTCGGAGCTGGCCGACTATCGACCGCCGACCGCGACGCGCGTCTATGCCGGCGACGGCACCCTGATCGGCGAGTTTTCGGACGAGCGCAGAATCTACGTCTCCTATGACCAGATCCCCCAGCCGGTGATCCACGCCTTCCTGGCGGCCGAAGATCGCAACTTCTTCCAGCATGGCGGCATCGACGTGGGCGGCATCGGCCGCGCGTCGATCAAGAACGTCTTCAACCTGGCGTCGGGACGCCGGCTGGAAGGCGGTTCGACCATCACCCAGCAGGTGGCCAAGAACGTCCTGCTGACCAACGAATCCAGCCTGAACCGCAAGCTGAAGGAAGCCATCCTGGCAAATCGCCTCGAGGCGACCCTGTCCAAGGAACAGATTCTCGAGCTGTATCTGAACGAAATCTTCCTGGGCTATCGCTCGTTCGGCATCGCTTCGGCGGCCTACAACTATTTCGGCAAGTCGCTGGCGCAGCTGACGCCGGACGAAGCTGCCTTCCTGGCGTCCCTGCCCAAGGGGCCGAACAACTATCACCCCAAGCGTCACCCCGGGGCGGCCAAGGGCCGTCGTGACTGGGTGCTTGGCGAGATGGAGCAGAGCGGCTGGTTGACGCCTGAACAACTGGTCGAGGCCCGCGCCAAGCCTCTGGTCACGCGCGATGCGCCGCAACGGTCGGATTACAAGGACGCCGACTTCTTCGTCGAGGAGGCGCGCCGCCAGGCCGCCGCCAACCCCCAGTTCGGCGAGCAGCTGCGCGCCGGCGGCTTCTATATGCGCACGACCCTGGACCCCACGCTGCAGACGGCGGCGCGTCGGGCCCTGATGCAGGGGCTCGAAAACTACGACCGTCGTCACGGCTGGCGCGGTGGGTGGGGCACGACCGACTTCGCCGACGGTTGGCAGGCGGTCGCGCTGAAGGAACAGGCGCCGCCCGAGCGCCGCAGCTGGCAGGCGGCCGCCATCGAAAGCGTCAGCGGCAACACGGTTCGCATCCGCACCGCCCGCGACGACAAGTCCGGTACGCTGCTGGCGTCGGACGCCGCCTGGGCTAACGCCAATCGTCAGCTGAAGCGCGGCGAACTGATCTTCGTGGAGCCGCAGGGCGGCCAGTTCGCCCTGAAGCAGGTGCCGCGGGTCAACGGGGCGCTGGTCGCCATCGAGCCGCAGTCCGGCCGCGTGCTGGCGATGGTCGGCGGCTACTCCTACGCGCTGTCCAGCTTCAACCGGGCGACCCAGGCCCGGCGCCAACCGGGCTCGGCCTTCAAACCGTTCGTCTATGCGACGGCGCTGGAGGGCGACTTCACCCCCGCCTCGATTGTGCTGGATGCGCCGATCAGCTTCGCCGGCGGTCCCAACGGCACGCGCTGGACGCCCGAGAACTACAGCCGCCAATACTATGGCCCTCAGACGCTGCGTCGCGGGCTGGAGCTGTCGCGCAACGTCATGACGGTTCGGCTGGCCCAGTCGGTCGGCATGAAGAAGATCGTCGATCAGTCGGCCAGGATGGGTCTGCCGGGCATGACGCCGAACCTGTCGGTGTCGCTGGGCGCCGGCGAGGTCACGCCGCTCGAGATCACCGCCGCCTATTCCGCCTTCGCCAACGGCGGGCGGCGGGTGACGCCCTATCTGATCGACTATGTTCAGGATCGCGATGGCGAGACCATCTTCCGCGCCGACAATCGCAGCTGCCGCGAATGCGGCCGGGGCTTCTCGGGCCAGGAATCACCGCGTCTGCAGCAGCGCGGAACCCAGGTCATCGACCCGATCACCGCCTATCAGATGAGCTCAATGCTGGAGGGCGTGGTTCAGCGCGGCACCGCCGCCAGCGCGCGTGGCCTGGGTCCGTGGGTCGCGGGCAAGACGGGCACAACCAACGAATATCGCTCGGCCTGGTTCGTGGGCTTCACCACCGACATCGTGGTCGGCGTCTTCATCGGCTTTGACGACAACCGCTCGCTGGGATCCGGAGAAGCCGGCGCCTCGGCCGCCGTGCCGGTCTTCACGGAGTTCATGCAGACGGCGTTGAAGGAAAGGCCGGCTCGCCCGTTCGTGCGGCCCAAGAACGCCATCTTCCGCACCGTCAACGGGATCGAGGAGGCCTTCCGCCCCGGCACCGAGCGCCAGGCCCCGCCGCCGCGCCCGACCGGCCCGGCCCAGCCTGTCGGACCGCAGAATTACTATGAGGTGATCCGGCGCGAGCAGGAGGCCGCCAGCGGCGCGCCCATCTCGTCGCCGGCGCCCACCGCGCCGCCGCCGCCCAAGAAGGCGCCGGCCGAGGACTTGAGCGGATTGTACTGAGGCTCTAGGTAGGCCTTTCGAACGGCGCGTCCTCGTGGCGCGCCGTTTTCCATTAATCCTGCCCTGTCGTGCGGCCTGCGGGCCTGGCGACGTGAGGGCGTTGTGTCGCGGAGATTGCGATGAGACCGGATGTCGAGGCCATGAAGGCCGACATCGAGCAGAGCGTCGCTCTGCTCAGGAGGCGTCTTTGACTGGGATGTCGCTCTAAGAAAGCTCGATGAGCTGAATGCGCGGGTCGAGGATCCGACGCTGTGGGACAAGCCCGACGAGGCCCAGGCCGTCAGCCGCGAACGCTCGCAGCTGGAAGGCAAGATCAACACCGTCAAGGCGATGGAGCAGGACCTCGAAGACGGGGTGATGCTGGCCGAGATGGCGGACGAGGAAGGCGACGAGGGCGCGCTGGAAGACGCTCGCGCGTCGCTGCGCGGCATCAAGGAACGCGCCGCGCGCGCCGAACTGGAAGCCCTGCTGTCCGGCGAGGCCGACGGCAACGACGCCTATCTGGAAGTGAACTCCGGCGCTGGCGGCACCGAGTCGAACGACTGGGCCGGCATGCTGCTGCGCATGTATTCGCGCTGGGCCAAGGCGCACGGCTATGAGGTCACGATCGAGGCGCACGAAGAGGGCGAACAGGCGGGGGTCAAGTCGGCCACCATCCTGATCGAAGGGCCCAACGCCTATGGCTGGCTGAAGTCGGAATCCGGCGTGCACCGCCTGGTCCGCATCAGCCCATATGACGCGGCGGCCAAGCGCCACACCAGCTTCGCCTCCATCGGGGTGTCGCCGGTCGTGGACGACGCGATCGAGATCGACATCAACCCCTCGGACGTGCGCACCGACACCTATCGCGCCTCGGGCGCGGGCGGTCAGCACATCAACAAGACCGACTCGGCCGTGCGCCTGACGCACACCCCGACCAACACCGTCGTGGCCTGCCAGGCCGGCCGGTCGCAGCACCAAAACCGCGAGATGGCGTGGAAGATGCTGCGCGCGCGCCTGTACGAGCTGGAACTGCAGAAGCGGGAGGCGGCGGCTCAGGCGCTGGCCGACGCCAAGACAGACATCGGCTGGGGTCACCAGATCCGCTCCTATGTCCTGCAGCCCTATCAGATGGTGAAGGACCTGCGGACCGAGGTTGAGACCTCGGACACCCAAGGGGTGCTGGACGGCGACCTGGACGCCTTCATGGGCGCGGCCCTGGCCCAGCGGGTCGGCGAGACCCGGGGATCGAGCGTGGACTGACGGAAAAGGGCGGCTCCGACGAGCCGCCCTTTTTGTTTTGGGCTTCCGGCCTTGCGGCCGTTCGGATTCGACGCGGTCAGGCGGCGGTCTTGTCCGCCTTGTCGGCCTTCGGCGCGGGAGCTTCCAGCATGGCGGCGCCGGGGGTGTCGCGCTTGGCCTGGTTGCAGCGGCCCTGGAACCAGGCGCCCTGGTCGATGGCGAGCTGTTCCTGCGTGATGTCGCCCTCGACGCGGGCGGTGGCGTGAAGCTTGACCTGTTTGGCGACGATGGCGCCCGAGACGCGGCCGCGCACATCAAGGACGTCGGCATGAACCGTGCCTTCGACCGAGCCGCCTTCGCCGATCACGACGCGCGAGACGCGGACGTCGCCCTTCAGCGAGCCGTCGATCTGAAGTTCGCCGGCGCCGGAGATGTTGCCTTCGTATTTCACGCCGGCCGACAGGGTCGACAGATTGCTGGACCGGGCCGCCGGACGGGCCGGTTCGGGCGCACGCGGCGCAGGCGTCGTGGCAGGCAGGGACGGCGTGCTCGCCGCCGTCGGCGTGGGCGTGGTCGGTTCGGGCGCCGGGGGGATGCCCAGGCCGTTCGATCCGCTGTCGTAGGATTTGCTCTTGGTGAACATGGTGCGCTCCGCATCTGCCAGCCAAGGCCGGCCAAGCCCCTATTAGCCCCGACGCCCACTAGGCCGTGGAGGAGGGGCCAAGGTCAAGCATCGCTTCCGAACATCGCTCGCCGATCACAGGGCCCTGGCGGCCTCGAGCACGGCGGCGGCGTGGTCGGCGACCTTCACATTGCGCCAGGCCTTGGCGACCCGGCCGTCGGCGTCGATCAGGAAGGTGGCCCGCTCGATGCCCATATAGTCGCGGCCATAGAGCTTTTTCTGCACCCAGACGCCCCAGGCTTCGCAGACGGCGCCGTCCTCGTCGGAGGCGAGGGTGACGGCGAGATCGTATTTGGCCTTGAACCTGTCGTGCTTCTTCACCGTGTCCTTGGACACGCCGATGACCGGCACGCCCAGAGCGGCGAAGTGGGGCGCCAGGGCGGTGAAGTCCTGCGCCTCACGCGTGCAGCCGGTCGTGTCGTCCTTGGGATAGAAATAGACGACGGCGGGTTTGCCTTTGAGGGCGGCGAGGGTGACGCGGCCGCCGCCGTCCGTGGGCAGGTCGAGGGCGGGCGCGGGTTGGCCTTCATTGATCATTGGGTGTCTCACTCATTCCGCTCATCCCCGCGAAGGCGGGGACCCAGTCCTTGGCGTCCTTCAGGCCGCCAAGGCGAAAGTCATCATACAGATCGAGCCAGTTCGGATTTTCCTTTTCGATCATCTGAAGCTTCCAGTCTCGATTCCACTTCTTGATCTGCCGTTCCCGACGGAATGCGGCCTCACGCGTCTCGTGAACCTCGAACCAGACCAGCAGATCAACGTCATACTTGGCGGTGAAGCCGGCGAAGGTCTTGTTCCGATGCTGGGTCACACGCTGGATCAGGTCATCGGTGGAGCCCGTGTAGAGCGTTCCGTTCCGGCGGCTTGCGACGATGTAGGTGAAGAAGGCCAAGCTTTGACACCTAGCTGGGTCCCCGCTTTCGCGGGGATGAGCGGAAGTGAAAGCTATCCTAGATGGGTTTCACAAGGACGATTTTCTTTTTTCCGAACTGAACTTTGAAGGCTCCGAACTCAGGCAGAAGCTCAGCATAGTCGTGTAAGCGATCTTCAGTTATCAGCTCATCATTAACACGCACGGCGTTTCCGGCCATGTGGCGAGAGGCTTCACTCAGGGACTTGGCGAAGCCCGCGGCCTTGACCAAGGCGCGAGTGGACCGGGCCTGCTCCCATTCACCCTTCGGCAACTCGATGACGGGCAGGTCGGCGGACAGCTGGCCTTTCTCGAAGGCGCTCTCGGCGGCGGCGCGGGCGGTTGCGGCGGCCTCTGCGCCGTGCAGCATGGTCGTCGCGGCGTCGGCAAGGGCCTTTTTGGCGTCGTTGATCGCCGCGCCTTCCAGCGCTTCGTAGCCAGCGATTTCGGCGTCCGACAGATCGGTGAACAGGCGCATGAAGCGGCCCACGTCTCCATCCTCGGTGTTGCGCCAATATTGCCAGTAGTCATAGGGCGACAGGGCGTCGGCGTTCAGCCAGACGGCGCCGCCGACGGTCTTGCCCATCTTCTGGCCCGAGGCGGTCGAGAGCAGGGGCGTGGTCAGGCCGAAAGCGGCCTTCTGATCCACCTTGCGGGTCAGTTCGACGCCGTTGATGATGTTGCCCCACTGGTCCGATCCGCCCATCTGCAGCGTGCAGCCGTAGCGGCGATTCAGCTCCAGGAAGTCGGTGGCCTGCATCAGCATGTAGTTGAATTCGAGGAAGGTCAGCGGCTGCTCGCGTTCCAGACGCAGCTTGACGGAATCGAAGCTGAGCATCCGGTTGACGGTGAAATGCGTGCCGTAGTCGCGCAGAAATTCCAGGTAGCCCAGCTTGGACAGCCATTCGTCGTTGTCGACCATGATGGCGTCCGACGGGCCGTCGCCGAAGGTCAGGAACTTTTCGAACACGCCCTTGATGCCGGCGATGTTCTCGGCGATCCGCTCTTCGGTCAGCAGGGGACGCTGCGTATCCTTGAAGCTGGGGTCCCCCACCTTGGTCGTGCCGCCGCCCATCAGGACGATGGGCTTGTGTCCCGCCTGCTGAAGACGGCGCAGCAGCATGATCTGGATCAGGTGCCCGACGTGCAACGAAGGGGCGGTGGCGTCAAAGCCGATATAGCCGGTGACCACGCCGGTGGCGGCCGCCGCATCCAGTTCGGCCGGATGGGTGATCTGATGGATATAGCCTCGCGCCTGCATGGTGCGGAGGAAGTCGGATTTGAAGGCGTGTTCGGTCATGGTGAGGCTGGGTTAGCAGGGATGACGAGGGTCGTCTTCCCCTAGTCGAGGCGGCGTCGGCTGTTCAGACGGCGCGGATGAAAAACACCGTCTAAAGTGTCTAATTCGTCTAATCTCGGTCGGCGCGAAATTGCACGGCAACGCGAAAACGCGTGCAAAATGCAAGACGGTGCAATTCAGGCGAAGGGGCTTTGGGCATGGCGCGACCATTGTAGCGCCGTTTCAGGCCGCGATAGGTACGACGACGCTGCTGCGCCTCATGCCGCTGTAAATGCAGTCGATATTGCCCGCAGGTGCGCTGGCTGACGACTCATCGCCGAGCTGTCCGCTTTCAGGGAATTAGCCTATTGAGGACCAGCGCAAAGAGGGCGACGACGACGGTCCATGTCAGGAACACGGAAGACGGCTCGGACGATGTGCCGCTGACGACCAGGCAAGGCGTGAGCAGGCCCAAAAAGACGTGGAGGCGATCGTTAAAAAATTTGCGCTTCTCAGGGAAGGTCATCTGCGGACCGTAGGGGGAGCGCTTGGGCATATTGCGATGTTTCCACGGAGGTCCGACGCCCGCAAGGGTTGATGAGGCGTTGGGGAGAATGTCGGAGGCCGGCATTTGATCTAGCGCGTGGGCTTGCGAAGCAGCTTTCGCTCGAGCAGCCACCAGGTGGCGTTCGCCAGAGACGCCCCGATCGCGCCGCAAAGCGCCACCGTCAGCATGTGCGGCAAAGGCGGCGGCGCGGCCTCGCTCAAGAGCAACAGCGCGAATATGTAGGCCAATGTCAGCGCAAAGAGGACGAGGGGCTTCATCTCCAGATTGTAGATGCGCCGCCTCGGTCGATGCAATCGACGACTTGGCCGGCCTGCGATACGAAGGTCCTATGCGTCTGCCCCTTATCCCGCACCCGACATCCAGCCCTGCGGGACTGACGCTGGAGGTTGAGGCGAAACGGGCGGGGCGGGTGCTGAGCCTGGAGTATGTGCTGGCCGGACCGGTGGAGGGGGTGTGGCGGCCGGAGGCGGCGGCGCGGGTGCGGACGGACGGATTGTGGCAGGCGACCTGTTTCGAGGCGTTTGTTCGCACCGAGGCGGGCGGCTATATCGAATACAATCTGTCGCCGTCGGGGGCGTGGGCGGCCTATCGGTTCGACGGCTATCGCGAGGGGATGCGGGATCTGGAGATGCCCGCGCCCTTCATCGTGACGCGGTCGGCGCCCGGACAATTCGTGCTGACGGCGGACGTGGCCTTGCCGGAGGATGCGGTCGGGGCGACGGGCCTGAAGACGGGCTTGGCGGCGGTGATCCGGGGCGTGGACGGGGCGATCGGCTATTGGGCGCTGGCGCATCCTTCGGATAAGCCCGACTTTCATCATCCCGACTCGTTCGCGCTGGACCTGACATGAACTTCGGCCTCGACCGCCTTTTGTCCGACGACGCCCTGAGGGCGCAGCTGAAGGGACGGCGCGTGGCCTTGCTGGCGCATCCGGCGTCAGTGACGAAGGATCTGACCCATGCGGTGGACGCGCTGGCCGCCTGTCCCGAAATCCGGCTGACCGCCGTCTTTGGCCCGCAGCACGGGATGAAGGGCGATCTGCAGGACAATATGATGGAGAGCCCGGATTATCGCGATCCGGTGCACGGCTTTCCCGTCTTCAGCCTGTACGGCGAGGTGCGGCGGCCGCGCGACGAATGGATGGCCGAGTTCGACGTGCTGCTGGTCGATCTGCAGGACCTGGGCTGCCGCATCTACACCTATGTGACGACGCTTCTGTACGTGCTGGAGGCGGCGGCGAAACACGGCAAGTCGGTCTGGGTGCTGGACCGGCCCAATCCGGCGGGACGGCCGGTCGAGGGGATGACGCTGAAGCCCGGCTGGGAAAGTTTCGTCGGGGCCGGGCCGATGCCGATGCGCCACGGGATGACGATGGGCGAACTGGGTCTGTGGTTCATCGACCAGTTCAAGCTGGATGTGGATTACCGGGTGGTGGAGATGCAGGGCTGGGCGCCCGAGGCGGGGCCGGGCTTCGGCTGGCCGCTGCTGGACCGGTCATGGGTCAATCCCAGCCCGAATGCGCCGAACCTGTCGATGGCGCGCGCCTATGCGGGCACGGTGATGCTGGAAGGCGCGACCCTGTCGGAAGGGCGGGGGACCACACGACCTCTGGAGCTGTTCGGGGCGCCCGATATCGACGCGCGGGCGGTGATCGCGGAGATGCAGGCGCTGGCTCCGGACTGGCTGGGCGGCTGCGTCTTGCGAGACATGTGGTTCGAGCCGACCTTCCACAAGCACGTCGGCAAGCTGTGCAGCGGCGTGCAGATCCATGTCGATCACCCCGGCTACGACCATGCTTCCTTCAAGCCGTGGCGGGTTCAGGCACTGGGCTTCAAGGCGATCCGGCGGCTGTATCCCGACTACGACCTGTGGCGGGATTTTCCGTACGAATATGCGTTCGGCAAACTGCCCATCGACGTGATCAACGGCGGGCCGGGCGTGCGGGAATGGGTGGATGACGCAGGCGCGACGCCAGGCGATCTGGATGCCGCGACGCAGCCGGACGAGGCGGCGTGGGAAGAGGCGCGGCGGCCGTTCCTGCTGTATTGAGCTCCATAACTAAAATCTATTGCGCATCTGCAAATAAGTGATTGGGCTTATTTGGTGCGGTGCGGTAGGGAGGGCGCCTCCCAACCACCTTGCATTGGATTTTGCGCATGGCCCTCATCAACACGACCATCAAACCCTTTACGGCCGAAGCCTATAAGGGCGGCAAATTCCTGACGGTCACGGACGCCGACGTTGCGGGCAAGTGGGCGATCTTCTTCTTCTATCCGGCCGACTTCACCTTCGTGTGCCCGACCGAACTGGAAGACCTGGCCGACCACTACGCCGAATTCCAGAAGCTGGGCGTCGAGATCTATTCGGTGTCGACGGACACCCACTTCTCGCACAAGGCCTGGCACGACTCGTCGCCGGCGATCGGCAAGATCGAATACACGATGCTGGGCGATCCGTCGGGCCTGGTGACCAACAACTTCGACGCCATGCGTCCGGGCGTGGGCCTGGCCGACCGCGCGACCTTCCTGGTCGATCCGGACGGCGTGATCCAGTTCACCGAGACGACGTCGGAAGGCATCGGCCGCAACGCCGCCGAACTGCTGCGCAAGGTCAATGCCGCCCAGTATGTGCGCTCGCACCCGGGTGAAGTCTGCCCGGCCAAGTGGGAAGAAGGCGAAGCCACCCTGGCCCCGTCGCTCGACCTCGTCGGCAAGATCTAAGACCCCAAGTTCGGCCGGCGGCGTTTCGATGTCGCCGGCCTGGACGCCCGATCCTTTCGGGCGTTCGCAGAGGCCGCGGGGTGCGTAGCGTTTCCAGCCCCGCGGCCTTTTTGCGTCCTGTCCTCGCCTGAAGCGGCCTGAGGGCGGCGCTTAACCTATTGAATTCCGAGGAGCATCCGATGCTAGACGCCAATCTGAAATCCCAGCTCGAAGCCTACCTCAAGAACATCGTCCATCCCGTCGAACTGGTCGCCTCGCTGGGCGCGGGACCCAAGTCGATCGAGCTGAAGACCTTGCTGGAGGAGATCGTCTCGGTCTCGCACGGCAAGGTCGAGATGGGCCGCGACTATGACGACGAACGCCAGCCCAGCTTCCTGATCCGTCGCAAGGGCACCGACATCGGCGTGCGATTCGCGGGCATTCCGCTGGGCCACGAGTTCACCTCGCTGGTGCTGGCCCTGCTGCACGTCGGCGGCCATCCGTCCAAGGCGGCGCAGGAGGTGATCCAGCAGGTCAGGGATCTGGACGGCGACTATGTGTTCGAGACCTATTTCTCGCTGTCGTGCCAGAACTGCCCGGATGTGGTGCAGGCGCTGAACCTGATGAGCGTGATCAATCCGCGCATTAAACACGTCGCCATCGAGGGCGGCCTGTTCAAGGACGAGGTCGAAGACCGCAAGATCATGGCCGTGCCGACGGTCTTCCTGAACGGCGAGCTGTTCGGTCAGGGCCGGATGGAGCTGGAGCAGATCGTCGCCAAGCTGGATTCCGGCGCCGAAGCCCGCGCGGCCGAGCGTCTGAAGTCCAAGGATCCGTTCGAGGTTCTGGTGGTCGGCGGCGGGCCGGCCGGCGCGGCGGCCGCCATCTATACGGCGCGCAAGGGCATTCGCACGGGCGTCGTCGCCGAACGCTTCGGCGGACAGGTGCTGGACACGATGGCGATCGAGAACTTCGTCTCAGTCCCCTACACCGAAGGACCCAAGCTGGCGGCCCATCTGGAGCAGCACGTCCGCGAGTATGAAGTGGACCTGATGAACCTGCAGAAGGCGGCCAAGTTGATCCCGGCCAAGGTTCCGGGCGGGCTGCACGAGGTGGTGCTGGAGAACGGCGCCAGCCTGAAATCGCGCACCGTCATCCTGTCGACCGGCGCGCGGTGGCGCCAGATGAACGTGCCGGGCGAGGAGCAGTACAAGAACAAGGGCGTGGCCTATTGCCCGCACTGCGACGGGCCGCTGTTCAAGGGCAAGCGGGTGGCGGTGATCGGCGGCGGTAACTCCGGCGTCGAGGCGGCCATCGACCTGGCGGGCATCGTGGCCCATGTGACCCTGATCGAATACGACAGCGAGCTGCGGGCCGATGCGGTGCTGCAGCGCAAGCTGGCGACCCTGCCGAACGTGCGGATCGTGACCTCGGCCCTGACGACCCAGGTGCATGGCGACGGCGAGAAGGTGACGGGCCTGTCCTACAAGGACCGCAACTCCGACGCCCATCACGACGTCGATCTGGAAGGCATCTTCGTGCAGATCGGTCTGGTCCCGAACACCGAATGGCTGCATGGCGCGGTGGGTTTGACCCCGCGCGGCGAGATCGAGGTGGATCACCGCGGCGAGACCTCGCAGCCGGGCGTCTTTGCGGCGGGCGACGCGACGACCGTGCCCTACAAGCAGATCGTCATCGCCATGGGCGAGGGGTCCAAGGCGGGTCTGTCGGCCTTCGACTACATGATCCGCACCGAGCCCGCGAAAGAGGCGGTGGTCGAACCAGCGTGATCGCCTAACGGTGAGGGCAGCCGGGCCAGCAGCAGGGGCGGCGCTTGCCGTCGGTCAAGCTCGCCCGGCCCCAATCCAGCCGTTTGCGCCGGGTGTCCGCCTTCTTGGCGGACTCGATCCAGCAGATCCATTCGTTGCGGGCCAGGGGCGTGATGTCGCGCCAGGTCGCCAGGGCGTCGGGCGCGGCGACCAAAGTCTCGCGCAGGTCGTCCGGCAAGTCGTAAACCACGCCGCCCGGGATCTCGGTCGCATCGGCCATGCCCATTTGTCGCAGCGACAAGCCTTGTCGGCAACGGCGCTTTAGAAGCGTCGTGCGAGACCGACGCCGAACTCCACATCCGGGCTGTCGTCGTTCAGGCCGAAGTTGAGGCCGAAATCCAGCTGGGCGTCGGGCAGGGTCGGGGGCGACCAGACGGCGGTCAGGTCGAAGGTGGATGGCGTGGTCGGGGCGACGGGATCATCGTCGCGGCTGATCCAGACCTCGGCGCCCAGGTCCCATTGGCCAAAACCGCGTCCCACGCCGGCGACCATCGTATAGGCGCCATGGCGGCCCTCGCCGTCCGCGTCCGAGACCCAGTCGATCTCGGGCGACACGCTCAGGCTCCAGTCGTCGTTCAGCGGGATGGAGACCGGCAGGATGACGCCGCCCTCGAAACCGTCGGCGCGAATATCGCGCGCACCCGTCGGCGCGGTGATGAAGCCGGAAATCGCGACGGACAGGCCTGAGCCATCCGGGTTTTTAAGAGAATGGCGGAGGCCGAGCCTGAGATCGCCGACGCCGCCAGCCACATCGCGATCGCCGGTCGCGCGGTCGAGAGTTCGTTCGCGGTTCCAGGTCGTGAGGCCGACTTGAAGCTCGGTCAGGCCTGTCAGGCCATAGCGCAACAACAGATCGCCGGCGTCCCAGGTGTCGGTCCGTGTGGTGTCGTCCGTCTGACGCGCCCCGTCGAACAGGCCGAGTTCGACCTGCCAGCGGCCCTTGTCGAGGATGCAGGTCGGCGTGCCCTTGCCGGGGCGATCGGCGCAGAAATCGCGCTCTGGCGCGGACTGAGCCGCCACCGCTGTGGGCGCGGCCAGGCAGGCGATCAAGGCGATCAGAAGGGGCGGGCGCATGGCGGATCTCGCAGCGATGTCTCGCCCGATCATGCCGCCCGCGCCTTAATCAGCCGTGACGCCGAGCCGAATAACAGGCCGGATGTCAGGCCGGCTTTTCTTCAAGACGCTTGTCCAGATAGGCGCCGACGCGGGCTTCGACGGCGCTCATGTGGTCCTGCCAGAAGTGGCTGGCGCCCTCTTCAAGTTCGTAGTCGATGATGATGCCCTTTTGGGTGCGCAGCTTGTTGACCACGCGCTCGACCTCGACCGGCGGCACGATGGTGTCGGCCGTGCCGTGCAGGAACAGGCCGGACGCCGGACAGGGCGCCAGGAAGCTGAAGTCATACATGTTCGACGGCGGCGAGACCGAGATGAAACCGTCCGTCTCGGGGCGACGCATCAGAAGCTGCATGCCGATGTAGGCGCCGAACTGATAACCGGCGACCCAGGTCTGGCTGGCGCCGGGATTGTTGGCCTGGAGCCAGTCGAGGGCGGTGGCGGCGTCGGCCAGCTCGCCAATGCCCGAATCGAACTCGCCCTGCGACTTGCCGACGCCGCGCGAGTTGTAGCGCAGGGTCGCAAAGCCGCGCTGCTGGAACAGCTGGTGCAGGGTGACCGCGACCGGATTGTTCATGTGTCCGCCCGCCTTGGGGTGCGGATGCAGGATCAGCGCGATCGGGGCGTTCGGGCGCTTGCCCGGGGAATAGCGGCCTTCGATGCGACCGGAGGCGCCGGGCAGGATGACTTCAGGCATAGGGGCTCTGGAATCCGTTCAACTGTCATTTCGCGAGTGCGTAATACTTGACCGCGGAGGTGGGACTTTCTAAGTCCCTCCGCAAGCGCGCCGCCTTTGCGAAGGCGCGGGTTCTAGCACAGGAGCCCCGAAAAGCGCGCAATTTTTGAAGGTGCGAAATGCGTCTGTCGACCAAGGGACGATACGCCGTGATGGCGATGGCCGATCTGGCGAAGAACGGACGCGGCGAGAGCGGTGAAATCCGGGCGGTTTCGCTGGCCGAGATCGCCGCGCGCCAGGAGATTTCGCTGAGCTATCTGGAGCAGTTGTTCGCCCGTCTGAGGAAGAGCGAGCTGGTCAAGAGCGTGCGCGGACCGGGCGGCGGATACCGTCTGGCCAAGGCGGCGCACGAGACGGTGGTCGCCGAGATCGTGCTGGCGGTGGATGAGCCGATCCGGGCGACGCGGTGCGTGGCGCATGGCTCGCCCAAGGGCTGCATGCTGGCCGGCGAACGCTGCATCACCCACAATCTCTGGGAAGACCTGGGCGACGAAATCCATCGCTATCTGGCGGGCGTTTCGCTGGAGGATGTGGTGATGAACCGAACGGGCCAGCGTCGGCGAAATGTCGAGGCCTCGGCCGTGGGGGTGGCGGCATGAGCGGCGTCTATCTGGATTATAACGCCTCGGGCTTGGTGCGACCGGAGGTGTTGGAGATCATGGCCAGGGCCCTGGCCGACAACGGCAATCCGTCGGCGGTCCATGCGGCCGGCCGGCGGGCGCGGGCGCGGGTCGAGAGCGCGCGGGCGCAGGTCGCGGACCTGGTCGGGGCCGACCCGACGGCGGTGGTGTTCAACTCGGGCGGCACCGAAGCCAATGCCCAAGGCATCGCCAGCGCCTTGGCCGGCGGATGCGAGCGATTGATCGTGTCGGCGACCGAGCATCCGTGCGTGGCCGAGGCGGCCGCGAATGCGGGCGTAGCCGTAGAGGTGCTGCCGGTCGATGCAAACGGGGTGGTCGATCTGGACTGGCTGGCGGAGGCGCTGCGCCGTCCGAGCCGGGCCGTGGTCGCCATCCATCATGCGAACAACGAAAGCGGCGTCATCCAGCCGATCGCCGAGGCGGCGGCGCTGGTGCGGGCGGCGGGCGGCTGGCTGCATGTCGACGCCATCCAATCGGCGGGCAAGATCGCGGTCGATATGCGCGCGCTGGACGCGGACACCCTGACCCTGTCGGCGCACAAGCTGGGCGGGGCGCAGGGCGTGGGCGCCCTGATCTTCAAGGCAGGTCTGTCGGGCGTGCGGATCCTGCACGGCGCGGGGCAGGAGCGGGGCCTGCGCGCCGGGACCGAGAACGTGCCGGGCATCGCCGGGTTCGGCGTCGCGGCCGATTGCGCCGCGCGGGATCTGGAGACGATGGCCGCGCATGTCGCCTGGCGCGATGCGGCCGAGGCGAAGGTGAAGATCGCGGGCGCGACCATCATCGGCGGCGGCGCAGCCCGGCTGCCCAACACCCTGTTCATGGCGGTCGAGGGCTGGGACAGTCCGCAGCAGCTGATCACCCTGGACCTGACGGGCGTCATGGTGTCGGCCGGCTCGGCCTGTTCGTCGGGCAAGGTGAAGCCGTCCAAGACCATCAGCGCCATGGGGCTGAACGCGCTGGCGACCGGGGGCGTGCGCGTCTCCGGCGGCTGGGGCACGGTCGAGGGTGACTGGGCAAGGTTCGCCGACGCCTGGGTCGCCGCCTACAACAAGCACAAGACGCGCGCCGCCGAGCGCGTGAGAGAGGTCGCCTGATGGCCGCCGTCAAGGAAACCATCGACGCCGTCGCCGCGCTGGAGAAGTACGAGCACGGCTTTACGTCCGACATCGAGACGGAATATGCGCCCAAGGGACTGAGCGCCGAGATCGTGCGCTTTATTTCCGAAAAGAAGGGCGAGCCGGAATGGATGCTGGAATGGCGTCTGGCCGCCTATGAGCGCTGGCTGGCGATGGAGGAGCCGACCTGGGCGGCGGTCCGTTACGAGCCCGTCGATTATCAGGATTTGTTCTACTATGCGGCCCCCAAAGCGAAGGAGGGGCCCAAGTCGCTGGACGAGGTCGATCCCGAGATCCTGGAGATCTACAAGAAGCTGGGCATCCCGCTGAAGGAGCAGGAGGTGCTGGCCGGGGTGCAGGGCGCACCCAAGGTCGCCGTGGACGCCGTGTTCGACAGCGTGTCGGTGGTCACGACCTTCAAGGAGGAACTGGCCAAGGTCGGCGTGATTTTCATGCCGATTTCAGAGGCCTTGCGCGAATATCCTGATCTGGTGCGGCAATATCTGGGGTCGGTGGTGCCGGTCTCGGACAACTATTTCGCAGCGCTGAACAGCGCGGTCTTTTCGGACGGGTCGTTCGTCTACATCCCGCCGGGCGTCAAATGTCCGATGGAGCTGTCGACCTATTTCCGCATCAATGCGAGCCAGACGGGCCAGTTCGAACGGACCCTGATCATCGCCGACAAGGGGGCTTACGTCTCCTACCTCGAAGGCTGCACCGCGCCGATGCGCGACGAGAACCAGCTGCATGCGGCCGTGGTCGAGATTGTGGCGCTGGACGACGCGGAGGTGAAATATTCGACGGTCCAGAACTGGTATCCGGGCGACGCCGAGGGCAAGGGCGGCATCTACAACTTCGTGACCAAGCGCGCCGACTGCCGGGGCGATCGGTCCAAGGTGTCGTGGACCCAGGTCGAGACCGGCTCGGCCGTCACCTGGAAATATCCGTCCTGCGTCCTGAAGGGCGAGGAATCGTCCGGCGAGTTCTATTCCATCGCCATCACCAACGGGCATCAGCAGGCCGACACCGGCACCAAGATGATCCACCTGGGCAAGAACTCGAAGTCGCGGATCATCGCCAAGGCAGTGTCGGCGGGACGGTCGGATTCGACCTATCGCGGCCTGGTGTCGGTGCATCCGAAGGCGGCGGGGGTGCGCAACTTCACCCAGTGCGACAGCCTGCTGATCGGCAAGGACTGCGGCTCGCACACCATCCCCTATATCGAGGCGCGCAACGGCTCGGCCCAGCTGGAGCACGAGGCGACGACGACGCGCCTGTCTGACGACCAGCTGTTCTACGCCCAGCAACGCGGGCTGTCACAGGAGGAGGCGGTGGCCCTGCTGGTCAACGGCTTTGTGCGCGACGTGATGCAGAAACTGCCGATGGAGTTCGCCGTCGAGGCGCAGAAGTTGGTGGCGATCAGCCTTGAAGGCTCGGTTGGATAATTAAGAAGAAACAATGCTTAACATCAACAACCTCCACGTTTCCGTCGGTGAAAAGCCGATTCTCAAGGGGCTGACGCTCGACGTTCCCGCCGGCGAGGTGCACGCCATTATGGGGCCGAACGGGGCCGGCAAGTCGACGCTGGGCTACGCCCTGTCGGGTCGGCCCGGCTATGAGGCGACGCAAGGCTCGGTTGACTGGCGGGGCGAGAGCCTGCTGGACCTGGACCCGGCCGAGCGGGCGGCCAAGGGCGTCTTCCTGTCGTTCCAATATCCGATCGAGATCCCCGGCGTGCCGGCCCTGACCTTCGTGCGGACGGCGCTGAACGCCCAGAAACGCGCGCGGGGCGAGGAGGAGGTGGCGGCGCCGGCCTTCCTGAAGCTGGTCCGCGAGGCGTCCAAGGCGCTGAAGATGGACTTCGACATGCTGAAGCGGCCGCTGAACGTCGGCTTCTCCGGCGGCGAGAAGAAGCGGATGGAGATCCTGCAGATGGCTCTGCTCGAGCCGTCGCTGCTGATCCTGGATGAGACCGATTCCGGCCTGGACATCGACGCCCTGCGCATCGTGTCGGAGGGCGTGAACGCCCTGCGTCGTCCTGACCGCGCCATGCTGGTCATCACCCACTATCAGCGCCTGCTCGACTACATCAAACCGGACCGGGTGCATGTGCTGGCCGGCGGCCGGATCGTGGCCTCGGGCGGGCCGGAACTGGCTCTGGAGCTGGAGGCGGAAGGGTACGACAAGTATCTGCCGCAAGCTGCATGAGCGTGGCCTTCGCCATCAACCTGACCGACACGGAGACCTATCCGTCAAGGCGCACGGAGGCGTGGAAATACAGCGACCTGAAGCGCTATCTTCGCGCCGCGCCGGAGCCGTCCGGCACGGCTGAGGTCGGGCCGCCGGGACCGTTTTACGATCTGGGCGGGGAGGCGATCGTCTTCGCCAACGGACGCGCCGTCGGCGTGACCGACTTCATCGCCTCGGGCGAGCGGACCCTGAGGCTGCGCTATGTGTCGGACGCCGTCGGCACCGGTCACACGGCCAGCGCGCGCGTGTCGGCGCGCGCCGGGGCCAAGCTGCTGCTGCTCGAAACGCACGAGGGCGTGGGCTCGGCCTATGTGGCGCACAATACGCTGGAACTGGATGTGGCCGCCGGCGCCGAGGTGACGCGCGTCGTCCTGGTCGAGGAGCCGGAAGACGCCATCTCCATCGCCGAGGCCCATGTGAAGGTCGAGGCGGGCGGCGTCTATCGCCAGACCATAATCGCGACTGGCGCCAAGCTGCAGCGGATCGAGACGCGCATCGCCCACTATGCTCAGGGTGCTCAGGTTCAGGCCGACGGCCTGTATCTGCTGCACGGATCGCGTCATGCGGATCTGACCAGCGTGGTGCGCCATGTGGAACACGACGGCGCGACCTCGCAACTGATCAAGGGCGTGGCCCGCGACACGGCGCGTGGCGTTTTCCAGGGCAAGATCGTGGTCGAGCGCGGCGCCGACGGCACCGATGCGCGCATGGGCCACCATGCGCTGATCGCTTCCGAGCGGGCCGAGATCGACGCCAAGCCGGAGCTGATCATCTATGCCGACGACGTGCAGTGCGCGCACGGCAACACCGTGGGGACGCTGGACGAGAGCGCCCTGTTCTACATGCAGCAGCGCGGCATTCCGGCCGACGAGGCCCGCGCCCTGCTGACCCAGGCTTTCCTGATCGAGGTCATCGACCGGATCGAGCACGAGGGCGCGAGAGAGGTGGCGCGGGAATGGCTGACGGCGCGACTATGAGTAATTCTCCCCCTTCGGGGGAGGGGGACCGCCCGCAGGGTGGTGGAGGGGGCTCTCCCCGGACACCGGCCGTGGGGCAAGCCCCCTCCGTCACCGCGCAAGGGCGCGGCGCCACCTCCCCCGATGGGGGAGGATTTGATCCCTATGCCGTGCGGGCGCAGTTCCCGATCCTGTCGCGACAGGTGAACGGCAAGCCGCTGGTCTATCTGGACAACGCAGCCTCGGCGCAGAAGCCGCGCGCGGTGATCGACGCCCTGGTCGCGACGATGGAGTGCGGCTACGCCAACGTCCACCGCGGCCTGCACACCCTGTCGAACGAGGCGACCGAAGCCTTCGAAAAGGCGCGCGAGATCGTCGCCCGCTTCCTCAACGCCGAGAGCCCCGAACAGGTGGTCTGGACCAAGGGCGGGACCGAGGCGATCAATCTGGTGGCCAACGGGCTGGGCCTCAGCATCGAGCCGGGCGACGAGATCCTCGTCTCGGAGATGGAGCATCACTCCAACATCGTGCCCTGGCATCTGCTGCGTGAACGGCGCGGGGCGGTGATCAAGTGGATTCCGGTCAAGGACGACGGCTCGCTGGACATGGCGGCCTATGCCGACCTGCTGGGACCCAGGACGCGGATGGTGGCCGTCACTCATATGTCCAACGTGCTTGGGACCATCAATCCGGTCGCCGAGATCAGCCGCCTGGCCCACGCGGCGGGCGCGCAGGTGCTGATCGACGGGTGCCAGGGGGCGGTCCATGCGACGCCGGACGTGCAGGCCATCGGGTGCGACTTCTACGTCCTGACCGGGCACAAGCTGTTCGCCCCCACCGGCATCGGCGCCCTGTATGGCAAGGCCGAGGCGCTGGAGGCGCTGCCGCCCTATCAGGGCGGGGGCGAGATGATCGAGACGGTCGAGCAGGACCGCGTGACCTATGCCCGGCCGCCGCACCGGTTCGAGGCGGGAACGCCCCCGATCCTGGAGGCCATCGGCCTGGGCGCGGCCCTAGAATGGCTGGCGCAATACGACCGGGCGGCCGTGCAGGCGCATGAGCTTACCCTTTATCAGCACGCCGTCGACCGACTTCAGGGTCAGACCTGGCTGCGGATTTTGGGGCAGGCCGAAGGCAAGGCCGCTATCCTGACCTTCGCCGTCGAGGGCGCGCACGCCCATGACGTCGCCCAGATCATGGACCGATACGGGGTTGCGGTGCGGGCGGGTCTGCACTGCGCCGAGCCGCTGGCGAAAAGAATGGGAGTGACGTCGAGCACCCGCGCTTCCTTCGCCCTATATAACACCGTGGAGGATGCCGACGCCTTCGTGGATGCGCTGATCAAGGCGCGGAACTTCTTCGTGTAAGCCGATGACCGATCAACCGATTCAAGACAGCGACGCCTTCAAGGACGCCTGGGACGAACCCCAGAAGAGCGCCCTGTCGCAGGCCGAGCTGGACACTCTAACCGATCAACTGATCGAGGCGCTGAAGACGGTTTATGACCCGGAAATCCCGGTCGACATCTATGAGCTGGGCCTGATCTACCGCGTGGACGTGAACGACGATCGCGACGTGGTGGTGGACATGACGCTGACGGCGCCGGGCTGTCCGGTCGCCGGCGAAATGCCGGGCTGGGTCGAGACGGCGGTGGAGAAGGTCGAAGGCGTGCGCAGCGCCAAGGCCAATCTGGTGTTCGATCCGCCATGGGACGCCTCCAAGATGAGCGACGAGGCGAAACTCGCCTTGAATATGTTCTGATGAGCGAGCTTCAAGCCACATCCCGTCCGCGCCGCCCGCGCCCCAAGGCCGTCACCCTGACGGACGCGGCCGCCGAGCGGGTGCGTGAGATCCTGGACAATGCCGAGAACGATCACATCGGCCTGAGGATCGGCGTCAAGAACGGCGGGTGCGCCGGGCAGGAATACACCTTCGCCTATGCCGACGAGATCGGGCCGATGGACGAGGTGGTCGAGGACAAGGGCGTCACCATCCTGATCGAGCCCCGGGCCGTGCTGTTTCTGATCGGCACCGAGATCGACTATGAGACGACGCGTCTGGCGTCCAAGTTCGTGTTCAACAATCCGAACCAGACCGACGCCTGCGGCTGCGGCGAGAGCGTGACCATCGTGCCGGTCGCCGCCGACTGAGATGGCTTACGATGCGGACTTCGGCGAATGGGTCCGCGAGCATTTCCATGCGCTCGGCCGCCTGGAGATCAAGCGCATGTTCGGCGGGGCCGGAGTTTATGCCGCCGGCGTCATGTTCGCCCTGCTGGACGACGGCGTGGTCTGGCTGAAGGGCGACGAAGCCCTGCGCGAGGCCTTCGTCGAGGCCGGCTCGCGTCAGTTCACCTATCCGACCAAGGACGGCCGCACGATGAGCATGGGCTACTGGACCCTGCCTGAAACGGCTCTGGACGACCCCGACGAAGCCGTCGCCTGGGCGCGGCGGTCGCTGGACGTGGCGGTGAAGAAGGCGTCGGGAAAGAAGCCTAATCCCGTTACTTAGTCGGTGTGTCGATCAGCACGGCCGGCGTCACGGGTTGACCCGTGGCCTGGGCGACGAGCTCGGCGGTGCGGGTCTCGATGACGGCTTCGAGGCGAGCCAGGAATTCCTCCTTGGGCAGGCCGACGGGGATCGGGTCGAGGAATTCCAGCGTCGCTGTGCCGGGGTGTTTTTCGTACTTTTCCTCTGGCCAGAAGAGGCCGAGGTTGGTGGCGAGCGGCACGACGGGCACGTCGAAGTCGCGATACATGTGCAAGACGCCGGAGCGATATTTGAACTTCTGGCCGACGGGCGCGAGATGGCCCTCGGGATAGATCAGGATCTTGCGGTTCTCGGCTCGGGCCTCGGCGGCGCGCATGGCCAGGGCCTTGCGGGCTTCGTGGCCGCCGCAGGAATTGACGACGATGGCGCCCAGTTTCTTCAGTACACCGCCCAGCAGAGGAAACTTTTCCAGGTGATCGCCGGTGACGAAGGCGATGTCGTCAAACTGATCATAGGTCGCAAAGCCGTCGCCCCAGCTTTGATGCTTTGAGGCGATGAAGAAGGCGCCCTCGGGCAGGCGATCCTTGCCGCGAACATCCAGTTTGATGCCGGCGAAGATCGCCATGGCCTGGACCATGCGTTTCACATAGTGACGGATGACCCAGCTGGCCGGGCCGCGACCCGGCGCCAGCGCGGCGAAGGCGGCGGTCAGCCCGTAGCCGATCGACAGGATCCAGTAGGCGACATTGAAGGCGAAGCTGCGCATGCGGCGACTATGGCAGAAAGCTTGGCCTTGTCAGACCCTATGCCGCCTTTTCGAGCGATGACGCCGGCGTGACGCAGTTTCGACCTGCACGCTTGGATTCGTACAGGGCGGCGTCGGCGCGTTCCAGCAGACTGGCGGCGGTTTCGCCCTTGCGGCGCTGGGCGAAACCGGCGGAGACCGTGACTGAGCCCAGGTCGTCATTGGTCGAACGACGGCGCAGCGCGCGTGACGCCACATCGTTGCGGATGCTCTCCAACGCGGCCATGACGACGCCGGTGCCTTCGCCGGGGAAGATGATGGCGAACTCTTCGCCGCCGAACCGGGCCGCGAATCGAGTCTTGCCGCAGATGTTGGACAGGACGGTGGAGACATAGCGCAGTACCTGGTCGCCAGTCTGGTGACCCCAGGTGTCGTTGAACCGTTTGAAATGGTCGATATCGAGGATGGCCAGGCTGAGCGGCGCGCCGTCATCCTCGGCGCAAGCAGCCTCAAGCCGTTCGTCGAAGGCTTTGCGGTTGGCCAGATTGGTCAGGGCGTCGGTCATGGCGTCGCGGCGCACCTGTTCCAGGTTCTCGCGCAGCCGGATGACTTCCTTGTTGGACTTTTCCAGACGTTTTTCGAGGATCGCTGTTTCGCGGCGCACGCGGTTCGTCGCGGTCGAGAGGCCGCCGACCAGATCCTTCAGCGACGACGGATTATCGACCTTTTCCATGCACAGAGACGCGCCGGCGAGGGTTTCGCCGTAGTCGTGCTGTGTCTTGTGCGCCATGGCGATGGCGCTGGCGACGCTGGCCAGTTCGCGATCCAGCACGGCGCCGACGTCGCGGATCTGATCCGGCAAGCGACCGCGCGGCAGGAACTCGGCGGCCAGCATTTCGGACGTCTTATCAGTGATGGTAGCAGACTGCGCCAGAAGACGGCGAATTTCCTGGGCCAAGGCGCCGTCGGGATCGCTGATGTAATGCAGCCAAAGCTCGAAGTTCAGGGGGGTCGGCCAGACGCCGGCCTTTTCCATTTCGTCGATGACGTTGCGCGCCAAAGCATAGGCTTGAGGAGCTCTTAGCGCCGTCTCGACCTTTTTCGACATTCTTAGTCCCCTGCGCTCCTGTTCTGGAGCTGTATCGCGGGGCACACTACGGGATGTTCCGTAATGCGGGGTAAACGGCGCGGCGTTTCACCGCGCCGTTGTGTACGAATTCAGGCGCGAATGACGACGGGCCGACGCAGGAAGGCGGGGATGTCGTCGCCGAAGCCACGCACGCCTTGGCGCTGAGTGTCGCTCTTGTCAGCCTTGCGGTCGCCGCGGCGATCGGATTGCAGCAGGTGCGGCTCGCGATCTGCGCGTTCCGGGCGTGGGGCGCGAGCGGTCTCTACAGGCTCGACGGCCGCATCCGCCTCGACTGCGGCGGCGACGGGAGCCGCAACTTCGACCGGCGCCTCGGGGCGGGCCTTGCGGCGGCTGCGGCTGCGGGGCGCCGCAGCCTCTTCAGACGAAGGCGCTGCGGTGACGGCGGCGATGTCGGCAGGCTCTGCGGATGGGGTGGGCGCGCTGCTGGTGCGCGATCGGCTGCGACCGCGTTCGCCCGAGCGTTTGTCGTCGCGGCGCGGGCCGTCCTTGATGGCGGCGAAGTCGATGCCGTCCAGAACCAGCTCTTCCGGATCCTTCTTGATCAGCTTCAGCACCTTATCCAGCGACTTGTCGTCGGCCGGGGTCACGATCATGAAGGCCTGGCCCAGCTTTCCGGCGCGGCCGGTGCGGCCGATGCGGTGGACGTAGTCGTCGGCGTGGTGCGAGACGTCGTAGTTGAAGACGTGGCTGACGTCCGGGATGTCCAGGCCGCGCGCGGCGACATCTGACGCCACCAGAATCTTAAGCGCGCCCGAGCGGAAGTCCGCCAGGGTCTTCATCCGGTGCGACTGATCCAGGTCGCCGTGGATCGGGGCGGCGTCGAAGCCGTGAGTCTTCAGCGACTTGGCGACAATATCGACTTCGGATTTGCGATTGCAGAAGACGATGCCGTTACGCACGTCCTCACGACCGACCAGAGCGCGCAGGGCAGTCCGCTTGGCCTTGGGGTCCGAGGTCGGGATGCGGACGATATATTGGGTGATGGTGTCGGCGGTCATCGCCGGACGCGAGGCCTCGATCCGGGTCGGATCCTTGAGGAAGGCGGTCGTCAGGCGCGTGATCTCCGGCGGCATGGTCGCCGAGAAGAACAGGGTCTGCCGGCGCGGCGGCGTCAGTTTGAAGATGCGCTCGATGTCGGGGATGAAGCCCATGTCCAGCATGCGGTCGGCTTCGTCGACGACCATGATCTCGACGCCGGTCAGCAGCATTTTGCCGCGCTCGAACAGATCCAGCAGGCGGCCGGGCGTGGCGATCAGGACATCGACACCCTTGTTCAGCGCCGCGACCTGGTCGCCCATGGAGACGCCGCCGATCAGCAGCACCCAGCTCAGCTTGGTGCCCTTGGCGTATTTGGCGAAGCTCTCGGCGACCTGGTCGGCCAGTTCGCGCGTCGGCGCCAGGACGATGGCGCGCGGCATGCGGGCGCGCGCGCGGCCGGTGGACAGGCGATCGACCAGGGGCAGGGTGAAGGCGGCGGTCTTGCCGGTGCCGGTCTGGGCGATGCCGAGCACGTCACGGCCGGCGAGGGCGACGGGGATCGCCTGTTCCTGAATGGGCGTGGCGGTCGTGTAGCCGGTGTCGGCGACGGCCTGAAGGGTCGTGGGCGAAAGGCCCAGTTGGGAAAATTCGGTCATGAATCCTTGGGAGACAAAGCGTCTGCGTGCATAGCAGCGACGGAACCGCCCCTCTTTGGGCGAGCGGGCGGCGCGTATCGCAGACCTGTCCCGAGGCTGGGGGGCATATAGAAGCCCCTGCGCAGAAGTCAAGTATTCCTGGTTTTTCGCTCAGCAGGCCGCCGGCCGTAAAATGCGGCCCGCAAACGAAAATCGCCGGACGGGTGAGCCGTCCGGCGATCTGCTGGATCAGAGAGGAAAGGCGATCAGCGCTTGCGGAAGATCATGTCGCCCAGCTTGGCGAAGAAGCCCTTTTCCTCGGGCTTGGCGGCGGGCGCCGGCGCCGGCCTGGGGGCTTCGACCGGCTTGGGAGCCGGAGCCGGCGTAGGCGCGGACGCCGCAGCGGCGGGGGCGGCGGCGGGCTTGGGCGCGGCGACGGGGTCCGCAGGCTTGGGCGCCGCTGCGGCCGGCTTGGCGGCAGGCGCAGCCTTCGGCGCGGCGGCGGGTTTCGAAGCGGCGGCCTTGGGCGCAGCGGTTTTGGTCGCTGCGGGCTTCGCCGTCGTCGCCTTCGCGGCGGCCGCTTTCGGAGCCGCAGCCTTCACTGCGGTCTTGGCGACGGCGGGCTTGGGGGCGGCGGCTTTGGACGCGGCTTTCGGAGCAGCCTTGGCGGCAGGAGTGGGTTTCGGCTTGGCTGCGGCCTTGGCGGCGGCGGGCTTGGGGGCGGCGGTTTTGGGCGCCGCAGCCTTGGGCGCGACAGCCTTGGCGGCGGCGGGCTTCGGCGCAGCCGCTGCCGGCTTAGCGGCGGGCTTGGGCGCAGCGGTTTTCTCGGCTGCGGTCTTCACGGCGCTCGACTTCGGCGCGGCTTTAGGCTTGGAAGCGGCGGTCGTCGGCTTTGGCGACGCTGGCTTAGACGTAGACGGTGACTTGGCCATGTATCCCCCGACCCCTCGGTTTGATAAAAACGCGGCGGCGACGGGCGTTCAGCACCGGATCGCTACGATTCGCCATATTACCGGTGTTTGAAAAATGTCCGAGTCCGCACTTCAGATAATCGCCCGCGGCCCGCGCGCCGCCGCAGAGGCCGCCGCAGAGGCCGTAGACGCCGATCCGCGGCTGGAAGGCGCGACCTATTCGATCCTGGAAGAGGACGAGGACAACGACGTCTGGCGTATCGACGCCTTTCCCACGACCGACGACGAGGTCGAGGGTCTGAAGGCGGTGCTGGCGGGCTATCCGGTGACGGTGCTGGTCGAGAAGCTGGCGGACGCCGACTGGCTGGCCATGTCGCTGTCGGGTCTTCCGCCCGTCGAGGCCGGACGGTTCTTCGTCTATGGCGCGCACGATCAGGGCAAGGTGCCCGAGGGCCGCGTCACGCTGAAGATCGACGCCGGCGCCGCCTTCGGCACGGGCCACCATGGCACGACGGTCGGCTGCCTGGAGGCGTTCGACAAGCTGCTGGAGACCGAAAGCTTCGAGAAGGTGCTGGACGTCGGCTGCGGCACGGGCGTGCTGGCGATCGCGGCGGCCAAGACGGGCACGCCCATCGCCGTCGGCACCGACATCGACGAGCCGTCGGCCCGGATCGCCAATGAGAACGCCGAGATCAACGAAGCCAAGTGCGACTTCTATTTCGCCGATGGTCTCAGCGATCCGCGCATCGCCCAGCATCAGCCGTATGACTTGGTGTTCGCCAACATCCTGGCCGCGCCGCTGGTGCATCTGGCGCCAGAGATCGGGGCGGCGTTGAAGAGCGGCGGGGTCGCGATCCTGTCGGGCCTGCTGCGCACGCAGGAGGAGCGGGTGCTGGAGGCCTATCTGCCGCTGGGCTTTACGGTCGAGCAGACCATCCATCACGACGCCTGGAGCGCCCTGCAACTGCGCAAGGGCTGAGGATCGATCATGCGCCAGACTTTCGACGAGACGACCGACCCGTCCTTTGGGGCCAAACACCTGCCGCTGCTGCGCGCCGAAATGGCCAAGCAGGGGCTGCACGGGTTTCTGATCCCGCACGAGGACGAGCATCAGAATGAGTATCTGCCGGACGCCAATGAGCGCCTGGCCTGGGCGACCGGCTTCACCGGCTCGGCCGGGGCGGCGGTGGTGTTTCAGGATCGCGCCAGCATGTTCACCGACGGTCGCTACACCGTTCAGGTCAAGGCCCAGACCGATCCGGCACTTTTCGAGCGACGCGACCTCAACGACGTGGCGGCTTATCTCGAGACGGCGGCGAAGGGGGCGGTGATCGGTTACGATCCGCGTCTGCACAGCCCGGATGCCTTGGTCGCCTTAAAGGCGGCGGCGCAGAAGGCGGGGGCCGAGTTGCGCGCCGTGGACGCCAATCCGCTGGATCTGGCCTGGGGCGCCGATCGTCCGGCTCAGCCGACGGCGCCGGTCGTGCCGCATGAGGACGCCTATTCCGGAGAGAGCCATGCATCGAAGCGGGCGCGGATTGGCAAGGCCGTGGCGGACGTCGGCGCAGATGCGGCAGTGCTGACGGCGCCGATGTCGATCGCCTGGCTGTTCAATGTGCGCGGCGGGGACGTGATCCGTTCGCCCCTGCCGATCGGTCAGGCCATTCTGGCGGCCGACGGCAAGGCGCGGCTGTTCCTGGACCCGGCCAAGGTCACGAATGCGCTGCCGGGCTGGCTGGGCGACGATGTCCGCATCGAGGCGACCCAGCAGCTGCCGGCGGCGCTGGAGGGGCTGTCGGGCCGAAAGGTCATGATCGATCCGTCGCTGTCCTCGGCCTGGTATTTCGACCGGCTGGACGCGGCAGGCGCGACGGTGGTGCGAGCGATGGATCCCTGCGCCATTCCCCGGGCGGCCAAGAATGCGGTGGAGATCGAGGGCAGCCGTCAGGCGCATATCCGCGACGGGGCGGCGCTGAGCCGGTTCCTGCACTGGGTCGACACCGTGGTGCAGGAGACCCTGCCGGACGAGCGCGAAGTGGTCGAGGCGCTGGAGCGATTCCGCGAGGAGACTGGAGCGTTGAAGGATCTGAGCTTCGACACCATCGCCGGGGCCGGGCCGAACGGGGCCCTGCCGCATTACAAGCCGGTGGGCGCCAGCATTCGCAAGGTCGAGAAGGGCTCGCTGCTGCTGGTGGACGGCGGCGGTCAGTATCTGGACGGCACGACCGATGTGACCCGCACCATGGCGGTGGGCGAACCGAGCGAAGATCAGCGCCACAAGTTCACCCTGGTGCTGAAGGCGCATATCGCCATGGCGACGATCCGCTTCCCGGCCGGGACCAGCGGCATGGCGCTGGACGCCATCGCTAGGGCTCCGATGTGGGCGGCGGGGCTGGATTACGATCACGGCACCGGCCACGGCGTCGGCAGCTATCTGGGGGTCCACGAGGGGCCGCAGCGGATCGCGAAATGGGGCACGTCCCAGCCGCTGCTGGAAGGGATGATCCTGTCCAACGAGCCCGGCTATTACCGCGAAGGTCACTGGGGCATCCGCATCGAGACCCTGCAGGTGGTGACGCCGGCGGTGGTCCCCGAGGGCGGCGAGCGACCGATGCACGGGTTCGAGCAGCTGACGTTCGCGCCGATCGACCGCAAGCTGATCGCAGTCGAGATGCTGACGCCGGACGAGCGGGCCTATGTCGACGCCTATCACGCCGAAACGCTGGCCAAGGTCGGGCCGTTGATGGACGGCGAGGCGCTGGACTGGCTGAAGCGGGCCTGCGCGCCGCTGTGAGCTAGAGCACCGGAACCCGTCGCCTCAGGTGGGTGACGGGGACCGTCAGTTCGGCCAGCGCGGCTTTCATCGCCTCATAGCCTGTGGCGACGGGCCCGTCGTAGGTCTTCCAGTCGCGAATGTCGCTGCCGGCGACCTGAGGCAGGACCAGAATGTCGGCGTCGGCGCGCGACTGCGTCATCTCGGCGTCGGTGGTGATGGTCGCCGAGCGCATCAGGATGGAGACGATGGGCGGGCCGGCCTTCCAGGCGCCGGACAGGACCCATTTCCACCAGGACGGCGGATTCTCCAGCGCCTGGGGGTCGACGCCGCGCGTCTGGGACATGTCGACGCCGATGATCGGGCCGCTGTTCAGTTGACGCATGACGCTGGTGGGGAAGTTCTTCAAAACGGCGCCGTCCACCAGCACCTGACCGTTCATCACGACCGGCGGCAGGACGCCGGGAATGGCGATGGAGGCGCGCATGGCCCGCCGCATCAGGCCCGTGCGATGCGCCTCGATCCGGCCCGAGGTCAGGTTCGAAGAGACGGCGAAGAAGGGCAGGGCCAGGTCCGCCAGATCGATGTCGCCGTAAGCCTGCTCCAGCAAACGGGCGACCTTGCGGGCGCGGGACATGGCGATGATCGGCACGGCGAGGTCCGAGAGCGGATCGGACTCGACGAAGGCGCGCCGAATCTCGAAATCCAGCCGTTCGAAGGACCAGCCCAGGGCCGGGCCGGCGGCGACGACCGCGCCCATGGAGGCGCCGCCCGCGAAGTCGATGAGGACCTTGGCCTCTTCCAGCGCCCGGATCGCGCCGATGTGGCAATAGGCCCGCGCGCCGCCGCCGGACAGGACCAGGCCGACCGCCGTGCCGGTGACGACGCGGGCGATCCGCTCGGCATCCTTGGCCAATCCCTCGACGCAATGGAACCAGCGATCGGGCTGCAGCGCATCCAGCCAGACGCGGGTGTTGGCCGGATGATGCATGCGCGGATCGCGCAACAGGATCAGGTCGGTCAGGCGGCGGCCGTCGCCGAAGCCCTGACGGCGCGGCACGGCGGACGGCGGCGCCAGAAGGCCGCTGCCGACGATGAACATCCGGTCCACCTGACGCGCGCACAGACTGGCCCAGGCGGGCTGATCCTGTTCGGCGACATAGAGAACGTAGTCGTGATCGCCCTCGACCCGGCTGAACCATTCGGACGCCGAGGCCAGGGCCGACTGGTCGATGACCTGACAGGTGAAGCCCATGGCCTGGATGGCGGCGGCGATGCGTTCGACGAAGGCGCGGATGGGCCGGGGACGGGCCGAGACGAAGCCGAAGACGCTGGGTTCGGACGCGCCCGCCGTGCGCTCGCGGGCGCGGTGGATCATCAGCCGCGACAGTTCGACCATAAGGTCGGGTTCGGTGCGGGCGGCCTCGAAGAAGGCTTCGCGCGGCAGGGCCAGAATCTCGCTGTCGCGCAGGGCGACGACGGTGGCGGTGTGCGGCGTGCCGGCCAGCATGGCCATCTCGCCCACCGGCTCGCCCGCCTTGACCACGCCCAGCAGGTGCGGCGGTTGATCCGCCTCCATCCGAAAAACGCCCAGACGGCCCGAGCGGACCAGATACAGGGTGTCGGCGGGGTCGCCCTGGGCGAACAGCGGCTCGCCGCCGGTCAGCGCAAACCAGCTGGCCCGGTCGACCATGCGACCTTCGAAGATGCGCGCGAGCGAGGTCGCCAGCGTGTCGGGGCGAAGCGTGGCCATGGTGCGGTTGTAGGCGCGATTCTGGGGCGGGTGAATGGGATGTTTGGACATGCGAAGGCGCCCTCGGGCAGTCGCCACGAGCCCCTGCCCACAGAGCGGGGAGGAGACAATGATGCGAGCTTCTCGCGTTGCCCGATTTCGCGTGGGCGGGTAGAGCGTTCGGCTTCTCCCGCCCAGCCGAAGTTTCAGACCATGCACGACATCAGAGCCATTCGCGAGAACCCCCAGGTTTACGTGGCGGGCTGGTCGTCGCGCGGGGTGGACGAGGCCGATGGGCTGGTGGCGGACATCCTGCGGCTGGATGGCGAACTGCGTCACGCCCAGACGACGGGGCAGGACGCCCTGGCCAAGCGCAATGCGGCCTCCAAGCTGATCGGCGCCGCCATGGGGCGCAAGGACATGGCCGAGGCTGATCGCCTCAAGGCCGAGGTCGAGGCGCTGAAAGGCGATATCGCGGCGGCGGCCGAAGTCGAGGCGCGCGTCGGCAAGGAGCTGCGCGACCTGCTGGCCGCGCAGAAGAACCTGGCGGCCGAGGACGTGCCGGACGGCGAGGACGAGGCGGGCAATGTCGAGGTCTCGACCTGGGGCGAGCCGCATCGCACCGGTCCGGCCAAGGATCACGCCGACCTGGGCGAGGCCCTGGGAATGCTGGACTTCGAGGCGGCGGCGAAGATGTCGGGCGCGCGGTTCGCGGTGCTGAAGGGGCAGCTGGCGCGGCTGGAACGGGCCGTGGGCCAGTTCATGCTGGATATGCAGACGGACCAGCACGGGTATTTGGAAGTGAATCCGCCGTTTATTGTCGGCGAACGAGCCATGTATGGTACGGGACAGCTTCCGAAGTTTGAGGAAGATCTCTTTGAACTGCGACTGGCCTATCGACGCGAAGAGTTGTCATTTGAGAAGCTAAATGCTGAGAATGCTGAGCGTCGCCTTCGCATTGACCAACTCAACCAATTAAATGATTTTGCAGGTGCCCAACTGAGCTTGGGCATTGCTCAAGGTGTAGATGCCAGCTGGTCCGCTCCTGTGTTCAAAATGCTTGCCGGCATGTTTGATGATGCAATCAATGGATTTGATAGCCACATAGCGTCCTACACTGAAACAGCAGCTCGGTTTACAGAACTAGACAAGCTGGGTGGGGGGCGAGGCTTTCTCATCCCCACCGCCGAAGTCTCCCTGACCAATCTCGTGCGCGAGACCATCTTGTCCGACGACGACTTGGCGACGCCTATGCGGATGACGGCGTTGACGCCGTGCTTCCGGGCCGAGGCGGGGTCGGCGGGGCGCGATACGCGCGGGCTGATCCGTCAGCACCAGTTCTCGAAGGTCGAGATGGTGTCGATCACGCGGCCAGAGGACAGTGACGCCGAGCATGAGCGGATGACGGCCTGTGCGGAGGCGGTGCTGAAGGCGCTGGAGCTGCCGTTCCGGCGGATGCTGCTGTGCAAGGGCGACATGGGCTTTTCGGCGCAGAAGACCTTCGACCTGGAGGTCTGGCTGCCCAGCCAGGGGACCTATCGCGAGATCAGCAGCTGCTCGAACTGCGGGGACTTCCAGGCGCGGCGCATGGACGCGCGGTTCAAGCGCGCCGGCGAGAAGAAGACCGAGTTCGTCCACACGCTGAACGGCTCGGGCCTGGCGGTCGGTCGGACGCTGGTGGCGATCATGGAAAACTATCAGCAGGACGACGGGCGGATCGCTGTGCCGGCGGTGTTGCAGCCCTATATGGGCGGTCTGACCCAAGTCGGAGGAGTTTGATCATGAAGACGCTGAGCCTGATCGTCGTCGCAGCAGCCGCAGCCCTGTCGGCCTGCGCCTCGACCACGACCCTCACCAATCCCAACCTGGATACGAACGCTTCGGAGTTCACAGGCTGGGTGCGGGTGGCGAATGGAGAATTCCAGCTTTATCAGGCGCAGCGCGATCTGCGCATGCCGCCGTCCGCCCTTCGGTGCGTCAGCGGCGCGCTGCCGTTCAATCAGCAGAACGCGGCGCAAGACCTGGGAGGCTCCAAAGTGGTCTTCACAGGCCGGGCCGTGCCCTGGAGCGAAAGTGACGGCGTTCAGACCATGCGTCATGAGGGCGCGCGGATCACCAACCAGTGCCGTGGCGACTATGTCATCAAGGCCCAGTCGGTTCGGGTGCTGCGCTAGGTATGCGGATTCTCCTGACCAACGACGACGGCATCGAGGCCGAAGGCCTGGAATGCCTCGAGCGGATCGCGCGCACGCTGAGCGACGACGTGTGGGTGTGCGCGCCCGCCGTCGAGCAGTCGGGCAAGGGGCGGGGGATCACCCTGACTGAACCGCTGCGGGTGCTGAACCTGGGCGAGAAGCGGTTCGCTGTGACGGGCACGCCGACCGATTGCGTCGTCCTGGCGGTCAACGACCTGATGCCGGAGAAGCCCGATCTGGTGCTGTCGGGCGTCAATCGGGGGCACAATATCGGCGAGGACGTCAGCTATTCCGGCACGGTGGCGGGCGCCTTGCAGGGGATGGCGTTCGGCATCCGCTCCATCGCCCTGAGCCAGAGCCTGGAGCGGTTCCACGACGAGGTGGTCGCGCACTGGGAGACGGCCGAAGCCTTTGCGCCTGGGATCATCAGCCGCCTGCTGGAGCAGAAGTGGGCGAACGGGGTGGTGATGAACCTGAACTTCCCCAACCGGCCGCCTGAAGCGGTCGATCAGGTCGAGGTCACGACCCAGGGCTTCCGCAATGTGGGCGAGATGCACGCGGTGCGTCGCACGGACCTGCGCGGGCGCGACTATTACTGGATGAGCTTCCGGGGGGAGAAGCAGGAGCATGCCGAGGGCACGGACTTGCAGGCCATCGAGGAGGGGCGGATCTCGGTCACGCCGCTGCATATCGACCTGACGCACATGACCAGCGTGCATGACCTGAAGAAGGTGCTGGGCGGAGCGCCGCCCAAGACTGTGGTGACCGCCGCATGAACCTGCACGACGACCGGGCCGGGCGGCTGATCCTGTCGCTGAGGCAGCAGGGGGTCACGGACCCGCGCGTGCTGAAGGCGATGGAGAGCATCGACCGCGCGGTCTTTGTGCACGAGAAGTTTCTTGATCAGGCGTGGGAGGATCAGGCCCTGCCGATCGACTGCGCCCAGACGATCAGCCAACCCTATATCGTCGGACTGATGACCCAGGCGCTGGAGGTGCAGGCGCGGCATCGGGTGCTGGAGATCGGCACCGGCAGCGGGTATCAGTGCGCGGTTCTGAGTCGGCTGGCGCGCTATGTCTATTCGGTGGAGCGGTATCGCAGTCTGCTGATCGAGGCGGAAGCTCGACTGCGAGTGCTGAAGATCGAGAACGTCATCACCAAGCACGGCGACGGCGGCCTGGGCTGGGCCGAACAGGCGCCGTTCGACCGGATCATGGTCACCGCCGCCTCGCCCACCGAGCCGACCGAACTGCTGAAACAGCTGAAGCCTAACGGGGTGCTGGTCGCGCCTGTGGGACGCACGTCGGTGCAGATGCTGCATCGCTATGTCGGGCAGGGCGACGGGTCGTTCCACCGCGAAAGCCTGACGGAAGTGCGTTTCGTTCCCTTGGTCGAGGGGACGGCGAAGGAGGGTTAGGGGCGTGAAGGGTGACTCGTGACCCGTGATTTCGAGAGTGCGAACGCCATTCACGATTCACGAGTCACTCCTCACGACCTCACTCGCCCCAATTCCGTGCGGTTTGCGGGGTTGGCTTATGGGGCGCGAGCGGGCACACCGGGCGGGCGAGTTTAACCACGAATGGGAGCAGCCGGTGGCGATGATTTCGGGCTGGATGAGAGCGGTTCTGGTCGCGGGGGCGGCGTTGAGCACGGCGGCCTGCATCAGCTATCCTTCGGAGCCGCGCTATTCGACGCATGCGAACCCAGCGCCGGCCTATGGTCCGGGGCAGGGCGCCTATCCGCAGCAGCCGACCTATCCGAGCGCCGGCCAGAATTCGAACCAGCCGTATCGCCCCGCCCCCTATGAATCGCCGCCGCCCGCGACGGCGCCGATCGGTCAGGTGGACGGCGGAGCCTTGCCGCCGACGGTCAACGTCGGTCCGAGCCAACCGACCTATCAGCCGCCGGCGTCGCAGCCGCCCGCCTATACGCCGCCGTCCTATCCGTCGTCGTCGGCCCCGGTGCGTCCGGGCACGGCCTATGTGATCCAGCCGGGCGACACGATCTCGGGCGTGGGACGCCGCTTCCAGACCCCGGTGCAGACGCTGATCGATCTGAACGGCCTGGGGCCGCGCGGGGCGATCACGACGGGCCAGCGAATCATCCTGCCTGAAGCGGCGGTGGATACCGGCCGCGACCCTTACGCGACCGGCGCTTCGCCCGTCGGCGTGCTGGTGCCCAACAACGGCGCCGTGCCGCCGCCCCCGCCGCCGCCCTCGGGCAATGCGGCCCTGCCGGTCCAGACGCGGCCTGTCGAACAGACCAACGCCGCCGGCGCCGCTGCCGGTCAGCCGAACCTGCTGTGGCCCGTGCGCGGCGACATCGTGCGGCGTTTCGGCCCGGTCGGCATGGGCGAGCGGAACAACGGCATCAACATCGGCGCCTCCGCCGACGCGACGGTCAGCGCTTCTGCGGCCGGGCGCGTGGCCTATGTCGGCAGCGATCTGGTCGGGCAGGGGCTGACGGTGCTGATCGTTCACGCCAACGGCTGGCGCACGGTCTACGGCCACCTGGGCTCGGCGACGGTCAAGGACGGCGACGACGTGCGCGCCGGGCAGCAGATCGGCACCGTGGGTCTGACGGCCGGCGACGGACGCCCCTCGATCCACTTCGAGACCCGTCAGATGCGCGGCGACGATCCGGTCGCCGTCGATCCTTTGACAGTGTTGCCCAGGTAGCGCTTTCGCCGCGTTGCATTCCACGAAGCGGAGCCCTAGGTTCCGCGCCTCGTTTTTGATGGGCGCCGATGACGGCCGCCCCCTATCTGTTTGCGGAGACTACCATGGGCGCTGAAGGCGGCTTGACGGCGCAGTTGATCGGGTTTGCGCCCATCATCGGTATTTTCATCCTGTTCTACTTCCTGCTGATCCGTCCGCAGCAGAAGCGCGCCAAGGAGCACGCGACCGCCATCGCCGCCGTCAAGCGTGGCGACACCGTCGTCCTGGGCAGCGGCATGATCGGCAAGGTCACCCGCGTCGAAGAGGCCGAGGTCAACGTCGAGATCGCGCCCAGCGTCAATGTGCGCGTGGTCAAGGCCATGATCGCCGAGGTGCGCAACCGCACCGCCATCGCCGCCAACGATTCCAAGGCCTGATACGCTCGCGTATCCGCCGATACCTGGACCGCCCTCATGATTCAGCTGTCGCGCTGGAAAGTCATTCTCGTCGTCCTCGCGGCCGTTCTCGGCTGTCTGCTGGCGTTCCCGAACCTGTTGTCGGATCAGCAGCGCGAGGCGCTGCCCGGCTTCATGCCGAAGAATAAACTGAACCTGGGGCTGGACCTTCAGGGCGGTTCGTATCTGCTGCTGGAAGTTGATGTGCCGGCGATGCGCGAAAAGCGCGTCACCAACCTGATCGAAGACGTTCGGGTCACGCTGAACGGTGCGGGCGTCGCCACCAACGGCTTCCAGCGTGAAGCCGGCGGCGTGGTCGTCACCCTGGCCAATCCGGCCCAGGGCGATGCCGCGTTCAAGGCGCTGCAACAGCTGGGCGGTCAGGTCGGACCGGGCGGCCAGGCCGAACGCACCGCGACGCGCCTGGGCGATAACCGCATCCGCTTCGCCTATACCGATGCCGCGCTGAACGGCATGGGCGCGACGGCCGTGGACCAGTCGATCGAGGTGGTGCGCCGCCGGATCGACAGTCTGGGAACGCGCGAACCCTCCATCACCCGCCAGGGCGCCGATCGGATCGTGGTCCAGGCGCCGGGCGAGAGCGATCCGAGCAAGCTGGAAGAAGTGATCGGCCAGACGGCGCAGCTGACCTTCCAGATGGTCGATGTCGAGAACTCGGTTCAGGACGCCCTGGCCGGCCGTGTGCCGCCCGATTCCGAACTGCTGCAAGGCGAGGACGGCACGCCCTATCTGGTCAAGAAGCGCGTGCTGGTGTCGGGCGAGAACCTGACCCGCGCCGGCGTCGGTTCGGACCAGAGCGGCCGCCCGGCCATCGATTTCCGCTTCGATGGCGCCGGCGCTCGGCGCTTCGGCGAAGCCACCGTCGCCAACCTTCAAAAGCCCTTCGCCATCATCCTGGACGGCAAGGTCATCTCGGCCCCGACGATCCAGGTGCCGATCACGACCGGTTCGGGTCAGATCACCGGCAACTTCTCCATCCAGGAAGCGGCGACGCTGGTGAACCTGCTGAACGGGGGCGCCCTGCCGGCGCCGCTGAACGTCGAGGAGCGCCGCACCGTGACGGCTGAACTGGGTGCGGACGCGGTCGCGGCCGGCGCCCTGTCGACCGCCGTCGGTTTCGCCATCATCGTGCTGTTCATGATGCTGGCCTACGGCCTGCTGTTCGGCGGCGTTTCGGTGGTCGGCCTGGTGCTGAACGGCGTGCTGATCGTGGCGGCCATGTCGTTGACCCAGGCGACCCTGACCCTGCCCGGTATCGCCGGTCTGATCCTGACCTTCGCGGTCGCGGTGGACGCCAATGTGCTGATCTACGAGCGGATGCGTGACGAGGCCCGGGCGGGGCGCAGCGTCATCGCCTCGATGGACGCCGGCTTCAACAAGGCCATGGGCACCATCATCGACGCCAACCTGACCACCCTGGTAGCGGCGGGCATCATGTTCGTGTTCGGCGAAGGCCCGGTTCGCGGGTTCGCCTGGACCCTGACCATCGGTGTGTTCACCTCGGTCTTCTCGTCGGTCCTGGTTGCCCAAGTCCTGCTCGGCTACTGGCTCAAGACGGCCAAGCCCAAAAAACTGCCGATCGCGGAGTGATGGCGATGCGTGGATGGCCCCTCATCAAACTGCTGCCGCAGAAGACGAACTTCCACTTCGTCAAATATGCGCGGTTCGCCGGCGTCCTGTCGGTGATCCTGTGCGTCGCCTCGATCATCGCCTGCTTCTATCCTGGCCTGAACATGGGCATCGACTTCCGGGGCGGCGCCTCGATGGAAGTGTCCAAGCCGGCGGGTCAGACGATCGAGTTGGATCGGGTCCGCGAGGCCGTTAACGGCCTGAACCTGGGCGACGTCCAGGTCCAAGGCATTGCGCGCCGCGACACCAATGTCGATGACGGCTCGACCGCCATTCTTCGCTTCCAGGTGCCGGAAGGCCGCGATCAGACCCAGGTCGTCAACCAGGTCGAGGGCGCCATCAACGGCGCGGTCGGTCAGGTCAACTATTCGGGCGTCAGCGTCGTCGGCTCCAAGGTGTCGGGCGAACTGTTCACCTCGGGCCTGTTGGCTCTGGGCGTCGCGATCGGCCTGATGTTCCTGTACATCTGGTTCCGGTTCGAGCCGCAGTTCGGGTTCGGCGCCGTGATCGGCCTGCTGCACGACGTGATCCTGACGTTCGGGCTGATCGTGCTGTTCAAGCTCGAGTTCAGCCTGAACATGGTCGCCGCCGTCCTGACCGTCATAGGCTATTCGATGAACGACACCGTCGTCGTGTTCGACCGCCTTCGCGAAAATCTGCGCAAGTACAAGACCATGCCGCTGCGCGACGTGATCGACCTGTCGCTGAACGAGACCCTGTCGCGGACCATCATCACCGGCGTGACCGCCGTCATGGTGCTGGCGGCCCTGGCCATCTTCGGCGGCGAGGCCCTGTTCGGCTTCTCGATCGCCCTGATGTTCGGCATCATCATCGGCACCTATTCGTCGATCTATGTCGGCGCGCCGATCATCCTTCTGTGGGGCGTCAAGCGCGGCGCCCTGGCCGACGACGCCAAGCCCGTGAAGCTGGGCATGGCCAGCCGGCCATAGGTCGAGCGCCATCGTCGAAAGTTGGGCCGTCCCGGCATCGCAGGGGCGGCCCTTTTCCTTGGACGGCGTCCGTGCAAGGCTGAGCCTATGAAAGCGCTCGTCTATACCGCCGTTGCCCTCGCCCTGACTGGCGCCCTGACCGGCGGACTGTCCGCCTGCACCGACAGCAAGCGGGCGCGCAACGACGCCACCTGGGGCGACAAGCCGGCGGACATCACCTGCTGGACCTATGGGGTGGAGAACTTCAAGGGACGCTCGACCGGCAAGGTCGAGTACGACGACGGCGGCCGGATCTCGTTCGTGGACGCGTCGAACAACCGCTACACCACCATCGATGGCGATTGTCGCGTGGTCTATATGCAGCCCAGCCAATAGGGCCGGATGGCGGGCGGAGGGCTGAACCTCCGCCCTGAATCGATCAGCGCAGCGAGGCCGTGAAGCGCTGGATGCGTGTGCAGGCTTCTTGCAGCACTGCGTCCGAGGTGGCGTAGCTGATGCGGAAATAGGGGCTGAGGCCGAAGGCCTCGCCCTGGACGACGGCCACGCCTTCGGCGTTCAGCAGTTCCGCGGCGAAGGTGGAATCGCCGTCGATGGCGACGCCCGTTTCCGTCGTCTTGCCGATCAGTCCGGCGATGGACGGATAGACGTAGAAGGCGCCCTCGGGCGTGGCGCAGGTGACGCCGGCCGCCTGGTTGAGCATAGACACGACAAGGTCGCGGCGCTTTTCAAAAGCGGCCTTACGCTCAGGGATGAAGTCCTGCGGGCCGTTCAGCGCCTCGACGGCCGCCCACTGGCTGATGCTGGATGGGTTGGACGTGGTCTGGCTGGCCACCTTGCGCATCAGGTCGATCAGCGGCTTGGGGCCGCCGGCGTAGCCGATGCGCCAGCCGGTCATGGCGTAGGCCTTGGACACGCCGTTGACCGTCAGGGTGCGGTCGATCAGGTCCGGCGCCACCTGGACGATGGTGGTGTATTCGAAGTCGCCATAGACGAGGTGCTCGTACATGTCGTCGGTCAGCACCCACACGTGGGGGTGACGACGCAGGACCTCGGCCAGGGCTTCAAGCTCGGCGCGGGTGTAGGCGGCGCCGGTGGGGTTGGATGGGCTGTTGAGGATCAGCCATTTGGTGCGGGGCGTGATCGCGGCCTCCAGCACGGCGGGCAGCAACTTGAAGCCGTCCTTCTCCTCGCCGATCACGGTGACGGGCTCGCCGCCGGCCAGCAGCACCATGTCGGGATAGCTGACCCAGTAGGGAGCGGGCACGATCACTTCGTCGCCGGGGTTCAGCGTGGCGACCAGGGCGTTGAAGATGACGGGCTTGCCGCCCGGCGCGACGTGGATGTTGGCCGCCGTATAGTCGAGATCGTTCTCGCGCTTGAACTTGGCCACGATGGCCGCCTTCAGTTCGGGCATGCCGTCCGCGTCGGTGTATTTGGTCTCGCCGCGGTTGATCGCGTCGATCGCGGCCTGTTTGATATTTTCGGGGGTGTCGAAATCCGGTTCGCCCGCGCCCAGGCCGATCACGTCGCGACCTTCGGCTTTGAGCTTCCGGGCCTGCGCAGTGACGGCGATGGTGGCCGAGGGCTTGACGCGGGCGAGGGCGGAAGATTGCAGGCTGGACATGAACTATCCCGTGGTTTTGGAAGTTTTTGCCGGGGAGGCGGGGTTGTTTACGCGGCGTCGCCCCTCGGGACAATGCGCTGATGCTCGCTAATGCAGAGATGGGATGATAAGCGGCGGCTCTGATGCGCTGGATCATCGATTTCCTGTCGAACATGGAGGCGCGTCGCTGGCGCGCCGTGCTGGCGACGGCCCTGCTGCTGGGCGCGATGATCGCCCTGTTCGCTGTGGGCAAGAGCCAACTGGGGCTAGAGGCCGAGGGGCGGCTGGAAGACTGGCTGGGCGGGTTTCGTCAGGGGCCCTGGGGGCTGGTGGCCGCCATCGTGGTGTTCACGGTGTCAGCCTTCTTCGGCGCGCCGCAGTTTATCTTGATCGCCGCCTGCGTCGTGGCGTTCGGGCCGTGGTTCGGCTTCCTCTACAGCTGGATCGCAACGGTCGTGTCGGGGGGCGTGACCTATTGGCTGGGACGCGGACCCACGGCGCGGCTGCTGGCGCGGCACGGCGGCAAGACGGTCGGACGGCTGACGCGGTTTGTCGGCAAGAACGCCTTCTACGCCAGCTTCATGATCCGCAACGTGCCGTCGGCGCCGTTCATCGTCGTGAACATGGCGTTCGGGGCGGCGAGGGCGTCGTTCGCGGGCTTTCTGGCGGGGTGCGCGCTGGGCGTATTGCCGAAGACTGCTCTGGTCGCTTTCTTCGGCGGATCTTTCATGACGGCGGTCAGCGGCGACGGCATCTGGACCTCGGCCATACTGGCCGGCGTGGCTCTGGCCTGGCTGGCGCTGATGCTGTTGGTGCGTGAACTGGTGAAGCGGCGCGAGATCGCGCGCGGCGACTGAGGGAATTTGCTTAGCCTGCTATTTAGACTCCGTTCACCCACAGGTTGCATGATGGCTGGTGGGAGGCATCGCTATGGATGTCGAGGTTCTAAAAACGCAGCACGGCCGGATCATCCGATTGGCCAGCGCCTTGAGCGGGACCGCCGCCGTTCTGAAAACATCGGATGATGCGACACGCGCGCGCGAGTTGATGAGCGCGCTGAACGTCGCCCTGACCGAGCATCTGGCGATCGAGGACGGTGAACTCTACCCCGTCTTGATGCAGTCAGATGATCCTTCGGTTCGCGACCTTGCGCAGCACTATGTCGAGGACATGGGGGCGTTGAGCGGGGTTTGGTCGCACTATTTCATGGAATGGTCACAGGCGCGGATCCTAGCGGATCGTGACCGGTTCGCCAGCGTCACCAAGGGGCTGATCGGCGCGCTGGCGCACAGGGTCGCGCGCGAGGAAGACACGCTGTATCCGACGATGCTGGCCGCCGCCAGTTTTGGCGTCGGCGCATATAGGCCGGGCAGGGCGGCCTCCTAGGCATGGCGTCCACAGGCGACGCGTATCAATAGCCGTCTCTATATGACGACACTGTCATCGGGGCTTGTATTCCCGGTTTCATACGGGCAAACCCGCCGCTAGTAGGCGTGGCGAAGACGATCAGGAACTGTCCGGCGTGGGGATGTCAGGGCAGTTGGGGCGTCGCCAGGTCGACTGAGACATCTAGACGCCCTGCCAGCTAACAACGGTATCGATTCCCATGAGCTTCTCCCTTTTCGGCGCGATCTCCAACGACATCGCGATGGACCTGGGCACCGCCAACACCCTGATCTACATGAAGGGCAAGGGCATCGTCCTGAACGAGCCGTCGGTCGTGGCGCTGAGAAACGTGGGCGGGCGCAAGGTCGTCCACGCCGTGGGCATCGAGGCCAAGCAGATGCTGGGCCGGACGCCGGGCCACATGGAGGCGATCCGCCCCATGCGCGACGGCGTCATCGCCGACTTCGAAGTCGCCGAAGAGATGATCAAGCACTTCATCCGCAAGGTTCATAACCGCAAGGGCTTCGTGAACCCCAAGATCATCGTCTGCGTGCCCTCGGGCGCCACGGCGGTCGAGCGTCGCGCGATCAACGACAGCTGCCTGAACGCCTCGGCGCGTCGCGTGGGCCTGATCGACGAGCCGATGGCCGCTGCGATCGGCGCCGGCCTGCCGATCCACGAACCGACCGGTTCGATGGTCGTCGACATCGGCGGCGGCACGACCGAAGTCGCCGTCCTGTCGCTGTCGGGCATCGTCTATTCGCGTTCGGTCCGCGTCGGCGGCGACAAGATGGACGACAGCATCATCAGCTACATGCGCCGCAACCATAACTTGCTGATCGGCGAAACGACCGCCGAACGCATCAAGAAGGACATCGGCACCGCCCGCATCCCGGCCGACGGCGAAGGCCTGTCGATCGAGGTCAAGGGTCGTGACCTGATGCAGGGCGTGCCGCGCGAGGTGCGCATTTCGGAGCGTCAGGCGGCGGAAGCTCTGGCCGAGCCGGTCACTCAGATCATCGAGGCCGTGAAGGTCGCGCTGGAAGCCACCCCGCCGGAACTGGCCGCCGACATCGCCGACAAGGGCATCATGCTGACGGGCGGCGGCGCCCTGCTGCGCGGTCTGGACGTCGAGATCCGCGATCACACCGGCCTGCCGGTCTCGGTCGCCGACGATCCGCTGTCGTGCGTGGCCATCGGCTGCGGCCGGGTTCTGGAACACCCGCGCTGGATGAAGGGCGTGCTCGACTCCGCGCTCTGATCCGTCTGTTGCGGCCAGATGAAAGCTTGGCTGCAAATCCTTGTGTTGCCTGTGTGATCACGGTTCCATTCCGGCCTTGATTTTGCGATAGGCAGGCCCAGCGGCAGGGGGCGTCCTGCCGATTCCAACCCCTTTGAGTGGAAGGTCGCCCGTGGCGTTTCGCGACGGCCCTTTTGAAAACATCAAGGTGCCGCTGGCGTGGACCGCCGCGGTCGTCGTCGTCGTGGCCGTCATCGGCGCGATCGTCCTGTTGCTGGGCGACCGGACCACGTCCGAGGGCGGCTCGACCATGGGTGCCGCGCGTGGCGGTTTCGAAGCGGCGGCCGGGCCGGTCGGCGGGGTTTTCGCCGCGCCGGTGCGTTGGGCCGGGGCCGCGCGCGACTATGTCGGCGGTTATTTCTTCGCCATCGGCGAGAACCGCCGCCTGAAGGCCGAGATCGCCGAACTGCGCGGCTGGCGCGACGAGGCGATCGCCCAAAAGAATATCAACGGCCGCTATGAGGCCATGCTAGGTCTACGCACCGAGCCGCCGGTGCCCATGGCCACGGGGCGGGCGATTTCGGAATCGCGCGGTCCCTTCTCCAACGCCAAGCTGATCGACGTCGGTTCGGCCAAGGGCGTGCGGATCGGCAATCCGGTCGTGACCGAACATGGACTGGTCGGGCGGATTACGGGCGTGACGGGCGGCGTCAGCCGTGTCGTGCTGCTGACGGACGTTGCGTCGCGCACCCCTGTGATGATCGAGCGCACCGATGCGCGCGCCATGCTGACCGGAGACGGCGGCGACAGCCCGCGTCTGGAGTTCATTCGCGGATCCGGTTCGATCAAGGCGGGTGACCGCATCCTGAGTTCGGGCGACGGCGGCGGTCTGCCGCGTGGGCTGCCGATCGGGGTCGCCGCCAAGGGCGTGGACGGCGCCTGGCGGGTCAAGCTGTTCAGCGATCACGGCGCGATCGACTATGTCCGCGTGCTGCTGTTCCAGAGCTTTGGCCAGCTGGTCAGCCCGAATGCGCTGAATGCGCCGCCGCTCGCAGGGCTGGCAACGGCGCCGGAGCCGAGCGCGGCCGAGGTCGGGGCGATCCGTGACGCCGCCGCCCGTCGCGCGGCGGCGCAGCAGGCCCAGGCCGAACGGGCGCGTGCAGCGGCTGCGACGCCAGCGCCAACGCCTGCGCCCGCCGCTGCGCCGACGGCGGCCCGTCCGGCTGCGACGTCTCCGAGGCCTGCGGCTTCGACCGCGTCGCCTGCACCGATTGCGCCCAGCGCTGCGCCAACGCCCGCTCCGGGAGGCGCGGCGTGAGACGGCCCGTCGCGGTCCGCGTTGTCGGGCCTCTGCAGTGGATCGTCTATCCGGCCCTGCTCGTCCTCGCCGCGACGGTCGTTCTGGGCACGCCGCTTCAGCTGTTCGGTCTGCATCTGCCCGAGCCGGTCATTCCGATGATCCTGGCCTTCGCCTGGCCGTTGATCCGGCCGTCGATGTTGGCGCCGGCGGTGCTGTTTCTGATCGGCCTGTTCCTGGATCTGTTCTGGAACGCGCCTTTGGGCCTTTGGGCGCTGTGTCTGATGGGCGTCTATGGAACGGTGCTGCTGTCACGCAATCTGCTGGCGGGGCATGAGGGAATGATCCGATTCGGAGCCTATGCCGCCTGTACGCTGGGCGCCTTCTTTGTGGCCTATCTTGTGGTGACCATGCGAGCGACGAACGCGCCGGCGATTTTGCCGCTGGTCGGACAGGTCGCGCCGACGCTGCTGCTGTATCCGATCGCCAACTGGATGTTTGAGCGATTCGACGACGGAGATATTCGGTTCCGATGAGCGGCGAGCCCTCCATCTTTTTTGCCGATGTGAATGAGCGTCAGGGATCCTTCCTGCGGCGCACCTTCGTGCTGGGCGGGGCGACGGCGCTGGGGATTACCGCGCTGATCGGAAGGCTCGGTCAGCTGCAGGTCGTTCAGGCTCAGGAGTATGCGACCCTGTCGTCGCAGAACCAGTTCAATTTTCGCATGGTCCCGCCGCCGCGCGGCCTGATCAAGGACCGCAACGGCGTCGTCATCGCCGGCAACCGCCCCAGTTTCCGGGTGCTGGTGGTGCGCGACGAAACCAAGGACCTTGACCAGACGCTGGATCTTCTGGGACGGCTGTTGCCCGACACGCTGGAGCGCCGTCGCGCGATCATCCGCGACGTCAATGCGGCGTCCAAGTTCAACCCGGTGCCGGTCAAGAGCGACCTGACCTGGGAGGAGTTCGCCAAGGTCAATCAGTACGCCAACGAACTGCCTGGCGTAATGGTCGATATGAACGAGGCGCGCTACTATCCGTTCGGCGGATCGTTCGCCCACGTCATCGGCTATGTGGCCAAGGTATCGGATCGGGACGTCAAGGCGATCCGCGACAAGGGCGAGCAGCCGCCGGCCCTGCTGTTCAATCCCAGCTTCCGCATCGGCCGCCAGGGCGTCGAAAAGGCTCTGGACACGTCGCTGCGCGGCGAGCCGGGCGGCAACCGCGTCGAGGTGGATGCGCGCGGGCGTGTGGTGGCCGAGGATATAGGCGGGTCGCGGCCGGCCGTGCCTGGCAAGGAAGTCGTCCTGACGCTGGACGCCGACGTCCAGAATCGGGCGCTGGAGGTGTTCGGCGACGAGTCGGGCGCCTGCGTCGTCATGGACGTGCGCAACGGCGACATTCTGTGCATGGTCTCGGCGCCGTCGTTCGACCCGAACCTGTTCGTCGGCGGGGTGCCCACCAAGACCTATCGCGCGCTGGCCGACTATGAACGCAAGCCGCTGCTGGACAAGACGCTGAACGGCACCTTCCCGCCGGGCTCGACCTTCAAGCCGACGACGGCCCTGGCCCTGCTGGAAGCCGGCGTGGATCCCAACATTAGCGTCTTCTGCAGTGGCGCCTATCGCACTGGCAACCGCGTGCAGCGTTGCTGGGGGCGGCATGGCACCCAGAATATGCACGACGCGATCAAGAACTCTTGCGACGTCTATTTCTACGCCATGTGCAACCGCGCGGGCGTGGACAATATCCGCAAGGCCGGGCTGGCGCTGGGCTTCGAGCACGAGTTCGACATCGGCGTGGGCAACCAGCGCAAAGGCCTGTTGCCGTCCACGGAATGGAAGGCGCGGACCTTCCCGCGCGATCCGGTATGGCATCCGGGGGAGACGACCTCCGTCGCTATCGGGCAGGGTGCGATCACGGTGAACGCCCTGCAGCTGGCGGTCATGACCTCGCGTCTAGCGAACGGGAAGAAGCAGCTACAGCCGCGCCTGATCAAGTCCATCGGCGGTGTCGAACAGCCCAGCGGGGCCGAGGCGCCGGACCTGCCGTTCGATCCGGCCCACGTCGAATACGTGCGCCAAGGCATGATCGCCGTGGCCAACGACCGATCCGGCACCGCCTATCGCCAAAGCCAGCTGGGTCTGGGCGACATCCAGATGGCCGGCAAGACCGGAACGGCCCAGGTCCGGAACTACGGCTCCGGCTCGCGCAAGAGCAATATCTGGGCGCTAAAGGACCACAACCTGTTCGTGGCCTTCGCGCCGGTGGATGCGCCGCGATATGCGGTCGCCGTCATCGTCGAACACGGGGGCAAGGGCGGGGCGACCGCAGGCGCGCCGCGTGCTCGTGAGGTTATGCGCACCGTGCTGCTCAAGGATCCGGACATGCGAGCCCGCATCGAACGGCCGCTGCCGCCCGAACCGACAGGCGACGCCATCGTCGAGGACGGGGTGGTCGGAGCGGCGCCCGAGCCCGATGTCGTGACTCCGCCGCAGCCGAGCCGCCCTGCGCCGTCTGCGACCAGCGGGCCGCGTCCCTATCTTTCAGAGCCTGGCCGTTGACCGCCTCGGCCCTTTCACGTCCCGGCGAGCGCGAACGCGTCTCGACCAAGCTGGGCCAGATCGACTGGCGGCTGACGGCCTTGCTGTGCGTGGTGTCCGGCACTGGCGCACTGATGCTGTATTCCGTGGCCGGCGGATCGTGGTCGCCGTGGGCGATGAAGCACCTGATCCGGTTCGGCCTGTGTCTGGCGCTGATGCTGATGCTGTCGCTGATCAGCATCCGCTACTGGTTCGCCCTGGCCTATCCCATCTACGGGATGGCGCTGTTCATGCTGACGCTGGTGGAGACGCCGCTAGGCTATACGGCGCTAGGGGCCACGCGATGGCTGGACCTGGGGTTCACCCGCATCCAGCCGTCCGAGATCATGAAGATCGGCGTCGTGCTGGCCTTGGCGCGCTGGTATCACGGCGCCTCGGCCAAGGAAGCGAGTTTCCACTGGAAGCTGATCTTCCCGGTCGGGATCATCGGCCTGCCGTTCCTGCTGGTCGCGCACCAGCCGGACCTGGGATCGGCCATGCTGATCGGTTTGACAGGCGCGGCGATCATGTTCGTCGCCGGGCTGAGCTGGCGGATCATCCTGCCGCTGATCATCGCCGCCGCCGTGCTGGTGCCGCCCTATGTGATGTTCGGCATGCACGACTATCAACGTCACCGGGTGCTGACCTTCCTGAACCCCGAGGCCGACATGTCGGACAAGGGCTATCAGATCGTACAGTCCAAGATCGCCATGGGCTCGGGCGGGCCGCTGGGGCGCGGGTTCGGCCTGGGCAGCCAGAGCCAGCTGGAGTTCCTGCCCGAACGCCAGACCGACTTCATCTTCGCCGCCTTCGCCGAGGAGTTCGGCTTTGTGGGCACCTTCACGCTTCTGGCCTCCTATGCCGCCATCATTCTGATCTCGCTGAGGATCGCCTCGCTGTCGCATAGCCACTTCGGGCGATTGGCGGCGTCGGGGGTGACGGCCACATTCGCGCTGTATGTTCTGATCAACGGGGCGATGGTGATGGGCCTGGCGCCGGTCGTGGGCGTGCCGATGCCGCTCTTGTCCTATGGCGGCACGGTGATGCTGACCGTCATGATCGGTTTCGGTCTGGTGATGGCGACGCGGGTTCACCGCTACGCCGAACTGCCCAAGGGCCACGGCCTGATCTGACGTTACGTCAGCTAAGTGATCGGCATTCAGGTTTCGCTTTCTAAGGCGGGGATTTCCTGGATAAGGTCATTCCCAACGATGTCTCGCATCGGTTTCGGCCGGTCAGCGACGCACGCCATGGGAGACGAGGAATGACCGATCTGGAGCAATTCCGCGCCGAGACGCGCGCCTGGCTGGAGGCGAACTGCCCGGCCGAATGTCGCGGGCCGATGGCCGACGACGAGATGATCTGGGGCGGGCGAAATCCCACCTTTAAGACCCCGGCGCACAAGCTGTGGCTGGAGCGGATGGGCGCGCGGGGCTGGACGGCGCCGGAATGGCCCAAGGAATACGGCGGAGGCGGCCTCAGCCGCGAGGAGGCCAAGGTCCTGGCCTCCGAACTGCGACGCATAAAGGCCCAGCCGGCCCTGGCCAGTTTCGGCGTCTGGATGCTGGGCCCGGCGCTGCTGGCCTTTGGGACGGAAGAGCAGAAGAAACGCTTCCTGCCAGAGATCGTGCGCGGCGAGATCCGCTGGTGCCAGGGCTATTCCGAGCCGGGCGCAGGGTCGGATCTGGCGTCCATTCAGACGCGGGCCGAGGATCGGGGTGACCACTGGATCGTCAACGGTCAGAAGATCTGGACTTCCTACGCCGACAAGGCCGACTGGATCTTCTGCCTGGTGCGCACGGACCCCGAGGCGCCCAAACATCTGGGCATCAGCTTCGTGCTGTTCGACATGAAGACGCCGGGCGTAACGACGCGGCCGATCACCCTGATTTCAGGCAAGTCCCCCTTCTGTGAGACATTCTTCGACGACGTGCGGGTGGAGAAGGAAAACCTGGTCGGGACGCTGAACCGGGGCTGGGACGTGGCCAAATATCTGTTGGCGCACGAGCGCACCATGATCGGCGCGATGGGCGAGGTCGGCGGCGGGCGCCCTGTGGGGCAGGTGGCGATGGACGCCATCGGCGCCGACGAGGCCGGACGATTGGATGAGCCGATGCTGCGCGCCCGGATCGCGGACCTGGAGATCGACGCCGCCGCTTTCCGTCTGACGATGGAGCGGGTGGGCGATCAGGTGAAGGCCAAACAGGCGCATCCGGCCATCGCCTCCATGCTGAAATACTATGGATCCGAGCTGAACAAGCGGCGCCATGAACTGCTGATGGCGGCGGGCGGGGCCGATGCGCTGGAATGGGAGGGCGAGCGGTCGCACGATGGCAAGGCGGCGCGCGACTGGCTGCGGACCAAGGCCAATTCCATCGAGGGCGGCACCAGCGAGGTTCAGCTGAACATCATCGCCAAACACCTGCTGCAACTGCCGGGAGCGTGAGACGATGCCGCTGATCCTGACTGAAGCACAGACGATGTTGCAGGACGCCGCCGACGGCTTCCTGAACGAACAGGCGCCGATCGCGCATCTGAGGAAGCTGCGGGACGAGCGTGACGCCGACGGGGTGTCGCGCGACCTGTGGCGGGCCTTTGGCGAGATGGGTTTCGCCGGCGTCATCATCCCCGAGGCGCTGGGCGGCATGGGGCTGGGCGCGGTCGAGGCCGGGGTGATCGCCGAGAGCCTGGGGCGCACCCTGACGCCGTCGCCGTATCTGGGATCGTCGATCCTGTCGGCCAAGGTGCTGATCGACGGCGGATCGCAGGCGCAGCAGGTCTGGCTGCCCAGGATCGCAGCCGGTGAGGCGATCCTGTCGCTGGCGGTGGACGAGGGCGCGAAACACGCGCCGTCTCGGATCACCACGCGGGCCGAGCGCGCGGGTAATGGTTTCAGGCTGAACGGCGCCAAGGCCTTTGTGCTGGACGGCCATGTGGCGGACGTCCTGATCGTTGTTGCGACGGCTGAAGAGGGCACGACGCTGTTCCTGGTCGATCCGGCGACGGCGGGCGTCGAAATCGAGCGCACGGTGATGGTGGACGCGCACAATGCCGCGCGGATCACCCTGAACGAGGTCGCGGTCGACGCAGACGCCGTGATCGGCGCGGTCGGGGGCGGGGAGGCGCTGCTGGAAGGCGCGCTGAATTTGGGGCGGGCCTGCGCGGCCTCCAGCCTGACCGGGGCGGGCGATCAGGCGTTCAAGACGACGATGGATTATCTGCGGACCCGCAAACAGTTCGGCAAGCTGATCGGCGAGTTTCAGGCGCTGCAGCACAGGGCCGCGCATCTGTTTTCGGAGCTGGAGCTGGCGCGGGCGGCGACGATCGGCGCCCAGATCGCTCTCGACGAGGGGCGCGAGGATGCGCCGCTGGCGGCCTCCATCGCCAAGGCCAAGGCAGGGCGGGTCGCCGAGCTGGCGGTGCAGGAGGCGGTTCAGATGCATGGCGGCGTCGGCATGACCGATGAATTCGACGTCGGCCTGTTCATGAAGCGGGTGCGGGTGCTGAACGAACTGCTGGGCGACGCCGGGTTCCACGCCGAACGGGTGGCGCGGGCGCAAGGGTTCTAGGGTCGGGTCTAGCCCGCCTTTTCGCTCCACAGGTCCAGATCCGCCTCGCGCCCGATCAGGGCCAGGCCGGCGGCGATGGATTCGAACTCGCCGCCCGTCTCGATCCGATCGGCGCCGAAACGATTTTGGAAAAGCGCCCGCACGGCCGGCACGAAGGAGGTGCCGCCGGTCAGGAAAACGCGGTCGATGGCGTCGGGCGCCAGGCCACTGCGGGCCATCGCCTGATCCACCGCGCCCTCGATGGCGGCCAGTTCCGGCGCGATCCAGCGTTCGAAATCGACGCGGGCGACCGGCTTTTTGATATGGACGCCGCCGGCCTGGAACAGGAAGGTCGCCTGGTCGTCGGCCGACAGGGCCATCTTCAGCGTGGAGACGGCGCGGTACAGGTCATGGCCGTGGTTGTCGTCCAGCACCTCGATCAGGCGCTCGATCTTCTCGGGCTCCAGCGCGGTGCGGGCCAGGGCGCGGATGTCGCGCATGTCGCGCGAGGCGCGCAGCAGGGCCAGCTGATCCCAGCGGGCGAAGGCGGAATAGTACCGTTGCGGGATCGGCAGTTGTTTGCCGACGGAGCTGTACAGACCGCCCTTGCCCAGTTCGGGCGAGACCAGCTGGTCGATGATCCGGTAGTCGAAGGCGTCGCCCGCCACGCCCACGCCCGAGCGGGCCAGCGGCGTCGACCGCAGGCCGTCGGGCGTATGTTCGAAGCGGATGATGGAGAAGTCGCTGGTGCCGCCGCCGAAGTCGGCGACCAGCACCGTGGCGTCCGCCTTCAGCTGGCGTGCGAAATAGAAGGCGGCGCCGACCGGCTCGTGCGCATAGCGGATGTCGGTGAAGCCCAGCCGCTGGAACGCCGTCTGATAGCGCGACAGGGCCAGGGTCTCGTCCGGATTGCCGCCCGCAAAGGTGACGGGACGACCGACGATGACGGCGGGCGGGGTGTTGGCCAGTTCGTCACCCGCATGGTGGCGCAGGCGCAAGAGGAAGGCGGCCAGCAGATCCTCGAAGGCGTAGCGCTTGTTGTCGATCCGGGTCTCGGTGAAGGCGGCGCTGGCGGCGAAGGTCTTGAACGACTGGATGAAGCGGGTCTCCAGCGGGTCCTCGACATAGGCGGCGATGGCCCAGGGCCCGGCCTCGACCACGCGCTCGGGCGGCTGGCCGTCCACGCCCGGATGGGTCTGGAAGCTGAGCGCCGAGCGGAAGGTGGTCGTCTGGCCCTCGACCGCGTCGAAGGTCACGAGATGGGCGAGGCCGTCCGCATCGGTGAGGGCCACGACCGTATTGGTCGTGCCGAAATCGATCCCGATCGTCATCGGTTTCGTCGCCGTCATGGCAGGGCTCCAGGCAGGGGAGCCGGGTTCCTAACGACAGACGGGGCAATAGCAAGGGCTAAGCGATGGATAGTGGCGGAAGCGGTGGGATTCGAACCCACGGACGGCTCTCACCGTCGCTGGTTTTCAAGACCAGTGCCTTAAACCACTCGGCCACACTTCCTTGCCGCCGCAGCGGAGGCGGACGCCATAGCAGGCGAACGGGTCATTAACCAAAGCGGAAATGTCTTCGGTCATCCTGTTTTCGTATTTTTTGCGAGGCGGGTCGATGACGTTTGGACGGGGAGTGCGCGGCGCGCTGATCCTGGGGCTGTTTTCGCTGCTGGCCGCCTGTTCCACCGTTGGCGGAGCAAGCGTGCGCGGCACGGTCGCCGGGCGCGGCGAGGACCACCCGCCGGTCGTCAAGGACCCTGCGCCGATCGTGTCCGGGACGATGCGGCCCTATCAGGTGCGTGGGCGCTGGTACACGCCCAAGGAGCAGCCGGATTACGAAGAGGTCGGGATGGCGTCCTGGTACGGCGACGCCTTCAACGGCCGGCCGACCTCCACTGGCGAACGGTTCGACATGCATGCCCTGACGGCGGCGCACAAGACCCTGCCGCTGCCCGGTCTGGTCGAGGTGACCAACCTGGAGAACGGGCGGCGACTGGTGGTGCGGATCAACGACCGCGGGCCGTTCGTGGACAGCCGGATCATCGACCTGTCGCGCGAGGCGGCGAGCGAACTGGGGATGCTGTCGCAGGGCGTGGGGCGGGTGCGGGTGCGCTACCTCGGGCGGGCGCCGCAGCAGGGCGGGGGCACGCTGTTAAGGGCGTCGGCGCCCGTGCCGCGCGGTTCTGCCCCGCTTAGCGCGCCCGTCGTTGCGCCCGCGTCGATCGTGGCGGAAGTGACGACCTTCTGGGTCCAGGCAGGCAGCTTCTCGGATCAGGTCGAGGCCGGGCGAATCGCTGACAGCCTGAGCGGCTGGGTGCGCGCCGATCGGGGCGCGGGGCGGTTCAACGTGGTTGTAGGCCCCTGGGACAGCGCCAATGCGGCCGAGGCGGCGCGGCAGTCGGTCGTGGCGCGGGGTTATGCGGGCGCCCTGTTGATATCCGGCAGCTGATCGCGCGGGCGGGCTTGCGCCGGGCGGCGTCGGCGCGCCATGAAGGCGCGTGACCCGTGGACAATTCATAAGCTTCGAAGGCGGCGAGGGCGCCGGCAAATCGACCCAGGTCGGGCGGCTGGTCGCGCGGCTGCAAACGGTGCTGGGCGAGCGCAAGGTCGTTCGCACGCGTGAGCCGGGCGGCTCCAAGGGCGCGGAGGTGATCCGCAATCTGGTGGTGGCCACGGACGCCGAGCCGTGGTCGGCGATGACCGAGACGCTGCTGATGTACGCCTCGCGCTCGGACCATCTGGAGCGGACCATCCGCCCGGCGCTGGCGGCCGGCGACTGGGTGGTGTGCGACCGGTTCGCCGATTCCAGCCGGGCCTATCAGGGGGCAGGCGGGGGCGTGGCGCAAAGCTTCATCGAACAGATCGACACGGGCGTGGTCGGGGACGACCAGCCGGACCTGACCCTGGTGTTCGACCTGCCGGTCGAGGTCGGCCTGGAGCGGGCGTTCGGGCGCGGCCTGTTCGAGACGCGGTTCGAATCCAAGGGTCTGGAGTTCCATCAGCGGCTACGCGAGGGCTTTCTGAAGATCGTCGAGGCCAATCCGCAGCGTTGCGTGCTGATCGACGCGGTCGGATCGCTGGATGAGGTCGAGGCGCGGGTGTGGCAGGCGGTTAAGGACCGGCTGCTGTGAGCGACCACCCGCGCGACCGGTTCGACCTGGTTCCTGATGCGGCGGCGGAGACGGCGTTTCTTGACGCTTGGGAGCGGGGGCGGTTGCACCACGCCTGGCTGCTGTGCGGGGTCGAGGGGACGGGCAAGGCGACGTTCGCCTATCGCGCGGCGCGACGACTGCTGGGCGCGGCGGCCGATCCGGCGTTCGGGCCGCTGGGCGCCCGGCGCGACGATCCGGTCAGCCGGCTGATCTCGGCCCAGTCGCATCCGGACCTGCTAGTGCTGGAACGTTTGGTCGAAGGGGGCAAGACCAAGAAGTCGATCTCGGTCGATCAGTCGCGCGAACTGCCGGAGTTCTTTTCCAAGAGCCCGTCGCAAGCCCAGTTTCGGGTGGCGATCATTGATGCGGCAGACGACCTTAATCTCAACGCCGCCAACGCCTTGCTGAAGGTTCTTGAGGAGCCGCCCGAGCGTGGCGTGCTGTTTCTGGTCACACATGCGCCGGGGCGGTTGCTGGCGACGATCCGGTCGCGGTGCCGGCGGCTGAGCTTTCCGATCTGGACGCCGGATCGGCTGGAGACTCTGGTGCGTAACCGGACGGGTGCCGAGCGTGAGGACGCCGAACACGCGGCGATCATGGCGGGCGGATCGCCGGGCGCGGCCCTGGCCCTGGCGTCGGGCGCGACGTTTGAGATGGACCAGCTGGCGCGGCGATGGGTCGAGGGCGATGTGGACCGGGCCGAAGCCCTGGCCATCGCCGACCGGTTCCGCGGCGCCGAGGGACAGGAGCGTTTCGAGATCCTGATGGATCGGTTGATCGCGGCGGTGCGGATGCGCGCCTTGCAGAGCGCGCCGGCCGCCGGCAATCGATGGGCCGAACTATGGGAGCGGCTGCAGCCGTTGCCGGAACGGGCGGCGGGACTGAACCTGGACAAGGCCGATGTGCTTGCCGGCGCGCTGGCGGACCTGAAGCGGGTCCAGGCCCAACAGGAGCGGATGGGCTGATGCTGATCGACAGTCATGTGAACCTGCACGCGCCGCAGTTCGACGAGGACCGTGACGCCGTGATCGCGCGCGCGCGCGAGGCAGGCGTCGGGCTGATGGTCGAGATTTCGGACAAGCTGACGACCTTCGAGGCGACGCACGGCATCGCCATGGCCAATGAGGACATCTGGTGCACGGTCGGGGTCCATCCGCACGAGGCCAAGGATGCGGCGGACCTGGCGGCGGCGACCCTGATCGACCTGGCCCAGCGGCCCAAGGTGGTCGGGATCGGCGAATGCGGTCTGGATTTCCACTACGACTTCAGCCCGCGCGAGGTCCAGGCGGCGGTGTTTCGGCAGCATGTGGCGGCGGCGCGCGAAACCGGTCTGCCGCTGGTGATCCACACGCGTGAGGCGGACGACGTAATGGCGTCGATTCTGCGCGAGGAATACGCCGCAGGACCGTTCAAGATGTTGATGCACTGCTATACGAGTGGTGCGGAACTGGCGAAAATCGCTGCTGAAATGGGCGCCTGGTTTTCCGTGTCCGGCATCGCGACCTTCAAGGCGGCCGAGGACGTGCGGGCGGTGATCCGCGATATGCCGGGCGACCGGATCGTCGTCGAGACCGACTGCCCCTATCTGGCGCCCATTCCCCACCGGGGGCGGCGCAACGAGCCGGCGTTTATCGGTCATGTGCTGGACAAGCTGGCCGAGATCCGCGGCTGGAGCGCCGAGGAAGCGGATCGCATTACGACCGAGGCCTTCTTCGGCCTCTTTGACCGGATACCCAGACCCGCATGAGTTTCGAAGTCGTCATTCTGGGCAGCGGATCGTCGGGCGGGGTGCCTCGCGGGGACGGCGACTGGGGCGCTTGCGACCCCGCCGAGCCCAAGAACCGGCGCACGCGCTGTTCGATGCTGGCGAGAAAAACCGGCGCGGAGGGTGTGACCAATGTCCTGATCGACACATCGCCGGACCTGCGCGAACAGATGCTGGCCAGCGGCACGAAGCATGTGGATGCGGTCCTCTACACCCACGATCATGCGGACCAGACCCACGGCATCGACGACCTGCGCACCTTCGCTGCGCGAGCCAGGAAGCGCATTCCGGCGTGGATGGATGCGGCGACGCACGGCTCGCTGACGCATCGGTTCGACTACATCTTCGAGAGCAAGTTCGGTTATCCGCCGCTGCTGGACGGCCGGATCATTCCGTCGCATGGCACGGCCTGGTCGGTCGAGGGCGCGGGCGGGGCGATCCCGGTCACGACCTTTGATCAGGCGCATGGGCCGATCCGCTCGGTCGGCTATCGGCTGGGCGATGTCGCCTATTCCAGCGATGTGTCCGATCTGGACGAAGCGGCCTTGGCGGCGGTGGCCGGCTGCAAGCTCTGGATCGTCGATGCGCTGCGCTATGCGCCGCATCCGACACATGCGCATCTGGACCAGGCCCTGGCGTGGATCGCCGCAGCCGATGTCGAACACGCCGTGCTGACGAACCTGCACATCGACATGGATTACAAGGCCTTGTCGGCGCTTGTTCCCCAAAACGTCGAGGTCGGATTCGATGGCTGGAGCCGAGTGATCGGCTAGCTCGCGGTGGCTTTGTGGTTTTTCCAGTCGAATAGCTCTTCCAGCACCTGCACCGCCTGGCCGCGTTCCGACGTCAGATCAGGATCGCGGTTCACGATCAGGCGCGCATCATCGGCGGCGGCCAGCATCAGGCTGCGGTGGCGGATCGGGTCGGCGAAGCGGTAGGCGGGAAAACCGGACTGTTTCAGGCCCAGGGGATCGCCGCCGCCGCGCAAGCGGAAGTCTTCCTCTGCGATCTCGAATCCGTCCTCGGTGCGACGCAGGGTTTCGAGCCGCTCTTTCGCCGTCTCGCCCAAGGCGCCATCCTGACCGCCGTACAGCAGGATGCAGGAACTGGCCTTGGCGCCGCGACCGACGCGGCCGCGCAACTGGTGCAACTGGGCCAGACCGAAGCGGTCGGCGTGTTCGATGACCATGATCGAGGCGTTGGGCACGTCCACGCCGACTTCGACCACCGTGGTGGCGACCAGAACCGGCAGGCGGCCGTCGGCGAAGTCGGCCATGACGGCCTCGCGCTCGGCGCCCGGCATCTGGCCGTGGGCCAGACCGACCTCGACGCCCAGCAGGCATCGCAGATCGTCGGCGCGATCGACGGCGGCCGCCAGGTCGATGGCCTCGGACTCTTCTACTAAGGGGCAGATCCAATAGGCCTGGGCACCGCTTTCGACGGCGGTCTTCAGACGGGCGGCGACCTCGCCGATGCGGGCCAAAGGAAGGACGGCGGTCGTGACGGGCGTACGGCCGGGCGGCTTTTCCATCAGGCGACTGACCTCCAGCTCGCCGTACTGCGTCAGCTCAAGCGTGCGGGGGATGGGGGTGGCCGACATGGTCAGCAGGTGCACGGCGCCCAGGCGCGGGTCGCCCTTGGCCTGCAATCGCTGGCGTTCGTTCACGCCGAACCGGTGCTGTTCGTCGATGACGGCCAGGGCCAGGCGGTCGAAGCGAACGGCGTCCTGGAACAGAGCATGGGTGCCGATGGCGACCTGGGCGTGACCCGAGGCCAGTGCAGCCAGTTTCTCGCGCCGTTGAGCCGGGGTGTCGCGGCCGGTGAGCAGGACCGCAGCGACGCCGGCCGCGTCCAGCATGGGGCCGAGTTTTTCGTAATGCTGGCGCGCCAGGATTTCGGTCGGGGCCATGAGCGCGGACTGGAAGCCGCTCGAAGCGGCGTCGGCCAGAGCGACGGCGGCGACGGCGGTCTTGCCCGAGCCGACATCGCCTTGCAGCAATCGGCCCATCTGCTGGCCCGACGCCAGATCACGGCGGATTTCGGCGACGGCCTGGGCCTGGGCGCTGGTCAGCTGGAAGGGCAGGGCCTGGAGCAGGTGTTCGGACGCTGCGCCGGGGGCGATGGCGGGGGCGGGCCTGATCTCGCGGGCGCGGCGACGACGGGCCAGAGCCAACTGGTGGGCCAGGAACTCGTCATAGGCTAGGCGCTCGCGGGCCGGGGCGTCGGGAGACAGGTCCATCTCGGCTGTAGGAGCATGCAGCGCGTCCAGAGCGGCGCGCCAACCCAACCAGTTCTGCTTCTTGAGCCAGGCGGGATCCTGCCATTCCGGAAGGTCGGAGGCTGCGAGAAGGGCGGCCTGGACCAGTTTACGCAACTGGCGCGAACTGAGCCCCTGCGTCGCCGGATAGACGGCTTCAGCCGCAGGAATGTCGGCGGCCTTTTCGAGCGTCACGATGTCCGGATGGACGATCTGGACCTCGCCATTGAACCTTTCGACCTTGCCCGCGACCAACCGCGTCTCGCCGCGCGGCAACAGCCGGTCGATGTGCTGGGGCGAACCGCCGAACCAGACGAGATGCACGAAGCCGGTCGGATCGCTGGCCCGGACCTTCAGCGGCGCGCCGGGGCGGCTGGGCGTGAAGAGGCGATCGATGGTCACGGTGAAGACGCCGACCTCGCCATCGACGGCGCTGGCGGCCTCAGCAGGGCGACGGACGATGACGCCGGACGGGCTGACGAACAGCAGATCGCGGACCAGCGGGCCCGCCACCTTCTGCACCAGGGGCAGGACGCGAGGACCCACGCCCTTGAGTGTCGAGACCTCGGCGAACAGGGGAAAGAGAATCTGCGGACGCATCGCCGTGAACATAGCGTGACCATGACGGGTGGCGAAGTGCGTTCAGGAACGCTATCTGCGCTTCTTCCATTTGAAGACGCTAACGCTCGCCACGCGGTGGCTCGCTGCTTGAGCGTCTTCCCACTTTGCCGGGCAGGGATTCTTGTGGCCGAAATCGACGCGCGTCCCGAAAGCGAAATGACCCCTGAGCAGATGACGCCTGAGCGCAGGCAGCGGCTGGGACGCATTCAGTTCCGCGCCTGGCGGCGGGGCTTTCGCGAGGCCGACATGGTGCTGGGTCCGTTTTCCGATCAGGTCGCGCCGACCCTGACCGATGCGGAACTGGACCAGTTCGAGCGGCTGATCGACGAGGAAGATCAGTGGCTTTACGGCTGGATCATCGAGCGTGACCCGACGCCGCCCGAGTTCGAGACGCCGGTGATGGCCAAGGTGCGCGCCTTCATGCGCGCCCACGTCGCGGCCGAAGTCGGCAAGGGAATCGGCTGATGGACGCCAAGGTCGAATACCGAACCGACGCCGACTTGAGCGGCGCGCCCGAGGGGTTGGACGCGCTGATCGTCGCCGAACGGATCAAGGCCGGCGGCGGTGTCGGCCTGTTCGTCGCACGCGACTTTCAAAGGTCGGGCAGCTTCGTTCAGGCGTTTCAGTTCTTCTCGAAAGATATTGAAGTCCTGGATTATCCGGCGTGGGACTGTCTGCCCTATGATCGACTGAGCCCCACGGCGGGAATCGCGGCGCAACGGATGGCGACGCTGACGCGGCTGGCGATGCGCAAGCCTGGCGATGCGCCGGTTCTGGTCGTGACGACTGTGTCGGCGGCCATGCAACGCACCCCGCCCAAGTCGGTCACGACACAGGCCGGGTTCGAGACCAAGGTCGGACGCGATCTCGATATTCAGGCGCTGGAGCGCTATTTCGCCGCCAACGGCTATGTCCGGGCCTCGACCGTGTCGGAGCGCGGCGAGTTCGCGGTGCGCGGCGGGGTCGTCGACGTCTATCCGCCTGGCTTCGAGGAGCCGGTCCGGCTGGACATGTTCGGATCCGAGCTGGAATCGATCCGCACCTTCGATCCCGAAACGCAGCGGTCGACCGGCCAGATGACGTCCGTGTCCCTCGCGCCGGTGTCGGAGGCGCTGCTGGATGCGGCGGCCATCTCGCGCTTCCGCACCGGCTATCTGAACCTGTTCGGCGCGCCGGGCGACGACCCGCTGTATGCGACGATCAGCGAGGGCGCGCGGCGTCAGGGCATGGAACAGTGGCTGCCGCTGTTTTATGAGACCTTGGACAGCCTGTTCGACTATCTGCCGGACGACGCGGCGATCTTCCTAGACAATCAGGTCGAGACCGCCCGCGCCGAGCGATGGGATCTGGTCGCGGATGCCTATGACGCGCGCGCCGAGGCGGCCAAGGCCAAAGGACAGGCCAGCGCCAATCGCGCCTTGCCGCCCAATCGGCTCTATCTGGACGCCGGCGACTGGAACCAGGCGCTGGCGGGTCGCGCCGTGCGTCGTTTCACGCCCTTCTCCACAGGGGGCGAGGATGCCGGCGGACGTTTGGGCCGAACGTTCGCCGCCGAGCGGGCGCAGGACAGCGTCAACCTGTTCGAAGCGGTGGCGGCCCATGCGGCGGCGCTCAAGGCCGAGGGCAAGCGGGTGCTGTTCGCCTCCTGGACCGAAGGATCGTCGGAGCGGCTGGCGACCATGCTGGCCGACCATGGGCTGGATCACATCGTCGCCGTGCGCGACTGGGCCGATGTTCAGGCGGCGCCGAAGGACCTCTATCTGCGCGGCGTCCTGCCGGTCGAGCATGGCTTCGTCACTGACGCCGTGGCGGTCATTTCCGAGACCGACATCCTGGGCGACCGTCTGGCGCGACCGCGCAAGAAGCGCCGCGCCTCGAACTTCCTGGCGGAGGCGTCGGCCCTGACGACGGGCGATCTGGTGGTTCACCTGGATCACGGGATCGGTCGCTATGAAGGGCTGAAGACGCTGGAAATCCAGCAGGCCCCGCACGACTGTCTGGAGCTGTTCTACGCCGGTGACAGCAAACTTTATCTGCCGGTTGAAAACATTGATCTTCTGACCCGATACGGGTCGGACTCCGAAGGCGTCCAACTGGACAAGTTAGGCGGCGCAGGCTGGCAGACGAGAAAGGCCAAGGCCAAGGAACGTCTGCGCGCGATGGCCGAAGGGTTGATCGCCCTGGCCGCCAAACGGGCGCTTCGCGAGACCGATGCGGTCACGCCGCCGCCGGGTCTGTTCGCCGAGTTCTGCGCGCGCTTCCCCTATGAGGAGACCGACGATCAGCTGAACGCCATCGGCGATGTGCTGGAGGATCTGGGCAAGGGTACGCCGATGGATCGCCTGATCTGCGGCGATGTCGGCTTCGGCAAGACCGAGGTGGCGCTGAGGGCCGCCTTCGTCGTCGCCATGACGGGGCAGCAGGTGGCGATCGTTGCGCCGACGACCCTGCTGGCGCGCCAGCACTACAAGACCTTCACCGAACGCTTCGCCGGCTGGCCGGTTAAGGTGCGTCAGTTGTCGCGGATGGTGGGGTCCAAGGAGGCGGCGGAGACGCGCGCTGGGCTGAAGGACGGCTCGGTCGAGATCGTCGTAGGCACCCACGCGGTGCTGAGCGAACAGGTCGGCTTCCGCGACCTGGGCCTGGTCATCGTCGACGAGGAGCAGCACTTCGGCGTCAAGCATAAGGAGAAGCTGAAGACGCTGCGCGCCGACGTGCATCTGTTGACCCTGACCGCCACGCCGATCCCGCGCACGCTTCAGATGGCGCTATCGGGCATCCGCGAGATGTCGATCATCGCCACCCCGCCGGTCGATCGCCTGGCGGTGCGGACCTATGTCACGCCTTGGGACCCGGTCCTGGTGCGTGAGGCCTTGCTGCGCGAGAAATATCGCGGGGGTCAGGCCTACTACGTCGCGCCGCGCCTGAAGGACCTGCCCGCGATCGAGAAGTTCCTGCGCGAACAGGTACCCGAAGTGAAGTTCGTCGTCGGTCACGGCCAAATGAGCGCGACCCAGCTAGAGGAGGTGATGAGCGCCTTCTACGACGGGGAATATGACGTCCTGGTCTCCACCACGATCGTCGAGAGCGGGTTGGACATTCCGACGGCGAATACGCTGATCGTGCACCGCGCCGACATGTTCGGCCTGGCGCAGCTGTATCAAATCCGGGGGCGGGTCGGGCGGTCCAAGGCCCGCGCCTTCGCTTATCTGACCACCGATGCAGTCAAGCCGATGACCCTGTCGGCCGAGCGGAGATTGCAGGTTCTGCAGTCGCTCGACAATCTGGGTGCCGGCTTCCAGCTGGCCAGTCACGATCTCGACCAGCGCGGCGGCGGCAATCTGCTGGGCGACGAACAGTCGGGCCACATCCGCGAGGTCGGCGTCGAACTGTACCAGCAGATGCTGGAAGACGCCGTGGCGGAGTTGCGCGAGAAGGGCGAGGGACAGGCGGTAGATCGCGGTTGGTCGCCGTCGATCAACGTTGGCGCTTCTGTCCTGATTCCAGAAGATTACGTGCCGGACCTGAACGTTCGTCTCAGCCTCTATCGCCGTCTTTCCGACGCCGAACAGGCCGAGGATCGCGAAGCACTGGCCGCCGAACTAATCGACCGTTTCGGGCCCTTGCCGGATGAGGCGCAGCAGTTGCTGAAGATCGTTGGCATCAAGTCGAACTGCCGTAAGGCCTGCATCGAGAAGATCGACATCGGACCGCGCGGTGCGGTCCTGACGTTGCGCGACAACAGCTTCCCCAATCCGGCGGGACTGGTCGGGCTAATCCAGAAGAACCACGCCTTCTGGAAAATTCGGCCGGATCAGAAGATCGTCGTTTCGGGCGATTGGCCGACGGCGGAAGAGCGCCTGAAGGTGGCCGAGCGGATCACCGCCGATCTGGCGCGGGTGGCGGGGGCGTAAAGCCCCTCAACGCGTCTTTTCGAACAGGTCGGCCGAGGCGCGTTCAAGCAGGGCGGCGGCGCTTTCGTCGGGGCGCATCTCGGCGGCGCCGACGTCGAACTCGGCGACGAAGGGCGACCGGTCCGGACCGGCGTCGAAGGCGGTGCAGCCGATCACGGCGGCGATCCGTTCGGCGGCCAGGCGCGCCGGTTCGGCGTGGGTCGCGGGCAGGGCCAAAGCGAAGACCTCCTTGGCCAGGCGGGCAGGGGTGTCCTCGACGCGGACCAGGCGCGAAACCATGGCCCCGATCTGCGGCATGGCGCGATCCAGCCAACCACCCTGACGCGCCCAGGTGACGGATTCGGTTTCGCGCACTCTCAGAACGCAGACGGATAGCGGGCGCTTGCGCGCGCGCGAGGCCTCGGCGACACGGCCCAGGTGGCTGGCGAACAGTTCGGGCGTGAAAAGGCCAGTTTCCGGGTCCATCACGTCCAGGCTGCGCACCGAGTCCAGCGTCTTGCGAATGCCCAGGTGGATGCGGTGCGCGCCGGCCAGGGACAGGATCCGCTCGGCCGTTTCGCCCTCGGGCGTGTCGGCGGAGGCGACGTCGGCGAAGCCGCGATTGAACAGTTCGGCCAGGCTGATCTCGTTCCTGCCGCGCAGATAAAGCATCAGCGGGATGTGATAGAGGCGCGTGTTGCGCTTCATGCCCGCCGCGATCGACAGGGCCGGCGCATGGTCTTCGGCGCCCCACAGAACGGCGGCGTCGAACGGGCTTTCGTGCAGATAGTCGAAGGCGGTGTAGGGCGTCGGAGCCGCCACCACCTCGACCCCGGCCGCGGTCAGGGCGTTCGACAAGGCGAGAAAGCGGCGGTCCGCGACGCCGGCGGCCAGAACACGCAAAGGACCATCGTCGTCTGTCCGCTTGTCCAGACCGACCCCGCGCGTGGCGAAGGTGGTGACGCGCAGCCGATATTCTTCCTCGGCGATGGCGGCTCGGCCCAACTGCTCCAGACGCAAGGCGGCCTGGGCCGGATGCGGCGGCGTGGACATTGTCAAATCCGCGCCCTTCACCGAATCGGGGCGGGCGCCGATGACCACGATGGGCAGGCGACGCGGCTCGGCGGCGGCGCGAAGGCGAGACGCCACATCGGCGTCGAAGGTGTTGATGTCGATGACGGCGGCTTCGAGCGGAAAGTCCTGAAGCGTCATCTCGGCGGAGACGACGTCGCGGGCGGTCACCGTCGTCCAGCCCAGCGCATCCAGACCCGCAGCGAGCGGCCCGATCCGGCCATCGTCAGCCGCCAGGATCAATACGCGCGCGTCGAAAGCCAAGCCGATCGTCTCCAAAGGTCGCCGCGCCAATAGCCGGCCGGAAACGCGCGGACCATAGCGACGAGGGTGTTAAGGATGCAATGTCGTCGGGCCAAAGGGATGCGGCCGGATTACGAATGATCGTCCTCACGCGGATGAGACTTTCGCCACAGACGAATTCCGCTAGGTTCCGCCGCTTGTGCAACGGTTGTGGGGACCGATTTGAGTGAGCAACTGACGCGGTCGGTCCTGAAAGCGCCCGGGTTCTGGGGCGGGCTGGCCGTGCGAGCGTTTACCCGCAGTTGGGGGCGCGACGTCATGCTCTATACGGGCGGCGTGTCCTTCTTCGCCCTGTTGGCCGTGTTCCCAGCGATCGCGATCCTGATCGGCTTCTACAAGCTGGGTCTGTCGATCAGCGAGGTCAGCGCCCAGGCGACCGCGCTATCGGACCTGTTGCCCAAGGCGGCGCAGACCATTTTCCAAGGCGAAATCACGCGTTTGAGCAATGCATCGGCGCGGACGGTTTCCGCTCAGAGCGCCTTCGCCCTGTTCGTCGGTGCCTATGCCGCGCATCGAGGTTTCAAGGCCTTGTTGGCGGGATTGAACCTGATCCATGACGAGACCGAGCCGCACGGCTTCTTCAAGTTCAATCTGCTGGCCTTCTTCGTGGCCATCTTCGCCTTTGCGCTGTTCACTGTGGTGTCGGGCGCGGTCGTGACCGTGCGGATCATGGCGCATGCGTCGTCGTCGGCCGCCGGCCTGCCCGGGCGAAGCGGCATGGCGCCGCTGGACGCCTTTCTGCCCGCCATAGGCTTGGTGATCGGGCTGACGCTGCTTTACCGCTACGCCATGAGCCACAGGGCGCCAGTCGCCTGGCTGCCGGCGACGGCGGGCGGTCTTGTGGCGACGTTGATGTCGGTCGTCTCGTCGTGGCTGTGCGCCATCTATGTCGAGCAGATCGCGCCGCTGGGGGCCACCTATGGATCGGTCGGCGCCGTGGTGGTGCTGCTGATCTGGCTGTCGTGGAACGTCAACGCCATCTTCTACGGCGGCGCCTTTGCTACCGAGATGGAACTGGCGGCCAAGGCGCGCGCGGTCGTCGATGCGCCGCCGGCCGATGTCGTCAATCTGTCGGAGCGGCGGGCCGGGCGCCGGTCTCGATCGTAAAACGAAGAAGGCCGTCGGCCTCTTCGATCTCGAGCATGCGGCCGCCTTTCTGAGACATCAGAAACGGCACGTCGATCCGGGCCATCGGATCGGTGGCCAGCAGCACGATCCGCGCGCCGGGCGGGGCGGTTTCCATCGCCTTCATCAGCTTCAGGCTTGGAACGGGGCAGCGGTGACCCCTGGCGTCTACGACGACGGGGTCGCTCACGCGAGCCGATCCGCCAGCATTTCCAACGCCACACGAACGCTGGCTTGGCGGATGCCATCGCGGCCGAGGTCGCCGAATCGCTCGACGCGGTGAACGACGCCCTGCGGTCCGCACGCCGCGAAGTGGACCAGACCCACAGGTTTATCCGCCGACCCGCCGCCCGGTCCCGCCACCCCTGTCACGGAAACTGAAACGGAGGCGCGCGAGTGCGCAACGGCGCCCTCAGCCATGGCCAGAGCAACAGCTTGCGACACGGCGCCGTGGGCGGACAGGCTTTCCAGCGACACGCCCAGCATCTCGGCCTTGGCCTCGTTGCTGTAGGTGACGAAGCCGCGATCCAGAACCGCTGACGAACCGGGAATGGCCGTGATCGCAGCGGACACCAGCCCGCCCGTGCAGCTTTCGGCCGTCGCCAGCATCAGGCCGCGCGCGCTGGCCGTTGCGACAATCTGTTGCGCCAGGTGCGCGAGATCTTGGGAAAACATGGTCTTTTCATAGGCCGCGAACCCCGCTCTAACCAGAGCCATGACCGAGGCTATCGATCCGTTGCGCCCCGCCGCCCCGACATCGGATCGCATCGCGCCGATCCTGTTTGCCGTCGCCATTTTCACATCGGCCTGTCTTGTCTTCGTCGTTCAACCGATGGCGGCCAAGCTGCTGTTGCCGACGCTGGGCGGATCGCCTTCGGTGTGGAACGCGTCGATGGTGTTCTTCCAGACCGCGCTGCTCGCCGGATATGGCTATGCGCACCTGCTGCAACGTCTGGCGACGATGCGGGCGCAGGTCGGGGTTCACCTGGGCCTGCTGGTTGTGGCTGCGTTTTTCCTGCCCTTGCAGATCAGCGGCCTGCTGGGCGATCCCGATCCATCTCAACCGGCGATGTGGCTGCTGGCGACACTGGCGGTGTCGATCGGCGCGCCGTTTGCGGTTCTGTCGGCGACCGCGCCGCTGCTTCAGGCCTGGTATGCGCGTGTGCGGGCCGGACATGCAGACGGCCAGAATCCCTATGTTCTCTACGCCGCCTCGAACCTCGGCAGCTTCCTGGCCCTGCTGGCCTATCCGGTCGTGATCGAGCCGCTGGCCAGCCTGTCGGATCAGCGTTTGGGCTGGAGCGTCGGCTACGGGCTGTTCGTGATGATGGTCGTGGGGCTTGGCGTTCAGGTCTGGCGACGGCGCGAGATCGGGACGGCGGAGCCCGCGCCGCTTGAGGCCAGTCCGCCGATCGCCTGGCGTGAAAAGGGGATGCTGATTCTGCTGGCCGCCGCGCCATCCAGTCTGATGCTGGGGGTGACGGCGCATCTGACGACGGATGTGGCCTCGGCGCCCTTTCTGTGGGTCATACCGCTTGCGCTGTATCTGCTCACGTTCGTCATCGCGTTCCAGACCCGGCCGGCGATCCCGCCAGTCATCGGCCTTGGTCTGCAGGCGGCGGCGGCAGCGGCCTGCGCCGCCCTGATCGCGTTCCGGACGGGCGAATGGCTGCTGGTGTTCACCATCAATCTGGCGGCCTTCTTCTTCACCGCGCTGATGTGTCATCAGAGGCTGGCGGCGCGGCGGCCGGCGCCGGATCGGCTGACCGAATTCTATCTGTTGCTGTCGCTGGGCGGCGTAGTCGGCGGACTGTTCAACGGCCTGATCGCGCCGGCCGTTTTCGACATGGTGTGGGAATATCCGCTGGTGCTGGTGGCGGCCGGACTGCTGCGACCGTGGAGCCGTGGCGAGATCAGGCCGTGGGAAATCATCTGCTGCGTCGCCGGCGTGGTCATCGCCCTTTTGGGGCCGCTGTCGATGGAGGCGGTCCGTTATGCGCCGGACATTCGCGCGGCCATACCCGACGCCGAACTGGTGCGGATCGCGCACGCCATCCTGGGGATCGCGACCCTGTTCGCCTTCCTGGTGCGCGACCGGGCGGTGATTTTCACGATCGTTTTGGCCGCCATCGTCTGGTCCGGCTATCATCTGGCGCGCGGTTATGACTGGGCCCTGTCGGAACGCAGCTTCTTTGGCGTGATGCGGGTGGCCAAGATCGACGATCCGCTGATGGGCGGGCCGGTCCATGTCCTGATGCACGGCACGACCCTGCACGGCGCCCAGGCCCAGGCGCAGTCGAACCGCTGTCAGCCGACGCTCTATTATGCGACCTCGACGCCGCTGGGGCAGGCGATGCTGCAGATGCAGTCGAGACGACTGGACGGCGCGCGCGTCGGTGTGGTGGGGCAGGGCTCGGGCGCCATGGCGGCCTACAAGCGCGCCCAGGACCAACTGACCTTCTTCGAGATCGATCCGATGGTAGATCGGCTGTCGCGCGACCCCCAATGGTTCAGCTTCATCAACGGCTGCGCCGACGGGCCGGTGCTGACGGTTCTGGGGGACGCGCGCCTGACGATGGATCGCGAGCCGGCGGGATCCTATGACCTGCTGGTTATCGACGCCTTCTCGTCCGACGCTGTGCCGACGCACTTACTGACGGTCGAGGCGATCCGCGGCTATCTGCGGCTGCTGGCGCCCGACGGCGTCGTGGTGCTGCATCTGTCGAACCGGAATCTGGAGATCACCCTGCCGGCCGAGGCGGCGGCGCAGGCGCTGAAGGTCCCGCATCTGCACCAGGTCTATATCGAGCAGTCGGGCCAGGGCGACATGGCCGAGGCCTCGACCGAAGCCCTGCTGATCGGCAAGAGCCCGGCGGCGTTGGAAGGCTTCAGCGATGATGCGCGTTGGCGCAAGCTGTCGCCGACGACGGTGCGTCCGTGGACGGACGACTATGTCAATCTGTTCGGATCGCTGGTGCGTCAGATGAAGATGGCGGCGCGCTAGGCGACTGGCGTTTCCACGGTCGCCACCGCCTGGGCGGCCAGACCCTCGCCGCGTCCGGTGAAGCCAAGCCCTTCGGTCGTGGTCGCCTTGACGCTGACGGCGTCGAGCGGAAGCCCGAGCAGCCCGGCGATCCGGTCGCGCATGGCCTGGCGGTGCGGCTTCACCTTAGGGCGCTCGCAGATCAGGGTGACATCGACATTGACGATGCGTCCGCCGCGCGCCGCGACCAGTTCGGCGGCATGGATAAGGAACTGGTCCGAGGCGGCTCCTTTCCATTTCGGATCGGTCGGAGGGAAATGGTCGCCGATGTCGCCCGCCGCGATGGCGCCAAGGATGGCGTCGGTCAGGGCGTGGAGGCCGGCGTCCGCGTCGGAGTGGCCGATCAGCGTCTGATCGTGCGGCACCTCGATCCCGCACAGCCAGACGGACCCGCCCGGTCCCCAACGGTGCACGTCGTAGCCGGAGCCGATGCGGGTCTGATAACGCTGCGCTTGGGGCAGCAGAGCTTCGGCCATGGCGAAATCCTCGGGATAGGTCAGTTTCATCAGACGTGCGTCGCCCTGAACCAGAACCACCGCGCCGCCGTTGCGCTGGACGACGACGGCTTCGTCGGTCGGGACCTCGACGTCCGACCAGGCGGCATAGGCGGTCTCGATCACGCCGCGGCGAAAGGCTTGAGGCGTCTGGGCGCGCCACAGACCGTCGCGATCAACCACGTCCGTCATGATGTCCGCCTCGCCCCGTCGAAGGCTGTCGGCGACAGGCAGGGCGGGCAGGGCGCCGTCCGAAGTTCCTAGGGCCGACAACAGACGATCGACGACGGCGCGATCCAGCAGCGGGCGGGCGGCGTCATGGATCAGCACCGGCTGATCCGCTGGACAGGTCAGGGCTGCAAGCCCGGCGCGGACCGAATCGGCGCGGGCGGCGCCACCGACGACGGCTTTCCAACGCGGCAAACCGGACATCACCTCCGCCACACGCTCAACGGCGTCAGGCGCGATCACGACGATCAGTTCGTCGGCGCCGGCGTTCAGCAAAGCCTCGGCCGACCAGCGCAGCACGGGCTTTCCACCCAGGTCTCGCCACTGTTTGTCGCCGCCGGCGCGCGAGCCGGAACCGGCCGCGACGATGATGCCCGAGAATGTCATGGCGGCCTTGATAGTGCGCGCGGCGACGGGGCGAAACCATCAAAGCGCCGCGGTCGTGCTTGACGAGGGCGGTCGCGATGCGGCGAAAGACAGAAATGCCAAAGACCTTGCAAATCGGCGATGTGACCGTGCCCGGCCAGGTGCTGATGGCGCCGATGACCGGCGTGACCGACCTGCCGTTCCGCGTGCTGGCCTCCAGACTGGGCGCCGCCTATGTCGCTACGGAGATGGTGGCCGCCAAGGAACTGGCGCGGGCGCGCCCGGACGTCGTGCGGCGCGCCGCCGTGGGGGCAGGTCTGCCGCTGACCGTCATCCAGCTGGTCGGGCGCGATCCCGAACAGATGGGCGAAGGGGCGCGGATGGCGCAAAAGGCCGGGGCGGACATCGTCGATCTGAACTTCGGCTGTCCGGCCAAGGAGGTCACGGGCTCGGCTGCCGGTTCGGCACTGATGCGGACGCCCGATCTGGCCTGTCGGATCATGGAGGCGGCGGTCAAGGCGACCGATCGGCCGGTGACGGTCAAGATGCGGCTGGGCTGGGACGACGAGAGCCGCAACGCCGCCGAACTGGCCCGCCGCGCGGAAGCGATCGGCGTCAAGGCCGTCACGGTGCATGGCCGGACGCGAAAGCAGTTCTACACCGGGCAAGCGGATTGGGACGCGGTCGGAACGGTGAAGGCGGCGGTCGGCATTCCCGTCATCGTCAATGGCGACATCATCACCGCCGATGAGGCGCGCCAGGCCTTGGCGCAGTCAGGGGCCGACGGGCTGATGCTGGGACGCGGCGTCTATGGCCGGCCATGGCTGGCGGCGCACCTTGAGCGGGCGTTGATTGACGGCGTGGCGCTGGAGGAACCCGGGCCTGATGCGCGTCTGGCAATCGTGATCGAGCAACTGCGGGCGTCGGCAGAGTTCTACGGCCTGCCGCTTGGTTTGAAGATGTTCCGCAAACATCTGGGCTGGTACATCGAACAGGCGCCGTGGCCGGCCGATCCGCAACACCGTCGCGAGGCCAAGGCAAGAATTTGCCGCCTGGACGATCCGATGGCCGTCGAAGACGCCATGCACGAACTGTGGCGGCCGGATTTGCCTCGAGATAGCAAGTCTGCTGTTGAAAATGGGTCACAGGTGTTGGAGACTGCTGTGGCATGACGGATACGCCTTCAGCACGCACTGCTTCGCCCGACCTCGCGTCGGACGACGGATCGTTCTGGGGGTGGGTCGATAGCGAACGGGCGCGGACCGGCTTCGGACTAGCGTTCTTTCTGGCTGTCGCGATCACGGCGGCGGCCATCTGGCTGGTGGCGGTCGCACCGGGCGCCACATCAGGGTCGGCGCGCGGATCGAGCAGCCAGATCGCCCTGATCGTGCTGGCCGCTAATCTGCTCCTGATTTCCGGCTTGGCCATCATCGTCGGCCGGCGGGTGCTGACCCTGATGCGCAGCACTGACGAAGCCGGATCGCGCCTTCACCTGAGGTTCGTCGCCCTGTTCTCGATGGTGGCTCTGGTGCCGTCGGTGCTGATCGCGTTGGTGTTCGGCGTACTGGTCAATCGGGGCGTGGACCAGTGGTTCAGCGAGAACGTGAAGTCGTCGGTCGACAACGGCGCCATTATCGGTCGCGCCTATGTCCGCGACGTGGCCAGCTCGATGGATGCGGATCTTGTCACGATCTCCGATCAATTGGACAGCGCACGAGGACTGTTTGACGACCGCATCCAGTTCAACGCCGCCTTGGCCCAGGTCGGCGATATTTTCAGGTATCCAGCCATCTATATCGTGAACGGCAACGGCGAAGTCTTGGCCCGCGCCGAGCAAACCGGTGCTCCACCCTATCTGGCGCCGCCGCGCAGCTATCTGGAGGCCGCCGGGCAGGATGGCAAACCGCCCACTGACGTAACCCAGAATCCCGATACTGTACGCTCCATCATCGCCCTGCCGGCCTATGGAGACGCCTACCTTTATCTCGTTCGTCCCCTCCAGGAGGGACTGATCGCGCGGATGAACGCGTCGGACCAGTCGATACAGGCCTATCGCGAGGCGGAAGAGAGCCGCGCTCGAATCCAGTCAGCCTTCATCCTCAGCTATCTGGAGACGGCGCTGCTGGTGCTGGTGGGGGCGGTGTGGCTGGGGATGTCGGCGGCCAGCAGCATCTCCGCGCCCATTGGTCGTCTGGTGAAGGCGGCGGGCCAGGTCGCGGGTGGCGACTTCACCGCACGGGTCGACAGCGACGGCGCGCCTGCCGAAATCGCCACGCTGTCGGACGCCTTCAACCGCATGACCGGCGACTTGCAGGCCCAGCAGGCCGCGCTGAAGGCCGCGAGCGACGAGGCTCATGATCGCAGCCGTTTCATCGAGACCGTGCTTTCGGGCGTCAGCGCCGGTGTCATCGGCCTGGACAAGCGCGGGCGGGTGTCGGCGATCAACGACAGCGCCCTGCAACTGCTGCATATCGAGGACGCCGAGGTTCTGGGCCATGAACTCGCTGCCCTGTCGCCAGAGCTGAGCGATCTGGTGCGGCGCGCCGAGGCTCATATCGAGGAAGATATCGACGTCAGCCGGGGCGGCGACACGCGGCGGCTGCGCGTTCGGATCGAGGGTGGTCTGGGCGGTGAGATGGTCCTGACCTTCGACGACATCACCCGTCTGGTGACGGCCCAGCGAAACGCCGCCTGGCGCGACGTGGCCCGTCGCATCGCCCATGAGATCAAGAACCCGCTGACGCCGATCCAGTTGTCGGCAGAGCGACTGAAACGGAAATATCGCGCGCGGATCGGCGAGGATGTCGAAATCTTCGACCGGTGCACCGACACCATCATCCGCCAGGTCGGAGACATCGGCCGCATGGTCGATGAGTTCTCGTCCTTCGCCCGCATGCCGGCCCCGCGCTTCGCTGCCGAAAATCCGGCCGAAATGCTGCGCGAGGCGGTGTTCGCCCAACGGGTCGCCGCGCCGGACATCGTCGTCGACATCACCGAGCCCCTGCCCAAGGCGACGATGCAGGCCGACGGCCGCATGGTGGGGCAGGCGCTGATCAACATCCTCAAGAACGCGGGCGAATCGGTTGCGGCGCAACGACTTGCGGCGGGTGAGGCGGCGGCGTCGGATCGTGCTGGCGTCATCGCGTCGCTGACAGTCGAAGACGGCGTCGCGACCTTCGTGATCGAGGACGACGGCGTGGGTCTGCCGACACGCGACCGCGATCGCCTGACCGAACCCTATGTGACCACGCGCGAGAAGGGCACGGGCTTGGGCCTGGCCATCGTCAAACGCATTTGCGAGGACCACGGCGGCGAGCTGAAGCTGGCCGACGCCCAGACCCTGCGCGGCGCACGCGTGTGCATGATCTTCCCCCTGAAACCCCACGGTAAAGGCGGCGAGGGCGCGGAGCGCAAGCTCCAGACCCTTGCCGCCGAATAGCGAGGCAAGATGCGACCAACCGGTTCCGACATTCTCGTTGTCGACGACGAGGCCGACATCCGCGACCTGGTGTCCGGCCTGCTGGAGGACGAGGGCCATGCCGTGCGCGTCGCCGCCAACTCCGACGAGGCCCTGGCCGCGATCCGTGCAAGGAAGCCGTCGCTGGCGATCCTGGACATCTGGATGCAGGGCGGCGGGTTGGATGGGCTTGAGCTGCTAGAGGTGGTCAAGGAGTTGGACCCTGACCTGCCGGTGGTGATGATTTCAGGTCACGGCAACATCGAGACGGCGGTGACGGCGCTGAAACGCGGCGCCTATGACTTCATCGAAAAGCCGTTCAAGTCGGATCGGCTGGTCGTCGTGGTCGAACGCGCCATCGAGGCCGCGACGCTGAAGCGTGAGAACCGCCGCCTGCGCGCGGCCACCATGACGCCGTCGGGTCTGATCGGCCGATCGCAGGCCGCGCAGGCCTTGCGCAGCACCATCGCCAAGGTGGCCCAGGCCAACAGCCGGGTCCTGATCGCCGGACCGGCCGGCTCGGGCAAGGAACTGGTGGCGCGCCAGATCCACGAAGCCAGCCCGCGCGCCCGCGCCGAGTTCGTCGCGATTTCGGCCGCCGGCATGACGCCGGAACGTCTGGACGTCGAACTGTTCGGCGAGGAGGGCCAAGACGGCCGCCCGCGCAAGATCGGCGTGTTCGAACGCGCCCACAACGGCACCCTGTACCTGGACGAAATCAGCGACATGCCGCGCGAAAGCCAGAGCCGCATTCTGCGCGTTCTGGTGGACCAGCGGTTCCGGCGTGTCGGCGGAGAGCAGGACGTTCAGGTCGATGTGCGCGTCGTGACCTCGACATCACGCGATCTGAAGGCCGAGATCGCAGAGGGACGTTTCCGCGAAGACCTGTTCCACCGTCTGAACGTGGTGCCGATCCGTGTCCCGCCGCTGTCGGAACGGCGCGAGGACATCGCCGAACTGGTCGAATATTTCGTCGACACGATCAGCGCTTCGCAAGGTCTGCCCAAACGCATCGTGGGGGACGATGCGGTGGCGGTGCTGCAAGTCCATCCGTGGCCCGGCAACATCCGCCAGCTGCGCAACAATATCGAGCGTCTGCTGATCCTGGCGACCGGCGATCCGGCCGAGACGATCACCGCCGACATGCTGCCGCAGGAGGTGGCGACCTCGAATGGCGGGACGGCGAATCTCGGCGGCGAGCGCACCATCGCCCTGCCGCTGCGCGAGGCGCGCGAGGTTTTTGAGCGGGAGTATCTGGCGGCGCAGATCATGCGGTTCGGCGGCAATATCTCGCGCACCGCCGCCTTCATCGGCATGGAGCGATCGGCCCTGCACAGAAAGCTGAAGTCGCTGGGCGTCTCGCCCGCGCGCGGCGGCGATGAGGAAGAGCCGGCCTGATGTCTCGGGTCGCCTATGTGAACGGCGCCTACAGCGCGCATGGCGAGGCCGTGGTCCACATCGAGGATCGCGGTTTTCAGTTCGCGGACGGCGTCTATGAGGTCTGGTCGGTTTTCGACGGGCGGCTGGCCGATTTCGAAGGTCACATGAGCCGCCTTCACCGCAGTCTGAACGAACTGAAGATCGATATTCCCATGAGCGCCGGCGCCTTGGGCATCGTTCTGCGCGAGACCGTGCGGCGCAATCGCGTACGTCACGGCATGGTCTATCTGCAGGTCACACGCGGCACGGCGCCGCGCGATCATGGCTTTCCGGTCGATGTCGCGCCCAGCATGGTCGTGACCGCCAAGTCGATCGATCCGGCGCGAAATCAGCGACTGGCGAAAAACGGCGCGGCCGGCGTCACCCAGCCCGATGTTCGTTGGGGGCGTTGCGACATCAAGACCGTCGGTCTCTTGCCGAACGTGCTGGCCAAACAGGCGGCGCGCGAGCGCGGCGCCTACGAGTGCCTGATGTACGATGACATGGGTCTGATCACCGAAGGCGCATCGACTAATGCGTGGATCGTGGATGAGGACGGCAGGCTGAGAACGCGGGACGTCCAGGCCAACATCCTGCGGGGCGTCACGCGAGCGGCGGTTCTGGAGCTGGCCGCCGCCGAGGGTGTCGAATTGGAAGAACGCGCCTTCTCGGTCGATGAAGCGAAACGGGCGCGCGAGGTGTTCGTCACCGCCGCCAGCGCCTTCGTCGTGCCGCTGGTTTCGCTGGACGGCGTGAAGATCGGCGACGGCCAGCCCGGCCCCGTCGCGACCCGCCTGCGAGAACTCTATCTTGAACAGGCGCGTCGAGGGCCCATTTAGGGCGTTGCCCGAGCGGCCGGGCGGCGGTTAAGGTCGCGGTCGGCTGCATCGGCCCCGCCGCTCCCACGGCGACAAACAACGAAGAACAGGAAAAACCTGCCATGTCGCAAGACAAACGTCAGAACCTTCAGGACACCTTCCTCAACTCGGTCCGCAAGACCAAGACGCCGCTGACCATCTTCCTGGTCAATGGGGTCAAGTTGCAGGGCATCGTGACCTGGTTCGACAACTTCTGTGTCCTGCTGCGCCGCGATGGCCAGTCCCAGCTGGTGTATAAACACGCCATCTCAACCATCATGCCGTCCGCGCCCGTGCAGCTGTACGAGCCCGACGCCGAAGAAGACTGATTGACCCAAAAACTGATCGACCACACCGTCCCGCTGATCCGGGCGGTCGTCATTCACCCCGACCGACGCTCGGATAGTCCCCGGCTGGCGAGCGAACGGCTTGAGGAGGCGGCGGGCCTTGCCCGCGCGCTGGACCTCGACGTGCGCGCTGAAGAGATCGTGCGGCTGCGCAGCACCACACCTGCGACCCTGTTCGGCACGGGCAAGGTCGAGGAACTGGCCGCGCTCGTGCGCGCCGCACACGCCGAAGCCGTCATCATCGACGACGCCCTGACGCCGGTGCAGCAACGCAATCTGGAAAAGGCGTGGGAGGTGAAGGTCATCGACCGCACCGGCCTGATCCTGGAAATTTTCGGCCGCCGGGCGCGGACCAAGGAGGGGCGGCTTCAGGTCGAGTTGGCGCGGCTGGATTACGAGCGGTCGCGTCTGGTGCGGACCTGGACCCACCTCGAGCGGCAACGTGGCGGCACCGGTTCGACCGGCGGGCCCGGCGAAACCCAGATCGAACTGGACCGGCGTCTGATCGCCGACCGGATCGTCAGGCTGAAGTCCGAGTTGGAAGAGGTGCGGCGCACGCGCGGCCTGCACCGCAAACAGCGTCAGAAGGCGCCGTTCCCGACGATCGCCCTGGTCGGCTACACCAACGCCGGCAAGTCAACGATGTTCAATCGGCTGACGGGGTCGGAGGTCTTCGCCAAGGACCTGCTGTTCGCCACCCTGGACACGACCCAGCGCACCATTCGGCTGCCGCAAGGACGACCAGCCATCGTGGCGGATACGGTCGGCTTCATTTCCGACCTGCCGCATGAATTGGTCGAGAGCTTCCGCGCCACGCTGGAGGAGGTCGGCGAGGCCGATCTGATCCTGCACGTCCGCGACATCGCCTCGCGCGACAGCGCCGCCCAGGCCAAGGACGTCGAGGCCGTGCTGAAACAGATCGAGACGCCAGAGGGCAAGACGCGCCGGGTGCTGGAGGTCTGGAACAAGATTGATCTGCTGGACGACGAGGCGCGCGAAACCGTGCTGGGTCAGGCCGAACGGTTGGCGAAGGACGGTGAGGCGGTCGCCGTCTCAGCCTGGACGGGCGAAGGGATCGAGCCTCTGCGCCAGATCATCGCCGGCCTGATCGATGATGATCCCGAGACGCAGCTGACGCTGGAGCCGCATCAGGGCGACGCCCTGGCGTGGCTGTACGAACATGGTCGGGTCACGGCGCGCGATGCGGACGAGCTTGGCCGTACTCACGTCACGGTGCGGCTGCATCCTGCGGCGCTCGGGCGATTCGAGCGCCTGTATCCCGACCTGACCGACTGAGTTTTCATGCATCTGATCGAAACCGTCCTGCTTCTGCTGTTGGCCGTAGTGGTGTCGGGTTCGATCGCGCGGATCACGCGCATCGCCTTGCCCTTGGTTCAGATCGGGCTGGGCGCCGCCATCGTGCTGATCACGGGCAAGACGGTCGATCTTGAGCCCGACATCTTCTTTCTGCTGTTCCTGCCGCCGCTGCTGTTTCTGGATGGCTGGCGAATTCCCAAGGAAGACCTGTTTCGCGACCGGGCGGTCATCCTCGAGTTGGCGCTGGGGCTGGTGCTGTTCACTGTCGTCGGTCTGGGCTTCCTGATCTGGTGGATGATCCCGGAGATGCCGCTGCCAGTGGCCTTCGCCCTGGCCGCCATCCTGTCGCCGACCGATCCCATCGCGGTTCAGGCGATCGCGGCGCGGGCGCCGATCCCGAAGCGCCTGATGCACATTCTGGAAGGCGAGTCGCTGTTGAACGATGCGACGGGCCTGACCTGCATGCGGATCGCGGTCGCCGCCGCGACGACGGGCGCGTTTTCGATCGGCCATGCGGTCGGCACGTTCGTTTGGCTGGCCCTGGTCGGGGTCGCCGTCGGCGTTCTGGTCACCATGGCCATCAGCTACGCCAAGAGCTTCGTCAGCCGACGCTGGGGCGAGGACGTGGGCGCGCAGATTCTCATCAGCCTGCTGATCCCGTTTGCGGCCTATCTGGTGGCGGAAGAACTGCATGCGTCCGGCATCCTGGCGGCAGTGGCGGCCGGGGTGACGATGAGTTTCACCGAACGCGGCGGTATCGCCGGCCAGTCCATGGCGATGACGCGGATCCGGCGCAGCGTCGTGTGGGACACGGTTCAGTTCGTCGCCAACGGTATCATCTTCGTGATTCTGGGCGAACAGATGCCCTCGATCATGTCGCGCGCGGCCGAGGTGGTTGCGGGCACCAGCCGGCCCGAGGTCTGGTGGCTGGCGGTCTATGTTTTCGGCATCGTCGCCACCTTGGCGGCGCTGCGGTTCGTCTGGGTTTGGACCTCGCTGAAGCTGACCCTGTTTCGCCGCCGCCATCGCGGGCCGCCGGCCAAGGTCGGTTTGCGTCTGACCATGGTGATGTCTCTGGCGGGCGTGCGGGGTGCGATCACTCTGGCGGGTATTCTGACCCTGCCGTTCGCCTTGGGCGACGGGTCGCCGATGCCGTCGCGGAACCTGGCGATCTTCCTGGCGGCGGGCGTGATCGTGGTGTCGCTGGTGCTGGCGACCTTCGCCTTGCCCCGGTTGCTGAAGAACGTCGAACTGCCGCCGGAGCCGTCGCATGAGCAGGAAGAAGATCGCGGTCGGGTCGCCGCCGCCTCAGCCGCCATCCGCGCCATCGAGGACGCCTCGCACGCCATGGCGGAGGGCAAGTCCAACCCCGACCTCTATTCCGACATCGCCGGTCGGATCATGGAGACCTATCGCCAGCGGATCGAGACCCATACCCGCACGGACGAGGAAGACGCCGCCCTGACGCGCAAGATGGACGATATCGAGCGGCGTCTTTGGCTTGCAGGGCTGGCCGCCGAGCGAGAAGAGTTACGTCGCTTGCTGAGGGCGCGTCAGCTGGACGAGGTGACGGCCAAGAAACTGTTCCGTGACGTCGATCTGCAGGAACTGCGCTACCTCTGACGCTCAGCGATCCATGAAGGCGGAGACGGCTGCATAGCTGTCGGCGATAAAGTGGGCGCCGCGCGCCGTCAGGCGTTCGGCATGGCCGTCGCGGACATGCCCGCCCGCCGTCAGCCCCACGACCGTCATACCGGCCGCGACGCCTGCGGTGACGCCCGCCTCGCTGTCTTCGATCACCAGCACGCGCGTCTGATCAACGCCCATCGTCTGAGCGGCGTGCAGGAAGATGTCGGGGTGGGGCTTGCCGCGCTCGACCACTAGGCCGGTGAAGACCGCGCCGTCAAAATGATCCGTCAGGCCGAACAGGTTCAGGCCGACGCCGATCCAGTCGGGGCCGCTGGACGAGGCGATGCAGCGGGGCTCGCGGCGGGCGGCGACAAAGTCCAGCAGACCGGGCACGGGTTCAAGCTGCTGCGGCGCGCGCTGGCGACAGGTCGCAAACCATGTGGTGTGGAAATCGTCAGGGCAGGCACGCCCCAAAGCCGCCTCGACGACCGGCCGATTGTCGCGCCAGCGCTTGCCCGTGTAGGAAGCCAGCACGTCTTCGAGCGAGGTCGGCAGGCCGATGGCGGTCAGTTGCTCGGCCATGACGGTGCTGTTCAGCACCTCGCTGTCGGCGACCACGCCGTCGTAGTCGAAGATGATAAGGTCGTAGGTCACGCGGGGTCGCTCAGGCTTCAGGCGCGGCCTTTTCGGCGACCTTTGCGGCGTCCCAGAGGCGGTCCATCTCGGCCAGGTCCGATTGGTCGGGCGTGCGGCCGTCCTTGGCCAGCGCCGCCTCGATGAAGCCGAAGCGACGCACGAACTTGGCGTTGGCGGCGCGCAGGGCGTCTTCGGGCTCGACGTCCAGCTTGCGCGCCAGGTTGGCGACGACGAACAGAAGGTCGCCCAGCTCTTCGCGCGCCTTGGCCTTGTCGCCGGCTTCGATCTCGACGCGCAGCTCCTCGACCTCTTCGGCCAGCTTGTCGAACACCTCGTCGGTGGAAGGCCAGTCGAAGCCCACGCGGCCGGCGCGCTTGGTCAGTTTGGCGGCGCGGGTCAGGGCGGGCAGGCCGACCGGCACGTCGTCGAGAACGCCGGGCTTCTTGCGATCCTTGCGCTCGGCGGCCTTGATGGCTTCCCAGGCGACGGTCTGCTCCTTCGAGGAGCACCGGGCCTCGTCACCGAAAACGTGCGGGTGGCGGCGCTCCAACTTGTCGGCGATGGCCGTGACCACGTCGTCGAAAGCGAACAGCCCTTGTTCCTCGGCCATACGGGCGTGGAAGACGACCTGGAACAGCAGGTCGCCCAGTTCGCCCTTAAGCTCGACCAGATCGTTGCGCTCGATGGCGTCGGCGACCTCATAGGCCTCCTCGATCGTGTAGGGGGCGATGGTGGCGAAGGTCTGCTCCACGTCCCACGGGCAGCCGCCGTCAGGATCGCGCAACCGCTCCATGACGCCGAGCAGGCGGTCGATCGGTCTCAACGGCGGGCTCCGTCGCAAGCTTCCAGGGCGAGGTGGATTTCATCGTGACGCTTCGGCGTCAGGGGATAGCCCTTCAGCACCCAGGCGGCGGCGGCCAGCAGCAGGCCGGGGACCAGAATGAAAAGGATCTGGAGCGTCAGCAGGGAAAAGTCGCTGTTGCCGGTCGGGCCCGGCACCGCCTTGAAGCCCACGCCCTGCAGGATCAGGTAGGGGATCAGAGCGACCACATGACCGATCTTGGTCGTCGCGGACAGGATGGAGAACATCAGTCCGGTGCGATCCACGCCGGTCTCCAGCCGCACCTCGTCGCCCGCGTCCGCCATCATGGCGCGCAGCAGGAACAGGCCGGCCGCATAGGGCAGGCCGGCGATGAACATGGCGCCTGCCGTCAGCATGAAGTTGCCGCCGGGAACCAGGGTGGCGGCGATATAGAGCGCGCCGAAGATCAGGCTGGCGACAGCCAGGGCCTTGTCCTTGCCGATTCGTGTGGCCAGCCAAGCCCAGATGGGCGCGCCGCACAGACCGGCGATGAAATAGAACAACATGAACAGGCCGGCCTGGCTGTGGTCGTAGCCCTTGATCTGTCCGAAGAAGAAGAACAGCAGCGAACCCGTGATGCCCGGCGCGACGCCCAGCAGCAGGTCGGCGATCAAGAGCTTCCGGACCGTCGGCATCTTCAGCAGGGCCAGATAGGCGCCGGCGCCGCCGTGCGGCTGGTCGCCCCCGTTCACGGGCTCCGGCACGGCGACCATGGCCAGGCCGATGGTGACGGGCAGGGCGATCAGAATGGCCCAGCCCATGATGCGCACGCCGTCGGCATAGTTCCCAATGCCGGTCTGAACCACCACGGTCGGCAGCACCAGGATCAGGATCACGCCGATGATGTTGAACACCTGCCACCAGCCATAGACGCGGCTGCGCTGGTCATACTGCGGGGCAAGCACGGCGGCCCAGCCGAGTTGGCCTAGGGTGCCGATCGAGAAGCCGAGATAAAGGACCAACAGCCAGCCGAACAGATAGGCCGGTCCGGCGCCGGGCTGGACCACGACGAACATCATGAAGGCCGACATCATCAGGATCGGCGTCGAGATCGCCATCCACGGGCGATAGCGACCGAACCGCGTCTTGGTCTTGTCCATGCCCCAGCCGATGAAGGGGTCGAAGACGATGTCGATCAGGCGCACGGCCATGAAGACGGCCGCCACGACTCCCAGCTCCAAACCCACATGGGTGGCGTAGAACTCCGGTAGGGTGACCGGCAGGGCGACCCCAAAGGCCGCCAGCGGCAGGCACGGCCCGGAGAAGGCCGCGAGCACAGCGTTGGAACGGCGGGGCGCGGTCGGCGCGGCGGTGGACATGCGTCGGTCCGAAAGGCGCGGCGCGAGTCGGCCGTGCGTCACCATGCCAGCGATCGGTGACGCATGCACTTGTGAGATCGACCGGCTTGGGTCTTCCTGTGGGACATGTGGCGAAGCCTTCTTGCGTTCCTGTCCGTTTGCTGCGTTCTGACGTTCGCCGGTGGCGCTCGGGCGGCTGGGCCCTGCCACACCAACGCCGACGGTTGGCGGGCGGAGGGACTGACGAACGCTGAATCGGCCTACGGCATGGAATGGGCGCCGTTCGGGGCGGCGGAGTGGGGGTGGCAGGCCTATCTGCCGCTGATCCAGCGCGAACTGCATACGACGTGCGGACCCGGCACGCCGATCTTCGCGTCGCAACTGGCCGGGTTTCAGCAGACGTACGGCCTGGCGCCGACCGGCCTGTTCGATGCGGCGACATTCCAGGTGTTTCGCGGCCTTTGGCAGGAGCGGCGGCCGTTCGTCATGGCGCGCGTTGGCGGAGCCTGTCCCGAGCCGCCGCCGATCAATCAGCTCGGCTATCTGGTCGCCTCCGAGGAACATGCCGACCGTCTGACACGCTTGCTGCGCCGGGACGTCTTGGACGCCTATCGCCGGCTGGTCGCGGCCGCGCGGGCTGAGGTTCCGGAGGTGGGGGCCGATCCCGAACTGCTGCAGATCTTCTCCGGCTTCCGCGATCCCGAGGCGGACGCGGCGCGCTGTGCGCAGCAGGGCAACTGCGATGGGCTGCGCCGCGCCGTCTGTTCGCCGCATCGGACGGGCACGGCGATCGATCTGTATGTCGGCCAGGCGCCGGGTCTGGGCGTCGATTCCACCACCCCGGCCAGTCGCGAATATATGGCGCGGTCGGCGACCTATCGCTGGCTGGTGGCGAACGCTGGGCGTTTCGGCTTTGTGCCCTATGTCTATGAGCCGTGGCACTGGGAGTATGTGAAGCCTTGGGATCCTTCGTTCGCGCCCTGACCGAAGCCGAGAAATCGCTCGCGCGAGAGGCGTTCGGCGCCGCGATCGACCTGGCGCCCGTCCGTTTGATCGGCTGGCCGTTCCGCCGCGCCTTCGTCGCCGGGCGCTGGTTCGGGCGAGACTGGATCGTGTGGCCGCAAGCGCAGCTCGTCGCAGACTTCACTTTGGCGTCCGACCGCATGCAGGGCGTGCTGATTCATGAACTGACGCACGTCTGGCAGGCCCAGCAGGGTGTCAATCTGCTGTTCGCAAAGCTGAAGGCTGGGGACACTTCCGCCTCCTACGCCTATCGCGTGGAACCGACCTGCCGGTGGGATGCGTTGAACATCGAGCAGCAGGCGATGGTGATGGAGCATCGTTTCCACTGTCGCCGCGGTCGCCCCACGCCGGGCGACGAGGCCTTTTACGATACCGTCTGTCCCTTCAAGACGTGATTTGATGTCGGGGACTTGCGGAAGGCTCGACAGCGCGCCAAGTTAGCAACGGTCGTTGTTGCGAATGACGACCCTTGTCATTCAACGGAGCCTCCTCGATGCCGAAAGTCCTCGTCCTCTATCATTCGACCTATGGTCACCTGGAAACCATGGCCGAGGCGGTCGCCGAAGGCGCGCGCGAGGTCGAAGGCGCCGTCGTGGACATCAAGCGCGTGCCGGAAACCGTGCCGGAAGAGCTGGCCAAGGCCTCGCATTACAAGCTGGATCAGAAGGCGCCGATCGCCAAGATCGACGATCTGAAGGACTACGACGCCATCATCATCGGCGCCGGCACTCGCTTCGGTTCGGCCGCATCGCAGATGCGCGCCTTCCTGGATCAAGCCGGCGGCCTGTGGTTCTCGGGCGCCCTGATCGGCAAGGTGGGCGGGGCCTTTACCGCGACGGCGACACAGCACGGCGGTCAGGAGACGACCTTCCAAGGCCTGCATAACTTCTTCATGCACCACGGCATGCCGGTCGTGGGTCTGCCCTATTCCTTCCAGGGACAGATGACGCTGGACGCCATCCACGGCGGCTCGCCCTATGGCGCATCGACGATCACGGGCGGCGACGGCTCGCGTCAGCCCAGCGACGTCGAGCTGGACGGCGCCCGGTTCCAGGGCAAGCATATCGCCGAGCTGGCCAAGAAGCTGCACGGCTGATCCGATGCGTCAGCCCGCCGTCTTTTTCGGTCACGGTTCGCCCATGAATGCGCTCGGCGGTCCCTATGGGGCCGCGTGGCGTGCGCTGGGCGAGGCGATCGGCAAGCCCAAGGGCGTGGTGATGATCTCCGCCCACTGGGAGACGCGCGGGCTGGGCGTCACCGCGCAGGAGAGGTCCGAAACCATTCATGACTTCGGCAACTTCCCGCGTGAACTTCATGAGATGCAGTATCCGGCGCCCGGGTCGCCCGCCTTGGCGGCGCGGGTGTCGGCGCTGACCGGCGCCGTCCAGACGCAAGCGTGGGGCCTGGATCACGGGACTTGGTCGGTGCTGTGCCATGTGTGGCCAGGGGCGGACGTGCCGGTGGTGCAACTGTCGCTGAATCGCGAGTTGACGGCGCGCCAGCATTACGACCTGGCTAAGGCGCTGAAACCGCTGCGCGACGAGGGGATCGTCATCGCTGGCTCGGGCGATTTCGTTCACAATCTGCGGACCTGGAAGCGCGAGGACGGCGCAGAGCCCTACGCCTGGGCGACCGGCTTCAACGAAGCGGTCAAGGCGGCGTTCGAACGGGGCGACCATGAGGCCCTGATCAACTGGGTGGGTCTGGCCGAGGATGCGCAACTGAGCGTGCCGACCGACGAACATTTCCTGCCGGTGCTTTATGTCGCCGCCCAGCAGGAGCCGGGCGAGGCGGTCAGCTTCTTCAACGACCGCATCGACGGCGGCTCGATCTCGATGACGGGCGTCCGGATCGGCTGATCAGGCCGCCTTTTCCGCCTCGACCATTTTCTGGATCGACACGTAGTCGGTCTTGCCGGTGCCCAGGACGGGCACTTCTGCGACCTTGACGATCTTTTTCGGCACGATCAGCTCGGGTGCGCCATTGGTTCGCGCCCATTCGGCCAAGGGAGCGACCTCAGCGTCTGCGTGATCAGTGACGAGCACCAGCTTCTCGCCTTTGCGGCTGTCCGGGATCGACACGACGGCGTGGCGCTGATCCGGCCAGACGGCGCCGGCGATCCCTTCGACGGCGGTCAGCGAGACCATCTCGCCGCCGATCTTGGCGAAGCGCTTGGCGCGGCCGCGAATGGTGACATAGCCGTCGTCGGTCACATCGACGATGTCGCCGGTGTCCAGCCAGTCGTCGCCGATCGGATCCCACTTCAGGGGCTCGGCCGAGGTGACATAGCCGCTCATGACATTGGGCCCGCGCAGCATCAGCCGACCGCCGGCGTCGATGCCCTCGACCGGTACCAGCTTCCAATCGATGCCAGGCAGCACCTGGCCCACCGTGCCGGGCGTATTGCGGTCGGGATGGTTGACGGCGATGACGGGCGAAGCCTCGGTCGCGCCATAGCCTTCCAGCAGTTCGACGCCGCCGAACTTGGTGTTGAACAGCGTGCGGGTTTCCTCGCGCACCTTCTCGGCGCCGGCGACGACGAACTTCAGCGTCGAGAAGTCGTTCGGCTCGGCGACGCGGCCGTACTGGTTCAGGAAGGTGTCGGTCGCGAACAGGATCGAGGCGTTCACCTGGGGCAGCAGGTCGGTGATCTGTTTGGCGTGCAGCGGCGAAGGATACTGGAAGGCCTTCAACCCTTGGAGCAGCGGCAGGATGACCCCGCCCGTCAGGCCGAAACAGTGGAAGGTCGGCAGGGGATTGAACATCACCCAGTCCGGCGACAGGTCGATGTGGGCCGCCACCTGACGCGCATTGGCGACGAGGTTCTTCTGGCTCAGCACCACGCCCTTGGGCGTGCCGAAGCTGCCGGAGGTGAACAGGACGACGCCCGGCGCGTCGGGGTCCGTCTTCACGCGGAACCGCTTGGGCGCCGCGCCGGCGGCGAGGCCATAGAGCTTGTCGGCCAGGCCGATGGTCTTGCGCACGTCGTCCAGCCAGACGACCTCGGCTACCGTCTTCAGTTCGACGATCAGGTCGTCCAGCTTGGCCTGATCGATGAAGCGTTTGGCGGTCAGCACCTTCTTGACGCCCGAGGCCTTGATGGCCGCCTTCAGATTGGCTTCGCCGGCGGTGAAGTTCAGCATCACCGGCACACGACCATGGGCGTGCAGACCGAAGAAGGTGACGACGACGCCCATGGACGACGGCAGCAGGATGGCGACCCGCTCGCCCTTGTCGGTCATACTGGCGATCTTGCGCCCCAGCACGAAGGCGGCGCGGATCAGGCCGGTGTAGGTCAGCGGATGCCGGTCCTGATCCTCCAGGATTTCCTTATCGCCGAACCGCGACCGCGCATCGATCAGGGCGTCGATCAGGGTCGAGTCGTAAAGCGAGGGATCCAGGGCCTGGCGCAAGCGCGTCTCCTACGGAGGACGCGGGCGGCCCTCTCTGTTGTTCGGGCGACTGTCATTAATGATGCCGCCGCATCTTGAAAAGATGCGTAACGTCGCGTGAGTTCCGATGCGCGATCACGCCTGCGGCAAGTCTGTTACCCGGTGTGCCTTGCCTAAACGGCCTCAAAGTCCGAAATACCGGCCATGGTCACCCTGATCGACACCCTTCAGCGTAAGCCGTCCGAGCTGCGCCACCCCGAAAAGCAGAACCGGCCCGAGTCGGTCGTTCTGAAAAAGCCCGACTGGCTGCGGGTCAAGGCGCCGGGCTCTGGTCAATATAACGCCACCAAGGAGATCGTGCGCTCCAAGGGGCTGGTGACGGTGTGTGAAGAGGCGGCCTGCCCGAACATCGGTGAGTGCTGGAGCCAGAAACACGCCACCCTGATGATCATGGGCGACACCTGCACGCGGGCCTGCGCCTTCTGCAACGTCAAGACCGGCCTGCCGCAGCCGCTGGATCCGGAAGAGCCGGGCAAGGTGGGCCTGGCCGTCCAGCAGATGGGCCTGAACCACGTCGTCATCACCTCGGTCGATCGCGACGATGTGGCCGACGGCGGTGCGGCCCACTTCGCCGAAGTGGTGCGCCAGATCCGCATTCAGGCGCCGGACACCACCATCGAAATCCTGACGCCCGACTTCCTGCGAAAGGACGGGGCGGCGGCCGTGATGATCGACGCCAAGCCGGACGTCTTCAATCATAACCTCGAGACCGTACCGCGCCTGTATCTGAAGATCCGGCCGGGCGCCCGCTACTTCCACAGCCTGCGCCTGTTGCAGATGGTCAAGGAGCGCGACCCCAACCAGTTCACCAAGTCCGGCATCATGGTCGGTCTGGGCGAGACCAAGGAAGAGGTCATGCAGGTCATGGACGACATGCGCTCCGCGGGCGTCGACTTCATCACCATCGGCCAGTACCTGCAGCCGACGCGCAAACACGCCGCCATCGATCGGTTCGTGACGCCGGAAGAGTTCAAGGCCTATGAGGCGATCGCCCGGGCCAAGGGCTTCCTGATGGTGTCGTCCAGCCCGCTGACGCGTTCGTCGCACCACGCCGGCGACGACTTCGCCCGGCTGAAGGCGGCGCGCGAGGCGCAGCTGCGCCGCTAAGTCCCGCATGGCCGTCCACCGCGTCACGCGCATTCTTCCCTATGCGCCCGAACAGCTTGCCGATCTGGTTGCCGACGTGCGCGCCTATCCCGACTTCGTGCCGTGGGTGACGTCGATGCGCGTCTGGAACGCGCGCGAGGAAGGCGAGGGCGTCGGCTTGCAGGACGCGGAGGCCAGCGTCGGATTTTCCTTCCTGAAGGAGCGGTTCTCCACCTGGGTCCGGCATGATCGCAATGCGCCCAAGGTCGAGGTCGGCCTGCTGCGCGGACCCTTCAAGCACCTAAAGAACCGTTGGGAGTTCTTTCCCCATCCCGACGGCACGCGGCTGGAGTTCATGATCGACTTCGCCTTCAAGTCCCGGATGCTGGACATGATGCTGTCGGCGAACTTCGACCGGGCCGTGGAAAAGCTGATCGGCTGTTTCGAGGCCGAGGCGAAACGGAGATACGGCTTCCGATGAGTTTCGATTTCGACGCGACGGTCGTGGGCGCCGGGGCTGTGGGCCTGGCCTGCGGTCGAGCGCTGTCGAAACGGGGCCTGACGGTGCTGGTGCTGGAGAAGGAAGGCCATATTGGCCAGGGCGTCTCCTCACGTAATTCCGAGGTCATTCACGGCGGGCTCTATTATCCGACCGGATCGCTGAAAGCGCGCTTCTGCGTCGAGGGACGCCGCGAGCTCTACGACTTCCTGACCAGCCGCAAGATCGACCATTGGAAATGCGGCAAGCTGGTCGTGGCGACGCAAGAGGCCGAGGTCGAGCGGATCGAGGCCATCTTCGAACAGGCGACGGCGAACGGCGTCGAGGGGCTGGCGCATCTGACCGGCGCCCAGGCGCGGGCGCTGGAGCCGGAGCTGAACGCCCACGCCGCCATCCTGTCGCCCGAGAGCGGCCTGTTCGACAGCCACGGCTATATGCTGGCCCTGCAGGGTGAGATCGAGGATGCGGGCGGGTCGGTCGTCGTCTCGGCGCCGTTCGAGGGCGCAGAGCCGCTGGCGGGCGGCGGCTTCACGATCCGTGTCGGCGGGGAGGGGACGATGCAGGTCACGAGCCGCCTTCTGGTCACCGCGCCCGGATTGTCGGCCCAGGCGGTGGCGGCGTTGATCGAAGGCTATCCGCCCGGCGACATTCCCGCCGGACATTTCGGCAAGGGCGTCTATTTCCGGCTGACGGGCAAGGCGCCGTTCGACCGCCTGATCTATCCGCCGCCCATCCCCGGCGCGCTGGGCACCCACTATCGCAAGGATTTGGGCGGTCAGGCCGTGTTCGGCCCCGATCTGGCCTATGTCGACACCGAGGACTACTCGGTCGATCCCGCCAAGGCGGAGGAGTTCGCCACTTACATCCGCCGCTTTTGGCCGGGATTGCCCGACGGCGCCCTGACACCGGACTACGCCGGCATTCGGCCCAAGCTGCATGGGCCAGGCGAGCCGCAACCGGACTTCCAGCTTCATGGCCGCGAGCATCACGGCATCGATGGTCTGATCGCCCTGTTCGGCATCGAAAGCCCGGGCCTGACCAGTTCGCTGGCCATCGGCGAAGCCGTGGCTGACGCCCTGACGGAGGCCGCATGACCGAGCGCGAAAAGATGCTGGCGGGCTTGCCCTATGATCCGGGCGACCCGGATTTGCGCGATGGCCGGGCCCGCGCTGTGGCCCTGACCGTCGCCATCAACGCCGAGCCGGATCGCGACCGGCGCGGCGCCCTGGTCAACGAACTGGTCAATGCGGCCGACGGCAAGGCGATCATCATGCCGGGCTTCTTCTGCGATTATGGCGTCAACATTCATCTGGGCGCGCGGGCCTTTGCGAACGCCAACTGCGTGTTTTTGGACTGCGCCGAAATCCGTATCGGCGACAACTTCCAGGCCGGGCCTGGCGTCCAGCTGCTGACGCCGGAGCATCCGTTGGACGCGGTCGCCCGCCGGGGCGAGGAAACGGCGCGGCCAATCGTCATCGGGGACGACGTCTGGATCGGCGGCGGCGCCATCGTTCTGGCGGGCGTCACCATCGGCGATCGTTCGGTGATCGGCGCGGGATCGGTCGTGACAAAGGACGTGCCGTCCGACGTGGTGGTGGTCGGCAATCCTGCGAAGATCGTCCGGCGTCTGACGCCTGCTTAAACGCCTTGAAATCGTCGCGCGGTTCATGCATAAGCCGCGCCTCGCGTGGCGGCTCTTTCGGGCCGCCGCTATTGTTTTCGCGCTAGACGGAGCTCGGCTCTGGGCGGCGCCCGACTTAGAAGATTGAGACGGACATGGCCGTTCCGAAGCGCAAAGTATCTCCCTCGCGTCGCAACATGCGCCGCGCCCACGACGCCCTCACCTCGAACGTCTACGTCGAGGACAAGGACACCGGCGAGCTGAAGCGCCCGCACCACATCGACCTGAAGACCGGCACCTATCGTGGTCGCCAAGTCATCACGCCCAAGGAAGACTAGTCTTTCAGGCGATCCCGACTTCGGTCGGATGACGATTTCGACGGCGCGCGGTGACCCGCGCGCCGTTTTCGTGCGTTCAGTCCGGTGAAGCTTCCACTGGAGACGCCGTATGATGATTCGTTTCACCGCCGTCAGCGCCTGCGCGTTGCTGACCCTTGCCGCCTGCAATCGCGCGGAGGAGCGCGTCTCGGAGCCCGCCGCAACGCCCGTCGCTTCGGCGAACGAGACGCCCGCAACGCCCGCCGCCGATCCGAATACGTTGACGGCCGAAGGGCTGGGGCCGGTGCGAATCGGCATGACGCGCGCCGAACTGGTGAAGGTTTGGGGCGAGGACTCCCAACCGAACGCCCCTGGCGGCGCCGAACCCGAAGTCTGTGACCAGTTCCATCCAGCCAAGGCGCCCGCAGATGTGCAGGTGATGGTCCAGAATGGCGTGCTGACGCGAATCACCCTGGCACGCGGTGCGACGACCAAGACCGATCGCGGATTCGGGGTGGGCGATACGGCCATGGCGATCAAGCAAGCCTATGGCGGCGCGGTCTTCGCCCAACCGCACAAATACCAGGAAGCGCCGGCCGAGGATCTGTTCGTCTGGTCGAAGGGCGGATCGACGACCTATGTCACCGATCCGTCGGCGCGCGGCGTTCGATATGAGATCGGCGGTGACGGCAAGGTGATGATGGTCCATGCGGGCGATCCTTCGATCCAACTGGTCGAAGGCTGTTCCTGACGCCCGGCGACGATGTCGGCATTGGCGTTTGGCGGGGAGGCGGCTAAACCGTCTGACCTCCCTTGCCCCTTGAGCCAAAGAGCCGAGCCATGACCGACATCGCTGACATCGTCGCCCGCCAGATCCTCGACAGCCGGGGCAATCCGACGGTCGAGGTCGATGTCACGCTGGAAGACGGTTCGTTCGGCCGCGCCGCCGTTCCGTCCGGCGCGTCTACGGGCGCGCACGAAGCGGTTGAGCTACGTGACGGCGACAAGGACATGTGGGGCGGCAAGGGCGTCCAAAAGGCGGTCGACGCCGTCAACGGCGAAATCTTCGACGCCCTGTCCGGCATGGACGCCGAGCAGCAACGCCGGATCGACGAGGCGATGATCGAACTGGACGGCACGCCCAACAAGGGCCGTCTGGGCGCCAATGCGATCCTGGGGGTGTCTCTGGCCGTCGCCAAGGCCAGCGCCCTGTCGGCCAATCAAGAACTGTATCGTTATCTGGGCGGCGTCTCGGCCCGCGTCCTGCCGACCCCGATGATGAACATCATCAACGGCGGCGCCCACGCCGACAATCCGATCGACATCCAGGAGTTCATGATCCTGCCTACGGGCGCCGAGACCTTTTCGGACGCCGTGCGCATGGGCGCCGAAATCTTCCACGCCCTGAAGAAGCAACTGAAGGACGCCGGTCACAACACCAACGTCGGCGACGAGGGCGGCTTTGCGCCCAATCTGGCCTCGGCCGATGAGGCGCTGAGCTTCATCACCAAGGCGGGCCAGGCGGCGGGCTACCTCGCGGGCGAGGACTTCCACCTGGGCCTCGACGTCGCCTCGACCGAGTTTTTCAAGGACGGCAAATACGTCATGGCCGGCGAGGGCAAGACAGTCGATTCTGAAGGCATGGCCGCCTATCTGGTCGATCTGTGCGAACGCTTCCCGATCGTGTCGATCGAGGACGGCATGGCCGAGGATGACTTCGACGGCTGGCGCCTGCTGACCGAGCGTCTGGGCGACCGCGTCCAACTGGTCGGGGACGATCTGTTCGTGACCAATCCAGCGCGTCTGGCCGCCGGTATCGGCGAAGGTCTGGCCAACTCGATCCTGATCAAGGTCAACCAGATCGGCACCCTGTCCGAAACCTTGGACGCCGTCGATATGGCCCACCGCGCAGGCTACACCGCCGTGATGAGCCACCGGTCGGGCGAGACCGAGGACTACACTATCGCCGACCTGGCCGTGGCGACCAACTGCGGGCAGATCAAGACCGGCTCATTGGCCCGCTCCGACCGGGTGGCGAAGTACAACCAGTTGCTCCGCATCGAGGAAATGCTGGGCGACCAAGGCGTCTATTTCGGCGACGGCATGCTTCTGAAATAGAAAACGGAATTGTCGGCGGAGAATCAGCGTTTTCCGCCGACAATCTTACGGTCAAGCTACATTTCGTTAGGCATTTTCGGGCACGGTTTGTGAACTGTGTTTTCGCGCTCAGAAGGAGCGTCTCAAGTGCCCGCACGGATGAAACCTTACCGCCTGTCCCTCGCCCTGTTGCTGCTTCTGGCCTATCTCGGGGTGCAGGCGCTGACGGGCGAGCGCGGCCTGTTGAGCGGCTCGTCTCGCGACGCCCTGCTGGGGCAACGCGAGGACCAGCTGGCGCATCTGACCGAGCAGCGCCGCGACCTTGAGACGCGAGTTCGCTATCTGCGCACCGACAGCCTGTCTCGCGACCTTCTGGAAGAGCGCGCGCGCGCCGTGCTCGGCTTCTCCGATCCCCGCGACTATGTGATCCGCGTCTCGGCCCCGGCCGCCCAAGGCTAAGCGACCTTCACCACTTGAACTATTGTTACAGGGCGACCCGCACCCCTTTGCGTTACCGGAAGGAAGGCTGCTAAAGCCCCTTTCCGTAACGATAAGAAGGCGTCGGTTCTCGGCGCCTAGCCGGGAGATACCGGATGGCGAAAGCCCCAGCCAAATCCGCTCAGACGACCACGCCTGACAAACTGCCCAACACGCCGACGGCGTCCAAGGAAGACCTTCTGCGCTTCTATCGCGAGATGGTTTTGATCCGCCGCTTCGAAGAGCGTGCGGGCCAGCTCTACGGCATGGGTCTGATCGGCGGCTTCTGCCACCTGTACATCGGCCAGGAAGCCGTGGCTGTCGGCGTTCAGGAGAGCGTCAAACAAGGCCACGACAAGATCATCACCGGCTATCGCGACCACGGCCACATGCTGGCCGCCGGCATGGATCCCAAGGAAGTCATGGCCGAACTGACCGGCCGCAGCGGCGGTTCGTCAAAGGGCAAGGGCGGATCGATGCACATGTTCGACGTGCCGACCGGCTTCTACGGCGGTCACGGCATCGTCGGCGCCCAAGTGGCGCTGGGCACCGGCCTGGCCTTCGCCGGCAAGTATCGCGGCGACGATTCGGTGGCCTTCGTCTATTTCGGCGACGGCGCCTCGAACCAGGGGCAGGTGTACGAAAGCTTCAACATGGCGCAGCTGTGGAAGCTGCCGGCCATCTACATCATCGAGAACAACCAGTACGCCATGGGCACGAGCATCGAACGCTCGTCCTCGACGACCGAACTGTATCAGCGCGGCGCCAGCTTCGGCATTCCGGGCGAGCAGGTCGACGGCATGGACGTGCTGGCCGTGCGCGATGCGACGGCCCGTGCGGTCAAGCGCGCCCGCGAAGGCGGCGGTCCCTTCATCCTGGAAGTGAAGACCTATCGCTATCGCGGTCACTCCATGTCCGACCCGGCCAAATACCGGACCAAGGAAGAGGTCGACGAGGTCAAGAAGACCCGCGACCCGATCGATCACTTGAAAACGCTGCTGTCGGCCGCCAATGCGACTGAGGACGAGCTCAAGGCCATCGACAACGAGATCAAGGCGATCGTCGCCGAAGCTGTTCAATTCGCCCAAGAGAGCCCGGAACCCGATCCGTCCGAACTCTATACCGACGTCTACGTGGAGGCCTGATCCGTGACCGACATTCTGATGCCGGCGCTGTCCCCCACGATGGAAGAGGGCACGCTGACCAAGTGGCACATCAAGGCGGGCGACACCGTGTCGGCCGGCCAGGTGATCGCCGAGATCGAAACCGACAAGGCCACGATGGAAGTCGAGGCCGTGGATGAAGGCGAAGTGCTGGAAATCCTGGTCGCCGAAGGCTCCGAGAACGTGAAGGTGAACACGCCGATCGCGCGTCTGGCCGGCGAAGACGGCGCAGCGGCCCCTGCGCCCAAGGCTGAACCCGCCAAGGGCGAAGCCGAGGCGCCCAAGGCGACGACCGAAGGCAAGACCGGCGATCCCGAAAAGGCCCCGGCCCAGACCGCGACGCCCAAGGTCGAACTGCGCGACCCGGAAATTCCGGCCGACGCCAAACTGGTCAAGACGACCGTGCGCGACGCCCTGCGCGACGCCATGGCCGAAGAGATGCGCCGCGACGATCGCGTCTTCCTGATCGGCGAGGAAGTCGCCCAGTATCAGGGGGCCTATAAGGTCAGCCGCGACCTGCTGCAGGAGTTCGGGGACCAGCGCGTCGTGGACACCCCGATCACCGAGCACGGCTTTGCCGGACTGGGCGTCGGCGCCGCCATGTCGGGCCTGAAGCCGATCGTCGAGTTCATGACGTTCAACTTCGCCATGCAGGCGATCGACCACATCATCAACTCGGCCGCCAAGACGCTCTACATGTCTGGCGGTCAAATCCGCGCACCAATCGTGTTCCGCGGCCCGAACGGCGCCGCCTCGCGCGTCGGCGCCCAGCACAGCCAGGACTACTCAGCCTGGTACGCTCAGGTGCCCGGTCTGAAGGTCATCGCACCCTATGACGCCGCTGATGCCAAGGGCCTGCTGAAGGCCGCCATCCGTGACCCGAACCCGGTCGTCTTCCTCGAACACGAGATGATGTACGGCCTGGAGTTCGACGTGCCGGAGGTCGAGGACTATGTCCTGCCGATCGGCAAGGCCAAGGTCCGTCGCGAAGGCAAGGACGTCACCATCACGGCCCACAGCCGCATGGTCGGCTTCGCCCTGCAGGCTGCCGAGAAGCTGGCGGAGGAGGGTATCGAGGCCGAGGTGATCGACCTGCGCACCCTGCGTCCGCTGGATCACGAGACCATCGTCGAGAGCGTCAAGAAGACTAACCGTCTGGTCTCGGCCGAAGAGGGCTGGGGTCCGATGGGCGTCGGCGCCGAGGTCGTGGCCCGCGTCATCGAACACGCCTTCGACTATCTGGATGCTCCGCCGTTGCGCGTGCATCAGGAAGACGTGCCGCTGCCCTATGCCGCCAACCTGGAAGTGCTGTCGCTGCCAGGCGTGGACAAGATCATCGCGGCTGTGAAGCAGGTGATGGCATGACCGAGGCATCGGAGTTCATGCTGACGACGCCAGACAGCGTCGCTGCTGACCCCAAGGCCATCGAAGTCCTTCGGATGTGGTGGTCGAAGGACCAGCCGGTGATGTCCGTCAAACCGGCCTTCAACGATCCCATACAGTTCGGTCGGCTGCTGGCCTACGCGGCACGACACATGGCGCATGGTTATGCCGTGCGGCATCAACACGATGAAACTGCGGCCTACCACCGCATCCTCGAAGGTCTCAGCGAAGTGGTGAAGGCGAATGACGTCCGCACTGTCGCCGAACCGATTACGCCAACCGGGGGGAACGCCTGATGACCGACATCCTGATGCCGGCCCTGTCTCCGACGATGGAGGAGGGTGTTCTGGCCAAGTGGCACGTCAAGGTCGGAGACGTCGTCTCCGCCGGCGACGTGATCGCCGAGATCGAAACCGACAAGGCGACGATGGAAGTCGAGGCCGTGGATGAGGGCGAAGTCACCGACATCCTGGTCGCTGAAGGCACGGAAGGCGTGAAGGTCAATACGCCCATCGCCCGCCTGAAGGACGAGGGCGGCGCGGCCGCACCCAAGCCGGCTGAAAAACCCGCCGCCAACACCGAAGAAGCGCCAAAGGCCGAGGCCGCTCCCGCTGCTGCCGAGGCGCCCAAGGCCGCCACGGCTGCCGCTCTGACGCCCGCCGCTCCGAAGTCGGACGGCGGAGATCGCATCTTCTCGTCGCCGCTAGCTCGCCGTATCGCCGCCCAGAACGGCGTCGATCTGAAGTCTATCAAGGGCACTGGTCCACACGGCCGCATCGTCAAGCGCGACGTCGAGGCCGCCGGCAAGGCCTCGGCTCAACCTGCGGCCGCACCGGCGTCGCCCGCCGCGACCGCAGCCGAGCCGCGCAAGGCGCAGTCGCTGGCGCAAATGGGCATTCCGGACGGCAGCTACGACCTGATCCCGCTGGACGGCATGAAGAAGGCGGTGGCGCGTCGCATGGTCGACAGCGTCCAGAATGTGCCTCACTTCCCGCTGTTCATCGATTGCGAGATCGACCAGCTGATGGCCGTGCGCGCCAAGGTCAACAAGATGTTGGAGCCGCAAGGGATCAAGGTCTCGGTCAACGACTTCGTCATCAAGGCCGCCGCCCTGGCCCTGAAGATGGTGCCAGAGGCCAACGCCTCCTACACGCCCGAAGGCATCGCCATGCACCATAACGCCGATGTCTCCATGGCGGTGGCGATCGACGGCGGCCTGATCACCCCGATCATCAGGAAGGCCGAAACCAAGGGTCTCGCGCAGATCGCGACCGAGTCCAAGGATCTGGCCAAGCGCGCCCGCGACCGCAAGCTGAAGCCCGAAGAGTTCCAGGGCGGCACCTTCTCGGTGTCCAATCTGGGGATGTTCGGCATCAAGCAGTTCACCTCGATCATCAATGAGCCGCAGGGCTGCATCATGAGCGTGGGCGCGGGCGAGCAACGCGCGGTCGTCAAGAATGGCCAGGTCGTGCCGGCCACCGTCATGACCGTGACCCTGACCTGCGATCACCGCGTGGTGGACGGCGCGACCGGCGCCCGCTTCCTGCAGGCGTTCAAGCCGCTGATTGAAGATCCCGTCGCGATGCTGGCCTAAGGGGAGGGTGAGGTCATGACCTCGGTCTATGACTTCTCCGCCCGCGCCATCGACGGCACGGACGTTTCGCTCGATCGCTTTCGCGGTCAGGCGTTGCTGATCGTGAACACGGCGTCCAAATGCGGATTCACCGGCCAGTACGACGGGCTGGAGACGCTGCACCGCGCGTTTGCTGATCAGCCGTTCGAGGTGTTGGGCTTTCCCTGCAACCAGTTCGGCGAGCAGGAGCCGGGCAAGGCGGCGGAAATCGCTGCCTTCTGCGCCACCAGTTTCGACGTGACCTTCCCCCTGTTCGACAAGGTGGAGGTCAACGGACCGAACCGACATCCGCTTTACGCCTGGCTGACCGAACAGAAGCGCGGCTTCCTGGGCTCCAAAGCCATCAAGTGGAACTTCACCAAGTTCCTGACCGACCGCGAGGGCAGGGTGGTCGCCCGCTACGCCCCGCAGACTGAACCCGAGGCCATCAAGGCCGACATCGAGAAGTTGATCTAATGGCTGCTGAATTCGATCTCGTCGTCATCGGCTCGGGCCCCGGCGGTTATGTCGCGGCCATTCGCGCCAGCCAGTTGGGCCTGAAGGTCGCCATCGTGGAACGCGAGAACCTGGGCGGCATCTGCCTGAACTGGGGCTGCATCCCGACCAAGGCTCTGCTGAAGTCGGGCGAGAAATTCGAGAGCCTGAGCCATCTGAAGGAGTACGGCCTGTCGGCGTCCGGCGCGTCGTTCGACTTCGACGCCATCATCCAGCGCTCGCGCGGCGTGGCCAAGCAGCTGAATCAGGGCGTCGGCTACCTGATGAAGAAAAACAAGATCGAGGTGATCGAGGGGTCAGCCAAGCTGGAGAAGGGCGCCGCCGCGCCCAAGGTCGTCGTCGCTCTGAAAGCGGGCGGTTCGCGCGCCTTGGAGGCCAAGTCTGTGATGCTGGCCGTCGGCGCCCGTGCGCGCGCCCTGCCTCAGATCGGGCTGGAAGCCGACGGCGATCGCATTTGGGCCTATCGCGAGGCCATGGCGCCGAAATTCATGCCCAAGTCGATCGTCGTGATCGGTTCGGGCGCCATCGGCATCGAGTTCGGCAGCTTCTATCGCGCCTTGGGCTGTGACGTGACCGTGGTCGAGGCCGTGGATCGCATCATGCCGGTCGAGGACGAAGAGGTCTCAAGGGCGGCTCAGAAGTCGTTCGAAAAGCGCGGCATGAAGTTCAAGCTGGGTGCCAAGGTCACCAAGGTGAGCAAGGACGCCAAGGGCGTGAAGGTGGCCGTGGAGATCGGCGGCAAGGCCGAGACCCTGGAGGCCGAGGTCTGCATCTCGGCCGTCGGCATCACCGCAAATACCGACGGCATCGGCCTGGAAGAACTGGGTCTGGAAATGGACCGCGGCCACGTCAAGATCGACGGCCACTGCCAGACCAACGTCAAGGGCCTGTACGCCATCGGCGACTGCGCCGGCGCGCCCTGGCTGGCGCATAAGGCGTCGCACGAAGGCATCCACGCCGCCGAACATATCGCCGGCTACAAGACCCCCAACGTCCATTCGCCCATCGCCGGCTGCACCTATGCCCAGCCGCAGGTGGCCTCGGTCGGCGTCACCGAACAGGCTGCGCGCGCCGAGAAGCGCGACGTCAAGATCGGCCGCTTTCCGTTCCGCGTGAACGGCAAGGCGATCGCCTCGGGCGACACCGACGGCTTCGTCAAGGTGATCTTCGACGCCAAGACCGGCGCGCTGATCGGGGCGCACATGATCGGTCATGAAGTGACAGAGATGATCCAGGGTTATGTCACCGCCATCACCATGGAGGCGACGGAGGAAGACATCCACGGGATCGTCTATCCGCACCCGACCATGTCGGAGGCCATGCACGAGGCGGCGCTGGATGCCTATGGGCGTGTGATCCACATCTAAGCCAGAAACCAAAACGGCCCCGGAGTGCTCCGGGGCCGTTTTTCATTTAGGAAGGCGGCGTCACAGCTTCTTGCCCAATTCCGCCGCGATATCTTTGGTCATGCGCCCAACCTTGCGGTGCGCGGCGGTGATCTGGTCCTTGCTCAGGCGCCAGCGCTTCATCCAGTATTCGACCGACTGACGCTCGGTCAGGTCGATCCGATCCTTGTCGATGAAGCCGCGCTTGTCCTTGAGGCCCGCCATGGTCGGCTCCGTTCATTGGGTCAGAGCGCCGGGTTAGGCCTTCTCGACAAAGCTGTCGATGACGCGCTTCTCCCCGGCCTTTTCAAACTCGACCAACAGTTTGTTGCCTTCAACCACGCGCACGTTCCCGTAGCCGAACTTCTGGTGGAAGACGCGTTCGCCCTTTTTCCAGCCTGAGCTGGATTTGGGGTCGGCGGTGGCGATCAGTCGGCCGTCGCCTTCGATGACGGCCTTGCGCGCGGGGATCTTGGCCGGGGTCTGGGCGGCGGTGAAGGATTGGGCGCGTTTCCAGCCGGGGGAGGAATAGCCGCTGCCAAAGGATGGCGTGTCGTCCCAGCGGCTCTTGGCCTCCTTCATGCCGGTCGATGCGCCGTAGTAGCCGGTGTCGGATTGGGGATCGACGTGGGCGATGGGCAGTTCGTCGACGAAGCGGCTGGGCAGTTGGGAGGTCCAGCGTCCATAGACCAGCCGATTGGCGGCGAAGGAGATGCGGGCGTCCTGCTTGGCGCGGGTGACCCCGACGTAGGCCAGGCGACGTTCCTCCTCGAGGCCTTTTTCGCCCTTCTCATCGATGCTGCGCTGGCTGGGGAAGACGCCTTCCTCCCAGCCCGGCAGGAAGACCAGCGGGAACTCCAGCCCCTTGGCGCCGTGCAGGGTCATGATCTGCACCGCGCCGTCGCCGTTGGGATCGTCGCTGGTTGCGCGCTCCAGATCCATGACCAGAGAGACGTGCTCCAGATAGGCCTGCAGCGTCTCGAATTGCTGCATCGACTGGGTCAGTTCCTTCAGGTTATCCAGCCGGGTCTGGCCGCTGGTGCGGTCGGCCTTCTGCATGTCGGTATAGCCGCTCTCCTCCAGCACCGTCTCCATGACCTGCCAATGGGGCGTGGTCTCGGACAGTTGGCGCCAGCGGTCGATGTCGCGCACGAAGTTGGACAGGGCGGTGCGCGTACGGGCCTGAAGCTCGTCGGTATTGATCAGGCCCCTGACGGCGGTCAGGGCCGACAGGTCGTGCTGGCGGGCCAGTTGCAGGATCTTCTGCACGCTGGTGTCGCCGATGCCGCGTTTGGGCACATTGACGATCCGCTCGAAAGCGAGGTCGTCGTCTTCCGACAGGATCAGGCGCAGATAGGCGTGGGCGTCGCGGATCTCGGCGCGCTCGAAGAAGCGCGGCCCGCCGATGACGGTGTAGGGAATGGCCAGCATGACCAGGCGTTCTTCAAAGGCCCGCATCTGGAACGAGGCGCGGACCAGAATAGCCATGTCCTTGTATTTCAGGCCCGGTTCGCCGGCGTGGGGACGCCGCGCGGTCTCGATCTCGTCGGCGATCAGCCGGGCCTCGGCCTCGCCGTCCCACACGCCGCGCACCCGCACCTTGTCGCCGCTGTCGTCCTCGGTCCACAGGGTCTTGCCCAGCCGGTCGCGGTTGGCGGCGATCAGGCCGGACGCCGCCCCCAGGATATGACTGGTCGAGCGGTAGTTACGCTCCAGCTTGACGATCTTGGCGCCGGGGAAATCCCGCTCGAAGCGCAGGATGTTGTCCACCTCGGCCCCACGCCAGCCATAGATCGACTGATCGTCGTCGCCGACGCAGCAGACGTTTCCGGTCGAGGCCGTCAGCAGCCGCAGCCACAGATACTGGGCGACGTTGGTGTCCTGATATTCGTCCACCAGGATGTAGCGGAATCGACGGCGATATTCCTCAACCAGGTCCGCATGCTGCGACAGGATGGTGATGTTGTGCAGCAGCAGATCGCCGAAGTCGCAGGCGTTCAGGCTGCGCAAGCGCGCCTGATAGGCGGCATACAGGCCCTGACCTTTGCCGTTGGCGAAGTCCTCGCCCGGCGGCAGCTTGTCCGGCGTCCAGCCGCGGTTCTTCCAGTGATCGATCAGGCCGGACAGCGACTTGGGCGTCCAGCGTTTGGTGTCGATGTTGGCCGCTTCCAGCAGCTGTTTCAGCACCCGTTCCTGGTCGTCGGTGTCCAGGATGGTGAAGCTGGATTTCAGGCCGACCAGTTCGGCGTGGCGACGCAGGATCTGGGCGGCGATGGAGTGGAAGGTGCCGAGCCAGCGCAGGCCTTCGGCCGAGGGGCCGATCAGATGGGTGATGCGCTCGCGCATTTCGCGCGCGGCCTTGTTGGTGAAGGTGACGGCCAGCAGCTCCCACGGCTTGGCCCGGCCTGTCGCCAGAATGTGCGCCAGCCGTGTCGTCAGCACGCGGGTCTTGCCCGTGCCCGCGCCCGCCAGCACCAAAACCGGCCCCTCGGTCGTCTCGACCGCCTCGCGCTGCTCCGGGTTCAGCCCCTTCAGATAATCGCGCGGCGCCTCGCCCTCGGGCGCACGAGCGCGCGCGAGGTCGGAAATGCGGGGGGCGGGAAGATCAGTCACAGGCGCAAAACTATCCGTCAGTCAGAATCGAACCGGAACATAAGGTGACCGCGCGACAAAGTCAGGGCCGCCGCCACAATCAAACCTCGGAACCCGGCGGATCGACGGCCGGTTCCTAAGGTGCGATGCAGCAGAACACTGACAAAAGGGACGCGGCGTCACACCGCAAACCACGCGGCAAGAAGTCCGGGTGGTGGGCCTTCGTTCTGGGCATGGTCGGAATGTTCGTGATCCTGGCCATCTGGGTCGTGTTGGTCGAGATGGGTCAAGATCCGCACGCCGACGTCGATTTCATCGGGCGACCGCAATCCTCCGACGGCGTACCGCCCCAGACTACTTCAGACTATAGGTGATGGTCGTGACGACCCGGATCTTCTTGTCGATGGAGGCGGCCTCGTCACCGGCTGCGCCATCGCGCGGTAGGATTTCGAACGAGCCCTGGGTGGCCTGACGGATCGGGCCCAGGGGCGTTCCGCTGTCCTTAGCGAACTGTTCCGCGCCGGTGCGCGCCGCCGCTGTACCCTCGGCGATCATTTGCGGGCGCACATCGTTCAACTTGGTGAAGATGTAGGACGGACCCTGGAAGTCCTGCAGCACCACGTCCTGACGCACGAGATCGTTGAGCAGTCGCGTCGTTGCCTGAACTCGGGCGACATCGCTGGTCCGCACGATCACCGTCTGAGCCAAGATGAAGCGTGGACCGCCGTTCTGGGCGGCGTATTCTCGCGACCGGGTGTCGGCCACCTCCAACCGGCCCAATTCGATGGCCTGGGCAGGGTAGCCCTGGGCGGTTAGGAAGCGGCGGACCAGCGCCAGATCGCCGTCGATCTTGGTTTGAACTTCCGAAAGGACATCGCCCGAGGCGGTGAAGCGTAGCGGCAGGACGGCAAGGTCCGCCTTCACATTGCGTTCGGACAGGCCGCGCACCGTCACGGTGCGGTCGCCGGCGCGCGCGTGAATGACGCCCTGACCGATCAGCGCGCCGGCGCCGATGAAGCCGATAGCCAGAAGACCGCCGACCACGGCGGATGGAAGCAGACGATTGTCGGACATGATCAGGTCTCCGTTGGATCGAAGCTACGCCGGTCTTCCATGATCCGCCACCCAGTCCAGCGCCAGCAGGCGACAGGCGGAGGCGAGGGGACGTCGGCCGCGACCGGCGTCGATTTCAGCCAGAAGCTGAGCCTTGCTGAGGCTGCGGGCAGCCGCGATCCGGTCCAGTACGGCCCAGAACTCCGGCTCCAGCGCCACCGACGTGGCGTGGCCGGCGAGGGCGACCGAACGTTTGCTGAGGCTGCTCAACGCGCGGACTTCAGCACGATCTCGGCCGAGGCCGGCGCGCCGTTCGTCAGGAACGCGTGGCGGGTGTCTGTGACAAAGACCACGGCGCCGGTCGCGTCGCGGATCTCGGCGCGCGCGGCGTAGGTGTGGCGCGGATCGATCTGAGACGTGGGAAAGCCAAGGGTGACGCGATAGGGCGGGGCGCCGGTCAGCGGCTCGCTAGTTTCGGCGAGAATCTTGGCGGGCGCGTCGGCCAGACTGACATCCTCAACCCTGACGGTCAGGACATGGCCGGGCGGCAGCATGATCCGTTCGCGATAGGTGGCCGTTACGTTCACCACCGTCGTTCCGGTCGTCAAGTCCGGCGCGGCGGCGCAGGCCGCCAGGACCAGGGCGGCGGGCAGGATCAGGGGGGCGTTTCGCATGGCGATCTCCTTCGCGGTGTCCAGTGTGTCACACTCAAGCGCAAGACGTGAGGGCGCTTGGCGCCAGAGCGTGTTATGCGGGCCGTCCACCGCCGGAGGTCAACCCTTGAGCCGCCCCTTCGCGATCGTCGCGATCGCCATCTGCGCCCTGATCTGGGGCACGACCTGGTACGCGATCACCCTGCAGCTGGGGCCGGTTGATTCCATCGTCTCCATCGTCTGGCGGTTTGGTCTGGCGTCGGCGGTCCTGTTCGGCTTCTGCGCCGTGACGCGCCGGCCGCTGCGTCTGACGCGCAACCAGCATCTGGCCGCCATCGGGCAGGGCGCCTTCGTCTTCGCGGTCAGCTATGGCTTCGTCTATGCGGCGGAGGGGCAGGTGGCGTCGGCTGTGGTCGCGGTGATCTTCGCCGCCCTGGCCTTTGTGAACCTGATTCTGTTTCGGCTGCTGGGCGGCCAGAAGGCGGCGCCGGCGGCGTGGATCGGCGCCGTACTGGGTGTCATGGGCGTCGGGGTCTTGTCCTACGGCCAGATCACCGCAGCGGGCGCCGGCCTCAATCCGGGGCTGGGCGTCATCTTCGCCCTGACCGCCGTTCTGGCTTCGGCGCTCGGCAACTGGTTCGCCTGGAAGGGACAGCAGGCGGGCGCGCCCGTCATGGCCGCCACCTCCTGGGCGATGGCCTATGGCACAGCGATGTTGGCGCTGTACGGCATGGCGACCGGCGTGACGTGGCGGATCGAGCCGACGCCGGACTATGTTCTGTCGTTGCTTTATCTTTCGCTGTTCGGGTCGGTGATCGCGTTCGGCCTGTACTTCACCATCGCGCGCCAACGCGGCTATGCCCTGGCCAGCTACATCTCTGCTCTGACGCCGCCCATCGCCATGCTGGTGTCTGTGCTGTTCGAGGGCGCGCGTTTCGGCTGGAGCGCCCTGATCGGGCTGGCGCTTGTGCTGGCGGGGCAGGTCATGCTGATCCGCGCGCCCAAGGCCTGAGCCGTCAGTCTTCGGATTTCGGCTCCAGCTTCTGACCGTCCAGGTGCTTCTGGGCGCGCCGACGCTCAAGAGCGGACAGGGTCTTCTCGGCCTTGGAGCGTCCATGGGCCAAGCGGTTGGCGGCGGCCAACGCCTTGTCTTCCGCCTTGGCGCGGGTCTTTCGCGCTCGGTTCAGATTGATGATCTCGCCCATGACTACGCCTTGGGCTTTTCGGCGGGGGGGGCATCGGCCGGCGGCTTGGCCGAGGGCTCGGGCGCCAGCACAGCCGGCACCTGAGACTCCGAAATCGTCGTCTGGGGGATGAAGGGCTGGTCCGCCGGGCGCTCGCCCAGCCGGGTCCAGGCATCGGCGCCGCTTCCGCGCTGGCGACCCAGTTCGAACATGGCCGTCATGGTCTCCTGATCGAACTTCAGGCTGGAGGCGGCGACATTGTCTGGAATGGCCGACAGCGCCATGTCCAGCCCATTGCGCCGCGCAAACGCCGCCGTCACCGCCAAATGGATGCGCAGCGACGACTTGCTCATGCTGTCATAGGTGCGCGACAGAATTCCCGACAGGCGGCCGGGCGTAACGCCGTCGTTGCGGCCGACTTGACCATTGACGATGACATAGAGGGCGCCGACACGCCCTTCGTCCTTTGGACGGGTCCACAGCATCAGGTCCTCAGGGATGGCCAGGAACGGCGTGTTGACGCCGCCGTCGACATGCATTTCCAGAACCACCTTGTCGTCGTCCTGAAGCCCGGCGATCAGAACCGGAGGAAAGACGCCGGGAATGCTGGCTGAGGCGACCAGCACCTCCTTGAACAGCTCGCGGGCGTTCTCATCGCCTTGGGTCGCCAAGAGGCCCATGTCCCAGATGACGGTTTCCTCGCTGTCCAGATCGGTCGTCGCCACCAGCAGGCGCCGGCCCCTGGCGTGCTCGCGCGCGACGGCCTGCAGCAGTTCAGGGGTGACGTTGTCGTCAACCAGATTGCGCAGGACCTGTGACGAGAACAGGCTCGGGTTCAGGAAGGCGGCGAAACTGCGCCAGCTCAGCAAATTGCTGGCGGCGCCGCTGGTATAGGCGTGCTGAAGTTCGTCGTCCCAATCCGATCCAAGAAAGGCGAACGGAGCGGCAAGCGCTCCCGTGCTGACGCCGGTGACGACATCGAACGCGGGTCGATCGCCGTGTTCGGTCCAACCGACCAGAAGCCCGGCGCCGTAGGCCCCGTTTGCGCCGCCGCCAGACAGCGCCAGGATCGACGTCGGTTTGTCAGGCCGAAGTCGCTGACCGATTTCCTGGGTGAAGGCCTGCAGGCGCGCGTTGTCGCTGGCGCGGATGCGAGGGTCTTCCGCCTTGACGAGCGTGCCGTCGGTGATGCGGAGGGGGCCGGTCGGGCGATCCAGCGTTCCACACGCCGACAGGGCCAGGGCCATGAGGACGCCGAACAGGCCTGATCCAATCCGCCGCATATCTTGAGTTCCGGTTCCGTGTGAACGCCGGCTTCTACCGCGTCCTTGCCAATCCTGTCATCAAGGCGATGAACAAGCGTCGCCGTTTGAAACCGTCGCAGGCCGGGTGTGTTCTCATCGGCAGGACAAACCAAACTGCTGGAGATACACATGGTTGACGTTTCGCTCATCAAGGAACACCTCGAAGTCGTGGGCTCGGACGGCGGTCACGTGGGGCGGGTCGATCACGTCCTGGGCGACCAGATCGAACTGGCGAAGCTGGATTTCGCCGGCGGCTTCAAGCACCACATGATCCCGGTCAGCTGGGTCGAACGGGTTGACGACAAGCACGTCCATTTGAGCCTGACCCAAGACGACGCCAAGGCGCGCTGGACCGAGAAGCCGCACTAAGGCTGATCTGACGCCGATTTAATGAAGGCCCCGCTGCACAAGCGGGGTCTTTTGCTTATCTGAGGTATGTCGCATTGGGCGACAGTGGAGCCTGTCTTGATGCGCCTGATCCTGAATGTCCTCTGGCTCATCTTCGGCGGCTGGATTTCCGGGCTGCTGTGGCTACTGGGCGGCGCGATCCTCGCGCTGACCGTCGTCGGCCTGCCGTGGACGTTCGCGGCGTGGCGCATCGCCAGCTATTCGTTCTGGCCCTTCGGTCGCGAGATCGTGTGGCAGGACCCGCATCCCGTCGCTGGCTGTGTCGGCGTCGTGTTGAACATCGTCTGGTTCGTCGTGGCCGGCTGGTATATCGCCCTGACGCACCTGCTCATCGCCGTGGCGGAGTTCGTCTCCATCATCGGCATTCCGTTTGCGCTGAAGGATCTCGAACTGGCCAAGCTGGCGCTGGCGCCGGTCGGACGCACCATCCGCGACAAAGCCTGACCCAAACGAAAACGCCGACGTCAGACGACGTCGGCGTTTCAAAAATCTCGATCTTGGAGGGGTCAGCCCGGCGAAATCATCTTCTCCGGCCGCACGGCTTCATCGAACTCCGCGTCCGTCAGATAGCCGCCGCCGACAGCCTCTTCGCGCAGGGTGGTGCCGTTCTTGTGCGCGGTCTTGGCGATCTTGGCGCACAGATCATAGCCCAGCTTGCCGTTCAGAGCGGTGACCAGCATCAGCGAGTTGTTCAGGCCGCGCGCAATATTGTCCTCGCGCGCCTCGATGCCGACGACGCAGTTGTCGGTGAAGCTGATGGCCGCGTCGGCGACCAAGCGCACCGACTGCAGGAAGTTGTAGGCCATTACGGGGTTGTAGACGTTCAGCTCGAAATGGCCTTGCGATCCCGCGAAGGTCAGGGCGGCGTTGTTGCCGAACACCTGGACGCAGACCTGGGTCAGGGCTTCGCATTGGGTCGGATTGACCTTGCCCGGCATAATCGACGAGCCTGGCTCGTTTTCCGGCAGCGCCAATTCGCCCAGACCCGAACGCGGGCCGGAGCCCAGGAAGCGGATGTCGTTGGCGATTTTGAACAGGCTGGCGGCGACCGTGTTGATGGCGCCGTGGCTGAAGACCATGGCGTCGTGAGCGGCCAAGGCCTCGAACTTGTTCGGGGCCGTGGTGAAGGGCAGGCCGGTGATCTCGGCGATCTGGGCCGCAACCTTCTCGGCGAAGCCGATGGGTGCATTCAGGCCGGTGCCGACGGCGGTGCCGCCCTGCGCCAATTCCATAAGGGCCGGCAGCGTCTGTTCGATGCGCTTGATGCCGTTTTCGACCTGTTGCGCATAGCCGCCGAACTCCTGGCCGAGCGTCAGAGGCGTGGCGTCCTGGGTATGGGTGCGGCCGATCTTGATGATGTGGGCCCAGGCCTTGGCCTTGGCGTCAAGGGCGGCATGCAGATGTTTCAACGCCGGGATTAGGTCGTTGACCACCTGTTCAGCGCAGGCGACGTGCATGGCCGTGGGATAGGTGTCGTTGGACGACTGGCTCATGTTGACGTGGTCGTTGGGGTGGACCGGCTTCTTCGAGCCCATCTCGCCGCCCAGAATCTCGATCGCGCGGTTCGAGATCACCTCATTGGCGTTCATGTTGGACTGGGTGCCCGAGCCTGTCTGCCAGACCACCAGCGGGAAATGGTCGTTCAGCTTGCCTTCGATAACCTCATTGGCCGCCTTGATTATGGCGTCGGCCAGCGCCGGATCCAGCTTGCCCAAGTCGCGGTTGGTCTCGGCGGCCGCACGCTTGACGATGCCCAGAGCGCGCACGACAGGCAGGGGCTGCTTCTCCCAACCGATCTTGAAGTTGGCCAGCGATCGCTGCGCCTGAGCGCCCCAGTAGCGGTCGGCGGCGACTTTGATCGGGCCGAAGGTGTCGGTCTCTGTGCGGACGTTGCTCATGCGCGTAAATCTCGTCTCTCAGGCGTGGCGATGGGTTGCGCGGCGGTGTAGCACGAGAGCCATGCAGGGCAAGAAGAGCGCGGATATCCTCACGCTGGCGATCGTCGCATGACGGCCGGCTGGATCGGGACCGGCAAGGTCAGGGCGCGCGAGGATGGCGATGCTGTCGAGATCGTTATCGACGGCCTGACGACCCAGGCCAAATACTACAAGCCGCTGGTCTATGAGTTCATGCGCAAGGAATGGCGCGGAGCCAGACCATCATGGGGCGACCATGTCGTAGAAATCCGCATGGAGCATGTCGGCGAGCCGCCCTGGATGGACCTCGACAACCTGGCCAAGGCCTTGCTCGATTCCATCAAGGGCTATCTGTTCCACGACGACGCTCAGGTCGCGCGGCTCCTGGTCGAAAGACGCGAAGGCGAAAGAGAGCGGATCTTGATCCGCTCCTATCCGCGTAAAGACTGACGGCGGCTATTTCTTGCGGAACTGGTCCAGCGAAACGACCTTGGGGCCGTCCGAAATCGGCGGCATGTCCTGGGGCGGGGTCGGCTCGTCTTCGACCTCGTCCAGCAGCTGCGGCTCCTCGAACTGCAGCAGGAATTGGACGCTGGGATCGTAGAATCGCGTGATCGCGGAATAGGGGATGACAAGGCTCTTGGGCATGCCGCCGAAGCGCAGTTTGACCGAGAAGCGCTCAGGCTCGACGCGTAGATCGTCATACTGGTGCTGCAGGACGACCGTCATCTGTTCCGGATATTTCGCCAGAATGTCAGGTGCTACGCTGACGCCGACGGCGCGCGTCTTGAAGGTGATGTAGAAGTGGTGGGCGCCGGGCAGGCCCTCGGCCAGCACGCGTTCAAGCGCGGCGCGCATGACGCCGCGCAGGGCTTCCTGCGCCAGCTGTTCGTACCGCATCTCATCGACCGGAGGGGCCTGGTCGCTCATCGTCACCTCGCATCAGAGCGCGACTGATAGCGGCGCGGGGCCGCAGGCGAAAGGTGTCATGAAGGTAAAGCGCCGGGATTCTGGCGCCAGGCTCCCGATCATCATTTGGAAAGTGCCGGGGGTTCTGTTGCCAGGCCCCCCGACGGGCCCCGCCCAGGGATCTGAACCCCTAGGACTTAAGATTCGAAATCACTCGAACCGCATTACGCGGCGAGAGCGACTTCTCCAGCGAAGTTATCGTTCGCAGTTAGAAAATGGCCCGATACGGTGGGCCAGGACGAGCGAAAGCAATCCTCTTTACACGTCCGTCGATGCTAGTCGGCCCCATGCTGCCTCCGCCGATAACGCGGGGAGAAAGTTGGTGGAGCCGCCGGGAATCGCACCCGGGTCCGGTCCGCTTATTACAAGCGCGTTTATCGCTATAGTCCGGCCGAGACCGGACCAGACGAATATAGGCGCAGCCGTGAAGCATTCCAAGCGCCGGATTGCACTGAGTCGCGGCGCCAGTCCGGCGTCTGGTTTCGAAACCACGTCAGCTGACGTTTGGCGTAGTTGCGTGTGGCTTGTTTAAGCGCGGTGATCGCGTCGTCGCGGGCCAGATCTCCGGACAGGTGGGCGGCCAGTTCTCTGACCCCGACCGCCTTCATGGCGGGCAGGGCGGGGTTCAACCCACGGTCAACGAGCGATTGAACTTCGTCTATCGCTCCCTGATCGATCATTAGGTCCACGCGCTGATCGCAGTTTGCATAGAGCGGCTGACGGTCGGGCTCTCTGACCCATCCGGTCCATGAACCCGGCGCCAACAAGGGCTGGGTGTCGGCCTTCCAGGCGCTTAATGCGCGGCCGCTAGCGATGAAGACGCTCATGGCTCGAACCAGTCGCTGGCGGTCTCCCTGTTCGATGGCCTGCGCAGCCTCGGGATCGATCTGGGCCAGGCGGTGGCGGAAAGCTGACTCGCCGAGCGTCGTGTAGTCGGCATCCATCTGATCGCGCACCGCGCTCGGCACCGCTGGAATGTCGGCCAGGCCCCGCGTGAGGCTGGAGAAATAGAGGCCAGTCCCCCCCACCAGAATGGCCGGCCGGCTTTGATCGCGGAGGTCGTCGAGCAATGCCATTACGGTGCGGGTCCAGCGCCCGACCGACCAGGCGTCGGCTGCATCAGCGACGCCATAGAGTCGATGATCGGCCTGGGCTTCATCCTCCGCCGAAGGACGGGCCGTCAGGATGCGCAGGTCGGCGTAAAGCTGTTGGCTGTCGGCATTGATGATCACCGCGCCCGTTTCACGAGCCATCTTCAGCGCCAGCGCCGACTTGCCCGACGCGGTCGGGCCGGCGATCAGAGTGATTGAGGGCGGCTGGGACAAATCGTGGCTCGCGGGACGGGTTCGAGGGCGATAGAACGCGCGCATCATCGCCTGCAAGTCCCTTGGAGACCGCCTTGGTCGAACGCTCCGCCGTCATCGCCGCCCTCGACGCCATCATCGATCCGGTTTCCGGCCAGGGGCTGGTCGCCGCCGGTCTGGTTCAGGGATTGGTCGTGGCCGAGGATCGCGCGGGGTTTGCTTTGGAAGTCGATCGCAGCCAGGCGGCCGCCTACGCCCCGGTTCGTGACGCAGCGGAGGCTGCGCTGAAGGCCATTCCCGGCATGGCGCGCGTCTCGGTCATTCTGACCGCCGAGACCAAGCCCGCTGCCGCGCCGCGCACGGCGGGCCTGTACAAGGCGGCCGTTGATCAGGGCCGCGCCAAGGCGCCGGTCCCCACAGATCGTCCGGCCCATGTTCGCCGCGTCCTGGCCGTCGCCAGCGGCAAGGGCGGGGTGGGCAAGTCCACGGTCGCGGTGAATTTGGCCGCTGCGCTTTCGTCGCGCGGGCTTTCGGTCGGCATTCTCGACGCCGATGTCTATGGGCCGTCGCTGCCGACCATGCTGGGCATCAGCGGCCAACCCGCCTACGAGGACGGCGCCATCGTGCCGCACGTCGCTCACGGGTTGAAGGCCATGTCGGTCGGCCTTTTGACCAAGATGGACGACGCCATGATCTGGCGCGGACCCATGGCGTCGCAGGCCATCACACAGATGCTGACCCAGACGCGTTGGGGAACGGCTGATGCGCCGCTGGACGTGCTGGTGGTCGATCTGCCGCCGGGCACGGGCGACGTCCAGCTGACCCTGATCCAGAAGACGCCGCTGGATGGAGCGGTGATCGTGTCGACACCGCAAGAAGTCGCGCTGGCCGATGCCCGGCGCGCCCACACCCTGTTCCAGCGCGTCAATGTCCCGACGTTTGGCCTGATCGAGAACATGAGCGGGCCAGTCTTTGGTGAAGGCGGGGGGAAGGTGGAGGCCGAGCGCCTGTCCATCCCGTTTTTGGGCGCCTTGCCGCTGGACGCCGCCTTGCGAGAGGGCGGCGATGCCGGACGACCGCCTGTCGCAACCGATCCACAGGGCGATATCGCGGACCGCTTCGCCGAAATCGCCGCGCACGTGTCCTCTGCGCTCGGGCTATAGAAAAAGCCGCCGCAAGGGGTTTTCAAACGCAACCCTGTTCGCCACCTTGGGTGCTACAGATACCCAAGGAGATACGATGAGCCTCGACGCCCTGTTCAGCCCCTTCACGATCAAAGGGCTGACCCTGCCCAACCGCATCGTCATGGCGCCCATGACGCGGTCCTTCTCGCCGAACGGCATCCCGACCTCCGACGTCGCCGCCTATTATCGCCGCCGCGCCGAGGGCGGGGTGGGCCTGATCGTCACCGAAGGCACGGTCGTCGAGCGTCCGGCGGCGCGCAACGACGCCAATGTTCCGGTTTTCCACGGCGAAGCGCTGCCGGAGTGGAAGTTCGTGGTTGAAGAGGTCCATGCCGCCGGCGGTCTGATCGCGCCGCAGATCTGGCACGTCGGCTCAGCCCGGGGACAGGGCGAGGATTGGACGCCGCTCGGCAAGGTGGACAGCCCCTCGGGCATGACCGCGCCGGGCAAGACCAAGTTCGAGCCGATGACCGAGGAGGACGTGGCCGACACCATCGCCGCCTTCGGGAAATCGGCTCGCTCGGCTCGTGACCTGGGTTTCGACGCCGTTGAAATCCACGGCGCCCACGGCTATCTGATCGATCAGTTCTTCTGGGACGGCGTCAACGCACGTGAGGACCGCTGGGGCGGACCGACCATCGCCGACCGCGCCCGCTTCGGCGCCGAGGTCGTCAAGGCGGTGCGCGAGGGCGTCGGCGACGACATCCCCGTCATCCTCCGCCTTTCGCAATGGAAGCAGCAGGATTTCGCCGCCCGGATCGCCGAGACGCCGGAACAGATGGTCGAGTGGCTGACCCCGCTGTCGGACGCCGGCGTTGATGTCTTCCACTGCTCGCAGCGCCGCTTCTGGGAGCCGGAGTTCGAAGGCTCTGATCTGAACTTCGCCGGCTGGACCAAGAAGTTAATGGGCAAGCCCACGATCACCGTCGGGTCCGTGGGCCTGGACGGCGAGTTCATCGCGGCCTTCGGCGGCGAAGGTTCAAAGCCCGCTTCGCTGGACGGCCTGCTGCGCCGTCTGGAGAACGAGGAGTTCGACCTCGTCGCCGTCGGCCGCGCGCTGCTGGCCGATCCGCAGTGGGTCGCCAAGATCCGCGACGGTCGCGAAGACGAGCTGCGCAACTTCGAGCGTTCGGACCTGATGACCCTGTCCTGATCGGGAGATGTCGAGCCGGTTATGCCGGCTCGACGATCACGCCCGTGCCGTAAGCCAAGACCTCAGTGACGCCCGGCATGATTTCCGTGGCGTCATAGCGAACGGCCAGGATGGCGTTGGCGCCGTGGGCCTGGGCGTGTTTGACCAGTTCGTCATAGGCTTCCTGACGCCCGGCCTCGGCCAGTTTCACATAGGCGCCGACGCGGCCGCCCAGCATGGACTGGACCCCGCCGATGGCGTCGGAGATGGCGTTGCGCGAGCGCACCGTGACACCGCGCACCAAGCCGATATGGCGGGTGACGCGAAAGCCGGGCAGGTCGTTGGTCGTGGTGACGTACATCTGTTTCTCCTAGCGGCGTTCCAGCACGCGGAAGGTGAAGGCGTGGTCGTCCTTCTCGCCTGCCGGGTACGATTCTGACGATACCTCGACCCAGGCTGTTTCGTCGAATGACGGAAAGACGGCGTCGCCTTCCGGCGAAGCCTCCACCTCGGTGATGTAGAGGCGTTTCGCGCGGGGCAGGGCGGCCTCGAACAGGGCCGTGCCGCCGATGACGCAGATTTCGTCCACCCCGTCGTCCTCAGCCGTTTCGCGCCCGATCTCGATGGCCTCGTCCAGAGTGGCGCAGACCAGCCCGCCCTTGGCCATGCCGTCCGCCTCGTAGGACTGGTCGCGCGTCAGAATCAGGTTGAGCCGGCCAGGCAGGGGTTTCAGCGGCAAGCTTTCCCAGGTCTTGCGCCCCATCAGGCAGGGCTTGCCCACGGTGATGGCCTTGAAGCGCTGTAGATCGCTGCGCAGCCGCCAGGGCAAGTCGCCGTCACGGCCGATGACCCCGTTGCGTCCGCGCGCGACGACCAGTGCGATCTGGGGAACGTTCATGCTTTCGGCTCCAGCCACTTCAGCCATTTGCGCTGCATGGCCTGATCCAGATCGACGCCAGCCCGCGCGCAGTAGATCAGCAGCATGCCCAATACGTCCGCCGCCTCGTCGCCCAGCGCCTGACTGTCAGGCGCGCCCCGTGCGCGGCCGGTCAGGCGCAGATGCTCGGCGGTCAGTTCGCCCAGCTCTTCCTGCAGCTTCAGCAAGGCCCAATCGCGGTCACGGTCAATGTCGTGCTCGGCGGCGTAGATGTCGGAGATGCGAAGCACCGACGCGGTCAGATCGCGCAAATCCATCCGTTCAGCGACGCTCGACGCTGACGCCATCCGCCGCAAAGGCCTGCAGGCGCGACCGGGCGTCGGCGTCGTTCAGCGCGTAAGCATCGAGAAAATCCTCCGTCGCCGGGATGATCTGATCAAACTGCTCGCCTTGCGCCGTCCCCGGCAGCTGGTGGTCAGCGCCCGCGAAGATCATGAGGGTTTTGTCGCCGGCCGGACTGTTGTCGAACGGCGCGCGATGATCGCGCCAATCGCTGACGAAGCCGGGCACCAGATCCTGATCGCCGGTGATCACCAACAGCGGACGGTCAAGCGTGCGGTAGCTGTCGGAGGTGGCGAGGCCGGGGATGGAGCCGGCCGAGGAAAAGGCGATCACGCCCCTTACCGCCGGATCGCCTGCGGGTCCCGCCGCCGTGACGGCGCCGGCCTCGATGACAGACATCAGAGAGCCGAACGAATGACCCGCCACGATCAGCGGTTTGCCCGAATGCGCATGGGCGGCGATGCCGCGTGCGACGCCCAGGTCGACCAGCCTTGTCGAGAAGGCGGCGCGATCATCGTATTTCTCATGTTCGGGATGGCGAAGTGAGTCGACGTGCAGCGGTGCGATGACCGTGAAACCATGCGCCGCCCAGGCCGACAGAATGCGGCCATAGGCCGTCGGCGAACCGTTATAGCCGTGGCTGAACACCACCACGCCGCGTTCGACCGGGGCGGTCCAGATGCTGATCGGTACGGCGCGACCATCCGGCGACGGGATCCTGATCTGAACCGGCGTGATCTCGGCGGTTTCGACGGCGGATGAGATCGGCTGGGCGACCGCCGACGCGGCGGGCGTCGCGAGCAGAATGAGACCGAGGGAGAAAGCGCGGATCATCGTGAACGACCTTAAACGGCGACGGCGGCCTTGATGTGCGGCCAGGCTTCGTAGCCTTCGAGGGTGAAGTCCGACAGGTCGAAGGCGAACAGGTCGGTCTTGGGCGCAATCTGCATGACGGGCAGGGCCAGGGGCTCGCGGGTCAGCTGAAGCTCGGCCTGTTCGAGGTGATTCAGATACAGATGGGCGTCGCCGAAGGTGTGGATGAAGTCGCCCGGCTCCAGCCCTACGGCCTGGGCCAGCATCATCGTCAGCAGGGCGTAGGAGGCGATGTTGAACGGCACGCCCAGGAAGACGTCGGCGCTGCGCTGATACAGCTGGCAGCTGAGCTTTCCGTCGGCGACGAAGAACTGGAACAGGCAGTGGCAGGGCGGCAGGGCCATGTCGTCGACATCGGCCGGGTTCCAGGCGGTGACGATGTGGCGGCGGCTGTTGGGATTGGTCTTCAGCCCATGAACCAGCCTCTCGATCTGGTCGATGACGCGCCCGTCCGGCGCAGTCCAGGACCGCCATTGCTTGCCATAGACCGGACCCAACTCGCCTTCGGCGTCGGCCCATTCGTCCCAGATGCGAACGCCATTGTCCTTCAGATAGGCGATGTTGGTCTCGCCACGCAGGAACCACAGCAGTTCGACGATAATCGACCGCAGATGCAGCTTCTTGGTCGTCAGGACCGGAAAGCCCTTGGATAGATCGAACCGCATCTGGCGCCCAAAGACGCCCAGGGTGCCGGTGCCGGTGCGGTCGTCGCGGCGGACGCCATTGTCGAGGATGTCGCGTAGCAGGTTCAGATACTGCCATTCCGGATGATCGACGGGCGCGGCGCCGGCGCGCGATTGAACATCGGCAAGGATCATCTGGATGGTCATGAGGCGCAGGTTGCCTCAGAAAACCGATTCGTGTTTCGGGAAATCGCGGCCGTCTGACGAGAGTCCACAGGAATCGAATCAGCCGCCGAAGCCGCCCTCGTCGAGGAAGGCCTGCTCTTCAGGCGTCGTCTGGCGGCCCAGCGCGGCGTTGCGGTGCGGGAAGCGGCCGAAGCGGACAATGATGTCGCGGTGCAGCTTGCCCCATTTTTCCAGCTCTTCGTCGCCCGCGACCAAGGCCATGTAGCGGTCCTGATCCTCGATCCGTTCGGAATGTTCGAAGGGCAAGAGCAGGAAGTTCTTTAGCGCCGGCTCGACCGCCAGATGCAGATCACGGGCCACAGCTTGGTTTGCAAACATCAGTGCGAGCGGGTCGGTGGCGAACTGATGCGCCGTGCCGCGAAAGCTGTTGCGCGGATACTGATCCAGCAGGATCAGCAGCGCCAAGGCGCCCTCGGCCGTGGCCATCCAGTCGTCCCGTTCGCGGCGTGCGGCGGCCCAATGCAGGGCGTGGCCTCGGTCGCGGAAGTCGGCGTCGAACGCCTCGTCCTTGGCGAACCACTTTTCGGGTCCGGCCTCTTTCCAGAAGGCGACGACGTCGGATGGGGTTATGAAGGCAGTCATGACCCAGACCCTACCCAATCCGCTGCCTGTCTTCCACGACCGCGACTGCGACCTTTCGATCATTCGCAGCAAGCGCGTGGCCATGATCGGTTACGGCAGCCAGGGCCGCACCCATGCGCTGAACCTGCGCGATTCGGGCGTGGCCGATATCGTGGTGGGTCTGAAGGCCGACTCCAGAACACGCGACCTGGCGCGCGCCGACGGATTCGAGGTGATGACGGCCGCGCAGGCCACGTCGGGCGCCGACGTGGTCGCCGTCATGACGTCAGACGAGGCGCATCGCGATCTGTGGCGCGACGAACTGGAGCCGAACATGCGGCCGGACGCGGCCCTGGTCTTCGCCCACGGCCTGTCGGTGCGATTCGGCCTGGTCGAACCGCGCGCGGATCTGGACGTCATCCTGGCCTCGCCCAAGGGGATCGGGCCGCGCATCCGCGATCTGTACGAAGCCGGGGAGGGGGTCTTCTGCCTTTTCGGCGTGCAGCAGGACGCGACGGGCGGCGCGCATGCGCTGGGCCTGTCCTATGCGGCGGCGCTGGGATGCGGGCGTAAGGGCATTCTGGAAACGACGATGCGCGACGAGTGCGAGAGCGACCTGTTCGGAGAACAGGTGGTGCTGTGCGGCGGCATCGCCGAACTGATCGACACGGCCTTCATGAAACTGGTCAACGCCGGCTATCCGCCCGAAGTGGCGTGGTTCGAATGTTTCTACGAGACCAAGCTGGTGACCGACCTGATGTACGAACGCGGCATCGCGGGCGCCTTCGCCAAGATTTCGAACACGGCGGAATACGGCGCCTATCTGACCGGGCCGCGCATCATCGGGGCCGAATCTCGCCAGGCGATGGATCAGGTGCTGGCCGAGGTGCAGGGCGGGGCGTTCGTGCGGCGGCTGATGGCCGATTACGACGCGGGCTCGCCCGATCTGACCACGCGCAGAAAGGCGCTGGGCTCTAGAACCATCGAGTCGGTTGGGGCGCATCTGAATGCGGTGGCGCGCCAGTCGATGGAGAGCGCGGCGAACGACGACTGACACGGCTCTGGCAGTGGGCGAAGACCCGCTGTCGCATCGTCGAATTTTCTGAGGAGAAGATGGTCGGAGTGAGAGGATTCGAACCTCCGACCCCTGCGTCCCGAACGCAGTGCTCTACCAGGCTGAGCCACACTCCGACCGTGGGGGCTGGCCTGGCGGCGTCGCCCCGAAGTGAGGACGCGGCTTATAGCCATGGGTTCGATAGGCCGCAAGCGCCCATTTCGACCCATCTTCACGGTAAGCGAAAATAGTCCTGAAAGAGGGTGTTGCATCCCAAAACGGCTTGGCGTATCTGACCGCCTCCGCCGCACAGAGTGCTTCGGAAACGCCGGTCCTGCTGGGGAATGGTGTAATGGTAACACTACGGTTTTTGGTACCGTCATTCTAGGTTCGAGTCCTAGTTCCCCAGCCATCCGCCGACAAAGATCGGCGCCGCCGAACCACTTCACAGCTTCAGCATTATCATCTGCGCCAGGGCTTCCGTTCGGATGCCCGGAGACCTAGCTTGACCGCAGACTGCTGCTGAGGAGAACGATGATGGCCACCGCCAAAGAAAAGCGCTTGGCGCCCCTGAAGACGCCGACGAGCCTGTCGGAGGAGGCGACCCAGAGCATTTCCGCCGCTCTGACCGGCCTGCTGGCCGATACGTTCGCTCTCTACATCAAGACGAAGAATTTCCACTGGCACGTCTCGGGTCCGCATTTCCGGGACTATCATCTGATGCTGGACGAGCAGTCGGCGGAAATCCTGGCCATGACCGATCCCATGGCCGAGCGGGCGCGCAAGATCGGCGGGACCACGCTTCGCTCCATTGGCCAGATCGCCAAGGAATCACGCATCGCCGACAATGACGCCGACTATGTCGACCCGCTGGATATGCTGGCCGAGCTTCGCGACGACAACGGTGAACTGATCGGCCGGATGCGCGAGGTGCATGACCTGTGCGACGAGCATAACGACGTCGCGACCGCCAGCTTGCTCGAGAACTGGATCGACGAGAGCGAGAAGCGCGTCTGGTTCCTGTTCGAATCGGGTCGTCGCGGCAACGGCTGAGGAACCGCAGCGCTTGCGCCGTCTTATGTATCGTCGATAGTCGATGACGGATGGCGCAGGAGGGGCGTGTGAATCATGGTGCGGTGATCTGCGGTTTGGCGATCGTGGGCGTGCTGGCGGCCTCGCCCGCCTCAGCCGATATGTCCAAGGCGTTCGGCAATACGATCGTGTCCCATTATCCGAACGGCCAGTGGGTCCGGCACTATTTCGAGCCGGATGGGCGCTACACCTCGCAGTTTTCCGATGGGCGACGTGTGGCGGCCCGCTGGTCGGCCGAGGGCGACAAAATCTGTCTGTCCGGCTTTAGCCCGCGCCAAATCCTGCCACGCTTCTGCAGCCGCATGGTCGAGGCGGATGTCGGCGACAGCTGGCGCGCCCGCGATCCCTTGGGACGCTCCATCCGCAACGAACTGGTCGCTGGACGTCGCTGAGGCCTTGCCCTGAGCGGCGTCACCCTCTAGACGCGACCGCCTACCCGATGCGGATGTGGCGGAACTGGTAGACGCACTGGATTTAGGTTCCAGCGCCGAGAGGCGTGGAGGTTCGAGTCCTCTCATCCGCACCAAGACAAAAAAGGCCCCGGATCGCTCCGGGGCCTTTCTTTATTCCTGGCCTATCGCCCTTGCGGGCTATCTGAGGCCGATCGATAGGCCTTCCGCGATTGGTGCGACAGGCCCCGCATTTTGTCTTAGCGGATCGGCGGCACAGGCGGCGGCGGAACATCGCCGTCGGTCTCGTGAACCTCGACCACGCCGCGACCCAGGTGGCTCTTGCGGTAGCCATAGGCGAAGTAGATCAGCAGGCCGATGCCGCCCCAGATCGGGAGCACCATCTTGGCGTCGTGCGGCAGGTTCCAGAACAGGAAGGCGCAGCCGAACGCCGACAGGGGCGCAAACACCCAGATCAGCGGCGTGCGGAACGGACGGCGACGGTTCGGATCCTTGACCCGCAGCACCAGCACCGCGATCGACACCATGAAGAAGGCGAACAGGGTTCCCGAGTTCGAGATGTCGGCCAGCTGACCGACCGGGAACAGGGCGCCGGCGATGGCGACCGCGATGCCGGTGGCGGCGGTCACGATATAGGGCGTCTTCCACTTGGGGTGGATCTTGGTCAGGCCTTCCGGCAGCAGGCCGTCGCGCGCCATCACGAAGAAGATGCGGGTCTGACCGAAGATCATCATCAGGATGACCGACGGCAGGGCCAAGAGGGCGGCGGTGCCCAGGGCGTTGCCGATCTGCGGGTGACCGACGACGCGCAGAACGTGGGCCAGGGCCTCGTTGGAGCAGACCAGCATTTCTGCGTTGGCGGGCAGGGCGCAAGCGGCGACGAAGGCGGGCGAGCCCGGCTGTACCGCTTCACCGGCGGCGCCCAGAACCGGCTGGGCGCCGATAGCGCCGGCGGCGCCGAGCGCGACCAACAGATAGAAGATCGTGCAGATGGCCAGCGAGCCGATCAGGCCGATGGGCACGTTACGCTGCGGATTCTTGGTTTCTTCGGCCGCAGTCGAAACGGCGTCAAAGCCGACATAGGCGAAGAAGATCGAGGCCGCGGCGCCGACGATGCCCATCCCCGAATACTGGCCGAACAGGCCATTGGGGGCGAACGGCGACAGGTTGGCGGACTTGATGACGGGCAGGGTGATGACGATGAAGACCGTCAGGGCGATGACCTTGATCGCGACCAGGATCGCATTTACCCGGGCCGATTCCGTGGTGCCGACCATCAGCAGGCCGGTCACCAGCAGGGCCACGACGATGGCGGGGATGTTGACGATCCCGGCGCTGAAATCAGGCGTGGGGATGAAGCCGTTCATCGACCAGGTCGGCCCGGCGGATAGAAGATCAGGGAAGTCGAATCCGAGCCCCTGTTCTATCAGCCCGAGCACATAGCCCGACCAACCGACCGACACGGCCGAGGCCGCCACGGCGTATTCCAGGATCAGCGCCCAGCCGACCGTCCAGGCCAGCAGTTCGCCCATCACGGCGTAGGTGTAGGTGTACGCCGAGCCCGAAACCGGCGCCATCGACGCCAGTTCGGAGTAGCAGAGCGCCGCGACCGCGCAGACCGCGCCGGCGATGACGAAGCTGATCATCATGCCCGGTCCGGCCTTTTGGGCGGCCGAAGCAGTCAGGACGAAGATCCCGGTGCCGATGATGGCCCCGATCCCCAGAAGCGTCAGTTGAATAGGACCAAGCGACCGGTGAAGCGACTTCTTCTCGGCCGTGGCAAGGATCGCGTCGAGCGACTTAACGCGCCACATAAAATACCCCCACGTTTTAATGCAGCCCCTCGGCTGCTTGGGGCGGACGCTAGCGACGGATGAGGCGGCGCGCAACGCGCATGACGGGGTGGTTAAGGCGCGACGACGCTTTCGTGATCGCCCATCGGCAGGCTAGAGGCGACGCATGCTGCCCATCCACGCCGTTCTGGAACCGCTGAAAGTCGCGCTGAGCGCGGGCAATACAGCCGTGCTGGCGGCGCCGCCGGGGGCGGGCAAGACGACGGTTGTGCCGCTGGCCCTGCTGGATCAGCCCTGGCTGGAGGGCAAGGTGCTGGTGCTGGAACCGCGACGCCTGGCCGCACGGGCGGCGGCCGACCGGATGGCTGCGACCCTGGGCGAACAGCCGGGGGGGACGGTGGGCTATCGTACCCGGCTGCAAAGCCGGATCGGTCCGACCACACGGATCGAGGTAATCACCGAGGGCGTCTTCACGCGCATGATCCTGGACGACCCGGGGCTGGAGGGCGTTGGCGCGGTCCTGTTCGACGAGTTCCACGAACGCAGCCTGGACGCCGATCTCGGGCTGGCTTTGGCGAGAGATACGCAAGGGCTGCTGCGTGAGGATCTGCGGCTGCTGGTCATGTCGGCGACGCTGGATGTGGTCGGGGTCTCGCGCCTGCTCGACGGCGCGCCGGTGATCGAGGCCGAAGGACGGACCTGGCCGGTCGAAACCCGGTATCTGGGCCGCAACCCATCCGAACGGTTTGAAGAGACTGTGGCGCGGGCCTGTCTGACCGCCTTGGGCGAGGAGACGGGGTCGGTGCTGGTCTTCTTGCCAGGGCAGGGTGAAATCCATCGGGTGGCCAGACTGGTGAATGAGCGACTGCGGCTGCCGAACGTCGATGTCGTGCCCCTGTACGGCGGACTGGACCGGGCCGAACAGGACCGGGCCATCGAACCGGCGGCGCCGGGGCGGCGCAAACTGGTGCTGGCGACCTCGGTTGCAGAAACCAGTCTCACCATCGAAGGCGTGCGGGTGGTGATCGACGGCGGACTGTCGCGCGTGCCGCGGTTCGAACCCTCCAGCGGCCTGACCCGGTTGGCGACGGTCAAGGTCAGCCGATCTTCCGCCGAACAAAGACGCGGCCGGGCCGGGCGCGCCGAGCCGGGCGTCTGCTACCGCTTGTGGGATGAGGAACAGACGCGCGGGCTGGTCCCGCATCAGCGGCCGGAAATCCAGGAGGCGGACCTGACCGGACTGGCCCTGGACCTGGCGCGTTGGGGCGCACGCTCGGTCGAGGGGCTGGCCCTGCTCGACCCGCCGCCGGCCGGGGCGATGGCCGAGGCGCGCAAGGTGCTGACGCGGCTGGGGGCGCTGGATGCCGATGGCGGACTGTCGAAACACGGGCTGCGCCTGACGAAGATCCCGCTGTCGCCGCGGCTGGCCCATTTGGTGGCCGTGGCGTCCGACGCCGACGATGCGATGACGGGAGCCCGGATCGCGGCGGTGCTGAGCGAGCCGGGTCTGGGCGGATCGAGCGCCGATCTGGCGGATCGCCTGATCGGGCTGGAGCGCGATCGGACTCAGAGAGCGCGCGATTCGATCAAGCTGGCGGAGCGCTGGGCGCGCGCAGCGGGCGGCGGATCGGGCCGGACGATCGATCCGGGACTGCTGCTGGCAGAGGCCTTTCCCGAGCGGATCGCAAAGGCGCGGGGCAAGGCGGGTGAATACCTTCTCGCCAGCGGAAGAGGGGCCGTGCTGGACCCGACCGACCATCTGGCGCGTGAGCCTTGGTTGGCGATCGCCGAACTTGGCGGCGGTGACACGCGCGAGCGGGTGCGGCTGGCGGCGGCGCTGGAGGCGGACCGGATCGACAGCGATCTGGCCCGCCTGATCTCGACGGAAGACCGGCTGGTGCGCGAACCATCGGGCCGGTCGGTGATCCGGCGGTCGCGACGCATCGGGGCCATCGTGCTGGACGAAAAGGTCGTCGGCGCGCCGGATGCGGAGACCTTGACCGCCGCCCTTCGGGCCGAGATCGAGGCGGATGGGCTGGGCGCGCTGAAATGGGGCGAGCAGGCGTCGGGACTGCGCGCACGTCTGGCCTTCCTGAACGCGCGCGACACAGCCTGGCCCGATGTGTCGGACAACGCCCTGCTGGCGGCGCGTCAGGACTGGCTGTGGCCTCTACTGGAAGGGGCGAAGTCGCTGGAGGGGATAGCTGACGGTCGTCTGGCCGAGGCTTTGCGTGGACTGATCCCTTGGGACCTACAGCGGCGGCTGGACGAGTTGGCGCCCCCACGTCTGGTCACGCCGCTGGGCTCGGCGGCCATCGACTATGCCGCCGAGGGCGGGCCGCGCGTGGATATTCGGGTGCAGGAGTTGTTCGGCGTGACGACGCATCCGACCGTCGGCGGCGTGCCGTTGACTCTGGCCCTGCTGTCGCCCGCGCGACGGCCGGTGCAGGTCACCAAGGACCTGCCGCGCTTCTGGTCCGGCTCATGGGCGGCGGTGCGTGCGGAAATGCGCGGCCGCTATCCCCGTCATCCGTGGCCGGAAAACCCGGCTGAGGCGCAAGCGACGAACCGGGCCAAGCCGCGCGGGACTTGATCGCCTTGACGCGGCGGGAAGGAAACGGGCATCGCTGGGATAACCGAGAGAAGAAGATGTCCGACGTCCTGCCGAAGAACTCCACCGGCCGCGTGCTGTTCGCCAGCCTGATCGGCACGACGATCGAGTTCTTCGACTTCTATATCTACGCCACGGCGGCCGTCCTGGTGTTCCCGACGCTGTTCTTCCCCGGCGAAGATCCGGGGACTGCGCTGCTGTCCTCGTTCGCCACCTTCTCCATCGCCTTCTTCGCGCGGCCCATCGGCGCTCTGGCGTTCGGGCATTTTGGGGACCGGGTGGGACGCAAGGCGACGCTGGTCGCGGCCCTGATGACGATGGGTCTGTCGACGGTCGCCATCGGTCTGTTGCCGACGCACCAGCAGGTCGGCCTAGTGGCGCCCTTGCTGCTGGCCCTGTGCCGGTTCGGTCAAGGGCTGGGTCTGGGCGGCGAGTGGGGCGGGGCGGTGTTGCTGGCGACAGAGAATGCGCCGCCCGGAAAGAAGGCCTGGTTCGGCATGTTCCCCCAACTTGGCGCGCCCGTCGGCTTCATCCTGTCCACCACATCCTTCATCGTCCTGACCTCGACGATGAGCGAGACCGCGTTCGAGGGCTGGGGCTGGCGCATTCCGTTCCTGGCCAGCGCCGTGCTGGTGTTTGTCGGCCTGTGGGTGCGACTGAAGATCACCGAGACGCCCGAATTCCAGAAGGCGGTCGACCGCGACGAGCGCGTGAAGGCGCCCGCCATGACCCTGTTCGCCCATCACAAGGCGGCGCTGGTGCTGGGGACGTTCAGCGGCGTGACGACCTTCACCCTGTTCTATCTGATGACCGTCTTCGCCTTGGGCTGGGCGACGACGGGAATGGGGCTGGCGCGGGCCGATGTGCTGCCCATCCAGTTGATCGGCGTGCTGTTCTTCGCCGCCTTCATACCGGTGACAGCCTTGCTGGCGGATCGATACGGGCAGGTCAGGGTGCTGATCGCCTCGTCGGTCGGGATCGGCCTGTTCGGCTTTCTGTTCGCACCGCTATTCGGCGGCGGTCTCAGCGGCCTGCTGATCTTCTTTGCGCTGGGGTTCGCCCTGATGGGCTGCACCTATGGTCCCATCGGCGCCGCCATGGCGCGGCCGTTCCCGACTGCGGTGCGCTACACCGGCGCGTCGATGGCCTTCAATCTGGCGGGCATCCTGGGCGCGTCGCTGGCGCCCTATGTCGCGCTGAAGCTGGCCGAGCGGTTCGGGCCGGGGGCCGTCGGCGGCTATCTGGCGATTTCGGCCCTGATCACCATCGCCGCCCTTTGGGGCATGAGCCGGGCGGCGCCGGAGGAGCAGCGCTAGGCTTCGTCCGTCGCGGCATAGACCATGATGCCGGTGGCGATGGCCAGGTTCAGGCTGTCGGCGCGGCCGCGCATCGGGATCTTGACGTTGACGTCGCAGGCGGCGGCCAGGGCGTCAGTCAGGCCTGCCTGCTCATTGCCCATCAGGATCAGCGACGGCCGTTGCATGACGGCCGAGCGGTGACTGACCTTGGCGTCCAGTCGTGTGCCGACGACGCTGCCGGGCCAGGTCTTGCGCCAGGTAAGGAAGGCCTCTGGCGTCGTCCTGGTGATCGAGACGGCGAAGACCGAGCCCATGGTCGCGCGCACGGCCTCGACCGAATAGGGATCGACGCAATCGCCGATCAGGATGACCCCGCCGCAACCGGCCGCATCGGCGGTGCGGATGATGGTGCCCAGATTGCCGGGATCGCGCACCTGCTCCAACGCGACCCAGCAGGGGGCCGAGGCGGGATTAAGGCTGTCGAGAGGCGCGTAGGCCTGTTCGAACACGCCGAGCACTGTCTGCGGATTGTCGCGGCGGCTGATCTTTTCGAGGATGGCGTGGGTGACGACGATGATATCGCCGCCGGCCTTGAGCGTGGCGGCTTTGGCGCGATTCAGCAGAGGGTGAGGACGGGCATCCTCGCCGACCAGCAACATCCGGGGCGCACGGCCCTGGTCCAACGCCTCGCCAATGAACTTCAGCCCTTCGGCCAGGAAGGTGCCGGTCAGGTCGCGTTCCTTGCGCATATGCAGGGCGCGGACGCCCTTGACCGTGTCGTTGGTCAGGGAGGTGATGACGCGATATTCGTCTCGGGCGCTCATCGGCTCCACCGCGCGAAGAAGGACAGGCCGATGGCGCGGGCGTCCGGGCCGTCTTCGGACAGCGCCAGTTCGCCCCAGTCGATCCGGCCGCCGCGATCCTGGGTCGCCTCGACCATCAAATGCGCCAGGGACAGGCCAGACACGCGGGCCGCATAGGCGTTCAAAAGCAGGAAGTCGGCATCGTCGGACAAAAGGGCGGCGCAGTCCTTGAGCAGACCGGGCATGTCCTCGAACAGGCGCCAAACTTCTCCCGTCGGGCCGCGTCCGTATTTGGGCGGGTCCAGAATGACGCCATCGTATTTCGATCCGCGACGCACTTCGCGCGCGACGTATTTGCGGGCGTCCTCGACAATCCACCGGATCGGATGCTGGGCCAGGCCCGACTGTTCGGCGTTCTCGCGCGCGTAGGCGACCGACTTCTTGGAGGCGTCGACGTGGGTGACCTCTGCACCTGCGGCGGCCGCAGCCAGACTCGCGACGCCGGTATAGCCGAACAGGTTCAGGATCTTCGGCGCTCGGCCGGCCGAACGTGTAAAGTCCCGCACCCGCCCGTCCAGCCATTCCCAGTTGCCCGCCTGTTCAGGGAAGAAGGCGAGGTGCCGGAAGGGGGTAAAGCGGCCGGTGAATTTCACGTCGCGCCATTTCAAAGGGAAGGCGTCGATGGGGCCGTGCTTGTCGAACCGCCAGCGACCGCTGTCTTCCTCCTCCTGCTGCGGATCGAACGTCGCCGTCGCGTTTTCGAAGGCTTTTGGATCGCGGGGCGACCAGAAACACTGCGGCTCGGGTCGGACGACGGTGTAGCGGCCGTACCGCTCCAGCTTCTTGCCGTCGCCGCTGTCCAGCAAGGCATAGTCCGACCAGCCGGAGGTCACGAGGGTTTCGGGATTTTTGGAAAGGACGGGCGCCATCGTCGGGCTGATAGGCGCTCAGGCCGCCTCGCGTCCAGCGTCCGGCGCCACGACGGTCAATTCCGGCATCTGATCGTCGCGATCGTGCGGGGTCTTGTCCCAGACGTGCGGTTCGACCGCCAGCCGCCAGGCCGCATGGACGAAGGCCAGACTGAGCAACGCCCAATAGGCCGGCGCAGCCAGCACATCGCCCAGCCGGTAATCGAGCCCGGCGCGTCGTGCTCCGACGGCACAGCTCATCCAGGCGGCGATGACGCCCAAGGCCAGCACCCCCAGCGAGCCGCCGGGCACGGGCGGCAGGACGCCTGAAAGCGCCCAGACGGCCACGGCCAGAACCAGCCAGGCCAGCGTCGGGGCATGGGCAGCGGCCGACAGGATCGCCGCGCCCAAGGTCATGATCAGCGACAAGCTTCCGCGCCGTCCCAAGGCGTTGGGACGCCGCGTGTGTACGCCCCAGGTCTGCATATAGCCTTTCAGCCACCGGGTGCGCTGCGGCAGCCAGCGGTCCATCGCACCCGGCGGCGTCTCCCACGTCGGACTATCGATGACGCCGAGCTTCCAGCCCATCGACCACAGGCGAAAGCCCAGGTCGGCGTCCTCTGTGACATTGTGCGCGTCCCAGCCGCCGGCGCCTCGCAGCGCCGTCATGCGGATATGATTGCTGGTGCCGCCCAGTGGGAAGGGCAGGCCCAGCCGCGCCATGCCCGGCAAGGTCACTTCGAACAGGGCCGCATATTCAAAGGCGAACTGCCGATCCAGAAACCAGGAGCCGGGCTTGCCGGATCCGCGGATGCGAAGCGGCGCCTGAAGACAACCCAGCCGGGGCTGGGCTACGAAGCGCGCCGCCGCCTGGCGGAGCTGTTGCGGATGCGGTCGATCCTCTGCGTCATAGATGGTGACCAGATCGCCCCGCGCGTGAGCCAAGGCGTAGTTCAAGGCGCGCGGCTTGGTCTGGGGGCTGCCCGGCGGCGCGATCAGGATTTTCAGCCACGGCGGTTTGGGCGTCGCCTGGGCTGCGGCCAGGGTGGCCTCGTCATGCGCTTCCAGCACGATGAAGGCCTCCAGCCTGTGCGCTGGATAGTCGATCCGGCTGAGGTTGGCGATCAGTTGCGGCGCCACGGCCGCCTCATCATAAAGCGCCGCCAGAATGGTGTAGCGCGGCCATTCGATCGGACGAGCAGCGGGCGCAGGGTGTCGCAGGCTGGCGATGCCGATGACGGCCTTCCACAAAGCGCAGATCACAAATGCGGCCTGAAACAGAATCAGCCCCGAGTCGATCGCGACGGCGGGCCAGCGGATCAGCGCTACGACGGATGTCAGGATAAGCAGGATCAAGGTCGTGATCTGGAAACCGCTCCACGTGCGTCGTGAGGCGCCGTTTCTGCGGGGCCTGATCCCCGGATGAGCCCAATCCTTCACCGCACCCGCCCCAAAGCGCCACAACCCCCAATCGCTATTTGAAACAACTGCGTTCTGCAAGTCGGTTGGCGTCCGGGACGGATTGTCGCTATTCAGGGCGCCTCACCCGGAGCAGCGGCTTGTCTGAACCCTCGAACGCCTCGCGCACGACCCGAAAGCCCAAGGGCGAAGGCCATTCGCGGCGGGGCGAAATCCTGGCGGCGGCCGAGCGCATCTTTGTCGAGCACGGCTATGAAGGCGCGACGATTCGCAAGATCGCGGACGAGGTCGGGCTGTCGTCGACGGCGCTCTACATGCATTTCCCGGACAAGGGTGCGATCCTGCAGGAAATCTGCCGTGACGCCTTCGCCCGGTTGATTGCATCAAACGCCGCCGTCGCAGATGAGGAAGCGCCGCCCGAGCAGCGGCTGCGGCGGATGATCGAGGGCTATATCGACTTCGGTTTCGCCCATCCCAACGCCTATCGACTGATCTATCTGACACGACCTGTTGAGGCGCGAGAAGGCGCCCAGGACGCGGCGCGCGAACTGGGCTCCAGCCTGTTTACGACATTGGAAGCCACCGTCGGCGACGCCGTGACGGCCGGACGCATGAAGGGCGATCCCGCCACGATCGCCCAAGCGATCTGGGCTGCGGCGCACGGGATCGTGTCTCTCATGATCACCAAGCCTTATTTCCCGTGGTCGGATCGGCAGGCGCTGGTTCGCACGACCCTCGACGCCCTGTTCGCCGGTCTGATCGAAGGATGAAGCGTATCTGCGTCGCCTTGGCGGCTCTGGCGTTCAGCAGCGGCGCAGCTCAGGCCAGGCCCTTGCGGATTATGGCGCTGGATCAGTGCGCCGACCAGTATGTGCTCGCCCTAGCGCCGGACGCGGACCTCGCGCTGTCGCCCCGCGCCGACGATCCAGACGCCTGGCTGCGTCAGCAGGCGGTCGGTCACAAGCGTTTGCGTCCGACACTTGAGGCCGCCGTGGGTTTTCAGCCCGACGTCGTGGTGCGCTACTGGGGCGGCGAGCCGCGCCTGCTGGCCGCGCTGACGCAGCGCGGCGTCAAGGTGGTCACAATCGATGACGCGATTGATCTGGAGGGCGTACGACGAAATATCCGGACCGTGGCGCGCGATCTGAATCAAACGCAGCGCGGACGGGCTCTAGAGCAACAGATGGACGCCAAGCTGGCGAAGGCGGCGCCGATAAGACCTGTGACTGAAGCGCCGGGGGCCGTCTATCTGACATCGGGTGGCTTCACCGCTGGACCAGGCACGCTGATGGATGCGATGATGCGGGCGGCCGGATTTCGCAATCTGACAGCCGCTCCCGGTTTTGGCGCCCTCAGCGTCGAGCGGATCGCGCTGAATCCGCCGGTGCGATTTGTGCTCGGCTTCTTCGATCAGTTGCGCGCCGACCTGCGCGGACCGGGGCGGCATCCGGTTGTCGCGCGAGCGGCCGAGGGTCGAACGGCGGCGCGCCTGCCCGCCGCGACCTTGACCTGCCCGGCCTGGTTCGCCGCCGACGCGGTGGAGATGATGGCCAAGGGGCGGCCGTGAACAGAACGGTTCGGCTGTGCCTGGTTCTGATCGGCTTGATCGTCGCGGCGCTGGCTCTGGCGGTGCTGGCGGGCGAGACGGCGTTCAGTGTCGATCAGTATGCGGCTGCCTTCAGCGATCCAACATCCGGTCCGGCCGAGGTGCTGTGGCAGGTGCGGGCGCCACGCGCGTTCTGCGCCCTGGTCGTCGGCGCGGCCCTGGGTTTGTCGGGCGCGGTGATGCAGGGGCTGGTGCGCAATCCGCTGGCGGATCCCGGCGTGCTGGGGGTGTCGGCCACGGCGGCCCTAGGCGCGGCGCTGGCCATCGTGTTGGGCGCGGCGGCCGTGCCGGGATTGGTCGAATTTTCGGCCTTGGCGGGCGCGGCGCTGGCGGGCGGACTGTTGATCGCGGCGTCCAGAGCCATGCGGGCGCCCGAGGCCCTGATCCTGTTCGGCGTCGCGCTGTCCAGTTTCGCGGGCGCGGCGACCGCTTTGATCTTCAACCTGTCGCCGTCGCCCATCGCCTCGGCCGAGGTCATGTCCTGGCTGCTGGGATCGGTGCAGAACCGAAGCTGGGTCGATGTGGCCTGGGTGACCACGGCCGTCATCGTCGCGGGCGTCTTCGCTGCCTTGTCGGGATCGGGTTTGCGGATGTTGACCATCGGCGATGAAGGAGCGGAGGCGTCGGGCCTAGACATCGGGCGGTTGAGGGCCTTCGCCCTGATCGCGGCGGCCTTGGCCACAGGGGCAGCGGTGGCGGTGGCGGGCGTCATCGGGTTCGTGGGCTTGGCCGCGCCGCATCTGGTGCGCGCGGCGGTGCGCGGTGATGCGAAGCGAATCCTGACGCCCTCGGCGTTGGCGGGCGGGCTGATGCTGATCGTGGCGGATTTGTTGGCGCGACTGACGCCGACGGATCAGGAACTGAAGCTGGGCGTGTTCACCGCCCTGATTGGCGCGCCCCTCTTCGCCCTAATCGCATGGCGAGCGGCGCGGGAGTGGCGATTGTGAGCCTGTTGTCGCTGAAGACGGTTCAGGCGCGGCTGGGCAAGGCCGTCGTGCTGGATGGGGTGAGCCTGTCGGTCGCGGCGGGCGAGGTCGTGGCACTGTGCGGTCCGAACGGCGCGGGCAAGAGCAGCGCCATACGCGCGGCTGTGGGCCTGCTGGAGACGACCGGCGGACAAATCAGGTTGGGCGGCGCGGACATCGTCGATCTGTCCCATCGCCAGCGGGCGGAACGCGTCGCCTATCTGCCGCAGGAGCGGCGCATCGCCTGGAACCTGCCGGCGATAGAAATAGCGGCGCTCGGCGCGCCGTTTCTGTCAAGCGCGGATGCGCTGGCGCGCGCGCGAGCCGCTCTGGACGAAGTCGGCGCTGGCCATTTGGCGGACCGCGGCGTTGCAGAGATGTCAGGCGGCGAGCGCGCGCGTGTTCTGCTGGCGCGCGCCCTTGTCGTCGATGCGCCGCTGCTTTTGGTCGACGAGCCGATCGCGGGGCTGGACCCGGATGCGCAGCGCCTGGTGCTGGAGCGCCTGAGGGCGCGCGCTGACCACGGGGCAGGGGTGCTGGTCAGCCTTCACGACCTGACCCTGGCTGCCACCGTCGCGGATCGCATCGTCGTGCTGGACCGGGGGCGAGTCGTCGCCGACGCCCCGCCGATCCAGGCCCTGTCGCCCGCCGTCCTGCGCGAGGTGTTCGGGCTGGACGGCGCGTGGATCGAAGGGCCGAACGGGCCGCTGCTGGCGGCCCGCCGGGCTCAGTAGGCGATATAGGGCCGCGCGCCGGCCGCCGATCCGCGCGAGATGTCGGCCGACGGTGTCAGCGGCGCCGTGCCGCCGTTCAGGCGCGCCTTGTAGACGGCCATGTTCTCCATCACCCGCATCATGTAGTTGCGCGTCTCGGTGAAGGGCGCGCATTCGATGAAGTCGATAGTCTTGATGGCATCGCCGCGCGGGTCGCCGCAACGGGCGATCCACTGGCTGGGGCGCGCCGGGCCGGCGTTGTAGCCGACGGTCGCCAGCAGCATGGAGCCGTTGTTTGCGGCCATCAGCTCGCCCAGGTGATAGCTGCCCAGGGTCATGTTGTAGTCGGGATCCCACAACTGCTCGGCCGAATAGCTCATGCCCAGACGGCGGGCGACGCCGGAAGCGGTGGACGGCAGGAACTGCATCATGCCGCGCGCATCGGCGCCGGAGCGGGCGCGGGGATCGAAGCTGGATTCCTGGCGTGTGATCGCCTGGGTGAACTCCAGCGGTGCGGCGCCGGTGACCTGAGGCGGGACGCGGACGGGATACATCCGCTCGGGCATTACGAAGCCCCGTTGGCTGGCGGCGCGCCCAACCATCATGGCGGTGAAACCCTCGCCATAGCCGCGCGACAGGTCCATCAGCAGGGCCAGGTCGTTGATGGTCGGCAGGTCGTTGTCCAGCTGATAGGCGAAGACGCGCAGGAGGCTCATCTCGCCGGTCTCGCCCAGGATGCGCGTGGCGCGGACGATCTCATTGCTTTCGAAGCGGGCGATGTCCGCTTGGGACGGCACGGGCTCGCCCGGCAGCTGAAGCGTGGTCATCCCCGCCTTCTCGGCCGCCAACTGCCCATAGAAGGTCTGCCAGTGCTGGGCGCCGTTGCGATAGTAGGCGAGGGCTGCGTCGCGTTCGCCGCGCGCCTCGGCGGCGCGACCCAGCCAATAGTAGGCGCGCCCCTGAGTGATCGGCGTGGATGATGCGGTGCGCAGAGCCCCGAAATGGCGGGCGGCCACTTCGGGCTGGTTCAGCTTGGTCAGGGCGACCCAGCCGGCGAAGAACTCGGCGTCCACCATCCGGTCGCCCGAGGTGAAGCCGTGACCGTTCATGGCGTCATAGGCTGCGCGCCAGTTGCCCTGTTGAAGGGCGTCGAGGAAGTAGTTGCGGCGCTCGCTCCACAGAGTGTTGTCGCCGGTCGTGTGGCCCGGCGCCGGCGGAAGATTGGCCAGCTGCGCAAAGCCTTCGGATTGCCGGTTTTGCGATCGCAGCAGGCGAACGCGCTCCAGCACGACCGCCGGATCGGCGGCCTGGGCCGGCGTCAGATTGGCGATGACGGCGTCGGGGCTGTAGGCCGAACGAAGGGTCATCACCGTGTTGGCTATGGCGGCGCGATCGGGCGAGACCAGATTGATCATGCTGCGCGTCGCCGGCCCGTGCGGACCGAGCAGAAGCATATTCAGCCGCGCCTCGTGATCGGCGGGCGTCAGCCAGGAACCCCATTGGCCGAGGATACGCGACTGCGGCGCGTCGTCGAACGAGCGGGTGCGCCACCAGTCGCGGACGAGGGCGCGGGCCTCATCCTGGCGGCTGCGCTGCTGCAGCGCGGAGGCGTAGGCGATGGCCCCCTCGACGGTCGTCGGCTTTCCGTCAGACATTAGGGCCAAGGCGGCGTCCGCGCCCATGCCGGACCGGTCCAGCACCTTTTCGGCGGCGGCGCGTCGCGATTCGCCGCGCGGCCATCCCGCCAGATCGGACTGACCGCGCGCTAGGTCCGAGTAGGACAGCTGCTCGCCTGAGGTGTCGATCAGCGCCCATTCGACCAGCTTGCGAGCCGAGGCGTCCCTGAGCTGCGACATAGCGGACTGGGCGCCGAACACATCGCGCGCGCGGGCCGCCGCCAGCCCCTGACGAAACAGCGCCGTGTCCTGATCGTCCAGCACGCGGCCCTGATAGGTCGCCGAATAACCTGGTACGGACGAGGACGCCGAAGCATAGGGCACAGGCTGGGTAGGCAGGACGTCCTGCGGGTTCGGCGCAAGGACGGCGAGGGCCGCCGCCAGACTGGTCGCGATCATGATCTGTCCTGTTCCCATTCAATCCCGGTTGCGGCGGAGCCGCTGGCGACCTAACGTCCCGCGCTCATTGCAAAGGCGATGAACATCCGTCCATCGTCACTCCCCACGCAGGCCAGCTTAGTCTCATGAACGCCCCCTTGTTCAAGGGCGTGATCACCGCCCTGATCACACCACTTCGTGACGGAAACGTGGACGAAGCCGCATTCGCCAAACTGCTCGAGCGGCAGATCGCCGCAGGGGTTCACGGCGTCGTCCCTATGGGCACGACGGGCGAGGGCGCCAGCATGGACCTGGATGAGCACAAGCACGTCATCGAGCTGTGCGTGCATCTGACAGCCGGGCGCGTCGCCGTCATTGCGGGTACCGGATCGCCCTATACCAAGGAAGCCATCGACCTGACCCGCCACGCCAAGACGGTGGGCGCGGATGGGGCTTTGATCGTCACGCCCTATTACATTCGCCCGTCCCAGGCGGGCATGGCGGCGCATTTCGAAGCGGTGGCCGACGCGGTTCAACTGCCGATTCTGCTGTACAATGTGCCGGGCCGGACGGGGTCCGATCTGTCCAATGAGACGGTGGCGCGGCTGGCGGCCCACCCCAACATCGTCGGCATCAAGGACGCCACGGGCGACATGAGCCGCGTCAGCTGGATGCGAGCGAACATCGATGGCCAGTTCGACCTCATCTCGGGCGACGACCCCAGCTATCTCGGCTACCACGCCCATGGCGGCGTCGGCCTGATCTCGGTGGCGTCCAATGTCGCGCCGGAGGCCATGGTCGCCTTGCACAATGCGATGACTGCCGGAGATTATGCGACAGCACGCGACTGGCAGGACCGACTGATTAGTTTGTGCAAGGCGCTGTTCCTGGACAACTCGCCCGCGCCGACGAAATACGCCCTGGCCAAGCTCGGCTTATGCAACGAAGAGGCGCGTCTGCCGCTGTCGCCGACCTCCGATGCGGTCAAACCTTTCATCGACCGCGCCATGGCGGCGGCGGGCGTCATCTGATGGCCCCCAAGCCGCAATCGAAATCCAAGGTCATCGCCGAAAATCGCCGCGCGCGGTTCGACTATTTCCTGGAAGACAATATCGAGGCCGGGATCCAGCTGTTGGGCACCGAGATCAAGGCGCTGCGCGACGGCCGGGCCAATATCGCCGAAAGCTATGCGGCGGTCGAAGGGGGCGAGATCGTGCTGATCAACGCCGATATCCCGCCGTACAAACAGGCAAACCGCTTCAACCACGAGCCGCGCCGGCCGCGTAAGCTGCTGCTGCACAGAAAGCAGATCGACAAGCTGATGGGGGCGGTCCAGCGCGACGGCCAAACCATCATTCCGCTGAAGCTCTATCTCAACGATGCGGGCAAGGCGAAGCTGGAGATCGCGCTGGCCAAGGGCAAGAAGCTGCACGACAAGCGCGAGGCCTCGGCCGAACGCGACTGGCAGCGCGACAAGGCCCGCCTGATGCGGGACAAGGGCTGAGGCTCAGGCCTCGATCAGGGTTCGGGCGCGCGCGAAGATGTCCTCGAACATCTGCGGCGTGAGGCGACCGGTGTTCGTGTTCAGTCGGGAGCAGTGATAGCTGTTCAGAATAACGTATCCGCCGGCTTCGCCCTGCGCGCCGTGACCCGCCGGCATCGCTGACGCAGGCCGTCCAAAGGCTTTCAGGATATTGCGGCGCGAAACGTCGCCCAGGGTCACGATCACCTTCAGATTCGGCAGCAGTTTGAGCCGGTCGATCAGGAAGGGCCGGCAGGTCGTCTCCTCGATCGGCAGAGGCTTGTTCCCGGGCGGGGCGCACCGGACCGCATTGGTGATCATACAGTCCGTCAGCGTGAGGTCATCGTCGCCGTTGGGATCGTAATGACCTTGTGCAAAGCCGGCCTTCTTCAGGGTATCGTACAGCAGCCATCCGGCGTGATCGCCGGTGAAGGGACGTCCCGTGCGGTTTGCGCCGGTCCGGCCGGGTGCGAGTCCGGCGATCAGCAGGCGCGCGTTCGGATCGCCGAACGAGGCGGCTGGTCCGTTCCACCAGTCTGGATTCTGACGCGCATTCTCCTGACGATAGGCGACCAGGCGAGGGCATAGGGGGCAGTCGCGGGGCGGTTCGGGCGTCATGGTCATTGGGCGGCCTTCGGGCGGCCGAAGTCGGCCATCAGATCGTTCAGGTCCAGGAAGGCGTCGGCCTGACGACGCAGTTCGTCGGCGATATGCGGCGGCTGGGTCTTCTGGGTCGAGATGACGGTGACCCGCACGCCCTTGGCTTGGACTGCCTGAACCACGCGCCGGAAGTCGCCGTCGCCGGAGAACAGCACCGCATGGTCGATGTGCGGCGCCAGTTCCAGCATGTCCACCGCGATCTCGATGTCCATATTGCCCTTGATCCGGCTGTGGCCGCTATTGTCCGTGAACCGCTTCACCGGCTTGGTGACGACCGAGAAGCCGTTGTAGTCGAGCCAGTCCACCAGCGGCTTCACCGGCGAGAATTCTTCGCCCTCGACCACGGCCGTATAGTAGTATGCGCGGGTCAGGATGGACCTCTCGCGGAACCAGTCCAGCATCCGCCGGAAGTCCATGTCGTGCTGCAGGGCGCGGGCGGCGGAGTAGAGGTTCGAGCCGTCGATGAAGATCGCCAGCCGGTCGGTGGGATGAAACATGGTCGAAGCCGTAGAAAGAGATGAAAAATCGGATCGCGCGGTCGCCGTCGGAATCGATGACGGGTTCGACCTCAATGCTGCAGTCATCGTGGCCCTGGGCTGTAATGACAAGGGGGCATGGTCGTCCTGCACCGAAGCGCTGGAGGCGGCGCTCGCGCGCTTTCGCAGCGAGGGCATCGATGTAATCGCCCGCTCGTCGTGGTGGTCTTCCCAGGCCTGGCCCGATCCGCACGACCCAGCATTTCTGAATGGCGTGGTCGTCGTCCGCACAGAACACGATCCGCATGCCCTGATGGCGGCGCTCGGCCGGATCGAGGACGCGTTCGGCCGCGAGCGGTCGGTTCGCAATGCGCCGCGGACGCTGGATCTGGACCTGATCGCCTACGGAAGATTGAGCGGTGATCTGCAGGGGCTGATCCTGCCCCATCCTCGCGCGGCAGAGCGGCGGTTTGTCATGGGCCCCATCGCCGAGATCGCCCCAAGTTGGGTGCATCCGCATGGCGGGGCCGCGAGCGACCTGGCCGCTCTGGCCACCGTCGGCGCCGACGCCCACCCGACCTGACGCCTAACTTCCGCCCCTGTGGCGTTGCAAAAAGCCGTCCTCATCTGTATTTGACGCGGTTCTCCCCCGCGTTCGAGGAATTTCATGGCCCGCGTCACCGTCGAAGACTGCATCGAGAAGGTTCCGAACCGCTTTGGTCTGGTGCTGATGGCTGGCCACCGCGCCCGCAGCATCGCCAACGGCGCCGCCCTGACGATCGACCGCGACAACGACAAGAACCCTGTCGTCGCCCTGCGCGAGATCGCCGACGACACCGTGGTTCCGGACGAACTGCGCGAGACTATCATCACGACGCTGCAACGCGTTGATGAGCGGACGGAAGCCGAGGACGAGGCGGAAACGGTCGCCCTGCTGGCATCGCCGCAGCACATGAACATGGCTGAGGCGGAGCTGATCCGCGCCCTGCAAAGCGATCGCGACGGCGGTCAGGAGGAGCGGTACTGACGCCCGAGGGAGCCCCTGGCGTCACTATCCTGCCGGCGCGGACCGAGACGGTTCCGCCGGCGCCCCAAGCTGCAAACAAAAACGACCCTCAAGCGGCGCTCGTCGACCCGGCGCCGCAGCCCAAGCGCGCGCCGATCTTGCGCCAGTTCGAGCTGATCGAGGCCGTCAAGGCCTATGACCCTACCGCCGACGAAGCGCTTCTGAACCGCGCCTACGTTTACGCGATGAAGATGCACGGTTCGCAGTTGCGAGCCTCGGGCGATCCCTATTTCGCCCACCCGATCCAGGTCGCGGGCATACTGACCGACTATAAGCTCGACACCGCCACCATCGTCACCGCCCTGTTGCATGACGTCGTCGAGGACACATCGGCGACGCGCGACGACATCGCCGGCATGTTCGGTGAAGAGGTCGCGGTCCTGGTCGAGGGCGTGACAAAGCTGTCGCGGCTGGAGCTTCAGGCTGAGCACACGCGCCAGGCCGAGAACCTGCGCAAGTTCATCCTGGCCATCAGCCGGGACGTGCGGGTGCTGCTGGTCAAGCTGGCTGACCGTCTGCACAATATGCGGACGCTTCAATTCGTGAAGCCGGAGAAGCGCGAGCGGATCAGTCGAGAGACGCTGGAAGTCTATGCGCCTCTGGGACGGTCGATCGGCATCCACTCGATCGCGTCCGAGTTGGAAGAGCTTGCCTTCACCCATCTGAACCCAACGGCCAAGACCGCCATCGAGCGGCGGCTGGAGGCATTGAAGCTGGAGCACGGTCGCGCCATCGACGGCGTGGCGAGTGAGGTTGAGCGCGTCCTGTCCGAGGCGGGCCTGAAGGCCAATGTCTATGGCCGGCAGAAGACGCCCTATTCGATCTGGCGCAAACTGCAGCGCAAGTCGGTCGGCTTTTCGTCCCTATCGGACATCTATGGCTTCCGCGTGATCGTCGAGGCGGAGGACGACTGCTACCGCGCACTGGGTGTGATCCACCGCGAATGGCCGATGGTGCCCGAGCGGTTCAAGGATTTCATCTCGACGCCAAAGTCGAACAACTATCGCTCGCTGCACACCACCGTCGTCGGCCCCCGGGGTCTGCGCATCGAGATGCAGATCCGCACCGAGGACATGGACCGGATCGCCGAGGACGGGGTCGCCGCTCACTGGCGTTACAAGAACCATTCCTACGGCTTCGACCGCGAGGCGATGGAGCAGGGCGGCGGACGTGATCCGCTTCAGAATCTGCGCCACCTGGTTCAGGTGATCGAGCACGGCGAGGGCGGCGAAGACTGGGTCGAGCACGCCAAGCTGGAAATGTATCTGGACCAGGTCTTCGTCTTCACGCCGAAGGGGCAACTGGTCACCTTGCCGCGCGGGGGAATGCCTCTGGACTTCGCCTATGCCGTCCACACCGAGGTCGGGGATACGGCCGTCGGGGTCAAGGTCAACGGTGAGCTGAAGCCCATGCGGACGCCGCTCCAGAACGGCGACGTGGTCGAGATCATTCGGGGCTCCAAGCGTGAAGTGCCTGCTGACTGGCGCAGCCTGACGGTTACGGGCCGCGCGCGCTCCGCCATTCGCCGCCATATCCGCACCTCCGAGCGCGAAGAGTTCATCAAGCTGGGCCGCGTCGCGCTGGATCAAACCCTGGGCCGGGTCGACAAGAGCCTGACCGACGTGTCGTTGAAGCCTGTTCTGGAGCTGCTGGCGGTCGCGAGCGACGACGATCTGTTCGAAGGCCTGGGTCGCGGGCGGTTGTCGCCGACGACGACGGCCGAAATCCTGTTCCCCGCGCTGAAGGGACGGCTGAAGGCTGGGCCCGAGAAGCAGCGCATCGAGGGCGAGAAGGCGCGGCTGTTCGTGCGCGGCGGCGGGCTGACTCCCGGCGTGTCGGTACACTTCGGTCAATGCTGCACGCCCGTTCCGGGCGACCGGATCGTGGGCATTCTGGAGCCCGAATCTGGCCTGACCGTCCACACCATCGATTGCCAGACCCTGGCCGCCTTCGCCGATGACGATTCGGTCTGGCATGACCTGCAATGGACGCCTCAGGCCGAGACGGACGCGGTCGCCGCCGCCCGGATTCGCGCGACGATCCGCAATGCGCCGGGCGTGCTGGGTCAGGTCACGACCCTGATCGGCGAGGCCGGCGGCAATATCATCAACCTGTCGATGGCGCACCGTCAGCAGGACTTCTTCGACGTAGATGTGGATGTCGAGGTCGAAGACGCCAAGCACGCCACCACGATCATGGCGGCGCTGAGGGCCAATCCGTCGGTCGATTCCGTCGAGCGCGCGCGGGGCGAATGAGCGACCCGATAAAGCCGAACGCGGCGCAGATGGCCTCGCCGTCCTATCGCATGGCGGCAATGGATCAGGACTTCCTGCTGGGCGATTCGATGCGCGGCGTTCGGTTCCTGATGGAATACGCCAAACCCGAGGAGGCGTTGAGGGCCTGGGGCGTGCGCTCGACCCTCGTCGTCTTCGGCAGCGCGCGCATCCGCGAAGGGCATCGTTGGTATGACGAGGCGCGCGCCTTTGGTCGGCTGGCGTCCGAGCGGGGCGGAGCCTTGCGAGGTCGCGTCGGCGAGCCCCGCGACAATGTCATCGCCACCGGCGGCGGTCCCGGCATCATGGAAGCGGCCAACCGCGGGGCTGGGGACGCGGGCGCGCCGTCCGTCGGGTTCAACATCACCCTGCCGCATGAGCAGGAGCCGAACGCCTATTCGACGCCGGAGCTGACGTTCCGCTTCCACTATTTCGCGATGCGGAAGATGCATCTGGCGATGCGCGCCAATGCGCTGGTGGTGTTTCCCGGCGGCTTCGGCACCTTCGACGAAATGTTCGAGATGCTGACGCTGCGCCAGACGAAGAAGGCGCCGCCGGTTCCGGTCGTTCTGGTGGACAAGGCCTACTGGACCTCGGTGATCGGTTTCGACGCCCTGGTCGAGCATGGAATGATCGCGGCTGCCGACCTGGACCTGATCGGTTTCGCCGAGGACGCGGAGGGCGTCTGGGCCGAACTACTCGCGCGCGGGCTGCGGCCGAACGAAAACATCGAATGAAGCGTCGCCGCAGGGTTCATCCGCGCGCGATCCGGGTCTAGAACCCTGTCATGAACACCGAAGACGTCCTCAACGAGTTTCGCGACGCCGGCGCCCTGCGCGAAGGCCATTTCGTCCTGTCGTCGGGTCTGCACAGCCCGGTCTTCCTGCAGAAGAATCTGGTCTTCATGGACGGCGCGCGAAGCGAGCGGCTGTGCAAGGCGCTGGCGGACAAGATCACCGCCACGGTCGGCCCGGTCGATGTCGCGATCTCACCAGCCGTGGGCGGCATCATCCCGGGTTACGAGACGGCCAAACACCTGAACGTCCGTTCGATGTATGTCGAGCGCGAGGGCGGGGAATTCAAACTGCGTCGCGGCTTCTCGGTCGAGCCGGGCGAAAAGGTCGTCATGGTCGAGGACATCGTCACGACCGGCCTGTCATCGCGCGAATGCATCGCCGCCATCCAGGCGGCCGGGGGCGAGGTGATCGCCGCCGCCTGTATCGTCGATCGCTCGGGCGGCAAGGCGGATGTGGGCGTGCCGCTGATCGCCCTGGCTTCGCTGGACGTGCCCGCCTATCCGGCCGACGCTCTTCCGCCTGAATTGGCCGCGCTTCCAGTGGAAGATCCCGGCAGCCGCAGATTGTCGAAGTAGAGCCATGCGCGAACGGGTCAGGCTGGGCGTCAACATCGACCACGTCGCCACGGTGCGAAATGCGCGGGGGGGGACGCATCCCGATCCGGCGCGCGCGGCCGAGGCGGCGCTGGCGGCTGGGGCCGACGGAATCACCGCCCACCTGCGCGAAGACCGCCGCCACATCACCGACGCCGACATCGATGTGTTGAGCGCCCTGTGCGCTCGCGCCGGCAAGCCGCTGAATCTGGAAATGGCGGTGACGGACGAGATGCTGGCCATCGCCCTGCGTCACCGGCCGCACGCCGCCTGTCTGGTGCCTGAGCGGCGCGAAGAGGTCACCACCGAAGGAGGTCTGGCGGTCGCCGGTCACGAAGGGCGGATCGCGCCTGTGGTCAGGGCGCTGGCGGACGCCGGCATCCGGGTCTCGCTGTTCATCGAACCGTCCGAAGCGCAGGTCGAGGCCGCCGCCGCCGTCGGCGCCCAAGTGGTCGAGTTCCACACCGGCCGCTACTGCCATCTGACCGATCCGGCAGAGCGAGAGGTCGAGTTCGAACGCCTCGCCGCCGCCGCCGCCCAGGCCGACATCCAAGGGCTTGAGGTCCATGCCGGTCACGGGCTGGATTACGATACGGCCCCGCGCATGCTGGCGATCCCGGAAATCCGCGAGCTGAATATCGGCCATTTCCTGATCGGGGACTCGATCTTCATCGGCCTGGACGGGGCGATCCGCCGGATGCGAGCGGCGATGGATGCGGCCAGATGATCATCGGCGTCGGCGCAGATTTGTCTGACATCCGGCGCATTCAGGCGTCGCTGGATCGGTTTGGGGATCGCTTCAAGACCCGCTGCTTCACCGAACTGGAACGCACCCGCTCGGATCGGAAGCCGGACCCGGCCTGGAGCTACGCCAAACGCTTCGCCGCCAAGGAGGCTTGCGCTAAGGCACTGGGCACGGGAATTCGGGCCGATGTCTATTGGCGCGACATGGGGGTGGTGAACCTGCGTTCGGGCCAGCCGACGATGGCGCTCACCGGCCATGCAGCCGAGCATCTGGCGCGTCTGACGCCGCCCGGACACGAGGCGAAAATCCACCTGACGCTGAGCGACGAACATCCCTATGCGCTCGCCTTCGTGGTGATCGAAGCCTTGCCGCAGTCGTAATCAGGTTATAGGCGTGCGCGATGACCGCGCGGACGCGGCGAGGATGCCTGATCGCATGAGCGAAGACCAAAAGCCCGACGACGCCAATCGCGACGCCACCCCCGAAGAACGATTTGCGGCCTCGGAGGCGGACGCTCCGGTCAAGTCGGTTCAGGAGCCGACGACGGCGAACCAGAAGGTCTATGCCAAGACGCCCAAGCGCGGCGACAAGGCGGCTTCGGCGGCCAGCGAGACCGGCGAAATCTTCAAGACCATCGTCTTCGCCCTGCTGATCGCGATGGTGCTGCGCATCTTCCTGTTCCAGCCCTTCACCATCCCTTCGGCCTCGATGGAGCCGAATCTGTACGAAGGCGACTATATCGTCGTCTCCAAGTGGTCTTATGGCTTCTCCAAGCACTCGATCCCGTTCAGCCCGCCGCTGTTCGACGGGCGGATCATGGGCTCGGCGCCCAAGCGTGGCGACATCGTCGTGTTCAAACTGCCGCGTGACAACAAGACCGACTTCATCAAGCGCGTGATCGGCCTGCCCGGCGACCGCATCCAGATGATCGCCAACAAGCTGTATATCAACGACAAGCCTGTGCAGGACGTCGTGGTCAGCGAGCAGGAGATCAACGACATATTCGGACCGCGTCCTGTGACCGAGGTCCGCGAGACCCTGCCGGAAGGCAAGAGCTTCATGACCCAGGACTTCGGTCCCGGAAACGATCTGGACGACACCCCAGTCTATGAAGTCCCGGCCGGTCACTACTTCATGATGGGCGACAACCGCGACAACTCGATCGACAGCCGCGTCGAACAATCCAGCGGCGTCGGCATGGTCCCGGCCGAAAACCTGGTCGGCAAGGCGCAGATCATCCTGTTTTCGTGGAAGCCCGGTTCGTCGTTCGTGAAGCCCTGGACTTGGTTGAACGTGCGGCTCGACCGGTTCTTCAACGTCCTGCACTGATGGCCAATCTGAGAGCCGAAGCGGTCGCGGCGCTGGAAACGCGCCTGGGACACAGGTTCAAGGACAAGGCCCTGCTGGAGCGCGCCCTGACCCACGCCAGCGTGGGCGAGGGGGCGCCGGTCGGCATCCACGGTCCACGCGACAACGAGCGGCTGGAATTCCTGGGCGACCGGGTGCTGGGTCTGCTGGTCGCCGAGCGGCTGTCGGCCCAGTTTCCGACCGCGGACGAGGGCCAGCTGTCGTCCAGCCTGCACGCCCTGGTCGACAAGGGCGCTTGTGCTCGCGTGGGCGAAGCCTTGGGCGTGGGCCCTGCGCTGCGGCTCTCGCCCGGCGAGACCAAGACCGGCGGGCGGCGCAAGGCCGGCGTCATCGCCGATGCGGTCGAGGCTATCTTGGCGGCCGTCTATCTGGACGGGGGGCTGGATGCCGCCAAGGCCGTGTTCGAACGGGCCTGGTCCGACGAATTGTCGGCGCCGCCGTCCCGCACCGTGACCAATCCGAAATCGGCGCTTCAGGAATGGGCGCAAGGGTTGGGGCGGCCGCTGCCGACCTATCGCGTCGCCGATCGGACGGGATCGGATCATGCGCCCACATTCACCGTCGAAGTGTCCGTGCGGGACGTGCAGCCCTTGACCGCGCAAGGGCGTTCGCGTCAGGAGGCGGAGAAGGCGGCCGCAACGGCTCTCCTCAAACGTGAAGGCGTCATTTGACCGATATCGAAAACCAGCGCGCAGGATTCGCCGCCATCATCGGCGCGCCCAACGCCGGCAAGTCCACGCTGGTGAACAGGCTGACCGGGTCCAAGGTCTCGATCGTCACGCAAAAGGTGCAGACGACGCGCTTTCCGGTGCGCGGCATCGCCATGGAAGGCGACGCCCAGATCGTGCTGGTGGACACGCCCGGCATCTTCACACCACGTCGTCGCCTTGACCGGGCCATGGTCGCCTCAGCCTGGGGCGGGGCTGAAGATGCGGACATCGTCGTTCACCTGATCGACGCCCAGTCTCATATCAACGCTGAAAGCCGTGAGGGCACGGCGGCCGATCGTCGCTCGGCCGAGGACACCGAAACTATCATCGCCAACCTGCAGGCCACCGGGACCAAGGTTGTTCTGGCGTTGAACAAGATCGACGGCATGCGGCGCGACACCCTGCTGGCCCTGTCGCAGAAGCTGTTCGAAAGCGGCGTCTATTCCGAAGTCTATATGATCTCGGCCGCCAACGGCGACGGCGTCGAGGATCTGAAGCAGCGTCTGGCTCTGTCAATGCCCAAGGGGCCGTGGCTGTATCCCGAGGATCAGGCCGCCGACGTGCCGGTCCGGGTTCTGGCGGCGGAGATCACGCGCGAGAAGGTCTATCTGCGCGTCCATGAGGAGCTGCCATATTCGGCGGCGGTGGAGACGACCAGTTTCGAGGATCGCGCCGACGGCTCGGCCCGGATCGAACAGACCATCTATGTCGAGCGCGAGAGCCAGCGGCCCATCGTTCTGGGCAAAGGCGGTCAGACCCTGAAATGGATCGGCCAGAAGGCGCGCGAGGAGCTCAACGAAATCCTCGGCCGTCAGGTGCACCTGTTCCTGACCGTCAAGGTCGATCCGAAGTGGCAGGACAGCCGCGCCCTCTATGCCCAGTTCGGTCTGGATTTCGACGTCTGAGTTCCTGTGTTTGATGTGCCGCGTACCGCCGGGGGGCATCCTCGGCTCGTTCTGGGCGTCCTTGGGGCGCTGATCCTTGGCGGCGCGGTCTGGGGCGGCATCGCCACGGCCGTGGCGCCCAAGACCGATGTGGAACTGGCGACCGAGCGCGCCGATGCGCCGCCACGACCACCCGTGGTCGTGGTTCAGGACCTGCCGCAACTGGCGGCGCGCCTGGATCGCGAAGCCGCTTCAGGCCGCTTCATGGGCGCGGTTCTGGTGGCCAAGGGCGACAAGGTCCTGTTCCGCCAGGTCTATGGCAAGGCCAACTACGAGCAGGACCAGCCGCTGGCGCTGGGCTCGCGTTTCCGCCTGGCCTCGATCTCCAAACAGTTCACGGCGACGGCGATCCTGAAGCTTCAGGACGAGGGCAAGCTCAACGTCTCCGATCCGGTCTGCAAATGGATCCAGCCCTGTCCGCAGGCCTGGGCGCCCATCCGCATCAGCCATCTTCTGTCGCATACGTCGGGCATTCCCGACCTGATGGCGCGGCCCGGTTGGGGCATGCGCCGCACGACCCCGGCGACGCTGGACGAATTGACCGAGGATTCGAAGCGTTTCGGCCTTCAGTTCGAGCCGGGCGCCAGGGTTCAGTACGACAACGCCGGTTTCAATCTGGCCGCCGCCATCGTCGAGAAGGCCGGCGGCAAGCCCTTTCAGACCTATATGCGAGAGAGTTTATTCAAGCCTCTCGGCATGAAGGATAGCGGGCTTGATCTCGATGGCGGCGATCACGGCGTCATCATGGGCTATGCCAACTTCCCCGGCGGCCTGGCAGCCCAGCCGAACGCCAACACCTCCATCGTAGCGGGCGCCGGCGCGGTCTATTCGACGCTGGACGATCTGCTGGTCTGGCAAAGGGCGCTCCACCGCGGCGGCCTGGTGACCCCCGCCAGCTATCAGCAGATGCTGGCCGACCACGCGCCGGCCGACACAAAACCGAACGAACGCAGCCATCCGCGTCGGGACTGGGGTTTCGGCATCTTCGCCAACCGTCTGGGCGATCAGGTGCGGCCCAGCTTCCAGGACCGCCAAATCTATCACACCGGCAGCTGGGGCGGATTCCGCAACCTGATGCTCTATCAGCCCGACGCCGACGTCACGGTGATTGTCCTGTCCAACAACTATCACCTGCGTGACCAGGTCTTCTTGATCAGCCAGCAGGCGATGGCCGAGGCCTTGGGTCACGAGTTTCCGACGACACTGGCGCGCTGAGCACCGCCGACCATTTGCCATCGAAAAGAACAGGACTAGAACAGGCGGATGAGCGCTCTTCTCGCCGCACTCGTTCTGTCCGCATCGCCGACGCAGGCGTCCGACGATCCTGTGGTCGCCGCGGGCGTCGTGCTGGACCGGATGCACGCCGCGGCGTCACGGGCGGACGGCGATTCCTATTTCGACCTGTTCACGCCCGACGCCCGGTTCATAGGCACGGATGCGACCGAGCGCTGGTCGCTGTCTGAGTTTCGCGCCTACGCCACGCCCTATTTCTCACAAGGGAAAGGCTGGACCTATCGCCCGCATGACCGGGTAGCGACGCTGGCGCCGGGCGATTGCCGCTGCATCGTCTGGTTCGACGAGTTGCTGGACAACGACGCCTACGGCCTGACGCGAGGCTCAGGGGTGCTGCGCCTGACCGACCATGGCTGGAAGATCGAGCAATATGTGCTCAGTTTCACCGTGCCGAACGACAAGGCCAAGAGCGTGGTCGGGCTGATCGCTCAGGATCCGGCGGACTGATGGACTTCCACGAAGAGGCGTTCGTCCTGTCGGCGCGCAGCCACGGCGACACAGGCGCCGTGGTCGATCTGCTGACCGAGAACCACGGCCGGCGTTCGGCCTATGTGGCGGGCGGGGCGTCGCGCAAGATGAAGCCATTCCTGCAGGCGGGCGCGCGGGTCGTGGCCGATTACCGCGCCCGCACCTCGGATCACCTCGGCGCGGTGCGGCTGGAACCGGTAGGCGAGGGGCCCAGCGCCTTGTTCGACGACGCCCTGGCGTTGACAGGGCTGGCGGCGGCGGCAGGCGTGACCCAAGGCGCGTTGCCGGAGCGTGAGCCGCATCCCGGCGTTTTCCTGGCGTTCGAGGCGCTGATGGCGGCGTTCGAAATGCCGGCGGTCTGGCCTGCGATCTTCGTGCGGTTCGAGGCGGGCCTCCTGGAAGATCTGGGCTTTGGCCTGGATCTGTCGAAATGCGCCGCGACCGGCAAGGCCGACGACCTGATCTACGTCAGTCCGCGCACCGGCCGGGCGGTCAGTCGCGACGCCGGCGCCCCCTATGCCGACAAGATGCTGACCCTGCCGCCCTTTATGCTGGGCGCGCAATCTGGTCTGATCGAAGGCGACGTCCGGGCCGGGTTCGACCTGACGGGGCATTTCCTGGAGCAATTCGTCTTCCACCCGCAGAACAAGCCCCTGCCGCCTGCGCGCGTGTGGATGCTGGACAAGCTGGGCGACGCCGGCCGCCTCTAGCCGAAGGTGAAGGCGAAGACCTGCACGCCGGGATCCAGGAACTCGATCTCGAACGTCCGTTCGCGCACCGCGCCCGTCTGACGGACCAGTTGGTACAGCCGCTCGCCGTCGACCCGGCCGAGGCCCTGGGGGTCGATGTCGCTGCCGGCGTTCGCGCCCGGCGCCGCGCCATCGATCCGGACACGGAAGCGGACGGGTGCGCCCGGCTTGCTGGGCCCCATGACCAGATGGAGATCGCGCGCCTTGAAGCGGAAGGCGATACGGCCGCCGGCCGCCTGCAGGTCGGCATGCTCACGCGTCACGCGCCAGCGGCCCGACAAGCTCCAATCGTTCAGTTTCAGCGGCGCGGCGACATAGTCCTTGATCACGTCGTTGGCCAGGCCCCCGGGAGAACGGAAGTTCTCGGCGCGGCCATAGCCGACGTAGGTCTCCGGCGATTCGACCTGGGCCATGTCGGCGGCGGCCTCTGCGCCCTCAGCCTGAATTGTGACGACGTTGCTGGCGACGTTCGCGGCGCCCGCTTCCTTCAGAAGTTGCTGAATCACGCGTTCGGAGCCCGCATAGTCCCCTTCGCCGAAGTGGTGGTGACGAATCTGTCCTTTGGCGTCGATGAAGTAGTGGGCGGGCCAGTACTGGTTCTTGAACGCCCGCCAGATGGCGAATTCATTGTCCATGGCGACCGGATAGGTGATGCCCAGCCGCTGGATGTTCTGGCGGACGTTGGCCTCGGATTTCTCGAAGGCGAACTCGGGCGTGTGTACGCCGATCACCACCAGACCCTGGTCCTTGTACTTCTCGGCCCAGGCGCGGACGTAGGGGATGGAGCGGATGCAGTTGATGCAGGAGTAGGTCCAGAAATCGACGACCACCACCTTGCCCCTCAGTTGTTCGGTCGTGAGCGGCAGGGTGTTGATCCAGGTGGTCGCCCCGGTCAGCGGCGGCATCACCCCTTCGACGGGCAGATTGGCCAGGTCGGCCGGCGCCTGGTTCGTCGTCATGCCGCGCCCGATCCCACCCAGCAGCGCCTGTTCGATCCGGCCCGTGCTGGCGGCCGAAATCCGGGTCAACAGTCCCGTGTCCGCACCCAGGCCAATCACGACCACGCCGATCAGCACAAGAACGCCCAGACCGCGCCGCACCCATTCGCCGACGCCCAACGCGCCCTTCATGGCCTTGAACACGCGACCGCCGACCAATAGGGCCAGACCGAGCGATGTCGCCGCGCCCGCCGCATAGGCCAGCAGCAGAACCGTCGTCCCGACGCCTGCGCCCTGTAGCGCTGCGCCCGTCAGGATCACGCCCAGAATGGGTCCGGCGCACGGCGCCCAGAGCAGCCCTGTCGCGACGCCGAGCAGCAGCGACGAGCGCACGTCGCCCTGATCGCCACCTTGACGCTCGGCACGATCCGTCAGCCAGGACCCCGCCGCCACGAACGGCCGCATCAGCCGATCGCCCACGGCCGGAAACAGCAGGCTGACGCCCAGCACCGCCATGACGGCCAGGGCGATCCAGCGCCCGACCTCATTGGCCCGCACCGCCCAGCCGCCGCCCAGCGCCGCCAGCGTCGCCACGCCCGCAAAGGTCACGGCCATCCCGACCAACAAAGGCAGACCGTTGCGGATGAACGGCCGATCAGCCCGCGCGAAGACGAAGGGCAAAACCGGCAGGATGCAGGGACTGACGATCGTCAGAACGCCGGCGAGATAGGACAGCAGGAACAAGATCATGGCGCGGCCTGACGAGGGTGTGTCTCTCACATACGCACGGCGGAGCGGTTTGGTGACTCCCCAGCGCGCTTATCCCCCAATCTGGCGTCTTACGGGCTAGACTTCCCGCTTCCGATCCCCGATTCGCAGAGCCATGACGATCCACGCCCCGCCGCCGGAAGGCGGCCGCATCATTGACGAGCCGATGGAGACGGCGCTCAGCCGCCGCTATCTGGCCTACGCCCTGTCGACCATCACCAATCGCGCGCTGCCGGACGTGCGTGACGGATTCAAACCCGTGCACCGGCGCATCCTCTACGCCATGCATCAGATGCGGCTGAACCCGCAGGCGGCGGCGCGCAAATGCGCCAAGGTCGTCGGCGAGGTGATGGGCGGATACCACCCCCACGGCGACGCCTCGATCTATGAGGCCCTGGTGCGCCTGGCCCAGGACTTTGCCCAGCGTTATCCGTTGGTCGACGGTCAGGGGAACTTCGGCAATATCGACGGCGATAGCGCCGCGGCCATGCGCTACACCGAGTGCAAGCTGACGCCCGCCGCCGTTCTGCTGCTGGACGGCATCGATCAGGACGCCGTCGACTTCCGGCCTACATACGACGACCAGGACGAGGAGCCGATCGTCCTTCCCGCCGGCTTCCCGAACCTTCTGGCCAATGGCTCGTCCGGCATCGCGGTCGGCATGGCCACCTCGATCCCGCCGCACAATGTCGGTGAACTGATCGACGCCTGCCAACTGCTGCTGGAGCGGCCGGACGCGACGACCGGGGACCTGGTGCAGCATGTGCCCGGCCCTGACTTCCCCACAGGGGGCGTTGCGGTTGAGGGTCATGCCTCCATCCTGGACGCCTATGAGACGGGCAGGGGCGGGGTGCGCCTGCGCGCGCGCTGGGAGACCGAGGATCTGGGGCGCGGCGTGTGGCGGATCATCGTCACCGAAATGCCCTATCAGGTGCAGAAGTCGCGTCTGATCGAGGCGCTGGCGGACCTGATCGAACACAAGAAGGCGCCTCTGCTGGGCGATGTACGCGACGAGTCGGCCGAGGACATCCGCCTGATCCTGGAGCCCAAGAACCGCACCATCGAGCCCGAAATGCTGATGGAAAGCCTGTTCAAGCTGTCCGATCTGGAGGTCCGCTTCCCGATCAACATGAACGTGCTGGACGCCAGCGGCACACCGCGCGTCATGGGTCTGAAAGACTGCCTGCGCGCCTTCCTGGATCACCGGCGCGAGGTGCTGAACCGGCGTTCGCAATGGCGGATCGAGCGGGTCGAGAAGCGTCTGCACCTGCTGGAAGGCCTGCGTATCGTTTTCCTGAATTTGGACGAGGTGATCCGCATCGTCCGTGAGGAGGAGCAGCCCAAGGCCGTCCTGATCGCGCGGTTCGGCCTGACGGAGGTTCAGGCTGACTTCATCCTCGACACCCGACTGCGTCAGTTGGCGCGTCTTGAAGAGATGACGATCGAAAAGGAATTCAATGCGCTGTCGGAAGAACTTGCACACCTGAAGGCGCTGACGTCGTCTGAAGGCAAGCAGTGGAAGGCGATCTCCAAGGAACTGGAGGCCGTGCGCAAGGCGCTGATCTCTCCGCGCCGAACGACGATCGCCGAGGCGGTGGATACGTCCGCCTTCGTCGCGCCTGAGGCTTTCATTCCGCGCGAGGCGATCACCGTCATCCTGTCGGAACGCGGCTGGATCCGCGCCGCCAAGGGCAAGGTCGAGGATCCGTCGGAGCTGAAGTTCAAGGAAGGCGATCAACTTGCCTACCTTGTCCCGGCCTATACGACTGACAAGCTGCTAGTGGCGGCGTCGGACGGGCGCATCTTCACCATCGGCGCGGACAAGTTGGCGTCCGGTCGCGGCCATGGCGAGCCGTTACGCCTGATGATCGATCTGGACGAAAAGGCCGAGATCATCAACGTCCTGGCGCATCAGCCGGGCGGCAAGCTGCTGATCGCATCCAAGGCCGGATACGGCTTCATCGCGCCGGAGGACGACAGCTTGGCGCAGAAGCGCGGCGGCAAGCAGGTGCTGAACGGCGAAATGCTGGCAGTGCTGCGAGTGACCGGCGATCACGTCGCGGCGATCGGCGAGAACATCAAGACGCTGATCTTCCCTCTCGCCGAATTGCCCGAAATGGGACGTGGCAAGGGCGTTAAGCTGCAAAGCTTCAAACAGGGCGGCCTCGCCGACATCACCGTCTTCAACGCCGAAACGGGACCGGAATGGGCCGACGGCGGCGGACGTCGTCGCCACTGGCCCGACTGGAAAGACTGGCTAGGCAAACGCGCTGGCGCGGGTCGCCAGGGACCAAGAGGCCTGCGGAAGTTCAGATAGGCGGCCCGCCCGTCGGTTCTAGAACAGGACCGACGGGTTCATGATCCGCTTGGGATCGATAGCGCGCCGGATAGCGGCCATGGTTTCGATCTCGAGAGGGGTTTTGTAGCGCTTGACCTCTTCGGTCTTCAGCCGGCCCAACCCGTGTTCGGCCGAGATGGAGCCGTCGTAGGTTCCGACAACATCGTGAACCACTTGCGAGCCTTCCTTCCAGCGGCCGATGAAGGCGGGAATATCATGACCGACGCCCGGCAGGATGTCGTAGTGCAGATTGCCGTCGCCGACATGGCCAAAGACCGAGATGCGGGCGCCGGGATGGAAGCGTTCCACGGCGGCCGAGGCTTCGTCGATGAAATCGGCGATGCGGCTGATCGGGACAGAGACGTCGTGTTTCCACCCGCCGCCCTCGGGCTTCAGAGCCGCCGAGTGTTCCTCGCGCAGACGCCAGAAGGCGGCGCGCTGAGCGTCGTTCTGGGCGATGGCGGCGTCGGTGATCAGGCCTTCCTCGAAAGCGACCTCTAGCAGGGCCTCCATCTGGGCCTCGGCCCCCCCCGGCGTGCCCGAGGCGATCTCGATCAAGACATACCAGTCGGGGGTCGAGTCCAACGGCTCGCGTGTGTCGGGAATGTTCTTCAGCACCAGTTCCATGCCCAAGCGCTTCATCAGCTCGAACGCCTCAACCCCGCCGCCCGTCTCGGCCTTAGCGCGGGCTAGCAGTTCGACCGAGGCGGCGGCTGTTTCCAGCCCGACCACCGCGACGGCGCGCGAGCGCATGATGGGGAAGAGTTTCAGGGTGGCGGCGGTGACAACGCCCAGCGTGCCCTCGGCGCCGATCAGCAGCTGTTTCAGATCGTATCCGGTGTTGTCCTTACGCAGCCGCTTCAGGCCCCGGAAGATTTCGCCGTTCGGCATAACCGCCTCGAGGCCCAGCACCAGGTCGCGCATCATGCCGTAACGCAGCACCTGGGTGCCCCCGGCGTTGGTGGAGATGACGCCGCCGATGGTGGCTGAGCCCTCGGCTGCAAGACTGAGCGGGAAATAGCGGCCGGCCGCCGTCGCCACCTGTTGGGCCTCGAGCAAGGTCAGGCCGGCCTCGACCGTCATGGCGTCGTCAAGCGGGGTCACATCGCGGACGGCGCGCATCTTGCGGGTCGACAGCAGGACCTCGCCGAAGGGGATCTGGCCGCCGACCAAGCCGGTGCCGCCGCCTTGGGGCGTGATGGCGACGCCCTCTCGAGCGCAGATCGTCACAGCGCGCGCAACCTCTTCCGTCGAACGCGGGGTCAACAGGATCGCCGTATTGCCCGTCCAGCGATTGCGCCATTCGGTCAGATGCGGCGCGATGACATCAGGATCTTGGGTCCAGCCGCCCGGACCGAGCGCGGCTTTCAGTTCGTCAAGCACGGTGGCGGAGGGGGCGGGCGTCTGCATGCCCCCTTTTGTCAGGGGTCGCCTTGCGTTGGAAGGGCGGCGAGGCCCCTAGACGTCGAGTTCTTCTTTCACGAACTGAGCGTTTTCCTGAATGAACTGGAAGCGCGCGTCGGCGCGCTTGCCCATCAGGCGTTCGACTAGGTCCTCGATGCTGGCCTCGGCGTCGGGCACCGTAATGCGGGCCAGGGTGCGCTTCTTCGGATCCATGGTGGTCTCCTTCAGCTGGGAGGCCATCATTTCGCCCAGGCCCTTGAAACGGCCGATCTCGGTTTTCTTGCCCTTGAACACGGTCGCCAGCAGTTCGTCGCGGTGGGCGTCGTCGCGGGCGTACTCGCTCAAGGGACCGGCGCTAATGCGGTAGAGCGGTGGCAGAGCCATGAACACTCGTCCCTGACGGATCGTCTCAGGCATGACGCGGTAGAAGAAGGTGATCAGCAGGGCCGCGATGTGGGCGCCGTCCACGTCGGCGTCGGTCATGATGACGATCCGCTCATAGCGCAGGTCGTCGATATTGAACCGGTTGCCGGGCTGGACGCCCAAGGCCAGGGCCAGGTCGGACAGTTCGACATTGGCGCGCAGCTTGTCGGCGGTGGCGGAAGCGACGTTCAGGATCTTGCCGCGTAGGGGTAGGATGGCCTGGGTCGTGCGGTCGCGCGCCTGTTTGGCCGAGCCGCCGGCCGAATCGCCTTCGACGATGAAGAGTTCGGTGCCCTCGGCGGCCTGGCGGCTGCAGTCCGACAGCTTGCCGGGCAGACGCAGCTTGCGGGTGGCGGCGGCGCGCTGGATCTCCTTGTCCTTGCGGCGGCGCAGCCGCTCCTCGGCCCGATCGATGACGAAGCCGAGCAGGGCATTGGCCTGTTTCGGGCTTTCGGTCAGCCAGTGGTCCAGCGGGTCGCGCAGCAACTGCTCCACGATCCGCGCCCCCTCAGGTGAGGACAGGCGATCCTTGGTCTGCCCCTGGAACTCGGGATTGCGGATGAACACGCTGATCAGGGCGCCGGCATTGGCGATGACGTCCTCGGCCGTGATGACCGAGGCGCGCTTCTCATTGGTCAGCTCGCCATAGGCCTTCAGCCCCTTGACCAGGGCCGCGCGGAATCCGGCTTCGTGCGTGCCGCCGTCGGGGGTGGAGACGGTGTTGCAGTAGGACTGGATGAAGCCGTCCGCCTCGCCGAAACCGGCAGGCGACCAGGTGACAGCCCATTCGAAGGCGCCCGCTTCGCCTTGACGCTCGGCGCGGCCGGCGAAGGTGGGGGTGACGGTCTCCAGTCGACCGATGCGGTCGGCCAGGGCGTCGGCCAGGCCGCCGGGGAAGTGCAGACTGGCCTGGGCGGGCGTAGAGTCGGTGATCCGCTCCGGCGCGCAGGTCCAGCGAATCTCAACGCCGCGGAACAGATAGGCTTTTGACCGCGCCATGCGGAACAGGCGCGCCGGCTTGAAGGCCGCGCCCATGCCGAAGATTTCGTCGTCGGGCTTGAAGCGGATCAGGGTGCCGCGCTTCTTGGACGGACCGATCTGCTGGATCGGGGCCAGGACGTGGCCCCGGCTGAAGGCCTGCTTCCATTCGAAACCGTCGCGCCAGACGGTGACCTCGACGCTTTCGCTCAGGGCGTTGACGACCGAGACCCCAACGCCGTGCAAACCGCCAGACGTCTCATAGGCTTTGCCGGAAAACTTGCCGCCGGAGTGCAGGACCGTCATGACGACTTCCAGCGCCGACTTGCCGGGATGTTTCGGATGCGGATCGACCGGGATGCCGCGACCGTCATCGCGCACCGAAAGATAACCGTCGGCGTCCAGATCGACGGTGATCAGCTTGGCGTGTTTGGCCACCGCCTCGTCCATGGCGTTGTCCAGGACTTCAGCGAACAGGTGGTGCAGGGCGCGCTCGTCGGTGCCGCCGATATACATGCCGGGGCGTTTGCGAACGGGTTCGAGCCCTTCCAACACCTCGATGGAGGAAGCGGAATAGCCGGTGGCGGCCGCCGTCGTGGCCGTGGCCTGAACAGCAGGCGGCGCGGGCGTGGGGACGATAGAGGGGCCAGCCGGGGGCGGGGTCACGGCAACAGGCTTGAGCGGCTCGGGTTTGCGAGCTTCGGGTTCGTCGTCAAAAGCGAAGAGGTCGGCGGCCATTCACATAGTCTGAGGCGATTCGGGACCGGGTCTGGTAGGCCCGTGAGGTCGGTCGAGCAAGCGGCGCACGAACCGGGGCCGGATCAAAGGTCACGGCGCGGGCCATAATCGCCAGCATTAGAATCCACGGGAGGTTGGCGTGGGTCAGCAGAACGCTCTCCGAGAGGCTCAAAGCGGTGAAGACCGACAAATAGGCGATGCTCCAATAGCCTTCGCGCGCGCCCAGCCCATTTGTGCGCGCGACGACGAAGATCGCAGAGATCGCCATGATGGCGCCAACAGCCACCGCACCTGGCCAGCCCAGCTGCACAAGCAGATCGATCCAGCCGTTGTGAGCAGAGGGCACAGGCCATTGGGTCTCGATGCGGATCTCGCGCGCAGGGATTGAGTCCACGCCCCAGAAGGCGCTGAAGCCGTATCCGGTCCAAGGGCGCTCTGCGACCTTCCGCATCAAGGCTTCCCAGATCAGGGTGCGGCCTGTCAGCGACGGATCCTTGCCCAGCGCTTCGAGGATTGCAGCGGAGTCGGAGTTCCACAGCCAGGTTGCGCCCGCGGCAATGATAACGGCAAGCCAGATTCCGATGACGGTGATGACGGCACCGCCCTGTTTCAACGCCCACCATCCGCCAATCATGCCCAGGCCCAGACCCCAGCATAAAAGCGATGTCTTGGATTGGGTGGCGAGCACCAGGAGCGTGGTCAGACCCAATGTCAGCAGGCAAATCCAGAACCGATGGCTGCGTCCGGCGATATGATCGGCCGCCAGTGTCGCAGCGGCCGAGACGGCGCCGATGACCATGACCAGCCCCATCTGGTTCTTCTCGTACCAGAGACCGCGCCACAGGCCGGCGTTGTCGAATTGGTGCACCCCGACCTTCGGATAGCCGCAAACCATGATCAGGCTGCCGACCGCCATCACCAGACAGGTGTACATCAGGACGCGCGGCAGGGCGTCGTCACGGAAGCGGGCACCCAGATAGATGGCGAAGGCGCTGTTGATCGCCATGGCGATGACACGCCGCTCGGTGACCTCGGGGTCGATGGACCAGTATTTCGAGACGAAACACAGGGCGACGAGGGCGAACATCATCAGCCATGCCGGCCAGGCGCGGATGACCTTGTCGAAGCGAAAGACGATCAAGCCGGCGATGACGGCATAGACCGGCAACCAGATGAACCGCAGGATCGGCGTCTCGACCTGGGTCGGCGCGATGACGGGCGCGATCAAGGCGCCGGTCAGCATGAAGACGACGAAGCCCGCCGCCCACTGTTCCCACAGCGGCGGAGAATCATCGGAGGTCTGAACGGGCGGTTCACGCACGGGCGCACAGTCCTTTGCGGCGCTTAAGGAACCGTGAGCGCGGCCGCGAAGGCAGCAAGACCTCGTTCCATATCGGCGATCAGGTCGGAGGGGTCTTCTAGACCGACATGGAGGCGGATCAGTTCGCCCTCAAGCACGGGCGGATGATCGCGATAGGCCATCTGATGGGTCTCGTGGGTGATCAGACTTTCGAACCCGCCCCAGGAATAGCCCAGCCCGAACAGGGTCAGAGCATTCAGGAAGGCCTCGCCCGCCGCCTTGTGACCACCCCTCATGACCACGCCCATCAAAGACGCGGCGCCTGTGAAATCTCGCCGCCAAAGATCATGACCGGTCGAGCCGGGCAGGGGCGGGTAGAGCACGCGAGACACCTCGGGCCGGGCTTGCAACCATTTCGCCACAATCAAGCCTGACCGCGCCTGTTCGCCATAGCGCAGCGTCAAGGTCCGCAGGCCGCGCAGCGCCAGCCAGGCGTCGTCAGGCGAGACATGCCAACCGAGATCCTCAATGGTGTCGCCGATGGCGCGCAGGCAGGCGGGATTGTTTGAAGCGATACTGCCCATCAGCACGTCCGAATGACCGCCGACATATTTGGTCACGGCCTGAACACTGACATCCACGCCATGGGCCAGCGGACGATAGGCCAGGCCGGCGGCCCAGGTATTATCGACCACCGTCACGACGCCTCGCGCGCGGCAGGCTTGGGCCACGGCGGCGACATCGACCATCTCGAATGTGAGAGAGGCTGGCGACTCCATCAGCACCAGCCGCGTGCGTTCGCCGATGGCGGCCAGAACAATCTGCGCATCTGCGTCTGCGGGTAAAAAGCGGGTCGTGACGCCGCGGGTCGATTGATACCGGCTCAGGAAGCGGCGCGTCGGGCCATAGACGGCGTCCGTTGTGATCACCTCGTCGCCCGGCCTCAAAAGCGCCAGCAGCGGAACCGTCACGGCAGCAAGACCCGACGGAACCAGAAAGGCGTCCTCTGCCCCCTCCAGGTCGGCCAGGGCGCGGCGAAGATCGCGGGCGGCGCTGCCGCCGCTGAGCCCATAGGTCGGGCCGTCGGTCTCGTCGCGCATCACGGCCGCGCTATCGCTCAACATCGTCGAGGCGCGTTCGATCGGCGGATTGACGCCGCGCCGCCCTTGGCCGCGTCGCGTGGCGGCGGCGATCAGGCGGGTGCGGTCCGAAAGCGGCGACATGGCCCCTCCGATGGGTTGCGGATCGGCCCCTAAAGGCCTCTAAAGCCAGCGGGGCGCAAGCGGCGAGGGATAGGAACGCGATGCGGTGCTGGACGATCGGAGCGATGGCCGCTGTGCTGATGACGACGGCTTGCGGGCGCAAGGACGCCAGCCCTGCGCCGGAAGCCAGCCCTGCCACGCCCGCGCAAGCGTCTTCGACGGCGGTCGCGAAAAGCCCGACGCTGGCCGCCATCAAACGCCGCGGTCGCCTGAATTGCGGCGTGCATCAGGGATTGGTCGGCTTCGCCTACACCGACAATCGCGGCCAATGGCGCGGCTTCGACGTGGACTTCTGTCGCGCGACGGCGGCGGCGGTGCTGGGCGATGCCGATGCGGTGCGGTTCGTGCCTCTGTCGGCGTCGGATCGTTTCACGGCGCTGAATGATGGCCGCATCGATGTGCTTTGGCGTAACTCGTCCTGGACCATGAGCCGCGACGCAGGCGAGGGCTTCGTGTTTGCAGGAATCAACTACTACGACGGCCAAGGCTTTCTGGTCAGGCGTTCGCTGAACCTGAACAGCGCCACCGAACTGACGGGCGCGCGGGTTTGCGTTCAGTCGGGTTCGACATCTCAGGCCAACGCCGCCGACTATTTCCGGTCTCGCGGAATCGAATATCGGGCCGTCGTGTTCGAGACCGAGGAAGCGGCGCGCGACGCCTATGGCCGTGAAGATTGCGACGCATTCAGCGCCGACATCTCTGCGCTAGCCGCCGCGCGAACGGTGCTGACCAATCCCAACGAACATGTGATCCTGTCCGACGTGGCGTCGAAGGAGCCGCTGGGACCGGTGGTCAAGGCAGGCGACGAACGCTGGGCCTCGACCGTTCGCTGGACCCTGAACGCCCTGATGCTGGCTGAGGAACTCGGGGTGACAAAGGCCAATGCCGAGGATCAGTTCAAGACCACGACGGACCCACGCGTCAGGCGTCTTTTGGGCGCCGAGGGCGAGTTCGGTCCCATGCTGGGGCTGTCTGACGATTGGGCCAAGGACGCGATCGAAGCCGTCGGGAACTATGGCGAGATTTTCGAGCGTAATCTGGGATCGCAATCGGCGCTCGACCTGGCGCGCGGTTTGAACGCACAATGGAACGCGCGCCCGGCCGGCTTGATCTATGGCCTGCCGATCCGATAAGCGCCGACGCTTGCATCGCTTCCTGGGGGACAGATGACCGAGACGAAACGCGGCGGCTTTGCGCTGCACTGGCTGATGTTGATCGGTTTCGCGGTCGGTCTGATCGGGGGATTGCTGGTCAATCTGACGCTGGGAGCGGGTACGGCTTGGGTGGTCTGGCTGACGGACAACGTCACCGGACCGCTGGGCCAGATCTTCCTGCGTCTGCTGTTCATGATGGTCATTCCGCTGCTGTTCTCGGCCCTAGTGGTCGGCGTTGCCGAGATGGGCGATCTGAGCTCGCTTGGACGGGCGGGAATCAAGACCCTGTTGTTGACCATTCTGGTGTCCAGCATCGCCGTGGTTATCGGACTGGTGATGGTCAATGTGTTCCAGCCCGGAAGGGGCGTGGACCCGGTCCTCGCGCAGCAACTGCTGGACCAGGGACGTGACGGCGCGGCCGGTATCGTCAGCGGCGCGCCCGAAACCATCCAACTGGGTGATTTCTTCCTGGATCTGATTCCGTCGAACGTCTTCACCGCTGCCTCCGAGAACCAGATCCTGCCGGTGATGGTGTTCGCTCTGTTCTTCGGCATCGGCCTGGTGATGGCCAAGTCGCCTGCGACCGACCGCTTGCAGCAGGTCATCGAGGGCATGTTCGAAGTGACGATGAAGCTGATCAACCTCTTCATCAAACTGGCCCCCATCGCAATCGCCTGCTTGATGTTCAACCTGGCGGCCCTATTCGGCTGGGACCTTCTGGTGCGCCTCGCGGCCTATGTCGGCGTCGCGGTGGGCGCGATGGCGATCCACATGTTTGTCGTCTATCCGCTGGTGATCTGGATCCTTGGCGGTCGGTCGCCGATCGCCTTCTTCAAGGGCGTGCGCGAGCCGATGGTTGTGGCCTTCTCGACCGCTTCCTCCAACGCGTCTCTGCCTGTGTCGCTTAAGGCGGCCGAGCAGGAGCTCAAGCTGCCGCGCAAGATCGCCCGCTTCGTCCTGACGGTCGGCGCCACCGCCAACCAAAACGGCACGGCCCTGTTTGAAGGCGTGACAGTGCTGTTTCTGGCTCAGTTCTTCGGCATCGATCTGACGATCACGCAGCAGATCATCGTCATGCTGGTCTGCATCCTTGGCGGCATCGGTACGGCGGGTGTGCCGGCTGGCTCGCTACCGGTCGTGGCGATGATCCTTGTGATGGTGAAGGTACCGCCGGAGGGCATCGGCCTGATCCTGGGCGTGGATCGCTTCCTGGACATGTGCCGCACGACGCTGAATGTCACGGGCGACCTGGTTCTGGCGACTGTCGTTTCGCGCGGTGAGGAAGACGAACCGATCGACGCCGACGATGTCGTCCCCGTGCCGCCGCCGGCCTGATCTCAGCCGGTTTCGACGGGGGTGTCCATTCGGGCGCCCCATTCAGCCCAGGAACCGTCATAAAGCCGCGACGGACGACCGAGTTCGGTCATGCCCAGCGTCAGTATTGCGGCGGTCACTCCGGATCCGCAGGTCGTGATCACGGGTCGGGTGATATCCACGCCAGCGTCCGCAAAGGCTTGTGCCAAGGCCGCGCCACGCTTCATCGTGCCATTGTCGTTTAGCAAGCGACCATAGGGGAGATTGCGCGCGCCGGGCATATGGCCGCTGCGAACACCGGCGCGAGGTTCGGGCGCCGCACCTTCGAAACGCGGTGCGCCGCGCGCGTCCACGACCTGGGCATTCTGGGCCAAAACCACGCGCACATCATTCAACGAGGCGACAGCATCGGGCGCCATCTTGGCATGGAAGTCTTTTGCATCTGCGACTGAAGGCCCGGAGACGGTTGGCAGGCCGTAGTCACGCCAGCGCGGCAGGCCGCCGTCGAGCACCTGAACCTTCGTTGCGCCCATCGTCGTCAGCATCCACCAGACGCGCGCCGCCGAAAACAATCCGACCGTATCATAGACGACGATCTGGTCGTCGACGGAGAGGCCCAGCGCCCCGACCGCCGCGCCAAAGGCCTCTGGCGTCGGCATCATATGGGGCAGGGGGCTGCCTCTATCCGATATGGCGTCCAGATCGAAAAAGACGGCGCCAGGGATATGGGTCTGTTCAAAGTCGGCGCGCGCGTCGCGGCCGTCCAGGTGCCAGCTGCCATCGACGATCCGCATGTCCGGCGCGCCCAATCGCGCGGCGAAGTCCGTCGTCGAAATCAGCGGGCTCATGGGCGAGACAGGCTGAGTTGGATGACGTCGGTGCGGCGAGAGCGGAAACCGGCCTCGCAATAGGCCAGATAGAAGTGCCAGAGCCGACGGAATCGTTCGTCAAAGCCGGAAAGCTTGCTGATCTCGCCCCAGGACGCCTGGAAACGCTCATCCCAAAGCTTGAGCGTTGCAGCATAGTCGAGGCCGAACCGTTCCACCGATTGCCAAGACAAACCGGCTTTGGAAACGACCGGCGCCAGCCGGTCTTCGGAGGGCAGCATGCCGCCGGGGAAGACGTACTTCTGGATAAAATCCGTCCGGGCATTGTATTCGTCGAACAGGTCGTCCTGGATCGTGATGATCTGCAGTCCGGCCTTGCCGCCGGGTTGAAGGACGTCGTGGACCTTGTTGAAATAGGCGGGCCAGTACTCCATGCCCACGGCCTCGAACATCTCGATGGACGCCACCCGATCAAATCGACCCTGCACATCGCGGTAATCGATGAGCTGAATATCGGCGCGGTCGCTCAGCCCCGCGTTGAACATGCGCTGGCGAGCGAAATCGTGCTGCTCTTTGGAGATCGTAATACCTGTGACATTGGCGCCAATCTCGCGCGCTGCGAACTCGGCGAAGCCGCCCCAGCCGCAGCCGATTTCCAGCACTGACATGCCCGCCCGAAGATCCATCATTCGAGCCAAGGCGGCGTATTTCTCACGCTGCGCTGTCTCCAGCGCCTCCCCATCGCGGGTGAAGCGGGCCGATGAATAGGTCATCGTCCCGTCCAGCCACTGGGAATAGAAGGCGTTGCCCAGATCGTAGTGGGCGTGGATGTTCTTCTTCGACCCGGTCTTGCTGTTGCGATTGGTGCGGTGGCTCAGCCAGTTGACCACCCACATGATCAGATTGCCGTCGAACAGACGCCGTATGTGATCGTAGTTGTCCACCAGGGTTTCGAGCAGGCCGGCCAGGTGCGGACTGTCCCACTCGCCCGCGATATAGCCTTCGGCGAAGCCGATATCGCCGGCAGCAAGGACGCGGCGTGCGAACCGATAGTCGCGCACGGTCATCATACCGCTGGGGCCCGGCTGTTTGCCTTGAAGCACGTGGGTCTCACCATTGGGCAGTTGCACCGTCAAGCGCCCGAAGGTCCAGTTGGCGGCCAGAAGCCGCAGCAACATGGCGAACACGCGCGGCGTTCGGCTGGCGACGGCTTCGATATCGGCGTGTGCGACGCTCATCTTTTGACTTTCAACGCGGAATACAATGGGGGTCAATCACGGTCGCTGTGGTCGTCGCCGCGACCGGAAACCGTCTTCAGGGCAGCGAGCGCCCGATGGCGCGCCTTCTCGTGTTCGACGATCGGCTTGGGGTAATCGCGCCCTAGAACGATTCCGGCGTCACGCAGCACTTCGGTGGGTGCGGTCCAGGGCGACTGCAGCCAGCGGTCCGGCAGGCGGCGAAGTTCCGGCACCCACCGGCGCACATAGCCGCCATCGGGATCGAACTTTTCGCCCTGCGTGATGGGATTGAAAATGCGGAAGAAGGGGGAGGCGTCTGCGCCAGAGCCTGCGACCCACTGCCAGTTCTGCACATTGCTGGCGCGGTCGGCATCAACCAGCGTGTCCCAGAACCAGGTTTCGCCTTCGCGCCAATCGATCAGCAGATGTTTGATCAGGAAGGAGGCGACGACCATACGCACCCGATTGTGCATCCACCCTGTCGCCCAGAGTTGGCGCATACCGGCATCCACCAACGGGTATCCGGTCCGCCCCTGTCGCCATGCCTTGAGGCTCGCGTCGTCTTTGCGCCAGGGCATGGCGTCATATTCCGGACGGAACGCGCGCTCGGTGATGTAGGGAAAATGGTGCAGCAGGTGCGCCGAGAACTCGCGCCAGCCGATCTCAGCAATGAATTTGTCGGCCTCCGACTCTGACAGCTTGTTGTCCTTGGCCGCCTGTCGGGCGCGGTCAATCGCCCGCCAAGGGCTGATCTCGCCCCAATGAAGATGCGGCGAAAGGCGGCTGTTGGCGCCCTGCCGGTCGGGAAAGTCGCGATCCTTCGCATAGGTCTTCAGGCCGGATGGTATGAACTTGGACAAGGCCTGCGAGGCCCCATCTTCTCCTGGCGTCCAGTCGAAGCCCTTGGACCAATCCGGTCGGCGGGGGTGCAGCTTCCAGCTGTCGAGGTCGTCGGATTGAACCGTTTTGGGCGTCTGGATTTGGCGCGGTCCCGTTGTGTGAGCCGGCGCCTCCACCGTGGCCAAGAGGGCTCTCAAGAAGGGGGTGAAGACCTTGTACGGCTGACCTGAACCGTTCAGGACCTCGCCGGGGCGGCACAGCAGGGCGCCATTGAAGCCTCGGCATTCGATGCCTTCAGCCTTGAGCGCGTGGGCGATTTCGGCGTCATGCTCAAACGCCTCGGGTTCGAACAGGCGGTTCATGAAGACGGTGTCGGCATCGGTTTCGCCGATCAGCGCCTGAAGCTGGTTCAGGGCATTGCCCTTGCGCAGAATCAGGCGCGAACCGCGATCCTGAAGCGCCGCTTCCAGCGCCCTCAACGACTTGTCGAGCCACCAGCGCGACGCGGCGCCCATCGGCCGCTCGAAACGCTCGTCCAGAATATAGACGGGCAAGATGGGTCGCCCCGTCTCCGCCGCGTGGTTCAGGGCAGGATTGTCATGCAGTCGCAGATCGCGGCGAAACCACAAGATGACAGGTTTGGTGGCCACGCGGGCGAACTCCGTGATAACTTGCGCTCATCCCTTCAGAGCGCCACCTGATGGCCCAATAGCTGCGGCAAAAGCCGCATCCACAACACCGAACGTCGAAAGAGCCGCCTCGTGAGCCGACCCAACGCTGTCATTACGTTGTCCGAAGGTCTTCGGACGCCTGTCGTCATCGGCGGCGGCGCAAGAATCGCTTTCATCGCCGGTCCTTGCCAGATGGAGAGCCGGCAGCACGCGCTGGAGACGGCCCATGCCCTGAAGGAGATCGGCGAGCGGTTGAACGTCGGCATCATCTACAAGACCAGTTTCGACAAGGCGAACCGGACCAGCGCCAGCGCCGCGCGTGGCATCGGTTTGAAAGACGCCATGCCGATCTTCGCGGAGATTCGCGAGGTCACAGGCCTGCCGACCCTGACAGATGTTCACTCCGAGGTTCAGTGTGGTCCGGTCGGCGAGGTCGTCGACGTGCTGCAGATTCCGGCCTTCCTCAGCCGCCAGACCGACCTGCTGCTGGCGGCCGCCGCCACCGGCAAGGCGATCAACATCAAGAAGGGTCAGTTCCTGGCCCCCTGGGACATGAAGAATGTCATCGCCAAGGTGGTCGGCGCCGGCAATCCCAACGTCATGGCCTGTGAACGCGGCGCCAGCTTCGGCTACAACACTTTGGTCAGCGACATGCGGGCGCTTCCGGTGCTGCGCGAGATCGGCTGCCCCGTCGTGTTTGATGCGACCCATAGCGTTCAGCAGCCGGGCGGGCAGGGCGCGTCGTCGGGCGGTCAGCGCGAGTTTGTGCCGGTGCTGGGCCGCGCGGCGGTGGCCGTCGGCGTCGATGCGGTCTTCATGGAAACGCACCAGGATCCGGATAATGCGCCGTCGGATGGCCCCAACATGGTGCCGCTGAGCCAGTTCGAAGCTCTGGCCGCCGAACTGATCGCCTTCGACGACCTGGCCATCAAGATCGGGGCCAAGGCGCCGGTGGCGCAGGCCGCCTGAATCCTCTAGGTCGGACCGATGTCTGACACCCTGGATCTGGGCGCCCTGCAAAGCCTGTTGGAGCGCGTGCGCGGCCTGAAGATCGCCTGCGTCGGCGACCTGATGCTGGATCGCTACGTCTATGGCGAGGTCAGCCGCATCTCGCCCGAGGCGCCGATCCCGGTGCTCCGCACCAACCGCACCGTCGCCATGCCCGGCGGCGTCGGCAACGTCGCGCGCAATGTTGCGGCGTTGGGCGGGGTGGCGCGACTGGGCGCCGTGATCGGCGAAGACGCGGCTGGAGCGGAATTGACCGCTCTGATCTCCGCCGAGCCGCACGTCGAGGACCTCGTCGCGAGGCCGGCGGGCGCATCCACCATCGTGAAGACGCGCTTCGTTTCGGGCGGCCAACAGTTGCTACGGCTAGATGACGAGGCTGCGCCGACGGCGATTCAAGATTCGGACGCGTTTACAGATGCGTCGGTCTATTTGCTCTCAGATTACGCCAAGGGCGTCGTCAGCGACGCGCTGCTGGCTTCGGCGCTGAGCGCGGCGCAGACATCCGGTGCGCCGGTTGTCGTCGATCCAAAGGGAAGGGACTTCGCTCGCTACGGCGCCGTCGATGTCATCAAGCCCAACGCTTCGGAACTGGCCGGCGCCACCGGCCTACCGGTCGGTACGGACGCCGAGGTCGAGACGGCGCTGGCTGCCTTGCTGGCCGCCACGACCGCCAAGGCGATCATCGTCACCCGTGCGGGCAAGGGGATGAGCCTGGCGCGGCGTGGCGAACCGGTGAAGCACTTCCCCGGCCGGGCGCGCGAGGTCTTCGACGTGTCTGGCGCGGGCGATACAGGCCTGGCCGCCATCGGGTTGGCGCTGGGCGCCGGCGCATCGCTTGAGATGGCGGTCGAGTTCGCCATCCTGGCCTCGGGCGTGGTCGTCGGAAAGGCCGGCACGGCTGTCGTTACACCCGCCGATCTGATCGAAGCCGAGCTGAGCCAGCACGCCACCGCCGCGGTATCCAAGGTGACGCCGATCGACGAACTGGCGGTCGAGGTCGAGGGCTGGCGACGAAAGGGCCTGAAGGTCGGTTTCACCAATGGCTGTTTCGACATCCTGCACCGTGGCCATGTGGCCTATCTGGCGCAGGCGCGCAGCTGGTGCGATCGCCTGATCGTGGCGCTGAACACCGACGCATCGGTCAAGCGACTGAAGGGCGAGGGGCGACCGGTGAATGATCTGGACAGTCGTGCCGTCGTCATCGGCGGGCTGGCCAGCGTCGATCGCGTCACCAGTTTCGATGATCCGACACCGATCGCCCTGATCGAAAGGCTGCGTCCTGATGTTCTGATCAAGGGCTCGGATTATACGCGAGAGGGCGTCGTCGGCGGCGATCTGGTCGAAAGCTGGGGCGGCGAGGTCAAGCTGGCGGATTTCAAGGACGGCTATTCGACCACGCGAACGATCGAGAAGATGACGGCCGGTCCTCAAGTAGCGGCAGCGATAGGACAAGAGTGATGACGCCGAGAATGATCGTCGTGACCGGCGGCGCCGGTTTCATCGGTTCAAACATCGTCGCCCGACTGACGGCGGAGACCGCCTATGATGTGGTCGTCTGCGATCGTCTGGAGACGGCCGACCTGGCCAAGTGGAAGAACCTGGCCAAGCACGCAATCGCCGACTTCTGGTCGCCGGAAGAACTGTTCGAGCAGCTGGAGCGCCACGCCGAGCGGATTGAGGCCGTGGTGCATATGGGCGCGATCTCTTCGACGACAGAGCCGGACGCCGACATGATTCTGCGGACCAACTTCACCCTGTCGCGCGACCTGTGGGACTGGTGCGCAATCCGCGGCTCTCGGATGATTTACGCGTCTTCGGCTGCGACCTATGGCGATGGTGAGACCGGGTTCAACGACGATGACGATGCCGAGTCGTTGTCACAGCTTCGACCCCTAAATGCCTATGGCTATTCGAAGATGCTGTTTGACCAGTATGCTGTTCGGCAGGCGGATCGGGGGCAGGCGCCGCGCCAGTGGGCGGGGCTGAAGTTCTTCAACGTCTATGGTCCTAACGAAGGTCACAAGGGCGGAATGAAGTCGGTCGTGGCGCAAATCTGGCCCAAGGTCGCCGCGGGCGAGACCGTAACCCTGTTTCGGTCGCACAATCCGAACTATGCGGACGGCGGCCAGATGCGCGACTTTGTCTATGTCGACGATGTTGTCGATATCATCGAGTTTTTGCTCCAGTCGCCGCAGGTCTCGGGCATCTTCAACGCCGGCTCGGGTCAGGCGCGGTCGTTCGCCGATCTTGCGCACGCAACGTTTGACGCCGCCGGCAAGACGCCCTCCATCGACTATGTCGATACGCCCCTGTCGATCCGCGACCGCTACCAATACTTCACCGAAGCCCGTATGGATCGCATCCGCGCCGCAGGGTTCGAGGGTCAATCCACGCCGCTGGAAGAGGGCGTGCGGCGCTATGTGCAGGACTTCCTCGCCACGGCTGACCCGTACCGCTGATGCGTCGGCTGACCTTCAGGCAGTGGGTCGGATACGCAGGCTTCGCCGCCGTCTTTGTGCTGACGGCGGCCGTTGCGGTTTGGAGCGGCGACATCCTGAGGGCAGGGCTGGATCCGCAGGTGCCGTTCCAGACCTACAAGCCGCCGCCCGCGCCCGACTATCGAAAGACATCCTCCTGGGCGCTGATCGATCAGGGCGCGCCTAATCAGGCGGCGGTTTTCTTCGTCATGCCGACCACTTTCGATGGCGGGGCCGAGTGGAATGGGCCGATCGACGATGCACGCGCCAACGCCTATATGCGGCGCGTCGTGCTGCCCAACTATGCGTCGCCCTTCGCCCGGGAGGGCAGGGTCAGCGCGCCGCTTTATCGTCAAGCCAGCCTGTACACTCGGCTGACCTTGCGTGATGACGCGCGCGAAGCGCGCGCCTTCGCCTATGAGGACGTGAAGGCCGCCTTCGAGCAGTGGCTACAGCAGCATCCGTCTGGCCCCATCGTCATCGTGGGAGTCGAACAGGGCGGGGAACTGACGGCGCGTCTCGTTCGCGACCAGTTGCGCGCCGATCCGGCGCTGAAGGACAGGCTTGTCGCCGCCTATCTGATCGAGACCCTGGTCGGGCGCGAGATGTTCCGGCAGGCGATCTCGCCCTGCGCCGCCGCCGATCAAACGGGGTGCGTCGTGGCCTGGGCGTCGGTGCAGGACGGCGACGAAGCGGGCGCGCGGCGCAAGCTGAGACGCGCTCTGGAATGGGATGATCGGGGCGATCTGGTGAACCTGTCCACTGATCCCATCTGCGTAAATCCCGTAACGGGCGCTGCGAGCCAGCCGCGCGCCCCTGCGCGTCAGCACAGCGGCGCGACCAATGCGACCGGCCTGGAATGGGGCGCCCGGCCGGCCCTGACTGGCCGGCTGATCTCCACCGAATGCCGTGGCGGCCTGTTGTGGCATAGCGCGCCAGACGCCGATTTTCTGACGGCTGGCGGCAGTTGGGCGGATCGGCGCAAGATCGTGCCCTACAACCTGTTCTACGGCGACATCGAGCGTGACGTCAGCGTGCGTCTCGCAGCCTGGCGAGCCAAGCGCGGCCTTTAAGGCGGCTGTCCTCCCGGTTTGTCTGGCGTCGCTCGCGCGCAGCGGGTAGGCTTGCCGCGTCAGGGAGGGATCTGAATGGACGTGACCACCATCTTCGCCGGCGTCGTGCTGCTGCTGGCCATCGTGCTGTTGATCAGCGTGATCAAGATCGTGCCGCAAGGCCGTGAGTTCACAGTCGAACGCTTCGGAAAATACACGAAGACGCTGAGTCCGGGCATCGGTTTCCTGACCCCGTTCGTGGAACGCGTCGGCCGCCGCATGAACATGATGGAACAGGTGCTGGACGTCCCGACTCAGGAGGTCATTACCAAGGACAACGCCATGGTGAAGGTCGACGGAATCGTCTTCATCCAGGTGATGGATTCCGCCCGCGCCGCCTATCGCGTCGACGATCTGCCCTATGCGATCTCGCAGCTGTGCATGACCAATCTGCGGACCGTGGTCGGTTCGATGGAGCTGGATGAGGTGCTGAGCCAGCGCGACAGCATCAACACGCGCCTGCTGCACGTCATCGATGCCGCGACCGAGCCGTGGGGCGTCAAGGTCAATCGGATCGAGATCAAGGACCTGACCCCGCCGACCGACATCACCAACGCCATGGCCCGCCAGATGAAGGCCGAGCGTGAACGTCGGGCCGTCATCACCGAGGCCGACGGCGAAAAATCCGCCGCAATCGCCCGCGCCGAGGGTGCCAAACAGGCCGCCATCCTTCAGGCCGAGGGCCGCAAGGAAGCCGCCTTCCGCGACGCCGAGGCGCGCGAGCGCGAGGCTGAGGCCGAGGCCCGCGCCACGGCCATGGTGTCGGAAGCCATCGCCCGCGGGGACGTCAACGCCATCAACTATTTCGTGGCTCAGAAATACGTCGAGGCCTTTGCGGAACTGGCGCGCAGCCCGCAGCAGCGCACCGTCATCGTGCCTGCTGAAATGGGTGCCCTGGTCGGCACAATCGCCGGCATCGGCGAGATGGTGAGCCTGGCTAAGGATCAGAACTCGGGCGCGACCCCACCCGTGCGCCCCGCGCCGCCCCGCCGCCCCGCCGGGGGCTCCGTTCCACCCTCGGCCTGATCCACGGAGGCTGACCGATGATGTCGCTTGCTGATCTTTATGTAGCCCAGCCGTTCTGGATCTGGTTGGCGATCGGGGTTCTGCTGCTGGCGGTCGAGGCGATGTTCTCGACCGAGTGGCTGCTGTGGCCGGCCGTGTCGGCCGGCGTCGTCGCGGTCATGACGGCGGCGGGCGTGCGGTTGGGGTTGCCGGGCGAGGTCGCCGTATTCGCGGTTCTGACCGTCATCGCCACCCTGCTGTCCCGCCGTCTGATCTCCAAAGCCAATCCCGATGGTCCCGACATCAATGACCGAGACAGCCGTCTGGTTGGCCAGCGTGCGCGGGTGGTCGAGACGTTTGTCGCGGGTCGCGGTCGCGTCTTCATCTCCGGCGCTGAATGGCCGGCCGAGATCATTGGCGAGGCGCCGATCGAAGGACAGGATGTCGTCGTGATGCGCGTGAGCGGCTCGTTGCTGACGGTGCAGTCGCCCGTCTGAACGCAACGGTCGCATCGGCGTTCGTCAGGCATGAGAGACATACAGAACGCCGTCACGGACGGTTTGCCGACACCCAGGCGCTATTGGGCCATCGTGTCCATCGGTCTGGGGATCACGCTTGCCGTTCTGGATGGCGCGATCGCCAATGTCGCGCTGCCGTCGATTGCGCAGGATTTACAGGCGTCATCGGCCGCCTCGATCTGGATCGTCAACGCGTATCAGATCGCCATCGTGGTCGCTCTTTTGCCACTGGCGTCGCTGGGCGAGATCGTTGGCTATCGGCGTGTGTCACAGGCGGGTCTGGCCGTCTTCACCCTGGCCTCCATCGCCTGTCTGTTCGCCAATTCCATCGAGACGCTCAGCCTCGCCCGGGTCATCCAAGGCTTCGGAGCGGCAGGCATCATGAGCGTCAATGGGGCCTTGGTCCGTTACACCTATCCGCAGCGACTGCTGGGTCGCGCGGTCGGAATCAACGCGGTGATCGTTTCGCTGGCGGCTGCGGCGGGGCCCACAATCGCAAGCGCTATCTTGGCTGTCGGACACTGGCGCTGGCTGTTTGCACTGAATGTGCCGATCGGCTTGCTGGCGGTGTCGCTGGCGGGTTTCACCCTGCCGCACAACCGACTTCAGCCGCGAAAGCTGAACTAGCTCGGGGCTGCGCTCAACGCCGCCGCGTTCGGCCTTCTGATCACAGGCCTTCAGTCGCTCGCGCACGGTGAGGCGGCCATTTTGGGGTTCGGTCTGACGGGGGCGGGGCTGGCAGCCGGGATCTTGCTGATTCGCCACGAGCGCTCGCGAACGTCGCCGTTAATCCCCCTCGACCTGCTGGCGCGACCGATGTTCAGCCTGTCGGTCGCCACATCGATCATATCTTTCGCCGCCCAGATGATGGCGTTCGTGGCCTTGCCCTTCTTTCTCCAGGGCGCGTTGGGGCTTACGGCCGTCGAGACCGGCCTGCTGATGACGCCTTGGCCACTGGCGACCATGATTGCTGCGCCGTTGGCTGGCTATCTTTCCGATCGCTATTCGGCGGGCGTGCTGGGCGCCATCGGCCTTAGCCTGTTTGCTTGAGGCCTGATGGCGCTCAGTTTTCTCAGTGCCGATTCGACCCATTTCGACATCATATGGCGCATGGCGCTTTGCGGCGCGGGCTTCGGATTTTTCCAGTCGCCCAACAATCGCGCGATGTTGTCGGAAGCCCCGAAGGACCGCGCCGGGGCAGCGGGTGGAACCTTGGGCATGGCGCGGGTCGTCGGCCAATCCCTGGGCGCCGTGGTGGTGGCCTTCCTGCTGTCAGCCGCACCGATCAACGGCGTCGGTCACGGGTTCCAGATTGCGGCCGTCACGGCCCTGTTCGGCGCCGTGATGAGCGGATCGCGGGTCCGCCGACGTCCAGCCGAGCCGGATGAGGAGGTGGAAGCGGTCTAGCGCCGGGGCAGTTCCGCGACACCGCGATTCGCCAGTTGGTCGGCGCGTTCGTTCATTTCGTGGCCGGCATGACCCTTCACCCACCGCCATTTCACGTCGTGACGCAGGCGCGCCGCGTCCAGCCGCTGCCACAGGTCTGCGTTTTTTACAGGCTTCTTATCGGCCGTCAGCCAACCGCGCGCCTTCCAGCCGCGCATCCATTCGGTGATCCCCTGCATGACGTATTTGCTGTCAGTATGCAGTTCGACCTTGCAGGGCCGTTTCAGGGCTTCCAGCGCCATTATGGCGGCCATCAGCTCCATGCGATTGTTGGTCGTGTTGGCCTCGCCGCCCCATAATTCCTTTTCGTGACCGCCGCCGGCCTGAAGCACGGCGCCCCAGCCTCCGGGGCCCGGATTGCCCTTGCAGGCGCCGTCGGTGTGGATGATGACGTGATCGGAGGGATTCATGGTCGCGCAGACCTACAGCCTCCCTTGGCGCAGGGCCATCACTGCGCCTATATGCGGGTCGAATAAGAGTGGATGGGATCGGATGACCGATCCCCGCGAGGAGATTAGCCATGGGCTCCATGAGCATCTGGCATTGGGCCATCGTCATCGTCGTCATCGCGCTGCTGTTCGGCGGCCGGGGCAAGCTGTCGGGCATCATGGGTGACGCCGCCAAGGGCATCCGCGCCTTCAAGGACGGCCTGAAAGACGAAGACAAGAAGGACGGCCCGCACGAGGGCGTCAGCTCGCTGCCGCGGACCGAGTCGGAAAAGGAAGAGCTGAAGCGCTAGTCGTCGTCAGTAAGGGCTGACGCATGGGCGGGCTCGGCCCCGGTATCGGGGGTTTCGAATTAGTGGTGATCGGTCTGGTGGCCCTGCTTGTCGTGGGGCCAAAGGACCTGCCTGTCCTGATGCGTCGCGTCGGTCAGATGGTGGCCAAGGCGCGCGCCATGGCCAACGAGTTCCGATCCAGTTTCGACGAGATGGCGCGTCAGTCCGAACTGGATGACCTGCGCAAGGAGGTCGAGGCGCTGCGGACGGGGCAGGGGGCCATGTATCCCTTGGGCGCCGAGGCGGACACCGCCTTTAAGGACATCAACGCCGGATTGACCGGGCCGACTGCGGCGGCTGCCCTGCCTGCGCCGGAGCCGGAGGCGCCGGTCATGACGACTGCGGCCGACGAATGGCCGGATACTCCAGCGCCTGTTGAGCCCGTCATGGCTACGAAATCCAAACGAACAGCCCCCAAGGCAAAGACCGCGACGGGTGCTTCCGGATCGGCAAAGGCCAAACCCCGCTCAGCCGCCAAACCGAAGACCGCGGCGACTGCGGTCAAGACCAAGCCTGCAGCCGCCCAGCCCAAGACCTCGCGCAAGAAAGCCGCTGACCTGTGACGCCTTCCGATCGTGACGAGGCCGAGATCGAGGCGTCACGCGCGCCCCTGATGGATCACCTGATCGAGCTGCGCGGACGGCTGCTCATATGTGTGGTGGCTTTCTTCCTGGCCTTCATCCTCTGCTTCACCTTCGCCAATCAGATCCAGATTGCGCTGATCAAGCCGTATCAGGCCGCAGTGGCGATCCATGCCGCTGCCTTGGCGACCGGCGATCACGCCAATCCCATCGAACTGATCGCGGTGATGACGGGAATCAGACCCTATCCGCCGGGCAGCGCCGCCGTTGTCCAGCTGATCGCCACGGCGCCGCTGGAACAGCTCTTCACCAAGATGAAGATCGCGGCCTTCGGTGCGGCGGTCCTGACCTTCCCCGTCATGGCGTGGCAGATGTACCGATTCGTCGCGCCGGGTCTCTATCGCAACGAGCGTGGGGCGTTTCTGCCGTTCCTGATCGCCGCGCCTGTGATGTTCTGCCTAGGCGGGGCGTTGGTCTATTACGTCATGCTGCCGTTCGTGATGCTGTTTTCGCTGAGCCAGCAGGTGGCCACCGACGGCATATCCGTGGCGCAAACCACCAAGATTTCCGACTATCTCAGCCTGGTGACCTCGCTGCTGCTCGCATTCGGGCTTTGCTTCCAGCTGCCTGTGGTCACGACCCTACTAGGCCTCGCCGGCCTGATCAGTTCCAAGGTCATGGCGGCCGGTCGGCGCTACGCCATCGTCGCCGTGGTCGTGGTCGCGGCGGTCGTCACGCCGCCCGATCCGATCAGCCAACTGATGCTGGCCGTGCCGCTGGTCATTCTCTACGAAATTTCAATCTGGTGCGTGCGACTGATCGAGCTGCGCCGCAAGAAGGCGGACGATCTGGAAGCCGAGATCGCTTAGCGCCACGTCGGCGTGTCGATCGCTGCTTGAAGCAGCGAGGCCATGTAAAAAGGGCCGGGGAGCGATCCCCGGCCCTTTGTCTTGACTGCGATCAGGTGATCAGCAGCTGTAGTACATGTCGAACTCGACCGGGTGCGGGTGCAGTTGCAGACGCATCACCTCTTCCATCTTCAGTTCGATGTAGCTGTCGATGAAGTCGTCATCCATGACGCCGCCCTTCTTGAGGAAGGCGCGGTCCTTATCTAGGTTCTCCAGCGCTTCACGCAGCGAGCCGCAAACCTCGGGGATCGAGCCGCGCTCTTCCGGCGGCAGGTCGTAGAGGTTCTTGTCGGCGGGCGCGCCCGGATCAATCCGGTTCTCGATCCCGTCCAGGCCGGCCATCAGCAGGGCGACGAAGGTCAGATAGGGGTTGCCCATCGGATCGGGGAAGCGGGCTTCCAGACGCTTGGCCTTGGGCGAGGAGACGTGTGGGATGCGGATCGAGGCCGAACGGTTGCGGGCCGAATAGGCCAGCTTGACCGGGGCTTCATAGCCGGGGACCAGACGCTTGTAGCTGTTGGTGGTCGAGTTGGCGAAGGCGTTGATGGCCTTGGCGTGTTTGATGATGCCGCCGATGTACCACAGACATTCCTGCGACAGACCGGCGTACTGGTCGCCGGCGAACTGGGGCTTGCCGTCCTTCCAGATCGACATGTGGACGTGCATGCCCGAACCGTTGTCCGCAAACATCGGCTTGGCCATGAAGGTCGCCGACTTGCCGTAGGCGTGGGCCACATTGTGGATCACGTACTTATAAAGCTGCAGCCGGTCGGCCATGGTCAGCAGGTCCGAGAACTTCAGGCCTAGTTCGTGCTGAGCCGGAGCCACCTCGTGGTGGTGCTTCTCGGGCTGAAGGCCCAGATCGCGCATGACGCCCAGCATTTCGCCGCGCAGGTCCTGGCCGGAATCGACCGGATTGACGGGGAAATAGCCGCCCTTGGGCCCAGGGCGATGTCCCATATTGCCTTCGGAATACTCAGCGCCGGTGTTGGCCGGCAGCTCGGTCGAATCGTAGCTGTAGCCGGTGTCGTGCGGTTGGGTGGACCAGCGCACGTCATCGAAGATGAAGAACTCGGCTTCCGGTCCGAAGAAGACCTGGTCGCCCACGCCAGACGACTGGACATAGGACAGCGCCTTCTTGGCCATCGAGCGGCTGTCGCGGTTGTAGGGCTCGCCGGTGTCCGGGTTCAGCACGTCGCAGAACAGGAACATCGTCTTCTGCTGATAGAAGGGATCTATGTAAGCCGTAGTCAGGTCCGGTTTCAGCAGCATGTCGGACTCGTTGATGGCCTTCCAGCCCACGATCGACGAACCGTCAAACATCGTGCCTTCGTTCAGGAAGTCCTCGTCGACCAGGTCGACGTCGAAGGTGACGTGCTGCAAACGGCCGCGCGTGTCGGTGAAGCGGACGTCCACATATTGGACCTCCTCATCCTTGATCTCTTTGAGGATCTTGCTGGCGCTCATTCTCGAAAAGTCCTGTTCTTGTCGTTTGGGGAGGAGACCGGACAGCGACCCGAGGGCCGAGGGCCGGGGAGGGTAGTCAGGTCAGACGGCTTGGGCTCCGGTTTCGCCGGTGCGGATCCGGATTACCTCGGCGACGTCGGACACGAAGATCTTGCCGTCGCCGATCTTGCCTGTGCGGGCCGAGGTCTGAATGGCCTCGACAACCGCGGGTGCGAGGTCGTCGGCGACGACCACCTCGATCTTGATCTTGGGCAGGAAGTCGATGACGTATTCCGCGCCGCGATACAGTTCGGAATGACCCTTCTGGCGACCATATCCCTTGGCCTCCAGCACAGTCATGCCTTGCACGCCCACGTCCTGGAGCGCCTCTTTGACGTCATCCAGCTTGAAGGGCTTGATGATGGCTTCGATTTTCTTCATGGCGACCCCGGAGCGGCGCACGGAATGCAGCGGCGCTCGGGCGCGAATGGGACACAGCAGGGCCGCTCAAAGCAAGCGATTTTCGCAGGCTGGCGAAGGATAATCGGAACGCGGATGATAGAAACCAACGACCCGGCAACCTGGCGCAATTTTCTGCCTTGGCCGAGCGCAGAAACGCACAAGCATGCGCGCGGTCGTTTGGCGGTCGTTTCGGGAAGGGCGCATCACACCGGCGCTGCGCGGCTTGCAGCCCATGCGGGCCTCAGGATGGGCGCCGGGGTCGTGCGAATCCTTTGTCCGCCAGATGCAGCGTCGGTGATCGCGCCGGCGGTTCAGGCGGTGATGCTGACGCCCTTTTCTTCACCCGAAGACTTAAGTCGAAAAGCCGCCGGCAGCGACGCCGTCGTGATCGGTCCGGCCGCAGGCTTGGACGATGCGACGATCGCGAACATCCAGGCGCTCGGCTCGACCGGCGCCGTTCTGGTGATCGACGCCGATGGTCTGTCGGTCTTCAAAGGTCGGACTGCTGAACTGTTCGCCGTGTTGGATCGCGACGATATCCTGACGCCGCATGAAGGCGAGTTCGAGCGACTGTTCCCAGGCCTGCTTGCGCAAGGGCGAGAAACGGCCGTTCAAGATGCGGCGCGAGCGGCCCAGGCGACGATCGTCCTGAAGGGCGCACAGACACTGATCGCATCGCCTGACGGCCGCGTCCGCCGAAATGGCAATGGTTCGCCATGGCTGGCGACGGCCGGAACCGGCGACGTCCTGGCCGGCATGATCGGCGGATTGGCCGCCCAGCGCATGAACAGCTTCGATGCCGCTTGCGCCGCCGTCTGGCTTCATTCCGACGCCGCCGAACGCTTTGGTCCCGGACTAACCTCAGACGACCTCTTCGATGCCTTGCCGAAGGCGTTGTTCGAGCAGTGGAGTATCGGGAATCAAAAGTGACATTTTGATTTCGGTCCCGCAATTTTGGATCAATGAAAATCTCTAGATCCGGGCAGGATACGCACATCACGGGGATGGCTATGCGGCGGATGGCGGGGTGTCTGGGGATGGGCGACGACATCGGCGCGGGCGAGTTGGACGCTGATTTCGTGATACTGAGATAGGCGGGACAGTTCGCTGGAGCGATCGATGACGCGGCGGGCGACCAAGTGGACGACGCCTTCGGGGCTCTTTTCAACCACGCCTTCGACCGCCATCAGGCGGGCGGCCATGACCTCACGGCGAAACTGTTCGAACATCCGCGCCCAAAGAACGGCGTTGGTAATGCCGGTCTCGTCTTCCAAAGTGACGAAGATGGCGTTTCCCTTGCCAGGCCGTTGACGCACTAGAACAACACCGGCGACCTGCACCAGGGCGCCGCCGCGTTTCGCTTCGGTCTGGGCGCAGGTCAGGAAACCTTCGGCGTCGAAGATCGGGCGCAGGATGGCCATTGGGTGAGCCTTCAGAGACAGGCGCAGTGTCTGGTAGTCGGCGGCAACATGCTCGCCTAGCAGCATGGTCGGCAACCGGGCGTCGGGTTCGGCGCCGAGCTCGCGGGCGTCTGCGGCGGCGAACAACGGCAGCGGCGCATCGTCGGGCAGGCGTCGCACGGCCCACAGGGCTTCACGCCGGTCCAGCCCCAGCGAGCGGAAGGCGTCGGCGTCCGCCAGTTTGCGCAGAGCGGCAGACGGCAGGGCGGCGTGCCTGGCCAGGGCCTCGATGTCGCGTATCGGGAAGGCGCGGGCGGCGGCGAGCGCCTCTGCCCAATCTCCGCGGAAGCCCTCAATCTGGCGTAGGCCGATACGCAACGCCGGCGTTCTGTCCGAACCTTCCAGACTGTTGTCCCAGCCGCTGTAGGAAACATCGACCGGCCGCACTTCGACGCCGTGTTCGCGGGCGTCGCGCACGATCTGGGCCGGGGCGTAGAACCCCATCGGCTGGCTGTTCAGCAAGGCGCAGGCGAAGGCCGCTGGATAGTGGCATTTAATCCACGACGAGACATAGACCAGTTGGGCGAAAGAGGCCGCGTGGCTTTCCGGAAAGCCATAGGATCCGAAACCCTTGATTTGGTCGAAGCAACGCTGGGCGAAGGTTGGATCGTAGCCGCGTTCGATCATGCGGCCGACCATTCGGTCTTCGTAGGTGTGCAGTGTGCCGTCGCCTCGGAAGGTGCCCATGGCCTTGCGCAGGCCGTTGGCTTCCTTTTCGTTGAACTCGGCCGCGACCATGGCAACCTTCATGGCCTGTTCCTGAAACAGGGGCACGCCCAGGGTCTTTTCCAGAACCTGTTTCAGTTCGTCTTCAGGATACTGCGGCCCCGGGCTTGAGTAGTCCGGCTCCTCCAGCCCGTTGCGACGGCGGAGATAGGGGTGAACCATGTCGCCCTGGATAGGACCGGGCCGGACGATGGCGACCTGGATCACCAAGTCATAAAGGCGGCGTGGCTTCAGACGGGGCAACATGTTGATCTGGGCGCGGCTCTCGACCTGAAATACGCCGATGGAGTCGCCCTTGCACAGCATGTCGTAAACGGCCGGATCGTCGCGCGGGATCGTATGCAGCGCCCAATCGTCCCCGTGATGGGCGCGAATCAGGTCGAACGCCTTGCGGATGCAGGTCAGCATGCCGAGCGCCAGCACATCGACCTTCATCAGGCGGAGTGCATCGATGTCGTCCTTGTCCCATTCGATGAAGGTGCGATCCGGCATGGCGGCATTGCCGATGGGGACCAGTTCGTCCAGCCGGTCCTGGGTCAGGACGAATCCCCCGACATGCTGGGACAGGTGGCGGGGGAAGTTCAGCAGCCGCATGGCCATCCTCACCGCACGCTGGATCATGGGATTGGCGGGATCGAGGCCCGCCTGTTCGACATGGCGCTCGCCGATCTCACTGCCCCAACTGCCCCACTGGCTGGAGGCCAGACGGGCGGTGACGTCCTCGGTCAGACCGAGGACCTTGCCGACGTCACGGATGGCGCTCTTAGGGCGATAACGAATGACGGTGGCGGCGATGCCGGCGCGCTCGCGGCCATAGCGAGCATAGATGTGCTGGATGACCTCTTCGCGCCGCTCGTGCTCAAAATCGACGTCGATGTCGGGCGGCTCGCCACGGTCGGTGGAAAGGAATCGTTCGAACAACAGATCGGATTCCGCCGGGTCCACCGCCGTGATGCCCAACACGTAACAGACAGCCGAGTTGGCCGCCGAACCTCGACCCTGGCATAGAATCCGCTTGTCGTTCGCCACACGCACGATGTCGTAGATCGTCAGGAAATACGGCGCGTAGCCGGCCTTTGCGATGAAGATCAGCTCTTTATCCAGCAGCGCCTTGACCTTGTCGGGCACGCCGTCGGGATAACGCATCTCGGCGTGTCGCCAGGTCAGCTGTTCCAGCCAGCCCTGCGGCGTCTCATCAGGCGGGGTGGTCTCTTCAGGATACTGGTAACTGATATCGCCCAGATCGAAGCCGATACGAGACAAGACGTGCTGGGTCTCGACCAGCGCCTCGGGCGCATCGCGGAACAGGCGGGCCATTTCGGCGGGCGGCTTCAGCCAGCGTTCGGCATTGGCGTTCAGGCGTCGGCCTGCGTCCTCGATCGTCACGCCTTCGCGAATACAGGTCAACACGTCCTGCAGATCGCGTTGGATCGGGTCGTGATAGAGGACATCGTTGACGGCCAGAAGCGGTGCGCCGCTTCGCTCTGACAGTGTCTTCAGCCGGGCCAGTCTTCGACGGTCGTCGCCGTTCCGCCCCATCACCGCGCCCAGCCAGACTGCGCCGGGCGACGCATCGGTCAACTGCGCTAAGACCTGATCAATGCCATTCAACCGTTCGCCCGGCATGAGGATCAGCAGCAGATCCTCGGGCGCGGCCAGCAGATCGCGCAGTCCGATCTCGCACTGCCCCTTCACCGCCCGGCGATTGCCCAGGGTCAGCAGCCGCGTCAGTCGTCCCCAGCCGGCGCGCGTCTCGGGATAGGCGAGGATGTCGGGCGTCCCATCGTTGAAGACCAGCCGCGCGCCCGTCGCCAGTTTGAAGGTCGCGGCCCGTTCTTTCACCATTTGGGACAGGGCGGGATCATTAAGCGGATCCTCGACATAGGCCACTTCTCCGGGCCCGCCGCCAGCCCGCACGACATCGGGCGGCGACAGGCCGTCCTCGCGGATGGTCCTCAGGGCGCTCCATGCCCGCACCACACCGGCGACCGTATTGCGATCGGCCAGTCCCAGGCCCGTATGACCCCTCAATATAGCCGTCAGTATCAGATCTTTGGGATGCGACGCACCTCGCAGAAAGGAAAAATTGCTGGCGCTGGCCAACTCGGCGTAGGCGGGCGCAATCATGCGAAAAGACCATGCACGAACCAACGCGGTTCGCCGGTTTCACCATAAAGACCTTGGCGGAACAGCCAGAAGCGGCGCCCTTTACGGTCCTCGACCCTGTAATAGTCGCGCGTCTTCTGGTCCGGCGCGCGCCACCACTCGCCGCCGATCCGCTCCGGCCCCTCGGCCAGAGCCACCTCGTGCAACACACGGCGCCAGCGGAAGCGCAGGGGCGAACCGTCCGGCACTTCCGCCAAGGTCTCAACAGGTTGAGGCGGATCGAATATCTGCAGGGGGCGCAGGGGCGGATCGTCAGGATCGAGATCGGGCCAGTCGTGGATCGGCTGCAGGGTCTTCATCGTCGCGGGGACCATCCGACCGGCGCGTTCGGGGATGTGTGACCCAAGAGGCTCGAAACTTAGAACCGCCTCAGGACCCAGACGCGCCGTCAGTCGATCGATAAGGCGACTGAAATCCTCGCCGTCCGCACGGTTGCCGTCCAGGCCGCGCTGAGCCGGTTTCAACGTCTGGGTTTCTAGAACCGACAGCCGCATCTGATCGAAGCCGAAACCGGGATCCAGCGGATTGGCCAAGGCCGCCAGACGTTCTCGGAACAGGCGCAACACCACATTCACATCGCGTGTCGGGTGACCCGTCCGTGCGACGATGCGGCGGATTTGACCATCGACGCGGTAAAAGCCGGCCTCGAACGCCCTCCCACCTTGGCCTGCTTGGTCCAGCCGATCGGAAGTGTCGACCATCAGGTCGGATAAAACGCGATCCACATCCGCATCGGTGAGAACGGGTTCGAAGAAGACGCGGTCCATAACGATGGGCGGCGGCGGGCGATGCGGCGTAATCCGAACGTCTTCGTCCCCGAGGACGCGCGCCAGTTTCGCAGGAAAATCGGCGCCGAAGCGGGCAGTCAATGGCGCGCGTGGGCGGTCGTCCAAATCAGCGATACATTTCAGGCCCGCACGCTGTAGAGCCTGGGTGTCGCGCTCTGACAGTTCCAGCGCGGTGATCGGCAGTCGGCGTACGGCTTGTCGAACCTGCCGTGCATCGTACAGGCCGCCCCGCCCGAAACGGACCAGGGCTCGCGCCGCTTGAGGCGTAGACGCCAAGCCGCTGCGTACCTCCAAGCCGATACGCCCTGCACGCTGATGCGCGGCGCGCACCAAGCTATCCTCCCCGCCGAACAGATGGGCGCAGCCAGTAATGTCCAGCATCAGTCCGTGCGGCGCGTCCTCGGCGATCATTGGGGTGAAGCGGCTGAAGTCCTCAAGCATCTGCCGCAACAGGACCAAATCCGCTCTCGGTCTGTGGACGATGGTGTGAAGCCTCGGCGTTCGCGCCCGAGCGTCCGCCAGAGTCAGGCCCGGCATCAGTCCAGCTTGCGCCGCAGCCGGATCAATAGCCGCCAGACGAAGGGCGCCGCAGACCTTCTCGACCAAAACCACCGGCGTTGGGTCAGGCCGAGTTTCATGCGACGCGTCGCGGGCTCTCGCCTCGCGCTTCAGCCGGTCGCTGGGCAGCCATGGGAACCACAGCGCGAGGTAGCGGCGCGGGCTCACGGAACAATCGGGCGTCACGATCCCACTCCAAGACCCAGTTTTTCGCTTCGCCGCCGCCTCTGTGTCGCAGCAGAGTAAGCGAGAAAGATGGATGACCCGGCGCGCCTCCGGCCAGAGGGACGGAGGCTGTTGCTTTCACAGACCATCTTGTTTCAGCCGCGCTTGGAGTTGGTTCGGCCCCAGCACGCATAAAAAAAAGCGTAGCGCCTTCAGACTTGGCCGCCAGAGCAAGGCGTCGACTTGCGGTCAATGACAGGTCTTTGGAATCGCCCCACGCGCTAATCACAACAGAACCGACTGACGAGGTCTTTAATGATTCCTCACCAATAATTAGAAGGCTTTTTATATTGGGGGCTTTTGCAAATAATATTTCAGATGTTTCAATTCCTATTTCTTCGATACCACCACCATAAGGATCTCCAAATTCAGAAATCATCATTGAGTGCACTGCCCACACTATGCGCCGTCCGTTTGAGGACATTGCGCCAGCCATCAAAGCAAAGGCGTTTACCGCTACAGCGTCGGCCGCAGTGGACGCATATAACTCATGAACCGCTCCCTGCTTAAAAATACGAGATAATGCATCAGGCGTCTGATTTTTAAGGCAATTATCCGTATCTCTCTTTTCGAACGTCGTGAGTTTTTGACGTAAAAGGGATAATCGCTCAGCTCTGTTGACGTTCTCCATTTGTTCTTATTTGCGTCAAGCGTTGAGCTTTTGTCAAGCCATATGGATCGGCTGGAAGGATATGCCGGATGGCCAACTGCGGGTTCGCTTGGACACTCCACAGTCACGGATGGGCGCCATCGCTGGCCGGATCAATTAGTCGCTTCCGGTCGAAAACGAGGAGCAGGTATCGTTATCGCCGCCGGCGATCAGGCCAAGGACTGGATCGGGCGTGGGGTCGATATGATCGGGGACGGAATGTACGCCGACCTAACGAAGATCAGGACGCGCGGCGGTCTGCCGCTTCCCGACGGTGTAACGGCTACTCAGGGAGCGCCTCTAACCTTCAATCCTAGTGCAAAGCGTCCGGTGAGAAGTTCCTCATTGATCCGACTGTGAACTGACGCAGATTAATTAGACGACTAGGCCTCGACGCAGTCAATCTGATCGAAGAACCGGCGCTGGCCGCCGCGAAAGGGCGTGCAAGGCCGCCACCCCGCCGCCCAGAGCCGCGACGCCCGTGGAGCCGGTCAGAAGAAGAACGACGCCAGTCCAGTCCACGCTCCAGGTCGCCTTGAACGCGAGGGTCACGACAGGCCAGGCGCCGGCGGCGCCGAGAAGAAGGCCGGCCAGACCGGCGATCGCGCCGACCAGGCTGTACTCAACGAGGTAGGCGGTCAGAATCTGGGCGTGGGAACCGCCCAGCACCTTGAGCACGGCGGCCTCGCGCGCCCGCTCACGCACGCCCGCCGCAATGGCCCCGATGAGGACGAGCAGGCCCGCGAGTCCGGCGACGGCCGCGGCCCCGCGAATGGCCAGGGCGAGGCGGTCGAACAGGGTGGCGGCGGCCTCGAGCTGCTCGCGGACGCTGATGATGTTCACCTCTCGGAAGTCTGCGCCGAGCGCCTGCGTCAGGGCGTGTTCCTCGGCGGGGGAGGCGCGGGCGATGGCGACGCTGCGCGGATTGGCGCCCTGGATGGCGGCGGCGTTCAGGACGAGCAGGAAGTTGGTCCCGAACCCGCCCGGCTCTGTCCGACGAAGGGCGGCGATGCGCACGTCCATCTCGCGGCCCAGCAGTTGCAGGGTCAGGCTGTCGCCCACCTTGAGATCGGCAGCCTTGGCCAGATCCCGAGAGAGCGCGATCTCAGGCGGACCGGCATAGTCGGCGGCCCACCATTTGCCGGACACGACATTCGCATCGTCCGGCGCGCCGGCCAGGGCGGACAGAAGAATATCCTGATCGAAGGCCCAGCGTTCGCCTTGAGGCAGGGCATCCACATCGACCGGTGCGCCCTTCAACCGCATGATCCGCCCAGTCAGCAGGGGAAGGCGCCGATAGCGATACGGTCCGGGCGTCGCCATCACCTTCGCCACCGCCGCATCGAACGCCGCGCCGCGATCAGCGGGGATTTCCGTGAAGACGACGGATGGGGCCGATCGTGGTGCGACCTCGGTGATCTGGCCCAGCAGGCTGGACTGGATCAGGACGACCATGGCCAGAAGCGCGACGCCCAGGCCGATGGCGGGGGAGGCGGTGCGCGCCGCCGAGCGCGGACCGGCGAGGTTGGCCAGGCCCAGCCGCACCGCGCCGCCGGCGTGTCGTCTCAAACGCCCGGCCAGGAAAGCCGCCGTACGGCCGAGCGCCCACAGAAGGGCGAAGGCGACGACCGTGCCGCCGATCAAGGCCGCCGCTGCAAGCTTGGACGGCGCGGTCCAAAGGGCCAGACCCGCCAGGCCGATGGCGGCCAGGACAGCGAAGACCAGTTCGACGCCGAGAACAGGTCGGTCGGTAAGCTGGCGACGGAACAAGGCGGAAGGCGGTGTGGCGCGGGCGCGGGCCAGGGGCGCAAGCGCGAAGGCCGCTGCCGCCAGAAGTCCGAATGCTCCGGCCTTGACCATTGGCGCCGGATAGACCGCGAAGAGGGCGGGGATAGGCAGGCGGTCCTTCGCCAGCACGCCGATGACCAGCGGTGCGACGGCCCCGATAAACAGCCCGATAGCGACCCCGACGGCGGTCAACACGCCGATCTGGATCAGGTAGATGTCGCGGATCAGCCCGCCCTCGGCGCCCAGCGCCTTCAGCGTCGCGATGGACGGTTTGCGCCCCTCGAGATAGGCCGAAACGGCGCCCCCGACGCCGAGACCGCCGGCCACCAGAGAGGCCAGGCCGATGAAGCCCAAGAAATACTCCAGCTGATCGATCAGCCGTCCGGCGCCGGCGGCGGCCTCCGACCGATCCCGGGCTTCGAGCCGACTTTGAGGAAACCGTTTTTCGACGCCAGCGATGGCGGCCTTGGGGTCGACGCCGCCGGGAAGGGCGATGCGCACCGCCTCGCCGAACAGTCCGCCGGGCGCGAGCAGGCCGGCCTCTTCGACAGCGGCAACCGTTGTCACCACGCGCGGCCCGAGCGCAAAGCCCCGACCCAGGCGGTCGGGTTCGGCCAGAAGGACGCCGCGGGCGACGAACCGCGCGCCGCCGACGGTGAAGGTGTCGCCGAGCTTGAGCTTCAATCGGTCCAGCAGGCCCTGCTCGACGACGGCCCCCGCCAAACCGTTCTCGACCCGCAAGGCCGTAGCCAGATCAGGGGCGCCCGACAGTTCGACCGCGCCGACCAAGGGGTAGGCGGCGTCGACCCCGCGCATATCGACCAGACGACGCTGACCGGTTCCGGTTTCCGCCATGCCGTTGGCTCGCACCGAATAGGCGACGGGCCCCAGGGCGGCGAAGGCGGCGCGTTGGTCGGGGCTGAACCGGCCCTGGTCGAGGCTGAAGACGACGTCGCCGCCGAGAATCTCGCGCGCCTGACTGGCCAGCCCCTGGCGGAAGGCCTCTGCGGTCGATCCGGAGGCGGCGATCGCCGCCACGCCCAGCGCCAGACAGGCCAGAAAGATTCTAAACCCCGCAATTCCGGAACGGAGCTCGCGGCGGGCGAAGCGGAAGGCGAGCCTCATGCAGAGGCCTGCGCCGGGGCGACGACCCGGCCGTCGCGCATCGTCACGATCCGGTCCGCGCGCGCGGCGAGACGGTCGTCATGGGTCACCATGACCAGGGCGGCGCCGCTGTCGTGGACCAGGTCGAACAGCAAGTCTGCGACCAGGGCGCCGTTGGTCCCGTCCAGATTTCCGGTCGGTTCGTCAGCGAACAGCAGTTCGGGCCCGACCGCCAGGGCGCGGGCCAGGGCGACGCGCTGCTGCTCGCCGCCGGACATCTGGTGCGGATAGTGCGACCGCCGGGCGCCCAAGCCGACCCGTTCCAGCCAGCTGCCCGCCAAGGCTACAGCCTCCGAACGGTGGGCCAACTCCAGCGGCGCGGACACATTCTCCTCGGCCGTCATATTGGGCAGCAGGTGGAAGCTCTGAAAAACGAGCGCGGCGCGACCCCGGCGCAGACGGGCACGGCCGTCCTCGCCCAGCGCGGCCATATCCTGACCGAACAGCATGGCCCGGCCCCTGGTCGGGGTTTCCAGCCCTGCGGCGATGGAGATCAGCGACGACTTGCCCGATCCGGAGGGACCGACGATGGCGACCGTCTCGCCCGGCGCTACGACCAGGTCCACGCCGCGAAGGATTTCCACCGGGCCCGCCGCCGAGGGCAGGGTGAGGACGACGCCGTCGAGGACGAGCGGAGCGGCTGAAGCCATCGATATGTCGCCTGCTGGATTGGGAGGAGGAAAGGTGATCCCTATATGGGGGTGCAGATCATGACTCCAAAGCCCCCTTCGCCCATGCCGTCCCTCCGCCGCCGCACGCTTTTGACCGGAGGGGTGGGGCTTGTCCTTGCCGGATGCAGCGCCTCGAAAGAGGACACGTCAGAGGCCCCGGCTGAGCCCTCGGTGTCGCCTTCACCCACGGCGGCGCCTTCGGACGCACCCGAAAAAATCGTGACCCTGTTGGGCGATTCCATCACCGCCGGCTTCGGCCTGCCTTCGGCCGAGGCTCTGCCGGTGCGGCTGGAAGAGGCATTGAGGGCGAAGGGGCTCCGGGTGAGGGTTCGCGGCGCAGGGGTTTCGGGCGACACGACCGGCGGCGGACTGGCCCGGGTCGGCTACAGCGTCCAAGACGACACCGACCTGTGCATCGTGGCCCTGGGGGGCAATGACATGCTGAAGGGCGTGGATCCCAAAACGGTCCGATCCAATCTGGAGGCCATCATCGCCTCGCTGAAGGCGCGCGGCATTCCCGTCCTGCTCGCAGGAATGAAGGCCCCGCCTCAGTACGGTGCCTATGCCGCCGAGTTCGATCGCATCTTCGCGGACCTGGCGCGCACGGAAGATGTTCCGACCTATCCCTTCCTGCTGGAAGGAGTGGCCCTTGATCGCCGCTACAATCAGCCAGACGGCATCCATCCCAACGCCGAAGGGGTGCGCATCATCGCCGACGGCTTGGCGCCGGTCGTGGCGGCGGCGCTGGCGAGGCGCTGATCGCGGCCGTCGATTAGCCTTGAGGCGAGCGCAACGCGAGGGATTTCGCGGTCACCGCCCAGAATATCCGTCTGGCTTTTAACGAGGGCGACGCCATCTTTCGGACGCAGTAGGCTGGGGGTCGCCGAGGGGGAGACAGCCGTATGACCAATGCTGAACTGAGCGTGGCCTTCTTCCTGCAGATGGCGATCATCATCGCCGCCTGCCGCATCGTGGGTTGGTTGGCCAAACGCTATCTCGGCCAGCCTCAGGTGGTGGGCGAGATGATCGCCGGAGTGATCCTGGGCCCGTCCTTGTTCGGCCTGTTGGCGCCCGATCTGCAGGCGGCCCTAATCCCGAAAGAATCGAAGTCGATCTTGTTCGTCGGCGCCCAGCTGGGCGTCGGCCTCTACATGTTCTTGGTCGGACTGGGCTTCCGTCGCGACCACTTCCGAGCCAATGCGAAAAGCGCCGCCGCCGTGTCGCTGGCCGGCATGGCTGCGCCCTTCGTGGTCGCCATCGCCATTGCGCCCTGGTTGGTCGCTGAGGGTTTGTTCGGGCAGGGCATCCAGACCTGGCAGGCCATGCTTTTCATGGGCGCGGCCATCTCGATCACGGCCTTTCCCATGCTGGCGCGCATCATCCATGAGCGGGGGCTCAGCGGCACGCGGCTGGGTTCCCTGTCTCTGGCGGCCGGCGCCATCGACGACGCCGGCGCCTGGTGCATCCTGGCCGTCGTCCTGGCCAGCTTCGGCGCCGGGCCGATGGTGGCGGTGACCGCCATCGCCGGAGGCGGCACCTTCGCCTTGTTCATGCTGACGCTTGGCCCGAAGCTGCTGGCGCCGCTGGGCCGGATCGTCGAGCGGGAAGGACGGATCAGCTCGACGGTCCTTGGGATCGTGTTGATCCTGTTCATGCTCAGCGCCTGGGCCATGGACGCGGTCGGGATCCATGCTGTGTTCGGCGGCTTCATCCTGGGCGTCGCCATGCCGCGCGGCTTGTTGAGCAACGAGGTCAAGCGTCAGCTGGAGCCGTTCGCCGTGCTGGTGCTCCTGCCGATGTTCTTCACCTTCTCGGGGCTGAACACCCAGCTGACCATGGTCAACAGCCTGGGATTGCTGGCCGTGACTATCGTCATCCTACTGGGCTCCATCCTCGCCAAGGGCGGCGCCTGCTGGGCCGCCGCGCGTCTGACGGGTCAGGACAACGCCACAGCCATGGGAATCGGTGCCCTGATGAACGCGCGCGGCCTGATGGAGCTGATCATCATCAACATCGGCCTGCAGAAGGGTGTCATCGGCCCGGCCCTGTTCTCAATCCTGGTGCTGATGGCCATAATTACTACGCTAATGGCATCACCCCTGTTCGAATGGGTTTACGGCCGAAAAGCGAGAGAGCGTGGCGAGTTGGGCGGGTTGAACGATTCCGATTTGAGGCTATCGCCGGACCATCGCAGATCTACAGCACATGCTCGCGACATCTAGCTGCCTTTTCTGTAGGAATGCCAGACGTCAGCACCTAACGACGCAACCGCCTATAAAAAACAATTTCTTCGCATAATATATCTTAGGCGACATGTTGAGCGCATTGTTCAGGGGCGCAATCGGCTCTCTTGAGCTTGGCGTTGAGTGGTCACCGGTATGCCTGCCGGTTTGGGCTGCTGTGTTAGACCAACGCCCTTGACCCAGAGCTTCAGCGCTTCCCAATGGATCGCCGCCACCACCTTCAATGTCATCAGCGGGATCGCTGCCGTCGCGGCGGCGATGTTGCGATCTTCCAACCGTTCTCGCTTCGCCGCCATGGCGGCCGTGATCAGCACGCCCTCGCCATCTATCCCATCAATGGTCATGTCCAGGCGATCGCTAGGCGTATGGCCACGGAACTGGTAGTCCATCTCCATGCCCATGAATGGCGACACATAGAGCGCCTTGGCCGCGCCCTGACGAATGACGCCTGCGGCCTGATCTTCGATCGGGATCGGAATGACATAGGCGTGGCGGATGCCGAAGGTGCTGGTCACCTCGTACACCATGGCGGCCAACCGTCCGTTGGGCCAATGGCAATAGTAGATGCTGATCGGGTTGAAGACGTATCCGAGGACGCGCGGCATGGTTAACAGGCGGACAGGTCCACCTGCGAGATCAATGCCGGCTTGAGCCATCCACGCATCCACCTGAGGACGCAGGGCGCCAAAACCATCTCCGTAATCCTTGTCGTGGAAGGACAAGAGATTGAACCGATTGCGCGAAAACAGGCGCAGGCGCGCGTCCACATCATCGATTTCCGACAGGTCAAGCAGAAGCCAGAAGACGCGATAGCTCAGCCTATGGGTCTTGGGGCGAACGCGTCGGTGCATGACCCGGCCGCGATAAAGGGCCGAGCTGAGTGTCACGCGGCGCGTTCCAACTGCGCGCCCATCGGCGTCGTCAAATGAATGCGCCCGCTTTCGTTGGCGACTGACCAAGGGCGACGCACGCCGCCGAGTTGTTCGGCCACGGCGAGGCCGGATTGCAAGCCGTCCTCGTGGAAGCCCGCGCCGAAGTGGGCCCCGCAGTACCAGACGCCCCCCTGCCCTTGCAGGCTCCACAACTGCTTCTGCGCCTGTATGGCGGCGGGATCGAAGATGGGATGCTCGTAGAGTTCGCTGCGTAAAATCGTGTCGGCGCGCGGCGGACGCGGTGGATTGAGGGTCACGAACAGGTCGTCGCCCGGCAGACCTTGCAGTCGGTTCATCCAATAGGTGACGCACAGGCCGTCATCTGCTCCGATGTAGTTCCAGCTCGCCCAGGCGCGACGGCGATGCGGCATTAGGCCTGCGTCGGTATGCAGGACGGTCAGATTTCGGCTGTACCGGAAAGCGCCGAGCAGCGCCTTCTCCTGCGTCGTCGGTTCGGCAAGCATCGCCAGAGCCTGGTCGGCGTGGGACCCAATCACGACCTGGTCGTAGCGCTCGACACCGCCTTGACTGTCGTGAACGAAGACGCCTTGATCGCTGCGGCGCACAGCAGTGACGCCATGGTCCAACCGAATGTCCTGGATCGCGCGTGCGAGGTGTTCGACATAGACGCGGCTGCCGCCCTCGACGGTGCGCCACAGCGGGCGTCCCACAAGTTTCAGCAGGCCGTGATTGCCGCAGAAACGGATGAAGGACTCGGCCGGATAGTCCATCAGCGTGTGCGCCGGCGATGACCAGATCGCGGCGGCCATGGGCAGCAGGTGATCGTCGCGGAAAGCCTCGCTGAACCCTTCGCGCTTTAGATAGTCGCCGAGCGTCAGCGAAGAATCGGACATCGCCGCCAAATCTTTTGGCGCGTCGCGATAGAAACGCAGGATTTCGCTCAGCATCGACCAGAAACGAGGACGCAGAGCATTGCGACGCTGAGCAAACAGGCCGGGCGCGGCATATTCGAACCGTCCGTCATCCAGTGAGACAGCGAACGACATATCCGTCGCCCGTGTCGCGATCCCCAAATGCTCAAACAGCGCGATGAGATTGGGATAGGTCGCGTCGTTAAAGCAGATGAAGCCGGTGTCGACGGCGATGTCGCCGGAAGGCACGCTGGCCAATACCGTGTTGGAATGCCCGCCCAAGCGATCGCCCTTTTCGTAAAGCGTCACGTCATGGCGTTTCGACAGAAGCCAGGCCGAAGACAGGGCGGCGACGCCAGATCCGACTACGGCGATCTTTTGGCGTTCGGCAGAGGGCGTCGCGGGCGACAGGGGCATGAAAACTCCGAAAGATACGCCGCAGCGCTTTCGCTGGGGCATGAACGGATTACGGGTCGCCGTCATGTTCGGATCGCGATTGATCCAGACATTTCCGCTGAGCGTATTAGTGTTCATGCATGCCGAGCCGTTATCCTTCACATCAACGCCATGTCGGTCAAACCGCGTGAAGGCGCTCGACAGCTTGCCTGATCCGCTGCTCCACGATCGTCTGATCGAACAGATCGCCCTAAGGCGCGATCGTGACGCCTTCGCTGCGCTCTTCGCCTACTTTGCTCCGCGGTTGAAGGCCTGGCTGATCAAGTCGGGCGCGACCCCAGGCGCGGCCGAGGACTTTGCGCAGGACGCCATGCTTACCGTGTGGCGAAAGGCCGATCTGTTTGATTCGTCCAAGGCGCGCGCCGCCACATGGATTTTCACCATCGCTCGCAACCGTCGGCTGGACATGCTCCGTCGTGACGCGCGTCCCCTGCCGACGCCGGAAATCGAGCTGGCGGGGGATGACGTTCGCCGACCCGATGAACTGCTGTCGATGTCGCAAGACGCGGATCGCGTGCGTGATGCCTTGGCGCGGCTCAGCGCTGATCATGTGGAGGTCCTGCGTTTGGCCTTCTTCATGGATAACTCTCATTCCGAGATCGCCAAACATCTCGGCCTGCCGCTCGGCACCGTCAAATCCCGTATTCGTAACGCCATGACTAAGCTTCGTTTGATCCTCGCGCCGTCTGAAGAGGCAGCGCGATGAAACCTCAGCGCAATCCCTCCGAAGAACGTTTGCTGGCCTATGCGGCAGGCACGCTCAGCCCGCCCGAGGCTGTGGTGATGGCGGCGCATCTGGCGATGCGGCCGGCCAATGACGCCTGGGTGCGCGACCTGCAGGCCGTGGGCGGGGAATTTCTGGACGAGACCTCCCCCTCCCCCTTGTCGAATGATGCGCTTGCCCTGGCGATGGCGCGGATCGAGACGGATGCCGGCAAAGCCAATCACAGCGCGCCTCTGAATGACATGCCCGAGCTGCCCGAGCCTCTGCGACGCTATGCGCTGGGCCCATGGCGCTGGGTCGGACCCGGCATGCGCGTGCGCGACGTCCATGCGCCGCGCGATGGTGATTGCCGCGTCATTCTTCTGAAGATCGAATCGGGTCGTGAGACTCCAAAACACACACATGGCGGCGTCGAGCTGACCTGTGTCATCTCGGGCGCCTATGCGACCGAAACCCAGCGTTTCGACGTTGGCGATTTCGAAGAGGCGGATCCGGAGGTGCTGCACCAACCCCGTGTCGTGTCGGACGAGCCGTGCCTGTGCGTCGTCGCGCTTGACGGTCAGATTCAGCTGGATGGGTGGGTCGGCAAGCTGATCCAGCCCTTCGTTCGCCTGTGACGGCTCTCGCGACCATTTGGGGTGTCGCCGCCCTGTTTCTCGTCGTCGTCATGTCTACGGCATGGCTGGTCCAGAAACGAACGGGCCAGGGCGGTTGGGCGGACGCCTTCTGGTCGCTCGGACTGGGAGCAGCCGGCGTCGGCGTCGCGCTGTTTCCGATCGACGGCGCCGCTCCGTCATTGCGCCAGTATCTCGCGGCCCTGCTGATCGGCCTTTGGGGCTTGCGGCTAGGGTCGCACATCGCTGTCCGCGCCGCCCACGAGAAGCGCGAAGACGCTCGCTACGCGCGTCTGCGAGAGGACTGGGGCGCCGGTTTTCAGGTCAAGATGTTCGGCTTTCTGATGCTGCAAGCCGGAGCCGCCGCCTTCCTGGCGCTCAGCGTGATGGCGGCGGCGCGCAACCCAGCGCCGGGCCTGACGCTCCAGGATGCCTTCGCGACACTGATCTTCGTCGGAGCCCTGGTTGGTGAAGCTGTTTCCGATCGCCAGCTGGCGGCCTTCAAACGCAACCCGGCCAACAAGGGTGGTGTCTGCGATGTTGGTCTGTGGGCCTGGTCACGCCACCCGAACTATTTCTTCGAATGGGTGAGTTGGTGCGCCTGGCCTGTGTTCGCCATCAATCTGAGCGGCGAATGGCCTTGGGGTTGGCTGGCGCTGACAGGGCCAGCCTATATGTACTGGCTTTTGACCAAGGTGTCGGGCGTGCCCTTGCTGGAAGAGCATATGCGACAATCAAGACCCAAGGCGTTCGAGGCCTACGCCGCCCGCACCAGCGCCTTCTTCCCTCGCCCGCCCCAACGATGAGGCGATTTCAGTCCGTTTGGGCTTTTCCCAGATGCGTTTCTTCGCGTTCGCGGGCCATCTCCATCTGCCTGTGACGCTCGGCATATCGCTGCCGCTGGACCGCGTCGCGGGCGTCGTGACAGCGCTCGCAGCATACGCCCTCGACGTAGTGAGGCGAAGCACGACCCGCCTCGTCTACTGGCAGACGACATGCCCGGCACAAGGTATGAGGACCTTGGCTCAGGCCCTGCCCTACCGAGACGCGTTCGTCAAAGACGAAACACTCGCCGCGCCATAGGCTTTGGTCCTCATCGATTGTCTCAAGATAGCGAAGGATGCCGCCTTCCAGATGGTGGACGTTCTCCACGCCCTCGGCCTTCAGGAAGGCGGTAGATTTTTCGCAGCGAATGCCGCCGGTGCAGTACATGGCCACGCGCTTGGCGCCGGTCTGCTCGATCAGAGCGCGACCTTCGCTCCGGAACCAGTCGGGAAAATCGCGAAAGCTGCGGGTATTCGGCTGGACGGCCCGTTCGAACGCGCCGATCTCGCCCTCATAGTCGTTGCGCGTATCGATCACCAAGGTCTCGGGATCGGCGATCAGGGCGTTCCAGTCCGTGGGCGAAACGTAGACGCCCGCCTGGGTCGCAGGATCCAGATCCGGCTGTCCCATGGTGACGATCTCGCGTTTGACGCGCACCTTCATCCGGTGAAACGGCAGGGCGTCTGTCCAGGCGTATTTGAGTTCGAGCGTCTCGAAGCCTGGCATGGCGTGGATCGCGGACAGCACCGCTGCAATGGCTGTTTCCGATCCTGCGATGGTGCCGTTCAGACCCTCCGGCGCGACGAGCAGCGTCCCCCTGACCTGCCCAGCATCACAGACAGCCTGAAGCGTCTTGCGTACGGATTCGGGGTCGGCCACCGGCGCGAACCGGTAGAGTGCGGCGACACGGACGGCATGATCGGACGAGGTCTGATGGTCGGTCATGGATCAGCCCCTCGAAGGCGCCGGAGATGGCGCGCCCAGCAGGACTCGAACCTGCAACATCCCGCTTAGAAGGCGGGTGCTCTATCCGGTTGAGCTATGGGCGCTCTGGCAAGACGTCAGGCGTCAGTGCGTCCAGGACTGCTTGCGGTTGGTGGCGAAATTGTCGGCATAGGCCTTGATGATCACCGGCGGATCGTTCGGCTCGTGCAAGCGGAAGGCGATGCCGTGACGCTCGGCGTATTCGATCGCCTCTTCCTTCGATTCGAAGCTTAGTCGAACCTGGCCGTTCATGTCGGTGGAGCTGGTCCAGCCCATCAGCGGATCGATGGTGCGCGCCGACGCCGGTTCAAATTCCAGCCGCCAGTCGCGGCTCTTGGCCTTGCCCGACTGCATCGCAGTTTTGGCCGGGCGGTAGATGCGAGCCAACATGGCGAAATCCTCAGTGACGGCGGGGTCTGTGACCCTGCCATAACGCGCGCTGGACATATGATCCAGCGGCCTTCCGTTGGTCGGGGCGAGAGGATTCGAACCTCCGACCCTCTGGTCCCAAACCAGATGCGCTACCAGGCTGCGCTACACCCCGGACCGAACGGAGCGCTCTATTGGCACTTCGCGACGCGATCCGCAATCAAGGCTTGAAATAAGGATGTAAAACTTTGTCGCCCGGCTTGGCGTTGATTTCGGCTGCCCGCCCTGCCCGCAGTTCCAAGACGCCGTTGGCGGCGCCATTGGAGGGGATCGGCGCCTCGGAGAAGGGCGTGGCGTGTGAAGCGATGGAGACGATCCGACCCTGCGGATCGATATACAGAATGTCCAGCGAACTGGGCGTGTTGCGCATCCAGAAGCTTTGCTCGCGTGGCGCTTCACCCGGCCACTGGAACAGCATGCCGCGGTCGGCCTCGAGCGGCGGACGGAACATCAGCCCCCGTTGACGTTCGGGCTCTTCGTCGGCGATTTCGACCCAGAACTGATGCTCGCCCGACGTGGTTACTACGGCCAGCTTCTGCAGAGGCTCGCCATTGGGGCCGACCGGCGCCTTGGCCGCGCATCCGGCGAGCGCGAGCGTGATAAGCCCGGCCATTGCAAAACGTCTCGTCGCCTTGATCATACGCCTCTCCTGGGCGCTGGATCAGTCGCCCGTTCTGATGTCCGCCACCACCAGACCTTTGGGACCGTTGGCGAATCGCACCCGCACCGCGTCGCCAGGAATCAGATCATCCAGGCCGCAGCGACGCAGGGTTTCGATGTGGACGAAGATATCGCCCGGCTCACGATCGCGCACGACGAATCCGTAGCCCTTGGTGCGATTGAACCATTTGACCAGGGCGGTCTCCAACTGTTCGTCACTTTCGGCGACCGGCCGCGGCGGCGGCGAAGTCACAGGCCGACGCACGGCCGGCGTCGCTTCGCCCTCGCCCAGGTCATGGATCTCGATCGCCTGCCAACCCTTGGCGCGCTTGACGCAGTCGCACGTGATGGTCGCGCCTTCATCGGCCGCGTCACGGCCAAGATCGCGCAGGCTGCTGATATGCAGCAGGACGTCTCTCGTTTCGGTCAAGGTCGGATCGTCAGGGACGATAAACCCATAGCCCTTGACGGCGTCGAACCACTTCACGCGCCCAGTGACGCGAACGGTCTGCGCCGTTTCCGTCTCTCTAAAGTCAGACACTTAAAAACCCCCGCCCGCGCCTCCAGCGGACTCGTTTTATATTTAACACCGTTCCGCGAAATTTTGAAAAGCGGAAAATGCGCGTCTGTGCAGAAGCTTGCGTTTGGGGGATCGCAGGCGCTGGCGAATAATCGCCAGTCTCTTCTGCTATCTGAGCTTAGGCTGCTTGCAGGGAGCCTAAGAGGCTCAACCATAGTCCTGCCCGCGTGGCAGTCCCTAGGGGAGTCGAACCCCTCTTTTCAGGTTGAAAACCTGACGTCCTAACCGATAGACGAAGGGACCGCTGCGCGGGAGAGCCGGCGATATAGCCGCGCCCTCGGGGCGGTGCAAGCGTGGATTTTCAGTTTTTTGAAGCCGTCGTCAGATCATTCGAGGATCGGCGATATCCTCGATCTCGAACTGCACGCCCTTGCGGCCATTCCAGTCGTAAGCCTTCAGCCGGCCCACGACACTCAGCCCGCCCTGCCCCGACAGCAACGCCTGGCCCGTCGGCAGATCGGCGCAGCGCCAGGCGATGGCCTTGACCGACGCGCCATCTGGACCGACCAGCCGGCACCGCACATGACCGCCATTCATGGCGACGGGTTCGCGGGCTTGAACCCCGCTTAGGGCGAAGCTGGGCTCCGGGTTGGCAGGGCCGAATGGGGCCAGACGCTCGAACGATTCGAACAGATCGCGCGTCGCCGCCGCGGGGTCGATCAGGGCGTCGATCTCAAGCACGTCCTGTGCGACAGCTTCGACCCTTTCGGTAGCGAGTCTCTCGTTCAGGAAGACGGTCAGCTCGGACACGCGCGCACCGTCAATCGCCAGGCCTGCCGCCATGGCATGACCGCCGCCAGCGAGAAGTATACCGCTCTCCCAGGCCGCCTGGATCGCGCGTCCCAAGTTCATGCCTGGCTGTGACCGGCCTGAGCCCTTCCCGAGACCGGTCACAGGGTCTATGCCGATGACGATTACCGGCTTGCGCCAGCGCTCGCGCAAACGGCCGGCGACGATCCCGACGACGCCCGGATGCCAGTCCTCGCCAGCGACGACGACGACCGCGCTTTCGTCGGCATGGGCGCCGGTCGCCTCGACTCGACGAACGGCGGCGTCGGTGACGGCCCGCTCCACATCGCGCCGCGATAGATTCAGGGCATCGAGTTCGATCGCCAGGGCCTCCGCCTCGGCCGGATCATCCGTCGACAACAGCCGTGCGCCGAGGTCGGAGCGACCGATGCGTCCTCCGGCATTGATGCGCGGCCCCAGGATGAAACCGGCATGATTGCTCTTGGCCGGTCCCGGTTCGGCGCCGGCCGCCGTCAGCAGCGCGCGCAGACCTGGATTACGCCAGTCGCTCATGACCTTCAGGCCAAGGCCGGTCAGGGCACGATTGAAGCCGGTCAGACCCGTCACGTCGCAGATGGCGCCCAGGGCCGCCAGATCCAGCCACTGGCGAATGTCCGGCTCGGGCCTATCGGCGAACAGGCCCCGCCGCCGCCCCTCCCGGTTCAGCGCCGCGAGAAGGACGAAGACGACGCCTGCCGCCGCCAGATTTCCCTGACCTGAGTTGCAGCCCGGCCGGTTCGGATTGACGACCGCCAACGCCGTCGGCGGCTCGCTGCGCATCAAATGGTGATCGACAACGACGATGTTCAGGGCGATGGCGGCCGCATGGGCAAGGGCTTCGTTCGCCGCCGCGCCGCAGTCCACGGTGATGACCAGATCGGCGCCCGAGGCCTTCAGCCTGTCGAAGGCCTTGGCGCTGGGGCCGTAACCCTCGGTGAGGCGGTCCGGGACATAGATCGACAGTTCGTGGTCCATGGCCCGGAACCAGCGCACCAGCAGCGCCGCGCTGGAGGCGCCGTCAACGTCGTAATCGGCGAAGACATGGATGCTCGCCTTGGCCTGTAAGGCGTTCAGGATCGCATCGGCCGCTGCATCCATATCCATGAAGCTGGACGGGTCGGGAAACAGGGCGCGCAGGGTCGGAGTGAGGAAATCCTGGGCTTGGTCGGCGCGAACACCCCGCGACGCCAGGGCCCGGGCCAGCGGTTCTTCCAGATTCAGGGTCTGCATGTGCGCGCGCGTCGTTGCGGCGTCGGCCGGACGTTGACGCCAGGCGCGCCCGGACAGGGATCGAGACACGCCGAGGAATGCGTTCAGTGTCTTTGCGCCGCCGTCGTCTGCCATCAGCGCATAATCGCGGGATTCTGCCTCCCGCGCGACCGGTCATCGCGTCGGGCGGCGGTCGAGCGGCGGCGGAGCCTTGGCCCTGTCCCGCAGGCTTTGGGCGAAGGCCTCGATATCCGCCTGGGTTCGGACGGCGTCAGGCGACACCGGAACGGCGTTCACGGCCGCGCGTGTTTCGGCGGCGAGCGCCTCGGCGTCGCCGAGCGTCCAGTCGATGCGTGCGATCTCGCTGGTCAGCGTCGCGCTGTCGCCTTGGAGACGCCGCACATTCGACGCGACCTGAGTGACCGGCGGCAGATCGGTCGGCGCTGCCGGAAAATCTTCCCAGCGGGGATAGCGCCGATTGGCATCGACCAGTTCCTGAATCCGCGGCGCCAGTGGCGAGACAGCCTCCGTCCTGGAGGCGGATGCACCGAGACAGCCGCTCAATGGCGTCGTGATCGCGGCTGCGGCGATCAGGGTCATCTTTTTCGAGTGCGACGCGTTCATTTCCGTGATGGTCTTATGCCATCATCGCGGTACGCGGAAGGGCGGATGAACCGCCCTCTGGCGCAGGACGCGCGAAGGACGATCATGGCCAGGACTCCCAGAACGCCGACAGACGCCGCTGACCGCCCTGTGCGCAAGGCCGGACGTCCGACGTCCGCCAAGCCCCGCCCGCCTCGCCAGCCCAAGTCGAAACCTGCCGAAACGCGGGAAGCTGCCGCCGAAGCCCATTCCGAACCGACTCCTGAACCGACCGCAGCGACGCCCAACCAGGCCGAGTTGATCGAAACCCTGTCGATGAATCTGGCCAAGGCGGCCATGATGGCCCAGAGCGCGATCGCCGAGGCGGCGCTGACCCAGGCCGATCGGCCGGCCGCCCTTTCCGCCGATCCCTTCAACGTTGCGCCAGCCATGACGTCGGTCATGACCAGCCTGGCCGCCCAGCCCGACAAGATGTTTCAGGCCCAGGCCGACCTGTTTGGCCGCTATATGCAGCTCTGGTCATCGACGGCGCGTCAGGCGGCCGGCGAGGCGCCCGATCCCGCACCGGTCGACAAGCGGTTCAAGGACCCGGCCTGGTCAGAAAACCCCATGTTCGACATGATGCGACGGTCGTATCTGCTAACGTCGGACTGGATGAACGGCCTGATCGCCGGGGTCGAGGACGTCGATCCGACGCTGAAACGTCGCGCCCAGTTCTTCACCCGCCTGCTGACCGACGCCTTCTCGCCGTCCAACTTTCTGGCCTCCAACCCCGTCGCGCTTAAAGCCTTGGCGGAGACCAGCGGCGAATCGCTGGTGAAGGGCATGCAGAACTTCGCCGCCGATTTGGAGCGTGGCGGCGGATCGCTGCGCATCAGCCAAGCCGACTACGGCAAGTTCGTCGTAGGCGAGAACGTCGCCACCGCGCCGGGCCAGGTCGTCTGGCGAGATGAGCTGTTCGAACTGATCCAGTACGCGCCGACGACCGAGACCCAGCACGACATCCCGCTGCTGATCTTCCCGCCCTGGATCAACAAATTCTACATCATGGATCTTCAGCCGGCGAACTCGCTGATCCGCTGGCTGTCGGCTCAGGGGTTCACGGTCTTCGTCTGTTCCTGGGTCAATCCGGACAAGGACAAGGCCGGCTTCGGCTTCGACGACTATCTGGACAAGGGCATCTATCGCGCGGTCGAGAAGACGCTGGAGCAGGCGGGAACCAAGCATCTGAACGCCGTGGGCTATTGCATCGGCGGCACCCTGCTTGGCGCTGGTCTGGCGCATATGGCGGCCAAGGGCGACAAGCGCATCGCCGCCGCCACCTTCTTCGCCGCTCAACATGACTTCGCCGAGGCCGGCGACCTGTTGCTATTCACCGACGAACACTGGATCGCCGAGATCGAGCGTCAGATGGATGCGGCGGGCGGCGTCCTGCCGGGCGCGGCTATGGCGGAAACATTCAACGCCCTGCGGTCCAACGACCTGATCTGGTCCTTCTTCATCAGCAACTATCTGCTGGGCAAGGATCCGCCCGCCTTTGACCTGCTGTTCTGGAACGCCGATCAGACCCGCATGCCCAAGACGCTGCATCTCGACTATCTGCGTCAGATGTATGGGGCCAACGCCCTGGCCAAGGGGCAGTTCGAGATCGGCGGCCTGACGGCGGACCTGTCGAAGGTTGAGATTCCGCTCTATTTCCAGGCCAGTCGCGAGGATCACATCGCGCCGATGAACTCGGTCTATCGGTCCGCCAAACTGTTTGGCGGCAAGGATGTGACCTTTACCCTGGCCGGGTCAGGTCACATCGCCGGCGTCATCAACGCCCCGGCCGCAAAGAAGTATCAGCACTGGACCAACCCTGCCCTGCCCGCGACCTTGGCCGAATGGCAGGCTGACGCCGTCGAACATCCCGGCAGTTGGTGGGAGCATTGGGCGGCCTGGCTCGGCGCGCGATCCGGTAAGCAAATCCCCGCCCGCGACCCGGCCATGGGCCCGCTCGAGCCCATCGAGCCGGCGCCGGGCAGCTATGTGAAAGTGAAGTCTTGAACCGTCTCGAACCCAACGCCCTGCTCGCCGTCAGCACAGGCGTCGCCTTGATCCTGCTGATCATGACAGCCAGCCTGTTCGGCGAACCGGGCAACACGGTCAAATATGTGATCTCGGCCGTCATCTGCGCGGCCGCCTTCGTCCTGCTTAATGAACGAATGGCGCGCGCGATGAAACGACCGGTCGCTCAGCCGCTGATCCACGCCAGCACGCCGGGCACGGCAGTGTGGGCCGGACTGTTTCCGTTGATCGTCATCGCCATGGCCTGCGCGCCCGTTTTCTTCGCCGGTCAGGACTATGGCCTGCTGGTGATCATCGCCTCGGTCATCTTCGGCCTGACCGTCGACTCAGCCGTGCGCGCCCGTCGCGCCTAGGCCGAGACGAACTTTAGCGCCACGCCGTTGTTGCAGTAGCGCAGCCCCGTCGGACGCGGACCGTCGTCGAACACATGCCCCTGGTGTCCCAGGCAGCGGGCGCAATGATATTCGGTGCGTGGAATGCCGATGGCCAGGTCACGCTTCTTGCCGATATTGGCGGCGATCACGTCATAGAAGCTGGGCCAGCCGGTGTGGGAATCGAACTTCCACTGCGATCGGAACAGCGGCAGATCGCAGCCCTTGCAGACGAACGTCCCGCGCGCGTGCTGATCGTTCAACGGGCTGGAATAGGGACGCTCCGTCCCCTCGTGCCGCATCACGCGCCAGGAGGCGTCGCCTAGGCGTCGTCGCCAATCCGCATCGGACACCCGACGATAGGGCGAGGCGGCATATTGCCCTTCCCCGGCTTCGGACGTCTCAGGCGAACAAGCGGACAGGGCGAGCGCGCCGGCGCTCATCAGAAGGCCCCGGCGATTCAGAATCAGGGACTGGGTCATGTCCCTGATACGACGCACGCCGCTGAATGGTTTCAGACCTCAGATCAGACCGGTCGTCTCATCCAGACCCAGCATGATGTTCAGGTTCTGCACCGCCGCACCCGACGCGCCCTTGCCTAGATTGTCGAGCAAGGCGACCAGCCGCGCCTGCTCGCCATTGCGGTCGCCGAAGACGTACAAACGCAGGCGGTTGGTGCCGTTCAGGCCTTCGGGCTCGATGCCTGTCATGGCCTCGGTCTCCTCCAGGTCGGCGACCTCGACGAACCGCTGGCCGTCATAGGCCTCGACCAGGGCGCCGTGCAGCCGCTCGACCGAGGGGGTTTCTGGCAGAGCCGTCAGATGCAGCGGAACCTCGACCAGCATGCCCTGGCGGTAGTTGCCAACCGCCGGCGTGAACAGCACGTCTCGGCTCAGACCTGTGTGTTTGGTCATTTCAGGCACATGCTTATGCCTTAGCGTCAGACCATAGGCCCGATAGGCGGTCGTGGCGCCCCCGCTGTCTTTTGGGGCCGTCTCAAACTCGGCGATCATGGCCTTACCGCCGCCGGAATAGCCCGAGACCGCATTAACCGTGACGGGATAGTTGGCTGGCACCAAACCCGCCTTCACCAGCGGCCGCATCAGGCCGATGAAGCCCGTGGGATAGCAACCGGGGTTCGACACGAACTGAGAGCGCGCGATCAGCGCACGCTGCCCGGCATCCATTTCAGGAAAGCCATAGGCCCAGCCCGGCGCGACCCGATAGGCGGTTGAGGCGTCGATCACCTTGACCGACGGGTTTTCGATCATGGACACCGCTTGCCGCGCGGCATCGTCGGGCAGACACAGGATCACGGCGTCGGCGCCGTTCAGGGCCTCACGCCGCGCATCCGCATCCCGACGACGCTCGCCCAGCAACAGCAGTTCCAGATCCGGGCGCGCTTCCAGCCGCTCGCGGATTTCGAGCCCCGTGGTGCCGGCCTCGCCGTCGATGAAGATGGTGTGGGTCATTTGTCTCTCCCGTCCCTTCTCCGCTTAAGGAGCAAAGGCGCAAGAAAAAGGGCGCTTCGGGTCTCCCCGAAGCGCCCCAAATCCAAATCGCGTGAACGCGATTAGCGCTTCGAGAACTGGAAGCTGCGGCGAGCCTTGGCGCGGCCGTACTTCTTGCGCTCGACGACGCGGCTGTCGCGGGTCAGGAAGCCGTGCGGCTTCAGGACCTTACGCAGTTCCGGTTCGAAGTGCGTCAGGGCGTGCGACAGGCCGTGGCGAATGGCGCCGGCCTGGCCCGACAGACCCGAACCTTCGACGGTGCAGATCACGTCATACTGGGTGGCGCGGTCCGAGACGGTCAGCGGCTGAGCGATCATCATGCGCAGCACGGGACGAGCGAAATACTGCTCCTGGTCCTTGCCGTTGATGGTGATCTTGCCGGTGCCGGGCTTCACCCAGACGCGAGCGATGGCGTTCTTGCGCTTGCCGGTCGAATAGGCGCGGCCCTGGGCATCCAGCTTCTGGACATAGACGGGCGCGTCGTTCTCGACCGAAGAGCTCAGGCCCTTCAGGGCGTCGAAGCCGGTGGCGGTTTCGGTGTTGGTCACGTCGGTCATGCTCAGACGCTCCGGGTGTTCTTGGGCGACGCCGACTTGAAGTCGATCGTTTCCGGTTGCTGGGCTTCGTGGTCGTGCTGGTTGCCAGAGAACAGGCGCAGGTGCGTCATCTGCTTGCGGGCCAAAGGGCTTTCCTTGGGCAACATGCGCTCGACGGCCTTTTCAAGCACGCGCTCGGGGAAGCGGCCGCCCAGAACCTTCTCAGGCGTGGTCGACTTGACGCCGCCCGGGTGACCGGTGTGGCGATAGTAGATCTTGTCGGTGTTCTTCTTGCCGGTGAACACCACCTTATCGACGTTGGTGACGACGACATAATCGCCGCAGTCGACGTGCGGCGTGTAGTCGCCGCGGTGCTTGCCGCGCAGACGGTTGGCGATGAAGGTCGCGAGGCGGCCCACTACGACGCCTTCGGCGTCGATGTGGATCCACTTCTTTTCGACCTCGGACGGCTTCAACGAAGCCGTAGTGCTCTTCAGCATGAGGGAGTTCCTAGAGACGAAATCGGGTCCGGCCCCCGAGGGAACCGAATGAAGGCGCGCTGATACAGGAGACGATTGGTCGCGTCAACGCACACGAAAACACTACATTGCCACAACGCATTGTTTAAACGCGGCTTTTTAAATACGGTATTAAAATACCTGACGCGAAAAGGCCGCGTAGCGTTACGGCGTAACATAAAACGTCATCAAACCATGATTATAGGCGGGCATCGCAACGGCGACAGCTCTGGAGCCCTTCATGATCCTTCATCGTCGCGGCCTGATCGCCACGGGCGCCGCCGCCGCCTTCTCCGGACTGGCGCGTCACGCCGCCGCTCAGACGGCGGGTGAAGAGACCTACGTCAACGATGTCCATGGCTACGGCCCGCTGCTGCGCGATCCCAATCGCCTACTCGATCTGCCCGAAGGCTTTTCCTATCAGGTCGTGGCCCAGAGCGGCGACACGATGGACGACGGCCTGTTCGCTCCGGGTCAGCCCGACGGCATGGCCTGTTTCCCGCTTGAAGGGTCTCGCGTGGCCCTCGTCGTCAATCACGAGCTGAAGGGCTCCAGCACCCTGCATCGCAACCTCGGCCCCGGCGGCCTTCGTGAGGAACGGCTTGCCCTGCTGGACGCCACCAAGGGCTACGACACCTACAAGAATGGTCGGCGCCTGCCCGGCGGCTGTTCCACCATCATTTATGATCTGGCAACCCGCCGGATGGTCAGCCGGCATCTGACGCTGGCCGGCACCTCCACCAACTGCTGCGGCGGGCCGACGCCTTGGGGCAGTTGGCTGACCTGCGAGGAAACGCTGGAGACGCCGGCCGACGCCGATGTGACCAAGGCCCACGGGTGGGTCTTCGAAGTGCCGGCGACCGCGACCGGCCTGGTCGATCCGGTGCCGCTCAAGGCGATGGGCCGGTTCGATCACGAGGCCGTCTGCGTCGATCCCCGCACCGGCGTCGTCTATATGACCGAAGACGACAACGCCGGACTCTTCTATCGCTTCATTCCCAATGCGCCCGGCAAGCTGATCGAGGGAGGCCGGCTTCAGGCGATGGCCTGGAAGGGCGCGCCCTCGGCCGACACCCGCAATCAGGATGCTCGCACCTGGGCTGTCGGCGACTGGAAGGAGATCGAATGGATTGATCTGGACGACGTCGAATCTCCCAATGGCGACCTGGCCAAGCGCGGTCATGCGGCCGGCGCGGCCTGGGTTGCGCGGGGCGAAGGCGTCTGGTGGGGCGACGATGAGTTGTATTTCACCGCGACCTCGGGCGGACCGATCCGCCGCGGTCAGGTCATGCGGTTGGTTCCCGGTCTGAACGGCGCGGCGGACCGGCTGCAGTTGTTCGTGGAAAGCACGGACCCGAAGACGGTCAACATGGCCGACAACATCACCGTCGCGCCCTGGGGACACCTGATCCTGTGCGAGGACAACTATTCCTCGGACGTCCGCAATCACCTGAAAGGCGTTACGCCAGAGGGCAAGGTCTATACGATCGGCCGCAACGTCTTCACCGGCAACTCGGAATTCGCCGGCGCCTGCTTCTCGCCGGATGGCGAGGTGCTGTTCGTCAACATCATGTACCCCGGCATGACTCTGGCGATCAGAGGCCCATGGTCCTCGGTCCGGACATGAAGATGCGCGGCTGAGCCCGCAGCACCAACCAAAGGTTCACGGTGGCCGTCGCCAGCACGATCGCGGCGCCTGCCTGGTGCAGCACGCCCAGCCACATCGGAACGGCGTGCACCAGGGTTACGATCCCGAGCAGCGCCTGGAACCAGATCACACCCGCAAGCGCAAAGGCGCCGAAGCCCATTCCCTCCGCTACGCGCCAGCGCCAGGCCTGGAAAGCATAGATGCTGACGGCGATCAGCAGACCATAGGCGACCAGTCGGTGATTGAACTGCGTCAGCGCCTGATCATGCAGGAAGGCGGCCGCGCCCAGGCTCCAGTCGGCCGGCGGCAAAACGGCGCCGTTCATCAGCGGCCAGTCGGTATAGACCAGCCCCGCATGACCGCCCGCAACCAGGGCGCCCAGCAGACATTGCAGAAACACCGCGCCCAGCAGCAGGCCGGCGCCCCTGGCCCAACCCGACGGCGGGCGGCCGTGATCCTCGCCGTTCCAGGCCTCCAGCCCCGTCCAGATCAGGGCGGCGAACAGCACGAACGCCAGACCCAGATGTGTGGCCAGACGCTCCGGCGCGACGCTGACACGCTCGGACAGGCCGCTGGACACCATCCACCATCCGATCAGCCCCTGAAGGCCGCCCAAGGCCAGGAGCAGGACACAGCGCCAGATCAGGCGGTTGGGCATCGCCCACTGGTGGAATACCGACCGGGCCGGCGCAAGACGGCACAGCAGGAAGACGATCAGCGGCAGGGCGAACACCATACCCACCAGACGCCCGATCAGCCGGTGCAGCCACTCCCACCAGAAGATGCCCTGAAACTCGCCCAGGCTCATGCCGGCGTTGACCTGCGCGTACTGCGGGATCTGCTTGTACTTCTCGAAGGCCTCGGCCCATTGCGAGTCGTTCAGAGGCGGAATGGCGCCCATGATGGGCTTCCACTCCGTGATCGACAGGCCCGAGCCCGTCAGCCGCGTGATGCCGCCGATCACCACCATCAGGAAGACGACGGCGGCCGTGGCGAACAGCCATACGGCGACGGCGCGGTTACGATCTGGATTTCCGAAACGGTTCATTCGACGCCTGACACTGACCCGGATATGGTGTCGCGTCGAACGAAGACCAGACGCGACCGGTGCGGTATGCCCGCCCCAAGCGACAAGATCGAGTCGGATTGAGTTAACGGCGCTGTCGCCGCAGGAGATCAGGGTTGCAATACGCCGATATCGCCGCCGCCGTCGCAGGCGGCCTGCTGCTGGCCTGGATCGCGGACCTTCTGACGGGCCGGCGCGGCTTCGGCGGCACAAGCCTGGTGTCCGGGATCGGACTGGCCTGCGGATGGTTTCTGGCGGTGCGGGTCTTCGCGGTCAGCACGATGGACAGCTGGGTCTGGGTGCCGTGGGCGCTCGTGGGATCGGGCATCTGTCTGGTCGCCTTCTTCCTGTTCCGGAACAAGCGCTGATGCCGCCGCGTCTGCGTCGCTTCGTCGCCGCGATCGGCGTGCTGCTCTTTCTCGTTTTCTGGGTCTGGGGCCTGATCGCCCTGCGCGGAATGCTGCCGCCGTCGCAGTGGATCGACTTGCTGTTCTTCGGCATCGGCGGGACGGCCTGGGGCCTGCCTCTCATCCCATTGCTGCGATGGGCCGAGCGCGGCTGAGCGCCGAACCTCCCCCCAGATACGGCGATGGGGCCGCCCGCAAGGACGACCCCACCATCATCATTCTTTTTCAAGAATGGTCGGAGCGACAGGATTCGAACCTGCGACCCCTTGACCCCCAGTCAAGTGCGCTACCAGGCTGCGCCACGCTCCGAAGGCGCTCCCTATAGACGGGGGGATCGCTGTCCGCAAACGCTAAAACGACTTTTCCACCTACCGTGAGAGAACGGCGTCCAGACGCGCTTTGGCCTGCTCCAGATCGGCCAGAACCTGATGCAATTTCGAGGTTTCGGCCCGCGCGACATCGGAAGTCGCCGTAGCGAACGTGACATCGCCGTCGTCGATCAGTGCGGCGACCTCCGCCCCGATCAGCTTTTTCAGCCCCTGTTCCTTGTGCAGACGCTGGACGCCGCGAATCGTAAGCCCATCGTCGTGCAGCAGGCGTTTGACCGCCTTCAGCACCGCGATGTCCTGAGGCCGATAAAAGCGCCGACCGCCGGCTCGTTTGACCGGCGTGACGAAATCGAACTTCGTTTCCCAGAACCGCAGCACATGCTGCGGCGCGCCGACCTCTTCGGCCGCTTCGGAAATGGTTCGGAAGGCGCCGGCGCTCTTGGCCACCGCGATCAGGCCTCGACGACGGCGTCGTGAACCCGGCTTTTCATGATCTGTGAGGCGCGGAAGCTGATGACCCGGCGCGGATTGATCGCCGCCGGTTCGCCCGTCTTGGGATTACGGCCCATCCGTGCGCGCTTCTCACGCACCTGGAAGACGCCGAAGCCGGACAGTTTCACCGTCTCGCCGCGCTCGAGCGATTCGACGATCAGTTCCAGGGTGCGCTCAACCAGGCTGGAGCATTCCTGACGCGACAGGCCGACCTCTTCATGCACGGCTTCGCACAAGTCGGCGCGCGTCACGGTCTGTTGGCCTGCCATCGTATCCCCGCTGTCATGCGATCCGCTCGCATCCATAGGGGCGCAAAGCCCCCGAAAAATCAATGCCTCGATGTCGATTAGAGTCGAAGCGCGCAGGCGCCCCAGGTCAGGCCGCCGCCCATGGCCTCAAGCAGCACCATATCGCCCTTCTTGATCCGCCCATCCTGGATCGCAGCATCCAGAGCCAGCGGGATCGAGGCGGCCGAGGTGTTGGCGTGGGTCGCGACGGTGGAGATCACCTTGTTCTCATCCAGGCCCAGCCGGTCCCCGACGCCCTTAATGATTCGCTGGTTAGCCTGGTGCGGCACGAACCAGTCGACATCCGCGATCTGTATGTTGGCGGCGGCGCAGGCGGCGGTGATGCCTTCTGCGATGTTCACGACCGCATGACGGAAGACCTGGTTTCCGGCCATGCGCAGATGGCCAACGGTCCCCGTCGTCGCCGGGCCGCCATCAACGTAGAGCAGATCGGTCTTGGATCCGTCAGCGCGCAAGGCGAAGCCCAGCATGCCCTGGTCGTCCGATGTCCCCTGCCCTTCGCGCGGTTCCAGCACCACGGCGCCGGCCCCGTCGCCGAATAGGACGCAGGTGGTCCGGTCGGTCCAGTCCATCAGCCGCGTCATCTCCTCGGCCCCGATCACCAGAGCGCATTTCGACAGACCGCGCGCCACGAAGCCGTCGGCGACGCTCAGCGCATAGACGAAACCGGAGCAGACGGCTTGCACATCGAAAGCGATGCCGACGCCCGCGCCCAGTTTGGCCTGGACGATCGACGCGACCGCCGGGAAGGTCATGTCGGGCGTGGTGGTGGCCACGATAATCAGATCGACGTCTGACGCCGCCTTCCCCGCGTCGGCGAGCGCCTTCCTGGCGGCCTCGACCGCCAGATCGCTGGTCGGCTGGTCGTCGCGGGCCTTATGACGCTGTTTGATGCCGGTTCGCTCCTGAATCCATTCGTCGGAGGTGTCGACGAACTTGGCCAGGTCGGCGTTGGTGATGATCTCGTCCGGCAGATAGGAGCCGATGCCGGTCACGGCGCTGCGGGTGACGGTCACTGCAGGGGTTCTCCCACGGCTGCGGCGGGCTTGGCGGCATGGTCGAACACCGCGTCCAGCTTGCCCAGGTTGTCCCCCACCTTGCTCATATAGTCGCTGCGGGCCAGATCGACAGCGATGCGGATCGCATTGCCGAATCCCTTGGCGTCGGCGCCGCCGTGGCTCTTCACCACGATGCCGTTCAGACCCAACAGGGGGCCGCCGTTGATGGCGCTGGGGTCGATCTTCTGGCGCATCTTCTTCAACGCCGGCATGGCGATGACGGCGCCCAGCTTGGATTGCAGGTTCGAGGTCAGGGCCTCTTTCAGCAGGGCGGAAATATAGCGCGCCGTGCCTTCAGCGGTTTTCAGCGCGATGTTCCCGGTGAAACCGTCGGTGACGACCACGTCCACCGTGCCCTTGGCGATATCGTCGCCCTCGACGAAGCCGTGATAGTTCAGGTCGAACGGCCCGTCGCGCAGGATGGCGTGCGCCTCCTTGACCTGTTCGTTGCCCTTCATGTCTTCCGAACCGACGTTCAACAGGCCGATGGTCGGGCGCGCGATCCCGCGCACCGCGGATTGGAAAGCCTCGCCCATGATGGCGAACTCGATCAGCTGCTCCGCATCGCTGCCGATGTTGGCGCCAACATCCAGAACCGCCGTGTGGCCCTTGAAGGTGGGCCAACTGGCGACGATGGCCGGACGCTCAAGCCCGGGTGCAGACATCCGCAGAATCAGTTTCGAGATCGCCATCAGGGCGCCGGTGTTGCCGGCCGAGACGACGCCGCCGGCCTGACCCGTCTTCACCGCCTCGATGGCGTTCCACAGGCTGGAGCCCTTGCCGCGGCGCATGGCCTGGGCCGGCTTTTCGTCCATGGCCACGACCTTGTCAGTGTGGCGTATCTCGCAAACGTCCGCCGGCAGCCCGCAACGCGCCAGTTCCGGAACAATCTTGGCCTCATCGCCATGCAGCAGGAAGCGAACTCCCTCCCCGTCATGGGTGTGGATATAGCTGCGGATGCCGGGAACGACGACGGATGGCCCGTGATCGCCGCCCATGGCGTCAAGCGAGATCGTAACTGGGGCTGGCAAATGGACCTCTTGTGGTCGCGTCGTCTTGTCGCGCGACGCTTGGCAGGATGCGCTGGACGATAGCGCCGACGCCGGGGGATGCAACCACCCGGCCCCTACGTCAACCTCAGCCTTGGTCGTCTTTGGACTTGAGCGCCTTCAGGGCAGCGAACGGTGAAATCTCCGTCGGCTCCTCAGGTTGCACGAACTCCGCGCCCGGCTTGCGTGGGAACGGATCAAGCGAGAGCACCAACTGCTCAACCGCGTACTGGCCCAGGTCGATCTTGCCGTCCTCGATCACGTCGGCGTCTTCTTCATCCAGGGTGACCTCGATCTCGTCGGTTTCCTCGGGCTTGGCTTCGACAAGCTGAATGGAGAACCGGCGATCCACATCGACCGGCAAGGGCTCCAGCGTCAGGCCGCAGGTCTGCACCGCATGTGCCGTCACCCTGCCCTTCATCGTCCATTCGCTGGTCGACGGCGTCGGCTTGATCTCCAGATCGACGACGAAATCGTCCAGCCCCTGAAGATCCAGGCTGCGGGCGATTCGCTTGCGTGTCTCCGCATCCGGTTCCAGCCGGCGGCTCAGGGCCGCGCCGATCTGATTGACCCGCACCGTTTCGCTGTAGGGGAGCGTCGCGCTCATCTCTTTCAAACTTCCGCCCAAGCCGGCGTCGCCAGCACCTTGTTGAAATCCTGCGCCGCCAAGGCCGCGCGTGTCGTCAGCGCATAGCGCGCCAATGTGTCCGCATGGGGCGCTTGCGGATCCGCATAGACATTCTTCGCCATCGCCTCGGCCAGAGCCGCCGCATCGTCGGCGCGCAGCGGCTGCTCATAGGCGTTCATTCGGCCGTAGAGGGCCTCGCCCAATTTACGCATCTTCTTGCCGACGGCGACGTCGCCCACGCCTTCTTCGCGCAGGACGTGATCCAGCGCCGAGACATAGACGTCGAACACCGCCTGAGCCGCATCCTGGCCCTGAGCCGTATTCTCATCGCGCAGCCGCAGCACCAGCAACAGCACATGCAGCGTGTAGAGCTCGAATCGCGCGTCGATGCGGTCGTCGACCGCCAGGCGCGTGTAGAAGGCCGGATTGCGGGCCTGGCTGACGGCCTTGGCGTAGAGATCGTCGCCAAGGCGGACGGCGGATCGGGGTTTGAACAGGTTTTTCAGCATGGGTTCCAACGGCCCCTTTTCCGCCGCGCCGTTGAACTAGGACGCAGGTCCGTCTAGGTCAAAGACCTTGTTCTCTCGCAGGCGCCCGACCATGTCCCGTTTCGTCCCGCTTTTCGTCGCTGTTTCGCTGGCCGGCCTGTCCGCCGCCTGCGCCCCGACCATCGGCTCCAACGGCTTCCAGGCCATCGACGCCAAGCCGCAAGACGTGGTCGCCGGCACGGACACCAAGGAAACCGTCCTCGCCAAACTGGGTTCGCCTTCGACCACCTCGACGTTCGAGCCAGATCAGGTCTGGTACTACATCAGCCAGACGACCGAGAAATACACCTACAACCTGCCCAAGGTTTCGACGCGCACCGTGACCGAGATCACCTTCGTCCCGCAGGGCGATCAGGTGGCATCGGTGCGCACTCTGGGCCTGACGGATGGCGAGCAGATCGCCATGAACCGCAACGAGACGCCGACGCGCGGTCGTGAGCTGACGGTTCTGGAACAGCTCCTCGGCAACGTCGGTCGTGGCCAACTGCCGCGCACCGAGGACGACACGCCCGGCCAACGCCGCCCCGACTAAGGCGGCTCATCTCTCCAAAGAAAAGACGCCCCGGAGATCGCTCTCCGGGGCGTTTTCGTAAGGGCCGTGTGTTTCAGCCTAGCCGATGGTCCCGCTCGCCAGCACCGCCAGCAGCAGCAGGGCGACGATGTTGGTGATCTTGATCATCGGATTCACCGCCGGACCGGACGTGTCCTTGTAGGGATCGCCGACCGTATCGCCGGTCACGGCCGCCTTGTGGGCCTCTGAACCCTTGCCGTGGACGACGCCGTTATTGTCGGTGAAGCCTTCCTCGATCACCTTCTTGGCGTTGTCCCAGGCGCCGCCGCCTGAGGTCATCGAAATCGCGACGAACAGGCCGGTGACGATCACGCCCATCAGCATGGCGCCGAGAGCAGCAAAGGCGTTCGCCTTGTCCGAAATACCCAGCACCGCGACGAACAGGACGATCGGCGACAGCACCGGCAACAGAGACGGCACGATCATCTCGCGGATCGCGGCCTTCGTCAGGATATCGACGGCCCGGCCATATTCCGGCTTTACCTGATAGGTCATGATGCCGGGGTTCTCGCGGAACTGACGCCGCACTTCCGCGACGACAGATTCGGCGGCGCGTCCCACCGCCATCATCGACATACCGCCGAACAGGAAGGGCAGCAGTCCTCCGAACAGCAGGCCGACGACGACGTAGGGATTGGTCAGATCAAAGGCGATCTTCCCCATGCCCGCAAAGAAGGGATAGTCCGCCGGGTTGGCCGAGAAATACTGCAGATCCGACGTATAGGCGGCGAACAGCACCAGCGCGCCGAGGCCCGCCGAACCGATGGCGTAGCCCTTGGTCACGGCCTTGGTCGTGTTGCCCACGGCGTCCAGGGCATCCGTCGAATGCCGCACATCGCTGGGCAGACCCGCCATCTCGGCGATTCCGCCGGCGTTGTCGGTCACGGGTCCAAAGGCGTCGAGCGCCACGATCATTCCCGCCACGCCCAGCATTGTGGTGGTGGCGATGGCGATGCCGAACAGGCCCGCCAACTGGAAGCTGGCCACGATGCCGACGATGATCGTCAGCGCCGGCAGCGCCGTCGCCTCAAGCGAGACGGCCAGGCCCTGAATGACGTTGGTGCCGTGCCCGGACACAGAGGCGTTGGCCACCGATCGCACCGGACGGAAGGCGGATCCGGTATAGTATTCGGTCACGACCACAATCGCCGCCGTCACGGCCAAGCCGACCATACCGGACCAGAACAGCGCCATCGGCTGGATCTCCAGACCGCCGGCCGTCACGATCGGCCCCGTCACCATCTGGTCGATCACCCACCAGACCGCGCCGATGGACAGGACGCCCGTGACGATCAGGCCCTGATAAAGGGCGCCCATGATGTTGTTGGACTTGCCCAACCGCACGAAGAAGCTGCCGACGATGGAGGTCACGATGCACACCGCGCAGATCGCCAGCGGCAGCACCATCATCAGATCCACATAGGGCTGGCCCCTAAAGAAGATCGCGGCCAGCACCATGGTCGCGACAGTCGTCACGGCATAGGTCTCGAACAGGTCGGCCGCCATGCCGGCGCAGTCGCCGACGTTGTCGCCTACGTTATCGGCGATGGTCGCGGCGTTGCGAGGATCGTCCTCGGGAATGCCCGCCTCGACCTTGCCCACCATGTCGCCGCCGACGTCGGCGCCCTTGGTGAAGATGCCGCCGCCCAGGCGCGCGAAGATCGAGATCAGCGAGGCGCCGAAGCCCAGCGCCACCAGCCCATCGATCACTTCGCGGCCCGTCGAGGCCAAGCCCAGATGCTGTGTCAGCACGATGTAGTAGCCTGACACCCCGATCAGGGCCCCGCCCGCCACGAACATGCCGGTGATCGCGCCCGAGCGGAACGCCAGGTTCAACCCCTTTGACAGGCTTTCGGACGCCGCCTGAGCCGTGCGGACATTCGCCCGCACGGAGATCAGCATTCCGGCATAACCGGCCGCGCCGGACAGGACGGCCCCGATCAGGAAGCCGATTGCGGCGTAAGCGCCGATCAAGAAGTAGGCGGCGATCAGGATCACGATCCCGACAATGCCGATGGTCAGATATTGCCGCTTCAGATAGGCCGAGGTGCCTTCCTGGATCGCGGCGGCGATCTCTCGCATCTTGTCGTTGCCGGTGCTCGCCTTCATCAGCACGGCGGTCTGAGCGGCGCCATACAGCACCGCCAGCACACCGGCCGCGAAGACCAGCGTAAGTGAGTTCGTCATTGGCGTTTCCATGCCCTTGCAAACAGGCGCGCAGGCCTTGGCGCGGTCGGGCGTTATCGCCTCTGTCCGCCTTCCGGTCCCCCCGCACGCGGCGAACGCGTCAGTGCGTTCTTTGGGATTTGCAAAGGGAGCCTGTCATGGCAGGCGGAGTGACGCAACAGCGGTCGGTCAGCCGGTTCAGCGGGCGGTCTGCATGCCCGTGCGGCGACGCGGCGACTGGCTGACCACCTCGACGCGCCGAACGGAGCCACGACCCGAGATCGCCGCAGACGCGGCCACCAGCGAGGCGGACAGAGCCCGCTCGTCCAGCCGCGTCCAGTCGCCGGGCACGGTGAAGGGCGTCTTGTGCGCCGCGCGGACGACGGCGTCGCGGAAGAAGGCCTCCTTGGGCTTCATCTGCTCGACGGTCTTGCCGGCGCCCAGTTCGAGCCGGAGCGCGACGAACACGTAGTTCCGCAACCTTCCGCCCTCGATGACAGGCAGGCCGAGGCCTGCGATGCTCAGAGCCGCAGGCGCAGACTCCGTTTCGCTGCCGGAGGCGGCGGCGCGACTGGCGGCGGCGCCGGTCAGGGCGGCGGTTCCGGCGGCGATCAGGGTTCTACGGTCCATGACGACATCCTGCCGGACGGGCGTTAGGATTCCCTTGCCGCCTCAGCCGTGGGTCCAGCCGTTTGTGGCCATTGGCACGGGCTGACAGCCGTAAAGAACCGTCAGGCCCTGACCTGCGGTGACTTCGCCGACGCGGGTCAGGCGAATCAGCCGGCGCTCGGCCTCGCGACGCAGGGCGTCCTCGTGGCGCGAGTGGGCGGTGAAGGCGATCTCATAGTCGTCACCGCCGCTGGCCAGATCTTCCAGCGACAGCTGCGGATCGACCCGATCGTCGAACCAGGCCTGAGCCGCCGCGGACAGGGGCAGGACGTTCAGATTGAGCGCCACGCCGACCTTGCTGGCCTCCGCAATGTGGGCCAGGTCGGCGGCCAGGCCGTCCGACACGTCGACGGATGCGGTGGCGAACTCGCGCACGATGTCGGCGAAGTCGGTCCGTGGCGTCGGCATCCGATAGTGGCTGACCAAGGCATCCATCCGCTCTGGCGCCAGAGCCAGCTGTCCTTGCGCCGCCTTGAGCCCCAGAAGCCCGTCCCCGATGACGCCGGTGACGAAGACGAGGTCGCCGACCTGCGCGCCGGCGCGAGAAACGGCTTTGCCCGTCGGCGCCCACCCCAGGGCCGTCAGAGAGAAGGACAGCGGGCCGGGCATCCTGACCGTGTCCCCGCCGAGCAGATGAACGCCGAACCGCGCCTGATCCTCGGCCAGCCCGGCCGCAAACGCCTCACGCTCAGGCCAGCCGCAGCGCTCGGACCAGAAGCAGGCCAGAAGATAGCCGAATGGCTCAGCGCCCTTGGCGGCGAGGTCCGACAGATTGACCCGCAGCAGCTTCCTGGCGACCGTGTCCAGCGGATCGTTGGGCAGGAAATGCACGCCCTCGACGATGGCGTCCTTGGTCAGGACGAGGTCATAGCCGGGCCGTGACGGCAGCGCCGCCACATCGTCGGCCAGCCCCCTGCCCCACTCGGGATGGGCCAGGGGCTTGAACAGCCGCTCGATCGTCTCGAATTCGCCCGCGACGTCGAGCGCCGGCATTATTTGCGGGTGTCTTTCGCCACGCCGTCCAGCGCCGCGTTGACGAAGCGGGCCTCGGCGTCGTCGAAGAAGGCCTTGGCCAGTTCGACATATTCGTCGATCACGACCTCGCGCGGCGTCTCGGGATGCTTGATCAACTCCCAGGCGCCCGAACGCAGCAGGGCGCGCAGGGTGGCGTCAATCCGCTCCAGCTTCCAGTTGGAGGCCAAGCGGGCCTTGATGGCCGTGTCGATGTCGCGCTGGCTTTCGATCACGCCGCGCACGATGTCGGCGAAATAGGCCTCGTCGGCCTCGGCCAGGGCTTCGCCCTCGATGTCGGCGTCGAAGCGGAAGTTAGAGAATTCGGTGATCACCGTCTCCACGCCCTCGCCCGCCAGTTCCATCTGATACAGGGCCTGGACGGCGGCGAGACGCGACACTGTGCGAGCGCGACGCTGTTTGGAGCTGAGATTGGGCTCGGCGCGCTGCTTTTCGGCTTCGGCGAGTTGTTCGAGGACGGCTTTGACGCTGTTCGGTTCAGTCATGCGCCGACGCCATGACGCAACCGCTTCTTCAATGCAATGAGGTCCAGGCACGCCTTGGCCGCGCCGCCGCCCTTATCCCCTTCCGAAAGACGGGCCCGATACCAGGCCTGATCTTCGTCCTCGGTCGTCAGGATGCCGTTGCCGATGATGACGCCCTTGACGCCCAGGGCCATGATCCCGGCCGCCGATTGGTCGGAGACGATCTCGAAATGATAGGTCTCGCCACGGATGACCGTGCCCAGGGCGACATAGCCATCATAGCGGGGCGCGGTCGGGAAGCGGCCGGCCTCCTCGGCCAGGGCGATGGCTGGCGGCACCTCCAGCGCGCCGGGCACGGTGATGACATCGAAGTCGGCGCCGCACGCCTTCAGCGTCTCCTTGGCCCCTTCCAGCAGGGCGTCGGCCAGGTCGTCGTAGAAGCGCGCCTCAACGATCAGAATACGGGGGGCTTCGGTCACGCCTTGGTTTCTCCATCCATGTCGCGCCAGCCGACGATGCGAAGGCCGTAGCCTTCCAGCGCCGTCGGTTCGGGTCGCGTCGAACTCATCACGATCATGTCCCTGACGCCCAGGTCCAGCAGGATCTGGGCACCCACGCCATAGGCGCGCAGCGAGCGATCCATCGCCGCCGGCTTGTCTGCGCCCGCCAGCCGTTCGGCCAGCGAGTTCAGCGACGGATCGCGCAGGAAGACAACGACGCCGGGGCCGTCATGGTCGGTGATCTGTTTCAGGGCGCTGGGCACATAGTCCTGGCGCGCCTCGACATGGCCCAACAGGTCGCAGGCGAAGTCCACCTGATGCATCCGCACCAGGGTCGGTTTGGCCGGATCGATGCGTCCCTTGACCAGGGCCACATGCTCGGCGCCCTCGATGGTGTTCTTGTACAGCATCAGGCGGAACGGTCCGCCGTGGACGCTCTCGAACGGCGTGTCCATGATCCGCTCGACGAAGCGTTCGGTGCGGCGGCGATAGGCGATCAGGTCGGCGATGGTGCCGATCTTCAGCCCGTGAAGCTGGGCGAAGGCGACCAGATCGGGCATCCGCGCCATCTCGCCGTCGTCCTTGATGATCTCACAGATCACACCGGCGGGCGTCAGGCCGGCCATGCGGCTGATGTCCACCGCCGCCTCGGTGTGGCCGGCGCGGACCAGCACGCCGCCATCGCGCGCGACCAGCGGAAAGATGTGTCCCGGCGAGACGATGTCGTCCATGCCCTTTGACGCGTCGGTCGCCACATGGATGGTGCGCGAGCGGTCGGCGGCGGAAATGCCGGTCGTGACGCCGTCCTTGGCCTCGATCGAGACGGTGAAGGCGGTCTTCATGCTCTCGCGGTTGTCGGCGGCCATCGGCGGCAGGCGCAGTTGCTGCGCGCGCTCGGCGGTCAGGGCCAGGCACACCAGGCCGCGCGCCTGGCGGATCATGAAGTTGATCTGGTCCGGCGTCGCGAACTGGGCGGGGATGATGATGTCCCCTTCGTTCTCGCGATCCTCGGCGTCCACCAGAATGTAGGGACGGCCGTTGCGGGCGTCCTCCAGAATGTCCTCGATGGGACTGATCGGGCTGTCGTTCCCATTTTCCATGTTTTTAGGCGCGGCCAATTGCATCATGCGGTCTCCTGCCACCGCGCAAGGTAACGCGCCAGCATGTCGATCTCCAGATTGACCGGATCACCGATTTTAAGGCGTCCCAGGGTCGTCACCTCCCACGTATGCGGGATGATGTTCAGCGAGAATATCTGCCCCTCGACGGCGTTCACCGTCAGGGATACGCCATCGACCGTGATCGATCCCTTTGCGGCGATATAGCGATGCAGGGGCGCGGGCGCCTCGACCTCGACCCGGTGCGACCCGCCTTCGGGCGTGATCGAGACGACGCGGCCCAGGCCATCGACGTGGCCCGAAACCACATGGCCGCCCATCTCGTCGCCCAGCTTGGCGGCCCGCTCCAGATTGACGCCGTCGCCGGTCTTCCAGGCGCCCAGGGTGGTCTTGGACAGGGTCTCGTTCGACACCTCGACGGCAAACCAATCGGCGCCCTTTTCGGTCACCGTCAGGCAGCAGCCCGCGTGGCTGATGGAGGCGCCCAGGTCTATGCCGTCGGTGTTCCAGGCGGTCTCGATCTCGTAACGGCGGTCGCGATCGGTCTCGCGAACCTCGCGGACGCGGCCGATGTCGGTGACGATGCCGGTGAACATTTGGACTCTGGACCCCTTGGGAGAAAAATACCGTCTAATTCGTCTAATCGTCTAATTGGACGGCGTCAGAGACGGGCGTAGCGTTCCCACAGATCGTCCCCGACAGGCTCGACGCCCAGGCGACGGAACTTGGGGGCGTCGGCCAGCTTTGCAAGAGCCAGGGCGGCGATGCAGGGCCGCCCCTCCCCGCCCAGCAGGACCGGGGCGCGAAACCATTCCAGCGCATCGACGGCGTCGGCGCGCAGGAAGGAGGCCGCGACCTGACCGCCGCCTTCGATCAGAAGCGAGGTTGCACCAGCGATTTCCAGGGCTTTCAGCACGGCGGGGATGGTGGGACGACCATCCTTGGCGTCGATCTGCACCACCTTGGCGGCGCCGATACTGCGCGGCTCCGCAGCGGTCAGGATCAGGGTGTTTTCGCCCGCGACCTTCGCCGCCTGCGGCGTGCGCAGCCGGCTGTCCAGCACGACGCGCAAGGGCTGGTCCACGCTGCGTCCCGGCAGGCGGGCGGTCAGTTCGGGATCGTCGTGCAGAACCGTCTCGACACCGACCAGGATTGCGTCGTGTGCGGCGCGCAGGCGGTGCCCTTCAAGCCGCGCCGCCTCGCCGGTGATCCACTGGCTCTCGCCCGAGGCCGTGGCGATCCGCCCGTCCAGGGACGTCGCCAGTTTCAGCGTGACCCGCATCAGGCCTTGCCGGACGGTTCGTCGAACCCTTCGTCGCCCAGGAATTTGGCGAAGTCGCCGGTGTGGCGGAAATCCTTGTAGACCGAGGCGTAGCGGACATAGGCGACCTCATCGACGCCCTTCAGCGCCTTCATAATGAAGTCGCCGACCGTGCTGGACGGGATTTCGGTCTCGCCCAGGCTTTCCAGCTGGCGGACGATCCGGTTGACCATTTGCTCGACCTGATCGGCCTGAACCGGGCGTTTGCGCAGGGCCACGCCCAGCGAGCGTTCCAGCTTGTCGCGGTCGAAGGGCGTGCGCCGTCCGTTGCGCTTCAGGATGACCAGTTCGCGCAACTGCACGCGTTCGAACGTCGTGAAGCGCCCGTTGCAGTTCGGGCAGGACCGGCGGCGTCGAATGGCCGAGCCGTCGTCCGACGGCCGGCTGTCCTTCACCTGAGTGTCCTGATGACCGCAAAAAGGGCACTTCATCAGGCGCTTATCCGTAGATCGGGAAGCGGTGCGTCAACTCTCGCACCTGGGCCGCGACGCCCGCGACCACGGCCGGATCGGCTTCGTCGCCGCCGTTCATCGACGAGACGACGTCCGCGATCCAGTGACCGATCTGCTTGAACTCTTCCTCGCCGAAGCCGCGCGTGGTGCCGGCCGGCGTGCCCAGGCGGACGCCCGAGGTGACGGTGAACGGAGCGGTGTCGAACGGCACGCCGTTCTTGTTGCAGGTCATCAGCGCCTTTTCGAGCTCATGCTCGGTCGCCTTGCCGGTCACGCCCTTAGGCCGCAGATCGACCAGGGCCAGATGGCTGTCGGTGCCGCCCGAGACGATGGCCAGGCCGCGCTCGATCAGGACGCCGGACAGGGCCTGGGCGTTCTTGACCACCTGTTGGGCGTAGCCCTTGAACTCGGGCTTCAGCGCCTCGCTGAAGGCCACGGCCTTGGCCGCGATGACGTGTTCCAGCGGGCCGCCTTGCAGGCCGGGGAAGACGGCGGAGTTGATCTTCTTGCCCAAATCGACGTCGTTGGACAGGATCATGCCGCCGCGCGGGCCGCGCAGGGTCTTGTGCGTCGTCGTGGTGACGACGTGGGCGTGCGGGATCGGGTCCGGATAGGCGCCGCCGGCGATCAGGCCGGCGTAGTGGGCCATGTCCACCATCAGATAGGCGCCGACGCTGTCGGCGATCTCGCGGAAGCGCTTGAAGTCGATGTGGCGGCTGTAGGCCGAGGCGCCGGCCAGGATCAGCTTGGGCTTCTCACGCTCGGCCATTTCGGCGACGTGGTCGTAGTCGATCAGATGGGTATCTTCGCGCACCTTGTAGGTCACGGGGCGGAACCACTTGCCCGACTGGTTCGCCGGCGAACCGTGCGTCAGGTGGCCGCCGCAGGCCAGGTCCATGCCCAGGAAGGTGTCGCCGGGCTGAAGCAGGGTGAAGAAGACCGCCTGGTTCGCCTGGGCGCCCGAGTGGGGCTGGACGTTGGCGAAGGCGGCGCCGAACAGTTGCTTGGCCCGCTCGCGCGCCAGATCCTCGGTCACGTCGACGAACTCGCAGCCGCCGTAATAGCGACGACCGGGATAGCCCTCGGCGTATTTGTTGGTCAGGACGGATCCTTGCGCGTCCAGCACCGCCTGGGACACGATATTTTCGGACGCGATCAGCTCGATCTGTTCGCGCTGACGGCCCAGTTCGCCCCGAATGCCCTTGAAGACATCCGGGTCGGCGTCAGCGAGCGTTTTGGTGAAATAGGCGTCGTGGGTGAAGGCCGTCACGCTGGAATCCCCGGAAATCAGAAGCTGGCCTATCTATCCCCAGCCGGGCCCGACCACAACATCTTGTGGTCAGCCTTCGCCCAGAGCCCGCCTCAGCTTGGCAATCGCCACCCGCTCGACGGACTTGGGTTCGTTGACCGGCCCCATGGCGCTGACCTCCCGGCCGGTGACCACGTGGACGGCCGAGCATTTGAGATAAGGGCCGTTGCGGGTGAACTCGACGATGACCTCCCTCAAGTCCAAGCGGGGGTCGTCGCCCGTCGTCATGCGGCGGCGGGTCGGCGCGCCACGTTGCAGTGGGCGAACAACTTGTCCATCGCCTGAACCAGATGATCCATCATGGCGTCGGTGTGGTTCGGAGACGGCGTGAAGCGCAGGCGCTCGGTCCCCTTGGGCACGGTCGGATAGTTGATCGGCTGAACATAGACGCCGTACTCGTCCAGCAGCATGTCCGAGATCATCTTGCAGTGGACCGGATCACCGACGTGCACCGGGACGATATGGCTCTCGCTTTCCATCACCGGGATGCCGGCGGCGGCGAAGCGGGCTTTCAGGGTCGCGGCGCGTTCCTGATGCTGGACGCGCAGTTCGGGGTGCGCCTTCAGGTGACGCACCGAGGCCAGGGCGCCGGCGGTCAGGGCCGGCGGCAGCGAGGTGGTGAAGATGAAGCCCGAGGCCCAGCTGCGCACCGCATCGATGATCATGGCGTCGGCGGCGATATAGCCACCCATCACGCCGATCGCCTTGCCCAGGGTGCATTCGATGATGTCGATCTGGTCCAGCACGCCGTCGCGCTCGGCGACGCCCGCGCCGGTTTCGCCATACAGGCCGACGGCATGGACTTCGTCCAGATAGGTCAGGGCGCCGTATTTTTTGGCGAGCGCAATGGTGCCGGCCAGATCGGCGATGTCGCCGTCCATCGAATAGACGCTCTCGAACGCGATCAGCTTGGGCGCATCGGCCGGCGCGGCGGCCAGCAGGGCCTCCAGATGCGCCAGATCGTTGTGCATGAAGACGTGACGCTCGCCGCCGCCGTGGCGGATGCCGGCGATCATCGAGGCGTGGTTCAGCGAATCGGAGAAGGTGATCAGGCCCGGCAGGATTTTCTGCAGGGTCGACAGCGTCGCCTCGTTGCCGACATAGCCCGAGGTGAACAGCAGGGCTGCTTCCTTCTGGTGCCAGTGGGCCAGTTCGGCTTCGAGATCGACGGCGGAGCGGGTCGTGCCGGAGATGTTGCGCGTGCCGCCGGCGCCGGCGCCCACCGCATCGATCTCATTATGCATGGCGTCCAGCACGACGGGGTGCTGGCCCATGCCGAGATAGTCGTTCGAGCACCAGATGACGACGTCCTGCTCGGAGCCATCCTCGCGGCGACGCACAGCCTGCGGAAACTGACCGCGCACGCGCTTCAGATCGGCGAAGACGCGATAGCGGCCTTCGCTGCGAACCTGCTCCACCGAGCTATTAAAGGCGGCCTTATAGTCGAACAAACTACGCGTTCTTTCGCTTATGGCGATGTCTTTGCGTTGTTTGCTCTCCCGAAGCGGGCTTGTCCATGTCCGCCGCATGGACAAAACGCCCCAAACACTTAATTGATAACGGTTCTCAGTATCGCGATCGGTCAGCCCGGCTTGCGGAAGCGATAGACGAACTGGTCCGTCTTGCCGCGCATCTTATCGTCGAAGACGTTCAGGCTGTGGTCGTCGGCGGGATTGGCGACGGCCTGGCTCGCGCCCTCGAAGACGAAGCCGGCCGCCTCGACCTCGCGCTTCAGATAGTCGCCTTCGATGCGGTGCAGGGTCTGAACCGCCGAGATGCCGGTGCCGGGCGCGGCTTCATGGTCGATCAGGATGTAGCGGCCGCCGGGCTTCAGCGCCGCGAACACCGCCGCGTTCATCCTGGCCACGTCGGTGTTGAAGCCGGGGATGTGGAAGTCGTGGTACTCCTGGCTCATGAAGATCATGTCCAGCGGCTCGGCGAAGGTCATGGAGTCCAGCAGGCCGTTGACGCGCGTCACGTTCGAATAGGCCGCGACAAGCGCATCGGCTCCGGCGTTCTCGCGCGCCATCGTCCGCTCGGGCACGAAGGCGTAGACCCGACCGGTCGGGCCGACCACGTCGGAAAACAGCCGCGTGAAATAGCCGGCGCCGGGGCGAATGTCGGCGACCTTGTCGCCCGGCTCGAGTTGAGTGAAGGCGAGGATCTCGGCCGGGTGACGCAGCGGATCGCGAGCCACTTCTTCGGCCGGTCGCTTCGGATCGGCGACGGCGTCACGATATAGTTGGGACAGACCGACAACTCTGTCCGCTTCCGCAAATGCTGCATTTGCCGCTTCATCAGCAGTTATCGCGGGAGTAACGACAGTCCGCTCTCCGCCGTCCGAGTCGATGATGATGCAGCCGGACAGACCTGCCGCCAGAACCAGGGCCGTCGCACCCGCCGCCAATTTCCCGATCATCACCGTCTCCATCGATTTATCGCGATAGGCTCGCATTTCGCCGATCCGCGCAAGCCGTCATCACGCACGAAACGATCCGACGCATCACGCGATTTGCGCCACGGTCGTTGCGGCGCTAGTCCGACGCTGGATTTTCCAAGGTCTCGCCATGCTTCCCTATCAGCCCGCCCCTTTCCCGCTCGCCCGTCCGCGCCGCCTGCGGTCCAGCCCGTGGGTGCGGCGGCTGGTGGCGGAAACGACCCTGACGCCGGCCGATCTGATCTGGCCGCTGATCGTTCATGATGGCGCCGAGGATCGCGTCCCGGTCGCCTCCATGCCCGGCGTGTTTCGGCTTTCCCCCAAGGCGGCGGCGGCGGCGGCGGTCGAGGCGCGCGACCTCGGCATTCCGATGGTGGCCCTGTTCCCCAATGTCGACGGCGCGATCAAGGATGCGGTCGGCACCGGCGCGACCGACCCCGACGGCCTGATCCCCGACTGCATCAAGGCGATCAAGGACGCCGCGCCCGAGATCGGCGTCATGACCGACGTCGCTCTGGACTGCTACACCGACCATGGCCACGACGGGGTGATGGAGGGCGACCGGATCGCCAACGACGCCTCGCTGGACCGGCTGGCCGAACAGGCTTTCATCCACGCCCACGCCGGCGCCGATGTCGTGGCCCCGTCGGACATGATGGATGGCCGCATCCAGGCGGTGCGAGAGGCGCTGGAGGCCAACAGGTTTCAGGACACGCTGATCCTGTCCTACGCCGCCAAGTTCGCATCGGCCTTCTATGGTCCCTATCGCGACGCCGTGGGCTCCTCTGCGATGCTGAAGGGCGACAAGAAGACCTATCAGATGGATTACGCCAACTCCGACGAGGCGCTGAAGGAGGTGGCGATGGACCTGTCGGAAGGCGCCGATGCGGTGATGGTCAAGCCGGGCATGCCGTATCTGGACATCGTGCGGCGCGTGTCCGAGACCTTCCGCGTACCCACCTTCGCCTATCAGGTGTCAGGCGAGTATTCGATGATGCAGGCCTCCATCGCCAATGGCTGGCTGGACAAGGACCGAGCGATCCTTGAGACCCTGCACGGGTTCAAGCGCGCGGGTTGCGCGGGCGTGCTGACCTATTTCGCACCGCAGGCCGCACGGCTGCTGGGCTGATGGGCTTGGAGATCCGGCCGATCACGGAGGCCGACTGGCCGGGCCTGTGGCCGATCATCGAGACCGTCACCCGCGCAGGCGAAACCTATACCTATCCGCTGGACATGACCGAGGATCAGGCGCGCGCCCTGTGGACGCCGCCCGCGCCGGGCGGAACCCTGGTCGCGGTCGAGGACGGTCAGATACTGGGCGCCGCCAAGATCATTGCGAACCAGCAGGGCAACGGCGCCCACGTCGCCAATGGCAGCTTCATGGTCGCGCCCGAGGCGCGCGGGCGCGGCGTGGCCCGCAGTTTGGGCGAAGCCGCGCTGGCTTTTGCGCGGGATGCCGGCTTCCGGTCCATGCAGTTCAACGCCGTGGTCGAGACCAATACCATCGCCGTTGCGCTGTGGAAGAAGCTGGGCTTCGAGATCGTGGGCACGGTTCCCGAGGCCTTCAATCACCCGACGCACGGCCCGGTCGGCCTGCACATAATGCACCGCCGGCTTTAGACGTCAGTCGCGGGGTTGCAGTCGCGCCGCCAGGCTGGAGGTGTCCCAGCGGTGTCCGCCCATGGCCTGAACCTCGGCGTAGAACTGATCGACCAGGGCCGTCAGGGACAGGCGCGCGCCGTTCGTCCGCGCCTCGTCCAGCACCAGACCCAGGTCTTTGCGCATCCAGTCCACGGCGAAGCCGAAGTCGAACTCGCCCTTGGCCGCCGTCTTCCAGCGATTGTCCATCTGCCAGCTTTGTGCGGCGCCCTTGGACACGGCCTCATAGGCGGCGTCGGTGTTCAGTCCCGCGACCTGAGCGAAATGGACCGCTTCGGCTAGCCCCTGCACGACGCCGGCGATGGCGATCTGGTTGACCATCTTGGTCAACTGACCTGACCCGGCCGGCCCCATATGTTTGATGGCTTTGGAATAGGCCTTCAGCACAGGCTCGACCCTCGTGAGGGCGGCGGTATCCCCGCCGGCCATGACGCTGAGTTGTCCGTTCTCGGCGCCCGCCTGACCGCCCGACACCGGCGCGTCGATGAACGACCTGCCCTGCCCGTTCGCCAGTTCGGCCATTTCGCGCGCCACCTTGGCCGAGGTCGTGGTGTGATCGACGATCACGGCGGCCTCCGATAGATACGGCAAGGCCTCGGTCACGACGGCGCGCACGTCGTCGTCATTGCCGACGCACAGGATGAACAGGTCGACGCCCCGGGCCGCCTCAGCCACCGTCGCCGCCGCCTTGCCGCCCGTCGCCGCCGCCCAGGCCTCGGCCTTTGACACAGTCCGATTGAAGCCGGTCACGTCGTGGCCCGCCTCGATCAGATGACGGGCCATCGGGGCGCCCATGACGCCCAGGCCGGCGAATGCGATCTTCATGACTGGCTCCTTGATCCTGCCGTCGGACTAGTCCGCGCCGCGCCGGGGTTCAAGGTCAACGCCCGGTTAACCTTGGCCAGCCCACAATGGGACACCATTCGTCGGGGTGCGCGTCCATGTCCGTGAGCGATCGTCCGATCCTCATCAAGAAGGTGAAGAAGGTCTCCGGCGGAGGCCACCACGGCGGTGCGTGGAAGGTGGCCTATGCGGACTTCGTGACCGCCATGATGGCCTTCTTCCTGCTGATGTGGCTGATCAACACGACCGACCCGGAGCAGAAGCGCGGCATCGCCGAATATTTCGCGCCCGCCAGCGTGTCCGAGACGACGTCGGGTTCCGGCGGCATCCTGGGCGGCACATCGCTGGGCGACGATGGCGTCAAGAGCGCCGGCTCGCAGTCCGTGCTGGAAGAGCTGGCGCCCGAGGCGCCCGCAACCGATCAGACGGGCTCCAGCCTGTCGTCCGCCAGCGACGCCGCCCTCCAGGCCGAGATCCAGAAGCGCGAGGCCGCCGAGTTCGCCAGCGCCGCCGAATCGCTGCGTCAGGCCATGCAGTCGATGCCGGAGCTGGCCGAACTGTCGAAACAGCTGATCGTGGACCAGACGCCCGAGGGGCTGCGCATCCAGCTGGTCGATCAGGAAGGCCGGTCGATGTTCGACAACAACTCTGCGCGCCCGAATGCCCGCGCCCAGGTGCTGCTGCGCGCCGTGGCCAAGGTGATCAACCAGTTGCCGAACCGCATCTCCATTACCGGACACACCAGCGCCGCGCCCGGTTCGAGCCGCGCCAGCGCCCCTGCCGACTGGAGCCTGTCGTCCGAGCGCGCCAACGGCTCGCGCCTGGTGCTGCAGGGGGCGGGCGTCGATCCCGACCGGGTCTATTCGGTGGCGGGCAAGGCGGGGTCCGACCCGCTCTATCCGGACGATCCGACCCTGGCCGGCAACCGCCGCATCGCCATCGTCCTGTTGCGCGAGGCGCCGGTCCTGCCGTCGGACACCTCGCTGTGACCCCGCTCGGCTGCAACGCGAACAGGCTTGCAGCCCGAGCACGGATGACGCCAAATCGCGCGATGAGCGTTGTGTCGTCGCAATATTGGCAAGATCGGATGCGGACCTGAGGCCGTGACCCAGCACGTACCGACCCGACAGCTTCGCTTCTTCATGACCTCGGTCGCGCCCTGCCCGTATCTTCCGGGCAAGACGGAGCGGAAGGTCTTCGCCAACCTGCCCTTCTCGGACGGCGCCCACGTCAATGATGAACTGACGCTGGCCGGCTTTCGCCGCAGCCAGAACATCGCCTATCGCCCGGCCTGCGAAGCGTGTGACGCCTGTGTCTCCGTGCGACTGCCGGTGCCGGAGTTCGCCTTTACCCGTTCGCAGCGCAAGGTGCTGGCCCGCAACGCCGACCTGTCGCGCGACCTGGTCGAAGCCGAGGCGACGACCGAACAGTTCCAGCTTCTGCGCCGCTACCTGACAACGCGCCATCCGACCGGCGGCATGAGCGACATGGGCTGGCTGGATTACGTCGCCATGGTCGAGGATACGGCCGTGCGCACCCATCTGATCGAATACCGCCTGCCCTCAACCGACGGCGGGCCGGGCGATCTGGTCGCCGTAACCCTGACGGACCTGCTGAAAGACGGCCTGTCGATGGTCTACAGCTTCTATGACCCGACGATGGAGCGGCGCAGCCTGGGCCGGTTCGCCATCCTGGATCATGTGCGCCAGGCCGCCATTGTCGGCCTGCCGTTCGTCTATCTCGGCTATTGGGTCCAGGGCTCGGCCAAGATGGATTACAAGGCCGACTTCCGCCCGATGGAAACCCTGAGCAAGCTCGGCTGGTCGCGGCGCGACGCCTGAGGCGCCCTTCGTCGCTGCCGGTTCAAATCGTCATCGAAGCATCCTATGTGGGCGGCGACATTACGGAGCCGCGTCTTGCTGATTGTTATTTCCCCGGCCAAGCGCCTCGATTTCACCGAAGCCGATGCGGCCATTCCGGGCACGGATCGGCGGTTCCTCGAAGACACCGCCAGCCTGTCCAAGACCGCCAAGCGCCAGACCAAGGCGGATCTGCGTCGGTTGATGGGGATTTCGGACGATCTCGCAACCCTGAACGCCGCGCGTTTCAAGGCTTTCGATCCTGAATCGACCGAGGGCGTTCAGGCCGCCTTCGCCTTTGCCGGCGATGTGTATGAGGGCTTGCGGGCGCGTGAACTGGACGCCGAGGCTCTGGCTTTCGCCCAGGATCATTTGCGCATTCTGTCCGGCTTTTATGGCCTGCTGCGTCCGTTGGACCGCATTCAGCCCTATCGCCTGGAGATGGGCACGCGGCTGAAAACGCGTCGAGGGGCCAGCCTGTACGACTTCTGGGGCGACCGGATTTCCAAACAACTGAACGAAGACGCCGAAGGCCAGTCGGATCCGACGCTGGTGAACCTGGCCAGCCAGGAATATTTCGGCGCCGTCGATGCAAAAGCGCTGAAACTGCCTGTCGTCACGCCCCAGTTCCGGGAAGAGAAGAACGGCGAGAGCCGCATCATCTCCTTCTTCGCCAAGAAGGCGCGCGGGGCCATGGCGCGGTTCGCGATCGACGAGCGCGTGGAACGGGTCGAGGACCTGAAGGCTTTCGACCGCGACGGTTATGCATTCGACAAGGCCGCTTCGACCGACGCCGAGTGGATATTCATCAGATCGGGAAATTCTTGATCCCGACATCGACCTCCCGCTAATCTCGCCAAAACAAACGAAGGGGCGGATTCATGTCGCAAGAGCCTAACTCCACGGGCGCTGACAGTAGGGCGGCACGCGGTATCGGCGATCTGAAAGGGCAGGTCGCGGTCATTACGGGCTCGACCTCCGGCATCGGGCTGGCTCTCGCGCGCGCCGTGGCGGCAGGCGGCGGCGACGTGGTGCTGAACGGCTTGGGCGACCCGGCGGAGATCGAACGTACCCGCGCCGATATGGAGGCTTCATCCGGCGTTCGCGTCCTCTATCATCCGGCCGACATGACGCGTGGCGAAGAGATCGCCAACATGATCGCCTTCGCTGAACGCGAACTGGGACGCCTGGACATTCTGGTCAACAACGCCGGCATCCAGCACGTCGAATCCGTCGAGAACTTCCCCACCGACCAGTGGGAGAAGATCGTCGCCATCAACCTGTCGTCGGCCTTCTACGCCACGCGCGCGGCCATCCCGGTCATGAAGGCGCAGGGGCGCGGTCGGATCGTCAACATGGCCTCGGCGCACGGTCTGGTGGCCAGTCCGTTCAAGTCCGCCTATGTCGCAGCGAAGCATGGCGTCATCGGCTTCACCAAGACCACAGCACTGGAACTGGCGCGCGACAACATCACCTGCAACGCCATCTGCCCCGGCTTTGTCGAGACGCCGATCGTGACCAAACAGATCGCGGATCAGGCGCGCACGCGAAACATGACCGAGGAGCAGGTGCTGACGGACGTGATTCTGGCTGCCCAGCCGACAAAGCGGTTCGTCACGACGGAGGAGCTGACCGGCCTCTTCCTCTACCTGGTCAGCGACCTCGGCGCCTCGGCCAACGGGGCCAGCTTCTCGATCGACGGCGGTTGGACCGCTCAGTAGCAAAGGAAGGCGGCGGTCATGGCGATTTTCAAGCGCAAGACCGCCGAGGCGGCGGACAACGTTCCCGCCACTCCAGCCCGACGGCCCATCTGCCTTGCGCTTCAGGGCGGCGGCGCGCACGGGGCGTTCCAATGGGGCGTGCTGGATCGTCTGTTGGAAGACGATCGTCTGCATATTCGCGCGGTGTCCGGCGTTTCAGCAGGCGCAATGAACGGAGCCGCGTTGGTGTCGGGCCTCGCGTCAGGGGATGGCCGCGCCGCATTGGACAAGCTCTGGCGAGAGGTGAACCAGTCCGGCGGTCGCAACGTCTTCGGCGACAGCGCGATCTGGAATGCGGCGCGAACGCCCGACTGGATCAAGGACAACCCATTCTGGCGTGCAGGCGAGACGCTGGCGATGTCGATGAGTCCTTATGAATTCAATCCGCTGAACCATAATCCGCTGAAACGGGTTTTGCAGGCCTCGGTCGATTTCGGCGCCGTCCAGGCCTCGGACATCCGGCTTTTTGTCGCCGCCACCGCCGTGCGCCAGGCGAAGGCGCGCATCTTTCAGACGAGTGAGATCAACGCCGATGTCCTGATGGCGTCGGCGTGCTTGCCCCATCTGTTTCAAGCCGTGGAGATCGACGGCGAGCCCTATTGGGACGGCGGCTATCTGACCAATCCGCCACTATGGCCGTTGACCGGAGACGACACGCCGGACGACGTGCTGTTGATCACACTCAATCCGATGATGCGCGACGAGACGCCGAAAAGCGCAGGCGACATCGTCGATCGGCTGAACGAGATCGTCTTCAACGCGCCGCTGGTCGCCGAGCTGCGCGCTATCGCCCTGGCGGGCGAACTGATCGAACACGGGCAGTTGAAAGGCGGCGGCGCCGGACCTTATCGACACGTCCGGCTGCACGCGATCGAGGCGGACGGCTGGCTCTCGGACCTGTCGCTGCGGTCCAAGTTCAACACCGAATGGGGTTTCCTCAACGACCTGAAGGCGCGGGGACGTGCGGCCGCCGACGATTGGCTGAACGCGTGTTTGGGCAGCGTCGGACGCCAATCCAGCGTCGATCTTCAGGCCCGCTTCGGCTAGCCGACGAAGCCTGCCGCCCGGCGCAGACGGTCGTTGATGGCTTCACCCAGTCCCGTCGTCGGGATCGGCGACACGGCGATACCTGTCGGCCGTGTGCGGTCGGCCTCGCGCAGCAGACGGAACAGATTGGCGGCGGCTTCGCGCAGGTCGCCTGACGGGCTCAAGCTCCAGCGCGGTTCGCCGACGCCTAGGCCAAAGCCAAGCAGGATCTCGCCGTCACGCGCCTGCTTCGCCTCGATCCGAACCGGCGCATCCGGCGCATAGTGCAGGGTCAGTCGCCCGGGCGAACGATGCCCCTCCCCGCTCTCATGAATGGGACCGACGACCGCCTCGATCTCGGACCGGGTGATAGCGCCGGGACGCAGCAAGGCGACCCTTCCTCCCAGCACCGACACGACGGTGCTTTCCAGACCGATCTGGCAAGGCCCGCCATCGACAGCCGCCGAGACGGCAAAGCCGGTCTCCTCGACAGCATCGGAAAAGGTCGTCGGGCTGGGTCGCCCGGAACGATTGGCCGAGGGGGCCACGACCGGGCCGCCGAACGCCGCCAACACTTCTCTGGCCACGAAATGCGCCGGAACGCGGATCGCGACGCTGTCCAGCCCGGCGCGCGCCAAGTCGCAAATCCGACGGGCATCCAGGATTGGCGTGATCAGGGTGAAGGGCCCGGGCCAGAAGGCGTCCGCCAAGGCCTGTCCGAGCGGGCCCAAATCGCCGATTTCGGCGGCCGCATCGGCATCGACGACATGGGAAATCAGCGGATTGAACTTCGGCCGTCCTTTTGCGGCGAAGATGGCGGCGACCGCCTCTGCATTGCTGGCGTCGGCGCCCAGTCCATAAACGGTCTCGGTCGGCAGCAGGATCAGATCGCCGTTCGCCAGCGCCTGGGCGGCTTGCAGCGGCGTTTGGCTCACGGTCGGCGCGGGACGATCGGGATCATCCGGTGCAGCACATTGTCCCGATCGATGAACTGATGCTTCAGCGCCGCGATCACATGCAGGGCGATCAAGACGTAGAGACCCTTCACCGCCAGTTCGTGCAGACCCATCAGGCTTCGCGCCGTTTCGCGCCCGCCGCCGACGGGCAGCAGGGGCCAGGAGAAAAGACCGAACCACTCGATCGCGCGCCCGCCCGCAGATGATGCGAGCCAACCGGTCATCGGAATGACGATCAGTACCAGGTAGAACAGAACGTGCGTCGCGCGCGCGGCCACCTTCTGCCAGCGCGGCAAGGCCGATGGCAGGGGAATCGCCGGATGCGCCAGGCGCCATCCGATCCGTGCAAGGGTCAGCATCAGGATCGTCAGACCCAGCGACTTGTGCAGCATGACGAACTGACCCGAGATCGGCCCTTCCGTATTCTCATGCGCGGTGATCAGCAGCACCTGCACCAGAACGGCGGCGGCGATACCCCAGTGCATCAGCAGGGAAACGACCGAATATCGATTGCGGGGCTCGCCCATGTCTTCCCTTCCGCGATGGCACGGCGTCACCATGCCTTCAGCCACTTTGCACTGAGACGGGGCGCGTCGCCAAGACGCTTGCAGCGACAGACCCCGACGCGGCACTTAGGCCGCAAAGACGATTGAGGAAACCCATGACCTATCGCGCGCCCGTTCGAGACCTGGCCTTCACTCTGGAATCCGTCGCCGGCATGGCCGACGTGGCCGCAACCGGCGCCTTCCCCGACTATGACGCCGATGTCGCCGGCGCCGTTCTGGAGGCGGCGGGACAGTTCTCCGAAGAGGTGCTGGCCCCGCTGAACCGGATCGGGGATCAGAAGGGCTCGACCTACGCTGACGGCGCCGTCACCGCCGCTCCCGGCTTCGCCGACGCCTATCGCCAGTTCGCGGCCGGCGGCTGGACCGGGCTGTCGGCCCCGACCGAAGCGGGCGGACAGGCCCTGCCCAAGGCGCTGGAACTGGCGGCCTATGAGACCGTCCATGCCGCAAACATGGCGTTCGGCCTGTGCCCCATGCTGTCGCTGGCCTCGATCGAGGCGCTGGAGCAGGTCGGGACGGAAGAGCAAAAGGCCAAATATCTGACCAAGCTGGTCAGCGGCGAATGGACCGGCGCCATGGTGCTGACCGAGCCGGGCGCCGGATCGGATCTGGGTTCGCTGATCACCACGGCGACGCCCAACGGCGACGGGACCTATGCGCTGAACGGGCAGAAGATCTACATCACTTGGGGCGACCACGACGCGACCGACAATATCGTCCATCTGGTGCTAGCCCGCCTGCCCGACGCGCCCAAGGGCCCCAAGGGCATCAGCCTGTTCCTGGCGTCGAAGTATGCCGTGAAGGAAGACGGCACGTTAGGCGATCGCAACGCCTTCCGCCCGGTCGGCGTCGAGCACAAGCTGGGCATCCACGCCTCGCCGACGTGCGTCATGAGCTATGAGGGGGCGACCGCCGAACTGGTTGGTCAGCCGAACCAGGGCCTGGCCCATATGTTCGTGATGATGAACGCGGCGCGCCTGGCCGTCGGCGTCGAGGGCGTCGGCATCGCCGAACGCGCCTATCAGCACGCCCTCGCCTATGCCTTGGACCGTCGTCAGGGTCGCTCGGTCTGGACTGGCGAGGCCAACGCCCCGATCTTTGACCATCCCGACGTGCGCCGCATGCTCAGCGTCATGAAGGCCAAGATTTCGGCGGCGCGCGCCGTGTGTTTGTCGACCGGCGTCGCCGCCGATCTGGCCCGCCACGCCGGGACCGAAGAGGAACGCCGCCGCTGGAAGGGACGCGAAGACCTGTTCACGCCGATCGCCAAGGCCTGGTCCACCGATATCGGCTGCGAGGTCGCCTCGATGGGCGTCCAGATCCACGGCGGCATGGGCTTCATCGAGGAGACCGGCGCGGCGCAATACTATCGCGACGCCCGCATCGCCCCGATCTACGAAGGCACCAACGGCATTCAGGCCATGGATCTGGTGGGTCGCAAACTGTCGATGGACGGCGGCGATTCGGCCAAGGCGCTGATCGCAGACATGAAGGCGACGCTGGTCGATCTCGGAAAGCTCTACAGCGGCAAGCCGGTCGAACGGTTCGCCACCGCCATCGAGGCGGTCGAGGACGCGACCCTGTGGCTGCTGGATCAGAAGGCCGATCCGAATGCGGCGGCCGATGTGCTGGCGGCGGCCGACGCCTATCTGAAACTGCTGGGCGATGTGGCCGGCGGCTGGATGCTGGCCAAGGGCGCGCTGGCGGCCAAGGCGAAGCTGGACGCCAATGACGGTGATCCGGTTTGGCTGCAGGGCAAACTGGACCTCTACGAAGTCTATGCCGCCAATGTGCTGGGCCACGTCTCCAGCCGCCTGGCGGCCGTGGGTCAGGGCGGCGACCTGCTGCGGCGCATGACGGTGGACGCGCTGGCCGGATGATCAGCTTGTCGTTTCTTCGTTTGACGTAGACAAGGCTGGACCTTCAAGGTCCGCCCTTCAAACAAGCAGGGGAGCGTCCGATGAATCGTCGGCAACTGATCATGTCCACGGCGGCGACCGCCCTCGCCGTTTCGGCCTCCCCCGCGCTCGCCCGTCAGTCCCCCGGATCCACGATGCCTCAACCGCCCGTCGCCAAGAAAATCCCTGTCGTCATCGAACAACTGGGCCGCACCCGGACCGACGACTATCAGTGGATGAAGGACGACAATTGGCAGGCGGTCCTGCGCGATCCGACCCTGATCAAGGCCGAGGTCAAGGAACACCTGACCGCCGAGAACGCCTACCGCGAGGCCATGATGGCCTCCACCCTGCCCTTGCAGGAGACGATGTTCAGCGAGATGCGCGGCCGCATCAAGGAAGACGACAGCTCGGTTCCCGCGCCGGACGGCGGCTGGAACTACTACGTCGAATACCAGACCGGCGATCAGCACCCCCGCTACATGCGCGTCGAGCGTCAGGGCACGTGGATAGTCGATGGTCAGCCGGTGACGAAAAACTTTGTCATCGCCCCGACGCCCCAGCTGCTGCTGGACGCCAACGAACTGGCCAAGGGCAAGGCCTATTCGGAAGTGTCGGCCGCAAGCCACAGCCCGGATCACACGCTGTTCGCCTATGCCGAGGACGCCCAGGGTTCCGAGGTGCACAAGATCTACGTCAAGGATCTGGCGACCGGCGAGGTGCTGCCCGAGGTGATCGATAGCGCCACCGGCGACTTCGTCTTCTCGCCGGACAGCCAGTGGATCTTCTGGACCAATCGCGACGACAACGGCCGTCCGGACAAGATCTTCCGTCGTCCGGCCCGCGGCGGCGAGACCACCCTGGTCTATGAGGAAGCCGACGACGGCATGTTCATCGGCGTGGGCCGCACGGCCGACGACCAGTTCATCGTCATCGGCATTCAGAACCAGGAAACGTCGGAGGCGCGCTACATTCCCGCCGCCACGCCGACAGCCGAGCCCGTCGTGCTGGAGCCGCGCGTGGTGGCGACCCGCTACGACGTCGATCACTGGGGCGACCGCTGGGTGATCCGCACCAATGCGGACGACGCCATCGATTTCAAGATCGTTGAGGCCCCGACGGCGACGCCGGCCAAGGCGAACTGGACTGATCTGGTGCCGCACACGCCGGGCCGCTTTATCGAAGGCTTGGACCTGACCAACGCCCATCTGGCGCGCCAGGAACGCGCCGACGCCAACACTCGCATCATCATCCGCGACCGCGAAGGCGCCGAGCATGAGATCGCGGTGGACGAACCGGCCTTCGCCCTGTCGCTGGCCGGCGCCTCCGAATACGAGACGACGACCAGCCGCTACACCTACAACTCGCCGTCCACCCCGACGCAGACGTTCGACTACGACATGGCGTCGCGCGAACGGACCCTGCGCAAGACGCAGCAGATTCCGTCCGGTCACAATGTCGAGGACTATGTGGTCGAGCGGCTGAACGCCCCCGCCTCAGATGGTCAGCTGGTGCCGGTGACGGTGCTGCGTCGCAAATCGACGCCGGTCGATGGTTCGGCGCCCCTGCTGCTCTACGGATACGGCTCCTACGGCATCCCCATGCCGGCCAGCTTCTCGACCAACCGGTTGTCGCTGGTGGATCGCGGCTGGATCTACGCCATCGCCCATATTCGCGGCGGTTCGGACAAGGGCTGGGGCTGGTTCCTGGACGCCCGGAAGATGACGAAGAAGAACACCTTCACCGACTTCATCGCTTCCGCCGAACACCTGATCGACAAGAAATACGCCACGGCCGGAAACATCGTGGCCCAGGGCGGATCGGCGGGCGGCCTGTTGATGGGCGCGGTCAACAATATGCGGCCCGACCTGTGGGCCGGGATCATCGGTCAGGTGCCGTTCGTGGACGTGATCAACACCATGAGCGACACCTCCCTGCCGCTGACGCCGCCCGAATGGCCCGAGTGGGGCAATCCGATCGAGGACCCGGCCGCCTACGACTATATGATGAGCTACAGCCCCTACGATCAGGTCGAGCCGAAAGCCTATCCGGCGGTCCTGGCGACAGGCGGTCTGTCCGATCCGCGCGTCACCTACTGGGAGCCGGAGAAGTGGGTCGCCAAGCTGCGACCCGCGACCACCTCGGGCAAGCCTGTGCTGCTGAAGATCAATATGGAGGCCGGTCACGGCGGCGCGGCCGGGCGGTTCGACTATCTGAAAGAAGTCGCCCACGATTACGCCTTCGCCGTCTGGGCCATCGACAAGGGCTGGGAGCAGGCGTGAGCGCACTGACGGTTCGCGACGCCCGTCCCGATGACATTGCGGCGATCACGGCCATCTATGCCGAGAGCGTCGCCAATGGGCGCGGCACCTTCGAGCTGGAGGCGCCTGACGAGACCGAAATGGCCTCACGGTTCGCCGCTGTCGAGGCGCTCGGCCTGCCGCGCCTCGTGGTCGAGATCGACGGCGCGGTCGCCGGATACGCCTATGCCGGGCCGTTTCGCACGCGCCAGGCCTATCGCTACATGGTCGAGGACTCCATCTACGTCGCGCCCTGGGCCAGGGGACGCGGCGTCGCCGGCGCCCTGCTCGATGCGTTGATCGTCCGGTGCGAAGCAATGGGTCTTCGTCAGATGGTCGCGGTCATCGGCGATTCGGAGAACGTCGGCTCGATCGCCCTGCACCGCACGCGCGGCTTCACCGACGCCGGCGTGTTCAAGGCGGCGGGCTGGAAGCACGACGACTGGCGCGACGTGGTGTTCATGCAGCGGCCGCTGGGCGACGGCGGCGCCACACCGCCCGACGCGCCGGGTTTGCCCCTTGTCGACAAGAAGCCGCTGCGCTGACGCATTGCGACGCCTTGACCCGACGCCTATCCTGACGCCGTGAAGATGGTTCAATCCCTGTTGCTGCTGCTCGGCGCCCTGTCGGTGCTGGCGCTCGGTGCGGTCGGCGCCTCGGCGTCGCCGGCGACCGCCGCGCCTTGCCATCAGACGGCCCATGAGACAGGCCAGTCTTCGCCTGACCAGACCCCGAACCGTGCACCCAAGGCCATGAAGGCGATGATCTGCTGCGTCACCTGCGTCGCGACGCCCACTCTGGCCCCTGCGCCGGTTTCCCGTTTGACCCTGTCGCCGTCGCGCGTCGTCGCCGTTCCGGCCGCTCTGCCGGCCGGTCGCCTGCTGGCGCCCGACCCCGGACCACCCCGCCTCCTGATCGTCTGACACACCTCGCGCCCCTCGCAGGGCGCACTCCGTCACGATCATCAGAGGAGGCCTTGAATGGCTATCCGTACTCTCGTCGGCGTTTGCGCCGGCGCTTCCCTGCTCGCCCTGGCTCAGGCCGCGGCGGCGCAGGATCACTCGCACCACGCACCGACCAAGCCCGCTGCCGATCCGCACGCGGGTCACGACATGCCAATGTCATCCGCCGAACCGATGACCGATCACGCCAGCATGGGTCACACGATGACCAGCCCGTATGGCCCTTGGCCCATCAACCGCGACGCCTCCGGCACCGGCTGGCAACCCGATGCGGGCGAGCACGGCGGCATCCACACTGTCCGTGGCGACTTAATGGTGATGACCCACGCCATGCTGAACCTGGTCTATGACAGCCAGTCTGGGTCGCGCGGCGGCGACAAGACCTTCGTCGCCGGCATGCTGATGACCTCGGCGCGGCGTGACTTCGACGACGGTTCGAAACTGAACCTGCGCGCGATGCTCAGCCCCGATCCACTGATGGGCAAATCCGGCTATCCGCTTCTTCTCGCGGCGGGCGAGACGGCGGACGGGGTCAATCCGCTGGTCGATCGCCAGCACCCGCACGATCTCTTCATGGAGCTGTCGGCCAGCTATTCGAAACACCTGTCCGATAAGGACAGCGTCTATGGCTACATCGGCCTGCCGGGCGAGCCCGCCTTCGGCCCGCCCGCCTTCATGCACCGCATGAGCGCGATGGACAGTCCCGAGGCGCCGATCACCCACCATTGGCTGGATTCGACCCACATCGTCTTCGGCGTGACCACCCTGGGCTGGGCGCACGACCGGTTCAAGATCGAGACCTCGGCCTTCAAGGGACGCGAACCGGACGAAAAACGCTGGGGCATCGATCCGCCACGGCTGGACAGTTGGTCGGTGCGGGCTGCCTGGAATCCGAGCGATCAATGGTCGCTGCAGGCCTCCTACGCCGATGTCTCCGCGCCGGAACAGCTGGAGCCTGACGAGGACGAGACCAAATGGTCGGCCAGCGCCATTCATACGCGGCGACTAGGCGAAGGCGGCTGGTGGTCCTCGACCCTGGCCTGGGGCCGCAAGACCAATGACCATGGCGAATCGAAGGACGGGTGGCTGCTGGAATCCGCCGTCCACCCCAACGACCGCTGGACCGTCTTCGCCCGCGCCGAGCGGATCGAGACGGATGAACTGGTTCCCGGTGTCGGCGGCGGCCACGGCCCGCTTTACACGGTAGGCAAGGCCTCGGTCGGCGTGGTCCGCGACTGGCGGATCGCCGAACACGTCCGTTTCGGTCTCGGCGGTCTCTATGCCATGAACCGCGTGCCGACGGCGTTGGAGCCGCTGTACGGCGGCGATCCCGACGGGGCGATGCTCTTCGTGCGGCTGAAGGTCGACTAATCTAGCTCAAGGCCTGTCCGGCTTCGGCCGGACGGGCCGGCGGCTGGTCCAGAAGCCGCAGCGCTTCATAGCCGACCAGGACCACGCCGAGCACAAGCATCAGCGCCCCGGCGATCAGCACCAGGCGTACGTGCCGGTGCAGGTGATAAAGCAACTCGCCGATCATCGACGGTCCCGCCGCATTCGGATCGTGCCAATTCGATCCGTTCCGGACAGTCTACTGCAAAACGCGGACCCGATGGAGTCTGTGAGAACCGCGTTCCGTCAGACGAGGCGGCTCTGCACCACGGCCGCGCCGATGAAACTGGCGAACAGCGGGTGCGGCGCGAACGGACGGCTCTTCAGCTCGGGGTGATACTGAACGCCGATGAACCAGGGATGGTCCGGGCGTTCGACCGTCTCGGGCAGGACGCCGTCGGGCGACAAACCGGCGAAGACCAGCCCGCCTTTCTGCTCGATCGCCTCGCGATAGTTGATGTTGACCTCGTAGCGGTGGCGGTGACGCTCGCTGATCGCGGTCGAACCGTAGATTTCGGCGATCTTGGATCCGGCCGCCAGGGTCGAATCATAGGCGCCGAGCCGCATGGTGCCGCCCAGATCTCCGCCCTGCTGACGCAGGACGCGTTGGTTGCCCTGGGTCCATTCGGTCATCAGGCCGACGACCGGCTCGGCGGTCGGGCCGAACTCGGTGGACGAGGCCTTGGGATAGCCGGCCAGGTTCCGCGCCGCCTCGATCACCGCCATCTGCATGCCGAAGCAGATCCCGAAATAGGGGATGTTGCGCTCACGGGCGAAGCGGGCCGCCTCGATCTTGCCTTCCGAACCGCGCTCGCCAAAGCCGCCAGGCACCAGGACGGCGTGGGCGCCCTGAAGACGCTCCTCACAGGCCTCGGGATCGCCTTCGAAGGTGTCGGCCTCGACCCAGTCGATGTTGACCTTGACGTTGTTGGCCACGCCGCCGTGATGCAGGGCCTCGATCAGCGACTTATAGGCGTCCTTGAGGACGGTGTATTTCCCGACCACGGCGATGGTGACCTCGCCGTCGGGCTGCAGGCGGCGACGTGCGATCTCTTGCCAGCCGGTCAGGTCCGGCTCAGGCGCATCGGTGATGCCGAAATGCGCCAGCACCTCGCGGTCCAGACCCTCGCGGTGATAGTCCAGCGGCACGGCATAGATGTCGGCCGAGTCCATCGCCTGGATGACGCCGCTCTCGCGCACGTTGCAGAACTGGCCGATCTTGCGCTTTTCCTCTGCCGGGATCGGCTGCTCGCAGCGGCACAGCAGGATGTCCGGCTGAATGCCGATGGATCGCAGTTCCTTGACCGAGTGCTGGGTCGGCTTGGTCTTCATCTCCCCGGCCGTCTTGATGAACGGCAGCAGCGTCAGGTGAACGAAGCAGCTTTGGCCGCGCGGCAGGTCCTGCCCCAACTGGCGGATCGCCTCGAAGAACGGCAGCCCCTCAATGTCGCCGACCGTGCCGCCGATCTCGACCAGAACGAAGTCGACGTCTTCGCCCGCGTCGGTCAGGGCGGGCGTCAGGCAAAAGGATTTGATCTGGTCGGTCACGTGCGGAATGACCTGCACCGTCGCGCCCAGATAGTCGCCGCGACGCTCCTTCTCCAGAATGGTCGAATAGATGCGGCCGGTCGTGATGTTGTCGGACTTGGCCGCCGACACGCCGGTGAACCGCTCGTAGTGGCCCAGGTCCAGGTCGGTCTCGGCGCCGTCGTCGGTCACGAAGACCTCGCCGTGCTGATACGGGCTCATCGTGCCCGGATCGACGTTTAGATAGGGGTCGAGCTTGCGCAGACGGACCTTGTAGCCGCGCGCCTGCAAAAGAGCGCCGAGAGCGGCGGAGGCGAGGCCTTTTCCTAGCGAGGAAACCACGCCGCCGGTGATGAACACATAGCGAGCCATGGGGGGACACCTTACTCCATGATTCGCGGCTCGGTCATGCCGCCGTCGAATCGAACTGTTGATCAAAAGAAGAAAGCGCGCCCTGCGGCGCGCTTTCGAAAACTCGGGTCTCTGTCGGAGCCTTACTGGGCGGGCTGTTGGGCCGGCGCCGGAGCGGTGGAGGCCGACGGCAGGCTGGCTTCCAGATCATCCAGCGACGGCGTCGCCGGCTTGGCCGGCGCAGCGGGCTGCTGCTGGGCGGGCTGCTGCGTCTGGGTCTGCGGCGTCGTGGCCAGCGAACCCACGGCGTCGGCGTCGATGCCGGACACCGAAGCGCGGTCCATATTGCCGACGACCGTCAGAATGATGGTCAGGGCGAACAGCGCGGCGGCCAGCCACCAGGTGGTGACGGTCAGCAGATTGCCGGCGCCGCGTGCGGTCATGAAGCCCGACGGACCGCCGCCCATGCCCAGGGCGCCGCCCTCGGACTTCTGAAGCAGGACGATGCCCGTCAGCGCGATGGCGACGATGATGATGGCGACGAGCAGGATGGTCTGGAGCATGGCGTCATTCATGTGGGCGCGGATCTGCGCCGATCAAGCGGCGGCCTCTATCATCGAAGCGCGCCAGGGGCAAACGTCACGCGGCGGCGTTGACGATCGGCATGAAGTCCTCGGCCTTCAAGGACGCGCCGCCGACCAGGGCGCCGCCGACTTCCGGCGTAGCCAGAATGTCGCGCGCATTCTCCGGTTTGACCGAACCGCCATACAGAATGGGCGCAGTGCGCGCGCCGTCTCCCAGCTTTGCGACGATGGCGGCGCGCACGGCGGCATGCACCTCGGCGATCTGATCCAGCGTGGGGGTCAGGCCCGTGCCGATGGCCCAAACGGGTTCATAGGCCACCGCGAAGTCGCGCTCGGCCAGGCTGGACGGCAGCGAGCCCGCGACCTGGCCCGACACGACGGCGATGGCGTCGCCCGCTTCCCGCTGCTGCAGTGTTTCACCGACGCACACGATGGGCTCTAGCCCGGCGGCGATGGCGGCCTCGACCTTGGCGGAAATGTCGGCATCGGTCTCGCCGAAAGCCGAGCGGCGTTCGGAATGCCCCAGAATCACCACGGTCGCGCCGGCGTCGACCAGCATTTCGGCCGATACCGAGCCGGTGAAGGCGCCGGCGGCCTTCTCATGGCAATCCTGACCGCCCACGGCCACGCCGCTGCCCGCCAGGGCGGACTGCATGCGGTCGATCAGCGTCGCCGGCGGGCACAACACAACACGGCATCCCTGTCCCGTCGTACCGACGGCGTCCCTGATGGCTTCAGCCTGCGCCAGGGCGGCCGAGACGCCGTTCATCTTCCAATTGCCGACGATCATCTTCACGGATTGTTTCATGGCCGCCTGTCTAGAAGGCGAAAACCGCCAAGCCAAGAGGCGCCGCCGCAATCCGGACACGAAGCCATCCTTGCAGCGGCGGCCCCGGCCCGACTATACGCGACGATTGACGCCAACATCGGCCAGTCCCGGGTTTTCGAATGCTCACCGCCTTCCGCGCCTTCTCTCGATCCAAATGGGCGGCCGCCCTGCTTGTCCTGATCGCGATCAGCTTCGTGATCGTCGGCGCGCGGATGGATGTCTTCTCCAACTTGGGACCGAAGCACGTCATCGATGCGGGCGACCGCTCGATGAACGAGGCCGAGTTCCGCACGGCCTTCGATCAGGTGCGTGAACGGCTGCAGCAGCAGGTCGGCCGTCCCCTGACGAACCAGGAGCTGGTCGCGGAAAACATCCACGTCCGCTTCCTGACCGAGCAGACGCAGCAGCTGGGCTTCCTGAACTGGGCCTACAAGGCCGGCATCCGCCCGGGCAAGGAACTGATCGTCAAGCAGATCCGCCAGATCCCGGCCTTCTTCAACTCGGTCACCGGCCAGTTCGACCAGCAGGCCTATGAGGCGGCTCTTGCGCAGCAGAACCTGACCCCCGCCATGCTGGAGCAGGACTTGCGCGACCAATACGCGACAGAGCATTTCGGCGCCGCCGTCTTCGCCGGCGCCCGCGTGCCGCGCATCTATGGCGCGCTGCTGGCCGGATCCGCCTTCGAAAGCCGCGACGGTCGTTGGTTTGAGGTGACCCCCGCGATGGCTGGTCAAATCTCGGCCCCGACCGACGCCCAGTTGAACGCCTTCATCCAGGAGAACGCCGACCGCCTGCGCGCGCCCGAGTTCCGCATGGTGTCGGTCGTTCTGTTCACGCCTGAGGCTTCGGCCAATGCGCCGATCTCGGACGACCGCATCCGCGAGCGTTTCGAGTTCAAGAAAGACACGCTGAGCAAGCCCGAGACGCGCTCCTTCGTCACCCTGACCGCGCCGAACCGCGAGACGGCCCAGAAGATCGCCGCCGCCCTGCGGGCGGGCCAATCGCCCGCCGACGTCGGCCGCGCCAACAACATCACGCCGGCCGCCTTCAACGAGACCCCCCGCTCGGCCATTGGCGACGCCGCGACCGCCGCCGCCGTCTTCGGCCTGCAAGCCAACCAAGTATCCAACCCGGTCCAGGCCGGTGTCGGCTTCGCCGTCGCCAAGGTCACGGCCGTGCAACCCGCCGCGCCCGCCACGCTGGACAGCGCTCGCGAGGAACTGATCCAGGAACTGCGCGCCGAGGACGTGAAGACCCAGACCTACGCCAAGGTCGAGAAGTACGAAGCCGCCCGCACGGCCGGCAAGAACCTGGCTGACGCCGCGCGTGAGGCCGGCGGTCGCATCGTTGATCTGCCGCCCTTTACCAAGGACGGCAAACTGCCGAACGGTCAGGCGCTGAACGCCCCGCCGCAAATCTTCGAGACGGCCTGGAGCCTGACCAAGGGCGGCGAGAGCGACGTCATCGACGCCGGTCAGGGCCAGTATTTCGCCGTGCGCGTCAACGACATCCGCCCGTCGGCCCTGCCGACCCTGGCCGAGGTGCGCGAGCCCCTGGCCGCTCAATGGATCCAGCGGGAAACCATGCGTCGCCTCTCGGCCAAGGCCGAAGAGCTGACGACCCGCGTGCGCAATGGCGAGGACATCGCCGCGGTCGCCCGCTCGGTCAATGCGCCGCTGACCGTGCGCACCGGCGTCATCCGCAATCAGCAGACCCAGGAAGCCTTGGGTCAGGGCGTGCTTCAGGGTCTCTTCGGCCAGTCCAAGGGCCAGGCCTTCTCGCAGCCGGCGTCGCAGACCGCCTATGTGGTCGGCCGCGTCGACAACGTCCGCGCCGCCAATCCGGCCGTAGCCGGACCGCTGGCCGAGCAGGTCCGCCCGCGCCTGACCCAGGAGTTAGTGCAGGCCATGGTCGAGTCGTCCGTCTCGGCGGGCGCCCAGCGCTCCAAGGCCAAGAACGATCCGGCCCAGGCGCTGTCGGCCCTGGGTCTGTCGGGTGGCGCAACGCCCGCCGCACCGGCGCAATGACCGACGACGTTTCACGCGACGTCACGTTCGACGCCTTCGCCGCCGGCCTTTCGGCCGGTCGGCCGCAGGTCCTGGTTCGCCGGGTCATCGACGACCTGGAAACCCCGGTCTCGGCCTATTTGAAGCTGGGGCGCGATCGGCCGTACGCCTGTCTGCTGGAGTCGGTCGAGGGGGGCGCGGTCAAGGGACGCTATTCCATCCTGACGCTGAATCCTGATGTGGTCTGGCGTTGTCGCTCCAATACGGCGGAACTGTCGCGCGGCTCGGCTATAGCGGAGGGTCGCTTTACAGCTGACCCCCTGCCGGCGCTGCAATCGCTGCGCGCGCTGATCGCGGCGTCGAAGTTCGATCTGCCGGAGGGATTGCCGCCGATGGCCGCCGGTCTGTTCGGCGTCTTCGGCTACGACATGGTGCGCCTGCTGGAACCGCTGGGCGCGCCGAATCCTGATCCGCTCGATCTGCCCGACGCCGTGCTGACGCGGCCGTCGCTGGTGGCCATCTTCGATTCAGTCCGCCACGAGATCGTTCTGGTGTCGGCCGCCTATCCCGACGCCGGCATCGCCGCGCAAGAGGCGTTCGACGCCGCGACGGCGCGGCTGGACGCGTTCGAGACGGCCTTGCGCGAACCCCTGCCCGTCCGCGCCGCTCCGCAGCAAACGCCGCCACCCGTCTTCACTTCGCCGGTTGACGAGCCGGCCTTCGGCGAGATGGTCGCTAGGGCCAAGGATTACATCGGCGCCGGCGACATCTTCCAGGTCGTTCTCAGCCACCGCTTCTCCGCGGCTTGGACTGACGATCCGTTCGCCTTCTATCGCTCGCTGCGTCGCCAGAACCCGTCGCCCTATCTGTTCTATCTGAACTTCGAAGGCTTCCAGCTCGCCGGCTCCAGTCCCGAGATCCTGGTTCGGCTGAAGGACGGCGAAGTGACGATCCGGCCGCTGGCCGGCACCCGCATGCGCGGCACGACGCCTGAGGCGGACAAGGCGCTGGAAGCCGAACTGCTGGCTGATCCGAAAGAGCTGGCCGAGCACCTGATGCTGCTAGACCTGGGCCGCAACGATGTGGGCCGCGTCGCGGCGCCCGGCACGGTCGAGGTCACCGAGAGCTTCGTCGTCGAACGCTACAGCCAGGTCATGCACATCGTCTCCAACGTGCGCGGCAAGGCTGATCCCAGGCTGGATGCGGTGGACACGCTGTTGGCCGCCCTTCCCGCCGGCACCCTGTCGGGTGCGCCCAAGGTCCGCGCGATGGAGATCATCGACGAACTGGAGAGCGAAAAGCGCGGCGTCGGTTATGGCGGCGGCGTCGGCTATATTTCGGCCGGCGGCGAAGCGGATATCTGCATCACCCTGCGCACCGCCCTGTTCGCAGACGACCGGATCTTTGTTCAGGCCGGGGCCGGCGTCGTCGCCGACAGCGACCCTGCGGCCGAATATGCCGAAACCCAGCACAAGGCGCGCGCGCCGATGCGGGCGGCGGAGGACGCCTGGCGCTTTCGGACCCGCAATCGCTAGCGCGAAATCGTCATCGCCGGGTCGTTGAACTGCACGCCGGGCCCGATGATGACGACCCCCGCCATCAAAACCGCCGCAGTCGCTGCGAACGCGGCTGCGCCAAGCGCGGCGACGGGGTTTGGCTTGGTCTCGACCACGACCAGCTTCGCCTTGGCGGCGGCGATCTTGGCGGCGATGTCTTTTTCAGCGGCGAGTTTCACCCGCCCAGTCCTAGTGCCGTCGAGTTAAAATGCGCTTTAAGGCCGCGCCCGCTTGGCGCGGACGCGCGTCACGCCTAGAAGCCAAGCCATGATCCTCGTCGTCGATAACTACGACAGCTTCACCTACAACCTCGTCCACTACCTCGCGGAGTTGGGCGCGCCGACGCATGTGGTGCGCAACGACGACCTGTCGGTGGACGAGGCGTGGGCGCTGAACCCCGCCGCCGTTCTGCTGTCGCCCGGCCCGTGCGCGCCCGATCAGGCGGGCATCTGCCTGCCGTTGATCACGACCGCGCCAGAATCGATGCCGATCCTGGGCGTGTGCCTGGGTCATCAGGCCATCGGCCAGGCCTTCGGCGGCGACGTCATTCGCGCCAAGACCCTGATGCACGGCAAGACCTCGCCGATCCTGCACGAGGGCCAGAGCGTCTTCGCCGACCTGCCCTCGCCCTTCACCGCCACACGCTATCACTCGCTGGCGGTCAAGCGCGAAACCCTGCCCGACGACCTGGAGGTCACCGCCTGGACCGCCGACGGCGAGATCATGGGTTTGCAGCATCGCACCCGCCCGATCCACGGTGTGCAGTTCCACCCCGAATCCATCGCCACCGAACACGGTCACGACATGCTGGCCAATTTCCTCGAGATCGCTGGCGTAAAGCGCCTCGCGGCCGCCTGACCGTGGGCGACGGGTTCAAGCCGATCCTCGCCCGACTGGTCGAGGGCCATCCCCTGACGTCCGAGCAGGCGCACGACTTCTTCGCTGCCTGTCTGCGTGGCGAGCCGACCCCGTCACAGGTCGCCGCCGCCGTCACCGCCATGCGGATGCGCGGCGAGACCGTAGACGAGATCGCCGCCTTCGCGGGCGCGATGCGCGAGGCCGCGCTGACGCTGGGTCACCCCTATGAGGTGATCGACACCTGCGGCACCGGGGGCGATGGTCAGCACACCTACAATATCTCGACCGCCGCAGCCCTGGTTCTGGCCGGCGCCGGTCTGAAGGTCGCCAAGCATGGCAATCGGGCGATGTCATCGAAATCAGGCTCTTCCGACGTCCTGTCGATACTGGGGGTGAACCTGATGGCGTCGCAGGCGCAGCAGAAGAAGGCGCTGGACGAGGCCGGTATCTGCTTTCTGTTCGCGCCAGCCTATCACGGGGCGATGCGTCATGTCGGGCCCGTGCGAGCCGAGATCGGTTTCCGGACTGTTTTCAATCTTCTGGGACCGCTTTCCAATCCAGCATCTGCAAAGCGACAGGTGATGGGCGTCTATGATCGGCGCCTGCTAGAGCCGCTGGCCGAGGTACTGGGCCGGCTCGGCGCCACTCGGGCCTGGACCGTTCATGGCCAAGGCCTGGACGAACTGGCGACTTCCGGCCCTACGGACGTCGCCGAATGGAAGGACGGCGCGGTTCGCCGCTTCCAGGTCACGCCCGAGGACGCCGGCCTGCCGCGTGCCTCAATCACAGACATCCGTGGCGGCGACGCCGAGGAGAACGCCGTGGCCCTGCGCGCGCTTCTGGCAGGCGCGGCTGGCCCCTACCGCGACATCGTGCTGCTGAACGCCGCCGCCGCTCTCGTGGTGTCAGACCGCGCGGCCGATCTGGCCGAGGGCGCCGCACTCGCCGCTGCCGCCATTGACGACGGTCGAGCCGCCGAGGCGCTGGATCGCCTGGCCCGCATCACCTCCACGCCGCTGGAAAGCGAAGAGCCCGCATGACAGACGTTCTGGACCGTATCGCCGCCTACAAACGCGAGGACGTCGCCGCCCGCAAGGCTGCGACCTCACAGGACGCGATCGAAGCCCTGGCCCGCGCCGCATCGACCCCGCGCGGCTTTCGCGCTGCGTTGGAGCGGGTCGGAGAGGAAACCGGTCATCCCGCCCTGATCGCAGAGATCAAGAAGGCCAGCCCGTCCAAGGGCCTGATCCGGCCCGATTTCGATCCGCCGGCTCTGGCTCGCGCCTATGAGGCCGGCGGCGCGGCCTGTCTCTCGGTGCTGACCGATGGCCCCAGCTTTCAGGGCGACGACGCCTATCTAAGCCAGGCCCGCGAGGCTGTCGCCCTGCCCTGCCTGCGCAAGGATTTCTTGGTCGATCCCTGGCAGGTCGCCGAAAGCCGCGCCCTGGGCGCCGACTGCATCCTGATCATCTTGGCCATGGTCGATGACCGGTTGGCCGCCGAACTGCTGTCGGAAGCCGAGCGGTTCGGCATGGATGCGCTCATAGAGACCCACGACGAGGAAGAAATGGCGCGCGCCTGTGCGCTCGGCGGCGATCTGGTTGGGGTCAACAATCGCTCGCTACGCACGTTCGAGGTCGATCTGGAAACCACGGAGCGGCTGTCAATGCTCAGCCCCGTGCGCGCTCTGCTGGTCGCCGAGAGCGGCATCTTTACGCCCGACGACGTGGCGCGCGTCTCGGCTGCCCATGCCCAGGCGATCCTGGTCGGCGAGAGCCTGATGCGGCAGGCCGATGTCGAGGCGGCGACCCGTCAGTTGTTGACCGTCTAAGTCGAGACGCGGCGGCAAGCCACGCCGTTAAGTTGACATTAGCAAGGAACACTTACAGAACATCGACAAATGTTCACGGCCCGTTCCGATTCGTCGGCGGGCGCATGAGGGCCTGGCGATGCTCACGCGCAAACAGCACGAACTGCTGATGTTCATCCACGAACGCATCCAGGAGACCGGCGTCTCCCCTTCGTTCGACGAGATGAAGGAGGCGCTCGATCTGGCCTCCAAGTCCGGCATTCACCGGCTGATCACGGCGCTGGAGGAACGTGGCTTCATTCGCCGTCTCGCTCACCGCGCTCGCGCTTTGGAAGTCACGAAACTGCCCGAACAGGCGACGGCCGGTGCCCCGCGCGGTCGCGCCGGGTTCAAGCCCGACGTCATCGAGGGCGGCGGCGGTGTCAGACCTGCAGCGCCGATGGCGGCGAACGACACCCGCGAACTGCCGCTGATGGGCAAGATCGCCGCCGGGACGCCGATCGACGCGATCGAGCATGAAACCGCCCGCTACCCAGTTCCGGAGTCGATGCTGGGCTCGGGCGAGCACTACCTGCTGGAGATCGAAGGCGACTCCATGATCGAGGCGGGCATCCTGAACGGCGACATGGTGGTGATAAAATCGACCGACAACGCCGCCTCCGGCGAGATCGTTGTGGCCCTGGTGGAAGGCGAGCAGGCGACGCTGAAGCGCCTTCGCAAGAAGGGCGCCTCGATCGCGCTGGAACCCGCCAACCGCAACTACGAGACCAAGATTTACGGCTCGGATCAGGTCGCGGTTCAGGGCAAGCTGATCGGCCTCATGCGCCGGTATCACTGACGTCCGGATCGGACTGACGCGTCCAGGGGCGGTCGCCGCGAATGTCGGCCGTCCACACCGCGCGCCATCGATTCGGCTCGCCCGAACGGACACGCCACAACTCCACCGCCCCGCCTCGCGCAAAATCCACGCCGTCAAGGACGAGGCGATCCTGACAGGTGCTCGGGATAGACGAGACGACGGCCCGCACGCTGATGACGGGCGCTGCGCGGCATAGAGCTTCCATCTGATCTGAGCTCGGCGACTTCCGCCCCCACCAGATCGCGACGGGACCCGCCTCATCGTTGTCCGGTCGACAGGAGAATCGGTCGCAGACCCAGCCCGTTTCGGACCGATCCGCCATGGTCAGCCCCCGTCGTCGCGACCAGAGATCCACCGCAAACTCACGCACGCCAGGCCGCACGACGACGGCCGCCTCGTCACGATGAAAGGCGGCGTTCGTACCGCCATCGCCTATCCAAAGGTCCGGCGTCGGTTCACGCGGCCAGATCAGGACCGCGGCTGCGAACGGCAGTCCCAACCATCGCAGGCGCCCCTGCCACAGACAGACGAACAGCACGCCCAGAAAAGCGATCGGCAGGACATAGTTCGGCGCGCTGGCGACCGTTCTGACCGCGCCGGGCAACCCCGCCGTCCAGGCGCCGATCGCCAGCATCAGGTCCACGCCCCATCCCGCGACCGCCAGAAACGGTCCCCCCAGCCCCAAGGGCTCGAGCGCTGCGCCCAAGGCCAGCGCCGGCATCAGGATGAAGTCCGCCACGGGCGACGTGCCGAGATTGGCGAGTAGTCCGTACATGGCGGTGCGGTTGAAATGCTGCATGGCGAACGGTCCCGTCGCCAATCCTGCGACGACGCTGGCCGCCACAGCCGCCGTCAACCAACCGCCCAGCCGCTGGACTGCCAGGATCGGCCAGGGCGCGGATATTTCGCGCGGGCGCTTCGGCCAGGCCTCGACCAAGGCGACCAGGGCCGCCGTCGCCGCGAACGACATCTGGAAGCCCGGCGTGACGATGGCTTCAGGCTGGATCGCCAGAACGATAAAGGCCGCCACAGCCAGGCCATGCATCGTCACCGCCTGTCGATCCAGCAGGATGGCGAGAAAGGCGATCGAGGCGGTGATGGCGGCCCGCTCGGCCGGGGGCGGCGCGCCCGAAACCACCAGATAAACCCCGACCGCCGTCAGGCCCGCCAATGCCGCGACCTTCTTGCCGTGAACCCGCAGGGCCAACCAAGGCCAGGCCGCCACGCCCAGCCGCACGGCGAAGAAGACGAAACCGCCGACGATGGCCATATGCAGCCCTGACACTGAGAGGATGTGCGCCAGGCCGGAGTCGCGCATCACGTCCATATCCTCCTGACTGATCCAGGTTTCATGACTGGTGGTCATGGCGGCGGCGATCCCGCCGGTCCGTTCGCCGAGCCTTGCCACGATCCGCTCGGCCAATGCAAAGCGGGCGCCGTTGACCGCCATTTCAAGTCGAAGTCGCCCCGGCGGCTTGGCTAGATCGGCCCCACGCGTTTCACCCAAGGCGAACGCCACGCCGCCCATACCTTGGAAGAAGGCGTTGCGGCCGAAGTCGTAGGCGCCGGGGCTAGCCGGCGCAGGCGGCGGATTCAGAATGCCAAACAGGCGGATCGCTTCGCCGGGCCGCGGCGGCTCGCCCCGCACCGTCGCCCGCAAGCGCACCGGCGTCTGTTCGGGCGTCAGTCCACGAATCCAGACCGGCGCGATCACGACCCGTACGCCTCGCTGACCCGGGCTGTCGACATCGACGACCCAGGCTTCGATCACGGTCGGTTCGCTGAGGGCGGGCGCGATTGGCGCGGCGACGGCTTCGGTGCGCACCTTGGCCGCCGCCAGCCCGCCTGAAACGCAGGCCAGCATCATGAGCAGCCAAGTCAGGCGCCGCGACCCGCCGCGCCGGCGCGCCACGACCCACAGCCCAAAGGCCAAGGCGGCGCCCAGCAACAAGGGCCACAAGACCGGCTCGGCTCGCAGGGCGAAATAGACGCCGCCGCCCGCACCGAATGCGACCGGCGCCCATAGCCGCCATCTCAGGGTCTGGGCGGCGACCTCGGCGTCCAGCCAGGCGCGCAATCGCGCAGCGGGGGTAGGTTTTGCCGCATCGGGGCGTATAAGGGCCTCGCTTACGGACCCCTCCCCCATGACCTCACCTTCTTCGACTGTCGTCACCCGCTTCGCCCCCTCGCCGACAGGCTATCTGCATATCGGCGGGGCGAGAACCGCTTTGTTCAACTGGCTGTACGCCAAGAGACACGCTGGACGTTTCCTGATCCGGGTCGAGGACACCGACCGTGAACGCTCGACGGATGAGGCGGTGAAGGCCATTTTCGACGGTCTGAGCTGGCTGGAACTGTTCGCTGACGAAGAGCCGGTGTTCCAGTACAGCCGCGCCGACCGCCACCGCGAGGTGGTCGATAAACTGCTCGAAACTGGCTACGCCTACCGCGACTTCTCCTCGGCCGAGGAGACCGGTCGTCTGCGCGACGAGGCGAAGGCGGGAAAGCGCACTTTCGAATCGCCCTGGCGCGACCGCGAGCCGACCGTGGACGATTTGGCTCTGCCGCACGTCGTGCGCTTCCGGCGGCCAAAGGCGACGACGGTCACGGTGGCCGATGAGGTCCAGGGCGACGTGAACTGGTCGACCGACGACCTGGACGATCTGGTCCTGCTGCGTTCGGACGGCGCGCCGACCTATAATCTCGCCGTCGTCGTGGACGACCACGACATGGGTGTGACCCACGTCATTCGCGGCGACGACCATCTGAACAACGCCGCGCGTCAGAGCCTGATCTACGATGCGCTGGGCTGGACGCGTCCGACCTTCGCCCACATCCCCCTGATCCACGGGCCGGACGGCGCCAAACTGTCGAAGCGTCACGGCGCACAGGCGGTGCATGAATACGCCGAAATGGGCTATTTGCCCGAGGCGATGCGCAACTATCTGGCTCGCCTGGGCTGGGCGCACGGCGACGACGAACTGTTCAGCGACGCCCAGGCCATCGAATGGTTCGATCTCGCCGGCATCGGCAAGGCGCCCGCCCGTCTGGACTTCGACAAGCTGGCCCACGTCAATTCGCACTGGCTGCGTCTCGCCGACGATGAACGGCTCGCCAAGCTGACGCTGGATGCGCATCTGCAGAAGGGCCACGCCCTGGCGGAGGCGGACGAAGCCCGGCTTCAGCGCGCCATGCCTTTCGTCAAGGACCGCGCCAAGACGATCCTCGATCTGGCCGACCAAACCGCCTTCGTCCTGAAATCGCGCCCGCTGAGCCTGGACGACAAGGCGAAGGCGCTGCTGTCCGGTGAGACGCTGGATCGCCTCGCCCGCCTGCGCGAGCGGCTGTCGCTGTTCGAATCCTGGGATGTCTTCGCGCTGGAAGCCGAGCTCAAGGCCTTTGCGGAATCCGAGGGCGTCGGGTTCGGAAAAATCGGCCCGCCGATGCGCGCGGCGCTTACCGCAGGGTCAACATCACCTGATATTGCACGAACTTTGTCGGCTCTTGGGCGCGACGAAAGTCTCGGGCGCTTGGATGATGCGCTGCAACAGACTAAGTGATCACCCACAAACCAAAAAGCGGCCGACGCCTCCCCGCGCCTGGACGTGTGATGCAAAGGGGCATTCATGACTGAACAAGCCAAACCCGCCGGCTCGGCGACCCTGTCCTTCGAGGACAAGACGATCGAGTTGCCGGTCCTTTCGGGCTCCACCGGCCCGGACGTCATCGATATCCGCAAACTCTATGCGGGAACGGGCGCCTTCACCTTCGATCCCGGCTTCACCTCGACGGCGGCCTGTGAATCGGCCCTGACCTATATCGACGGCGACGCCGGCGTGCTGTTGCATCGCGGCTATCCGATCGACCAGCTGGCGTCGAAGTCGAACTTCGTCGAGGTCTGCCACCTGCTGCTGCACGGCGAACTGCCGACCGCCGCTCAGTATGAGAAGTTCGAAAACAGCATCACCACCCACACGATGCTGCACAGCCAGTTCGATCGCTTTTTCGAAGGCTTCCGCCGCGACGCCCACCCGATGGCGATCATGGTCGGCACTGTCGGCGCCCTGTCGGCTTTCTATCACGACAGCCTGGACATCCACGATCCGATCCAGCGCGACATCTCGGCCATTCGCCTGATCGCCAAGATGCCCACGATCGCGGCCCGCGCCTACAAATACCATATCGGCCAGCCGTTCGTTTCGCCGCGCAACGACCTGTCCTACGCCGAAAACTTCCTGCGCATGTGCTTCGCCGTTCCGGCCGAGGACTATCATGTCGATCCGGCCCTGGTTCGCGCCATGGACCGCATCTTCACCCTGCACGCCGACCACGAACAGAACGCCTCGACCTCGACCGTGCGTCTGGCCGGTTCGTCGGGCGCCAATCCATTCGCCTGTATCGCCGCCGGCATCGCCTGCCTGTGGGGCCCGTCGCACGGCGGCGCCAACGAAGAGGCGCTGACGATGCTCAAGGAAATCGGCACCCCGGACAAAATCCCGGAGTTCATCCAGGGCGTGAAGGACCGCAAGTACAAGCTGATGGGCTTCGGCCACCGCGTGTACAAGAACTACGATCCGCGCGCCAAGGTCATGCAACAGTCGGCCTATGAAGTGCTGGCCGCCACGGGCCGCGAGAACGACCCGCTGTTCCTGGTCGCCAAAGAACTGGAGAAGGTCGCCCTGTCGGACGAATACTTCACCTCGCGCAAGCTGTTCCCGAACGTCGACTTCTATTCGGGCATCACCCTGTCGGCGATGGGCTTCCCGACCACCATGTTCACCGTCCTGTTCGCCCTGGCGCGCACCGTGGGCTGGATCTCGCAGTGGCAGGAAATGATGGCCGATCCGTCGCAGAAGATCGGTCGCCCGCGTCAGCTCTACACGGGCCCGACCCAGCGCGATTACGTGCCGATCGAACAGCGCGGCTGAGACGAAGGCCAGAATGCAAAACGCCGGGGAGACATCCCCGGCGTTTTTCTATGTCGTCAGACCAGCTTCAGATCCGCGAACCGGGCAGCCAGGTCGTCCAGATCGCGGTGCATATGGGCCACGCCGATCGCAGCAGCGCCCAGAGCCACATCATCACCCTCGACGGCCATGGACAGGGCCAGGCTTTGGTCGATCGCGCCCATGGGCTGGGCGGCCCTGCCTTGAGACAGCGCCTTGAGTTGCTCCACCGCCCGCTCCGCGTCCTGCGACCAAGGATCCAGCCGTGCGCCGACACCCTCGGCCTGGAAGCCACGCCCCAGGATGACGATGTCGCTGCGCACGCGCCAGAAGGCGCGCACGAGCGCAGCCCGGTCGGCGGTCTCACGTTGCGGACCGGGAAGATCGATGACGTTCTTGGCGGCCTGACCCAACGCATCCAGCCGCCGCTTCAGATCGGCATGACGGCGCGAAATCTTGGACGCATCCTCCGGGTCGGCCTTAGACACCAGAGCCAGCAGCGCCGCCGCCTCGCCCGCCGCCTCGCGCGCCTGAAGTTTGAAGGACTGCCTGGCATGGCGCGGGAACAGGGCCAGGATCGCCAGCACGCCGACGCCGCTGCCGACCAGGATTTCCATCACCCGATCCAGCGCGAGAGACGCCGGTCCTTCCGCCCCCGTCCCGCCGGCGATGACGATGGTCGCCGTTACGGGCGCGACCTTCAGCCAAGGCCGCCCGGCTGCCAGGAAGGCCAGCAGCCCGGCGGAGACGGCGATGCTCAGCGCCATGCTTTCCAGGCCCGGCGGACGAAGGAAGGCGAAGACCGCCCCCGCCAGCGCTCCGGTCGCCGTGCCGATGGCCCGGTCGCGCGCAACGGTTAGGACGCCGCCGCCGACGCTCGCCTGGATGACGACGATAGCGGAAATCACGCTCCAGTACGGGTGCGGCAGGTTCAGCCAGGTCGCGAGATAGAGCGCGGCCATCGCGCCCACCGCCATCTGAAGCGCGGCGCGGACCTCGGCCGCACGTCGCGGACTGAGCGCCCGCGCCATCGTCAGTTCCCCGATTTGGCTGCGATGACCCTGAGCACGGCGTCGGCAGCCAGTTCGGACGGGTCCGGACCTCCGAGCCCCATCAGATCCAAGGCCGCCGTCTGACGACGCGCCTGTTCGGCCGCCAGGGCCGGGTCGGCAAGCAGCCGCCCGACCGCCGCCGTCAAAATGGCCGGGGTCGCCTCGTTCTGAATGAACTCGGGTGCGATCCGGTCGTCAGCCGCGACATTGAACAGGGTGATATGTTTGGCGGTCACGAACCGCTTCATCAGCTGATAGCTGAGCCCGTCGATCTTGTAGGCGATGACCATAGGCGCGCCCGCTAGCGCCAGTTCGGTCGACACGGTGCCGCTGGTGGCCAGGGCGACGGTCGCGGCGCGCATGGCGTCATACTTTTCGGCTTCGTCGACCAGGTGAACGCGGAAGGGCCAAGCGGCGACGCGGGCCGCAACATCGTGAGCGACCGTCCCCGCGGCGACCACGGCGACTTCCAGGCCGGGATTCGTGGTCTTCAGTTTTCTGACCGTCGCCTCATAGACGGGGGCCATTCGGGTGATCTCACTCGGCCGGCTACCGGGCAGAACCAAGAGAAGCTGCGCATCGGCCGCGATCCCACGACTCGCGCGGAACGCTGCGCCGTCCGCAGCGTCGACATTCATATGGAGCGCCGACGATCCGACCACGGTGGTCGGCAGGCCCTCGCGCTCGAACCAGGGCGCATCAAAGCCGTAGAGGGCCAGCAAATGATCGACGGCGCCTGCCAAGGTCTTCGCCCGGCCCGGCCGCGAGGCCCAAACCTGAGGCCCGACATATTTGATCAGCGGCAGGTCCGGCCGCGCGGCCCGGATCGCCTTGGCCACACGGATCGTGAAGCCCCAACTGTCGATCAGCACCGCGGCGTCGGGCTTTTCCCGCTCGGCCAGCGCCGCCGTCTGTTCGACGCGCTGCTTGACCTTGCCATAGGCGCGCAACCCCTCGATCCAGCCCAGGATCGACAGTTCGGCGATGTCGAACGGGCTGACCACGCCCTCGGCCGCCATCTTGGGCCCGCCGACGCCGACAAAGGCCACATCCTCCCCCAACCGCACCTTCAACGCCTTGGCCAGACCGGCGCCCAGCGCATCGCCCGAAGCCTCGGCCGCCACCAGCATGATCTTCAGCGGACGGCTCACCGATCCTCGCCCCAGACGAACAGTCCCAGACGGTTCGCCGTCTCGACGATGGCTGCGCGGTCGATCAGGATCAAACGCCCCGCCACGCCGCCGATGCCCGCCAGACCCGCCGCCGCCGCCATTTCGACGGTGCGCGGCCCAATTACGGGCATATCGACGCGCAGATCCTGGATCGGCTTGGGCGCCTTGCCGAGCGCGCCCTTGGGGCTGGCGGCCGTGCCACGCAGATCACTCGACAGGCCGGCGACGCGGGTCAGCATGGCGTCCGTGCCTTCCTGCGCCTCGACCGCGAGGACCAGGCCGTCACAGACCACTGCGCCCTGCCCGATGTCCAGTTCGCCCGACTTTTCCGCGACATGCAACGCCTTCTTCAGATCGTCTAGCTGCTCCTCGGTCGGCGAGACGGCGCCCAGCGCGCCCGCGCCAAGCGTGTCGCCGCCCAGAATGTCGTCGGCGCCCTCGACGGCGAAGCCTTCGGCCTCAAACACTGACAGGATTTTGCGCAGCAGGGCGTCATCGCCCTTGGACGCGGCGGCGACGATGCCCGGCAATAGGGTCGCCCCCTTGAAGTCAGGCTTAAGCGTCTTGAAATCCGGCCGATTGACGATGCCCGCCAGGCAAACGGTCGTGCAGCGCTCGGCCTTCAACGCCTTCAGGATCGCGCCGATCTGCGCCATGCCGAATTCGGCGCCGGGCCAGTGCGCCAGATGTTCATCGGCAAACCCGGACAGTCGGATCACGAAAACCGGCCGCCCTAGCGCGTCGCAACGCGCCGCGACGGCCGCCGGCAGATCGCCGCCGCCCGCGATCAGACCCAGCTTTCCAGCCGCGGTCATTCCGCGTTGGGCAGGCACAGCGGACGCCGCCCGCCGTCGCGGATGAAGGCGATGATCTCCACGATCTCGGGCAGGTCGGCGTAGCGTTCCGCCACGCCGTCGATCCGACCGGCGAACTCGCCCTCGCCCTCGAACAGATCACGATAGGCCGCGAGTAGACACCGCACCTGATCCTTTCCGTATCCCTTGCGCTTGAGGCCGATCAGATTCAGCCCACGCAGTCGCGCATGATTGCCCCAGGCCGAGCCATAGGGGATGACGTCGCGCGTCACCGCTGCCAGACCGCCGATGATCGCACCTTGGCCCACGCGACCGTTCTGGTGCACCGCGCACAGTCCGCCCAGGAACACCTTGTCCCCGACCTGAGCATGACCGCCCAGGGTCGCATTGTTGGCCATGACCACATTGTCGCCGACAACGCAGTCGTGACCGACATGGGCGCCGGTCATGAACAGGTTGTTCGAACCCACGAACGTGACGCCCGTCCCCTGAGGCGTGCCTCGATTGAAGGTGCAGTGCTCGCGGATCAGGTTGTTCTTGCCGATCTCCAGCCGAACCGTTTCGCCCTTGTAGCCATTGTGCTGCGGATCGCCGCCAATGACGGCGAAGGGATGGATCACCGTCCCGGCCCCGACCGTCGTGTCCTGCTGGACCACGACATGGCTGACCAGGCGCACATTGTCGCCCAGCACCACGTTCGGCCCGACCGTGCACCAGGGGCCGACTTCAACCCCCTCGCCCAGGGTCGCCGTCGCATCGATCAGAGCCGTGGGATGAACGGTCATCAGGCCTCCGGCCCAGGCGCTGGAGCGGGCACAGTCACGACCATGGCCATGAACTCGGCTTCGGCCGCCAGCTTTCCGTCGATGAAGGTCTCGCCGCGAAACTTGTAGGCGTCGCCCCGCGCGCGGATCACCTTGACCTCCATACGAAGCTGGTCGCCGGGCCGCGCGGGCTTTCTGAAGCGAACCCCGTCGATCGACATGAACATGATGACCTTGTCGGCCACGGCGACGTCCAGCGTCTTGGACATCAGCAGGGCGCCGGTTTGGGCCATGGCCTCGACGATCAGCACGCCGGGCATGACCGGATCGATCGGGAAGTGACCGGGAAAGAAGGGCTCGTTGTGGGTGACGTTCTTGATGCCGACGATCGACGTCGCGGGCACAAAGTCTTCGGCCTTGTCCACCAGCAGGAAGGGATAACGGTGCGGCAGCCGCCGCATCACCTCGGCGTAATCGATCTTGCCTTCGACGGCAGTCGTGTCGCTCATCCCTATGATTCCTTTGGAGCCTTCTTCGATGAGGCCTGTTTGGCGAGCCAGACCGTCTCGCGCAAGAACTGTCGGATCGGGCGCGCCGGATAACCCGACCAGGTCTCACCGGCGGGAACATCGGACAGCACACCGGCTCCGGCCGCGACGCGCGCGCCCTCGCCGATCGTGATGTGGTCGCCAATTCCCGCCTTGCCGCCGAAGATGACATTGTCGCCCACGGTCACCGAGCCCGAGATGCCGGTATTGGCGACCAGCAGGCAGTTACGGCCGATGGCGCAGTTGTGGCCGACCATGACCAGATTATCGATCTTGGTGTTTTCGCCGATGACCGTGTCGTCATAGGCGCCGCGATCGATGCAGGAATTGGCCCCCACCGTCACGCCGTCCTGAAGGATGACGCGGCCCAGTTGGGGAATATCCATGACCCCCGCCGCAGTCCCCGTGGCGCCGAAGCCCGCTTCGCCGATCCGGGCGCCGGCATATAGCTTCACCCGGTCGCCGATCAGGGCGAAGGCCACGCTGACGTTGGCGCCGATCACGCAATCACGGCCGATTTGCACACCGGGCGCGATGACGCTGTTGGCGCCGATGCGGGACCCGCGACCGATGCGGACGCCCTGCCCCAGGATCGCGCCGGGTTCGACCACGACGCTGTCGTCCTCGCCCGCCTCGTCGCGGGTGATCGCCTTATCCAGAAGTAGGGGCCGATGCAGCGCCAGCGACGCCTTGGCCCAGGCGGCTTGAGGCGTGCGCGAGACGATGACCGCGGCGGCCGACGGCGCGGCGTCCTTGGCTTCAGCCGGCACGACAACGCAGCCGGCCTGCGTTGTCGCCAGCGCGGCCGCGAACTTGCGGTCGCCCAAGAACGCGATCGCGCCCCCGTCCGCAGAGGACAAGGGCGCGACGGAGGTGATCATGCGATCCCCTCCCCGCTCGACCTCGCCGCCGATCTGGGCCGCCAGATCGGCGACGCTGAGGGGCGACAGGGTTTCGAAAAAGCGGGGATCGGGCATCGACGACTTAGTTGGCGGCGGCCGGTTGAGCCTGCGTCTGAGCCGGCACGGCCATACGGTTGAAGCTCAGCGTCGGCAGGGCCGTGTTCAGGCGCTGGATCGCCAGGTCGGTGACGTCCATTGCCGGGTTCATCATGAAGACGCTCTCGCGGTCCAGCAGCAGGCCGCAGCCCTTTTCCTGATACAGGGCGGTCAGGATCGGCGAGACAGCCTCAGTGATGGCTTGGCGTTGCATGCCCAGGGTGTAGCGCAGCTCGTTTTCACGCGTGGCTTCCAGCTGTTGGGCCTCTTGTGCGCGCTGCTGCAGAGCCTGACGACGCTGTTGCAGTTGGTCGGCCGGCAGGCTCGAACCCGAGACTTGCAGCTGTTGGGCGTCGGACTGGATGGACGTGGCGTAAGGTTGCAGTTCGCCCTGAACTTCCTGGGCCAGCTGTTGCATGCGGGCTTCGACGGCTTGACCGGCCGACGACTGTGCCAAGAGACGCGCGTTGTAATAGACGCAGACGCCGGGGATGACCGGGCCGGGATTGGCGGGCGCGCCGGCCTGTTGCGCCGAGGCGGCGGTCGCGATGAGCGAAGCAGCGGCGGTCGCCGCGATGATCAGAGCTTTCATGGTGTTTCCTCGTGCGGTCGAAAAAGCCGCGATTAGAACTGAGTGGAGGTCGAGAAGCGGAAGGATTCCGTCTTGTCGTAGTCTTCCTTGGACAGAACCTTGGAGATGTCGAAGCGGATCGGACCCATCGGCGACTTCCAGTGGATGCTGACACCCGCCGACGCGCGCAGCGACAGCTCATCGGCGATATTGGCGTTCACCGTCCCGGTGGACGTCAGCTTGTAGCGGTCATCCAGCACGCCCAGCGTACCGACATCGGCGAACAGCGAGGTCTTGATGCCGTACTGCTCGGGCAGATAGTTCGGCAGGGTCAACTCGACCGTGCCGATGGCGTAGAAGTTGCCGCCCAGGGCATCGGTCGTATTCAGATCGCGCGGTCCCATACCGGCCGTCTCGAAACCGCGGAAGCTGTTGCCGCCCTTAAAGAAGCGGTCGTTGATGCGGATCGGATCGCCGTTCCAGCCGCTGACGTAGCCGGTGGAACCCTGAACGCTGACGATCCAGTTCGGCGTAAAGCCGTAGTACCAACTCGCATCGGCCTCGGTCTTCACATAGTTCACGTCGCCGCCCAGACCCGCAAGGTCCTGACGCAACGACCCGGCCCAGCCGCGCGTCGGACGGATCGGATCGTTGGTGTAGTTGACCTGCAGCGTATAGCCGGCCGACGAGTTGATGAAGCTGCCGATCTGGTCGCACAGCGCCGAAGACCCTTGGCCCACGCCCGAGCAGAAGCCGGTCGGCACGATGATCTCGTCGGACTTCAGGAAGTAGCGCGTGCTGAGCAGCATATTGCCGTTCAACGGATAGGACAGACGCAGGCCCGCGCCGGTCGAGCGATAGTCGTACGACGAATATTGGCTCAGGTCGTAGCGCGAGTGGAACAGGTCGAAGCCGGCGCGCAGATCGCGGCCGAGGAACTTCGGCTCGGTAAAGCGGAAGTCGACCTGCTGGCGCAGCGAACCCCACTCCAGACGGGCGACCACGTTCTGGCCGCGTCCACGGAAGTTCCGCTCCGAGATGCCCAGGTTGACCGTGAAGGAATCGACGGAGCTGAAGCCCGCGCCGACGGACAGTTCGCCGGTCGGCTGTTCCTGGACGTTGACGTTGATGACCGAGCGGTCCGGCGCGCTGCCGCGCGTTTCCTCGACCGTCACGTCCTTGAAGAAGCCCAGGGCGCGCAGATTGTTGCGCGAGCGCTCCATCAGGGCGCGATTGAAGGCGTCGCCCTCGGTCAGCAGCAGTTCGCGGCGAATGACCGGGTCGATCGTGCGGGTGTTGCCGACGACATTGATGCGATCGATATAGACGCGCTGGCCCTCGGACACGTTGAAGGTCACATCGACCGTGTCCGTCTCGGGATTGGCCTTGTAGGTCGGATTGATCTCGACGAAGGCGTAACCGGCCGAACCGGCCGCGAACGTCAGGGCGTCGACCGCCTGTTCGATCTTGTCGCTTTCGTACAGCTGGCCTTCCCGGATCGGCACCAGAGCCTTCAGGAAGTCGGCGTTCAGCCGGTCGTTCTGGGTGACGACCTTGATCTCACCGAAGTTGTACTTGTCGCCTTCGTTAAGGGTCAGCGTCAGCTGGAACGCCTGATCGTCCGGCTGCAGCTCGGCGACCGAGGACACCACGCGGAAGTCATAATAGCCGCGGTTGGTGTAGAACTTGCGCAGTTGCTCCTGGTCGTATTCCAGGCGGTTGGGATCGTAGTTGTCGTTGTTGGAGAAGAACTTCCACCAGGTCGACTTCTCGGTGACCATCACGCCGCGCACGTCGCGATCCGAAAACGCCTCGTTGCCGAGCACGTTAATAGCGCTGATGCCGGTCTGCGGACCTTCGTTGATCTCGAAGATCACATCGACGCGGTTCTGTTCCAGCTGGACCAGCTTGGGCGTCACGGTCGCAGAGATGCGGCCTTGGAGGCGATACAGTTCGACGATGGCGCCGACGTCCTCCTGGACCTTGGCGCGGGTATAGATGCCGCGCGGTGCCAGGGTGACTTCCTTGGTCAGCTTGTCCTTCGACAGCGCCTTGTTTCCCTCGAACACCACCTGGTTGATGATCGGGTTCTCGACGATCTGGACGATCAGGTCGCCGTTCTGGATACCAAGTTGCACATCGGCGAACAGGCCCGTGCGCGACAGGGTGCGCACCGCGACGTCCAACACCGAGGCGTCCACCGCGTCACCGGGGCGGATCGGCAGATAGGAAAGGACCGTCGTCTGGTCGATCCGCTGTGCGCCCTGCACGATGATGCGATTGATCGTGATCGTCTGCGGCGCAGCGATCTCGACACGCGGTTCGGCAGAGCTCGCCGGGGCCTGCGACGTGGCCGTTTGAGCCGGCGCAGCAGGCGTCGTGGGCGCAGTTTGGGCCGGCGCGGTCTGCGCCAGCGCGGGTGCGCCCAGACCGGCGGCGACCGCCAGAGCCAGCAGGCTGGAGCGGGCGCTCAGTCGAACGGCGGCGCGAGAGGTCATGTCATTCATTCGGGAAACCGTCGGGGGCTGGCGTCGGCTCACGAGACGAGCCCGCCGAGGAATTGGAAGATATTGAGCTTCTGTAGGTCGTTCCACGTTGCGAACAACATAAATCCCGCCAAAAGCGCAAGGCCTGCACGATAGCCCATCTCCTGGAACCGCGCCGACACAGGCTGTTTCGCCACAGCCTCATAGCCGTAGAAAAGCAGATGCCCGCCGTCGAGGACCGGAATGGGAAGCAGATTTAGAAAGCCGATTCCGATCGAAAGTATGGCGGCCAAGGTTGTCAGCGTCAGGATCAGGTTGATCGCCATCGCGCCCGGCGCTGGATTGGCCTCGACCGCAGCCGTGGTCAGTGAGCCCGTCGCCTTGGCCATGCCTAGCGGGCCGCTGAACTGATCGCCCGACTCGCGACCCGTCGCCAGGCGTCCGAGGTAGGTCAGGGTCGAGCCGATAACGTCGGCCGTCTGGCGCGCACCCTCCACCACGGCGTCGACAGGGCCGTAACGCACGTGGCGGACATCCCCGGCCGACGAGCCCAGCCCCAGGCCGATACGGCCGACCTTGACCCGTCCGGCGATGGGATCGTTTTCCTCGCGGCGTTCCGGCGTCGCGACCAGTTCGACCGGACGCCCGGCGCGCTCGACCGTGAAACGCACGGGATCGCCGGTCGAAAGCATGACGGTGCGGGTGACCGCGCTGCCGTCCTTGATAGCCTTGCCGTTCACCTCGGTGATCAGGTCGCCGACCTGGAATCCGGCGGCGGCGGCGGGCGATCCCTCCTGGACCTGCGCGACACGCGCGGGACGCAGGGACACGCCGACGGCCATGAAGACGACGGCGAAGATGGTGATGGCCAGGATGAAGTTGGCGATGGGCCCGGCCGCGACGATAAGGGCGCGCTGCCACACCGGTTTAAAGTGGAAATAGTCACGCTCGGCGCCCGGTCCACGCTCGGCCACCACGCGCCGGCGCAACTCGTCCAGTCCGGCCCGGTCAGGCACGCTGGACGCATCCAGATCGCCCGAGAACTTCACATAGCCGCCCAGTGGCAGCCAGCCGAGACGCCATTCGATGCCGTGACGATCCGTGTGGCTGGCCACGGCCTTGCCGAAGCCGACCGCGAACCGGTCCACCTTCACGCCAAAGGCGCGCGCGACAAGGAAGTGACCTAGTTCATGGATGGTGACGATGAAGGTCAGCACCAGCAGGAACGAGGCGATGGAGATCAGGACCTGACCCAGGACGCCCAGCATTCGAAAATCGTCTCCCCTGGCCTGCTGTCAGGCCGCATTCGCAAGGCCGGCGATGACGCTTTCGGCCATTCGACGCGTCTCGGCGTCGACCGAAAGGGCCGCGCCGCAGGCGTCTCCAGACCCGAAAGCCATCCCCGCTTTCGTCGCACGCTCAAGGGTTTCGGCGACGACTGCGGCAATATTGAGAAACGCCAGCTTGCGGTCAAGGAAGGCGAAGGCGGCGACCTCATTGGCGGCGTTGAACACGGCCGGCGTCGCGCCGCCCGCCTTCAGGGCCTGACGCGCCAGATCGAGGGCGGGAAAGCGCGTCAGATCGGGCGCGTCGAACGTCAGCCGCCCCAGAGCAGCCAGATCGAGCTTGGGCGCCGGCCAGGAGATCCGATCCGGCCAGGCCAGGGCGCAGGCGATCGGCGTGCGCATATCCGGCGGTCCCATCTGGGCCAGGGTGGAACCATCCACATATTCCACAAGGCTGTGGATGATCGATTCGGGGTGCACGACGACATCGATCCGATCCTGGGGCATATCGAACAGATAGGCCGCCTCGATCATCTCCAGGCCCTTGTTGGCCATGGTGGCGCTGTCGACCGAAATCTTGGCGCCCATGCTCCAGTTGGGGTGGGCGACGGCCTGTTCCGGCGTGATGGCGACCATCTGCTCGCGCGGCGTATTGCGAAAAGGCCCGCCCGATGCGGTCAGGATCAGCTTGGCCACCCGCTCAGGCGCTTGGGCCGGAAACACCTGGAAGATCGCGGAGTGTTCGGAATCGACGGGGATCAAGCGCCCCCCTGCCCGACCGACCCGTTCGATCAGGGCGGGCCCACAGCAGACCAGGCTTTCCTTGTTGGCCAGCGCCAGGGTCGCGCCCGTCCCCGCCGCCGCCCAGGCAGACTTCAGACCCGCCGCTCCGACGATGGACGCCATGATCCAGTCGGCAGGTCGCGTCGCTGCCTCGACGATGGCCGCGTCGCCGGCGGCGACAGCGACGTCCGTGCCGGACAAGGCGTCGCGCAGTTCATTCAAACGCGCCGGATCGGCGGTCACGGCCAGCTTGGGCCGCCAGCGCCTGGCCTGCTCGGCCAGTTTGGCGATGTTGGCGCCGCCCGTCAGGGCCTCGACCTCGAACGCGCCCGTGCCCGTCGCCTCGGCTTGAGCCATCAGGTCCAATGTGGAGGCGCCGACCGATCCGGTCGCGCCCAGCACGGTGATGCGACGCCGGATCACGCCCCACGCTCCAGCATCAGGACGATCAATCGGCCCGCTGCGACGACGACGACCGCGAACATCAAACCATCGACACGGTCCAGCAGGCCGCCGTGTCCCGGAATGGTGTTGCCCGCATCCTTGACCCCGAACCGTCGCTTCAGCGCCGATTCCCACAGGTCCCCCGCCATGGTCGCCAAGGCCGCCGCCAAGCCCAGCACCGCCCCCCAAACCACGCTCAAGGCGCCCATATTGACCCACGCCGTCATGACGGCGCCCGCAACTGCGCCCGCCACAACGCCGCCGATGAACCCGGACCAGGTCTTGTTCGGTGAAAAGCGCGGCCACAGCTTGGGTCCGCCAAAAGTGGAGCCCGCCAGATAGGCCACGATGTCGGCCGACCAGGCGACGGCGAAGACCAGCACGGTCCAGTGCAGCCCGATCAAACTGTCGACGTCGCGCAGCCAAATCAGCAAAACCGAAGGCCAGCCGAGATAAAGCACGCCATAGGCGGCATCCAGCGCCTCCTGCCCTCGACTACGGGCATAGACCCCGGCCGCGACCGCGCCGAACACCAGCATGATGAAGGCGACGGACATCGCCCCGAAATGGGCGCTGATCACCGCCGCCACGACGCCGAAGCTGACCGCGCCGCCCATGACGCGGCGTGCATGCGGCGCACTCATCGCAGCCCATTCGAACGCGAGGACGACGCTGGCGACGATCATCAGCGCCAGAAACCACACGCCGCCGCCCCACGTCGCAGCGACGGCGGCGGGCGCCAGCACGACGGCGGACGCAGCCCTGAGGGCGATATCTCGACCCTTGACCGCCATCAGGCCGTCGCGCGCTCAGGCGCAATCACGCGTCCGCCGAAACGGCGATCGCGCTGACCAAAGGCCGAGATCGCCTCAGCCAGCGCCTTGGGGCCATAGTCGGGCCACAGAATGTCCTGGAAAACGAGCTCGGCGTAGGCCGCCTCCCACAACAGAAAGTTCGACAGCCGCTGCTCGCCCGACGTGCGCACGATCAGGTCAAGCGGCGGCGAGCCCGCCGTGGCGAGGCCTGAGGTCAGGATCGCCTCGTTGAAAGGCTCGACCGTCTCGCCCGCCAGCACCCGCTCCATATGGCGGCGCGCCGCGTCAACCAGGTCTGCACGACCGCCGTAGTTGAAGGCGACCTGCAACAAGAACCGGTCATTATGGGCGGTCTGGGCCTCGGCCCGTTCGATGATGGCGGCGATGTCGGCCGGCAGTCCTTCGCGTCGCCCCAGAATTTTCAGCCGGACGCCGGCCTTGGTCAGCCGGGCCAGATCGCTGGCGACATAGGACCGCACCAGCCCCATCAGGTCCGACACCTCGTCCTCGGGCCGGCTCCAATTCTCGGTCGAGAAGCCGAACACCGTCAGGCAATCGATGCCCAGATCCGGCGCCGCCTGGATGGTGCGCTTCAGCGCCTGGACCCCCTCACGGTGCCCCAAGGCCCGCGGCAGGCCGCGGGCCTTCGCCCAGCGTCCATTGCCGTCCATGATGATGGCGACGTGGCGCGGGCCGTCCTGACCCTGCTTGTCTGGGCTTTGGCCTGAAGGCGCGGCGCGGTCTGCCGTCATCTGTCGTGCGATCCCTTCCGGACCCAGCCGTTTCGCCTCAGACCTGCATGATCTCTTGTTCCTTCATCTTCAAGGTCTCGTCGATGCGCTTGATGGCCGCGTCGGTGTCCTTCTGGACCTCGGTCTCCATCTTCTTTTGTTCGTCCTGGCTGATCTCGCCGGCCTTCTCGGCCTTCTTGAGGTCGTCGTTGGCGTCGCGGCGGACGTTGCGAACCGAGATCTTCTGCTGCTCGGCGTATTTGCCGGCCAGCTTGACCAGGTCCTTGCGGCGTTCCTCGGTCAGGGGCGGCACCGGAATGCGCAGGGTCTGGCCGTCCACGATCGGGTTCAGGCCCAGATTGGCGTTGCGGATCGCCTTTTCGACGGCGACCACCATGCCCTTGTCCCAGACATTGACGCTCAGCATCCGCGGCTCGGGCACGCTGATCGCGGCGACCGCAGTCAGGGGCGAGGCCGAGCCGTAGGCTTCGACCCGCACGGGCTCCAGCAGGCCGGCGTTGGCGCGGCCGGTGCGCAGACCGCTGAACTCTTCCTTCAGGGCGGCGACGGAGCGATCCATGCGGTCGCGATAGGTCTTGAGGTCAGGCTTTGCCATGGTCTTGGTCTCTCTTGTCTTTCCTGGTCAGGCGAACGTTCAGGCGACGTCCTGAATGACCGTGAACGTGCCTTCGCCGGTCAGGGTCCGGCGCAGCGAATTGTCTTCCCGAATGGAGAAGACCACGATCGGGATGCCCGTGTCGCGCATCATGGCGATGGCCGAGGCGTCCATGACCCGCAGATCCTTGGCCAGCACGTCCTGATAGGACAGCGTCTCATACCGCGTCGCGTCAGGATCCTTCTTCGGGTCAGCGGTGTACACCCCATCCACGCTGGTGCCCTTCAGCAGGGCGTCGCAGCCCATTTCCGCCGCACGCAGCGCCGCGCCCGAGTCCGTGGTGAAGAACGGTGCGCCCACGCCGGCGGCGAAGATCACGACCCGCCCTTTTTCCAGATGCCGCAGGGCGCGCCGGCGGATGTAGGGTTCGGCGATGGCCGCCATCGGAATGGCGCTCTGCACGCGGGTCGAGACGCCGATCTTCTCCAGCGCCGATTGCATGGCCAGGGCGTTCATGATCGTCGCCAGCATGCCCATATAGTCGGCCTGGGCGCGCTCCATGCCGGCCGCCGCCTTGGACAGACCGCGGAAGATGTTGCCGCCGCCGATGACCAGGCAGATTTCCACGCCCTCGGCCGCGACATCCGCGACGGCCTTGGCCACAGCATCGACGGTCTTTATGTCGACGCCGAACGACTGGTCGCCCATCAGCACCTCGCCCGACACCTTCAGCAGGACGCGTTTGTAGCGGAAGGTCGAGGGGGCGTCGGGCATGCGGGAAGGTCCGTTTGACTGCGGCGCCATTGAATCAGGCGGCTTCTTATAGACGAAAGGCGCGCCGGCCATCAAAGCCGAACGCGCCCTTCTGATACAAAACCCTCACGAATGAGGGGAATGTTTTTTAGTTGCCGCCCATCATGGAGGCGACTTCCGACGCGAAGTCGGGGCCTTCGACCTTCTCGACGCCTTCACCCAGCGCCAGGCGGACGAAGCCGGCCAGGTGCAGGTTGGAGGAGCCCAGTTCCTTGGCCGAGTTGGCGACCAGTTGTTCGATGGTCACGTCCGGATCCATGACGAACGGCTGCTTGGACAGCACCACGTCCTTCTGGAACTTGTTGATCTGACCTTCCACGATCTTTTCGATCATGGCTTCAGGGCGGCCTTCTTCCTTGGCTTTTTCGATCAGAACGGCGCGTTCCTTCTCGATGGCGGCGGGGTCCAGGTCGTCGGTGTTCAGCGACAGCGGCGCGGTGGCGGCGACGTGCATGGCGATCTTGCGGCCCAGTTCGCGAAGCGCGGTCTTGTCGCCCTCGCCTTCCAGAGCCACCAGCACGCCGATGCGACCGACGCCCGGCGAAACCGCGTTGTGGACGTAGGTTGAGACGACGCCTTCCGACACCGACAAGCGGGCGGCGCGGCGCAGTTGCATGTTCTCGCCGATGGTGGCGATCATGTTGGTCACTTCGTCCTGGACCGTCTTGCCGGCTTCCAGTTCGGCGCCGTGCAGGGCCTCGACCGAGTGGTGCTCCAGACCCAATTGGGCGAACGACTTGGCGGCGTTCTGGAACAGCTCGTTACGGGCCACGAAGTCGGTTTCGGCGTTGAACTCGATGGCGGCGGCGACTTCGCCCTTGCCGTCTTCCTTCGACGCGACGGCGACCAGACCTTCAGCGGCGACGCGGTCGGCCTTCTTGGCGGCCTTGGACAGGCCCTTGGCGCGCAGCCAGTCGATTGCTGCTTCGATGTTGCCGTCGTTTTCGACCAGCGCCTTCTTGCAGTCCATCATGCCGACGCCCGAACGCTCGCGAAGCTCCTTCACGAGGGCGGCAGTGATCTCGGCCATGTTCTTCTCCTTGGGGGATTTCGTATGTGGGAACGGCCGGACTGATTTAGCCCGGCCGTGTGTCAGTTCGTCAGGCGGCGCTCAAGAACGCGAACGCCGCCCGGCGGGCGATCAGCCCTCGGCCTTCTCGGTTTCGGCAGCCGGCTCAGCAGCGGCTTCCAGTTCGGCGGCGGCGCCTTCCGTGCCGGCCGGCGCGGCTTCGGCTTCAGCCTTGGGGGCCGAGGCTTCACGCAGCATCGGCTCGACCGGAGCTTCCGAAGCGCCCAGGTCGATGCCCGAGGCCGAAGCGCCGGCGGCCAGACCGTCCAGGACGGCGTCGGCGATCAGGTCGCAGTAGGTCTGGATGGCGCGGGCGGCGTCGTCGTTGCCGGGGACCGGATAGGTGATGCCGTCCGGGTCCGAGTTGGTATCCAGGATGGCGATGATCGGGATGTTCAGCTTGCGGGCTTCCTGGATTGCGATCGCTTCCTTGTTGGTGTCGATCACGAACATGATGTCCGGGATCGAACCCATGTCCTTGATGCCGCCCAGCGACAGCTCAAGCTTGTCCTTCTCGCGCTGCAGGTTCAGCAGCTCTTTCTTGACGCGGCCTTCGCCGCCGTTTTCCAGAATGCCTTCCAGCTCACGCAGACGAGCGATCGAGCCCGACACGGTGCGCCAGTTGGTCAGCGTGCCGCCGAGCCAACGGTTGTTCATGTAGTACTGGGCGCAGCGCTTCGCGGCCTCGGCGACCGGCTCTGCGGCCTGGCGCTTGGTGCCGACGAACAGAACGCGACCGCCCTTGGCGGCGACTTCGCGCACGGCCACCAGAGCCTGGTGGAACAGCGGCATCGTCTGCGACAGGTCGATGATGTGGATGTTCGAGCGCGAGCCGAAGATGTAGCGGTCCATCTTCGGGTTCCAGCGGTGCGTCTGGTGGCCGAAGTGAGCGCCGGCTTCAAGCAGGGTGCGCATCGAGAATTCAGGCAGAGCCATGATCGTTCAGTCCTTTTTCCGATCAAACGTGGCGCGGGGGATTAAAGGTCCGAAAGACCCTCGGAATGGTGCGGATCGGGATGTCTCCCCGAAGCGCGCCTCACCCGCGTTGCGAAATGCGGGGGCCATGTAGGCCGGATAGGCCGCAATAGCAAGCGCAGCCCTGCAAATGCGGAAAAGGCGGCCCCTTTCGGGACCGCCTTTCGTCTGCAACGCGACGGCTGCTTTTACTTCATTGCGTCCAGTAGGGTGCGGGCGCGGTCGCGGTGTGCGGTGACGGGCGTCACCAGCTCGCGCGCCAGGGTGGCCAGGGCGGGCGCTTCGGTGTTGTCGGCAAAGCCGTTCAGCAGCGTCAGCGTCTCGTTGTGGGCGGCGACCTGCTGGTCCAGATAGACCTTGTCGAAGTCGTCCGGCGTCGCGGCGTTCAGATTGTCGATCAAGCCCTTGCGGCGTTCGTCCAGCGTCGTGGGGATGGCGACGTTGGGCGCGGCGGTCGCTTGGGCGGCGGCCAGCTTCTCGCCAGCGGCGGTGTGATCCTTGGTGATCATGGCGGCCAGGGCCTTCACGTCGGCATTCTTGGACTTGGCGGCGGCGATCTTGGCGGCTTCCAGCTCATACATGTTGCCGGTGCCCAGACCGGTGACGAAACCGTCGACGGTGTTGGCGCCCATGGTCATCGCCGAGGTCTGGCCGACAACGCCGGACGTGGCGTCCTGGGTGGCGTTGACCGCTTCGCCGGTGTTCTGGGCGGCGCTGTCGCCACCCTGGTTGCAGGCGGCGAGAAGGGCCAGCGAGGCGACGCTGGCGATGGCGAGATATTTCATTGGAACAGTCTCCCTATGGACTGACCAAACCCATCACGCGTCCGTGAGGTTCCAAAAAATCAAAAGCTTGACCATATACGCGAGGGCTCAGGCGTCCTCCAGCATGACGACGCCTGGCGCTGACTTCAGCGCGCCGCGCAAGGCGCCATCCAGGCGATAACGGCCGGGCATCTTGACCTCGACCTCGCGTCCTTGATCAAGGCCCGCGATCATCAGCGACACCTCGCCCCCCTTGCCGATCGCGCCAGATCGTGCGCGCTCAAGCCGCGCCTTCAGGGCCTCGGCGTCCGCGCTGCGGGCCGAGACATGGATGCGAAGGCCGATGTTGGCGTCGTCCAGCAGATTGTCCATCTGCGAGGCGTCGTCGCCGAAGAAGCGCACCTCCCCTTCCGACGACTTGGCCCGCACACGCACCATCACCGAGGCCCCGGGCTCCAGCACCTCACGGCATTTGCGCAGTTGTTCGGGCGGGAACAGGCATTCGAACTCGCCGGTCGGATCCGAGAAGGTCACGAAGGCGAACTTCTCGCCCGTCCGCGCGCTGGCACGCTCCTGCTTGCGACGCACGACGCCGGCCATCTGGAACGCTTCGTGGCCGGACTCCGCCAGCGGGATCGCTTCGGCGACGAAGGTGACGCGCTTGCGCTTCAGGGCTGAGGTCATCTCGTCCAGCGGGTGGCCCGACAGATAGAAGCCGACCGCCGACAGTTCGTGATCCAGCCGCTCCGGCCCGACCCAGGGCTCGACGCTCTTCAGACGCGGGCGCGCGGCATGGGCCTGGTCGCCGCCGAACAAAGACACCTGCGACGAGGCGCGTTCGGCCGCCACGCTCTGGCAATAGGCCATCAGAACGTCGGCCTGTTCCAGCAACTGACGCCGGTTGGGGTGGATGCTATCGAAGGCGCCGGCCTTGGCCAGACCTTCCAGCGCGCGCTTGTTGACGCTGCGCGGATCGACGCGCTCGAGGAAGTCGAAGATGTCGGCAAACCGCCCGCCCGTCTCGCGCACCTCGATGACGTGTTTCATCGCCTCGAGACCCACGTTTCGGATCGCGCCCAGGGCGTAGAGCACCGCCCCCTTGTCGTCGTCCCAGGCCACGTCGAAGTCGGCCGAGGAGCGATTGATGTCGGGCGCCAGGACCGGCACGTCGAACCGTTTGGCGTCCTGATAGAAGACCGCCAGCTTGTCGGTGTTCGACAAGTCCAGGCTCATGGAGGCCGCAAAGAACTCGACCGGCTGATTGGCCTTCAGCCAACCCGTCTGGAACGAAATCAGCGCATAGGCGGCGGCGTGGGACTTGTTGAAGCCGTATCCGGCGAACTTGGCGACCAGATCGAAGATGGAGCCGGACTGCACCTCCGGCACGGCCTTTTCGGCGGCGCCCTTGACGAAGCGAAGGCGCTGGAAATCCATCTCCTCCTTCTTCTTCTTGCCCATGGCCCGGCGCAGCAGGTCGGCCTCGCCCAGGCTGTAACCCGCCAGGATCTGGGCGATCTTCATCACCTGTTCCTGGTAGATGATGACGCCGTAGGTCTCGGTCAGCACCTCTTTCAGGCTGGGGTGCAGATAGTCGACCTCGGCGCGCCCGAACTTGCGGTCGATATAGGTGTCGATCATCTCCATCGGCCCCGGCCGATAGAGCGAGATCAGGGCGGTTATCTCTTCGATTGAGCCGCAGCGCATCTTGCGCAGGGTGTCGCGCATGCCCTGGGATTCCAGTTGGAACACCCCGACTGTCTGACCAGAGGCCATCAGCTCATAGGTGCGCGCATCGTCCAGCGGCAGGCTGTTCCAGTCCTTGGCTGCGCCGCGCCGTTCGAGATAGCCGCGCGCCCGATCCAGCACTGTCAGCGTCTTCAGACCCAGGAAGTCGAACTTCACCAGGCCTGCCGGTTCGACCCATTTCATGTTGAACTGGGACGCCGGAATGGTGGAGCGCGGATCCTGATACAGCGGCACCAGTTCCGTCAGAGGCCGGTCGCCGATGACGATGCCGGCGGCGTGGGTGGAGGCGTTGCGGTACAGCCCCTCCAGCTCCAGCGCGGTCTCCAGCAGGGCCTTCACCGCCGGCTCGGCGTCGCGCGCCTCCTTCAAGCGCGGCTCGATGTCGATGGCCTGGGCCAGGGTGACGGGCGCGGCCGGGTTGTTCGGCACCATCTTGCAGAGCCGGTCCACTTGGCCCAGCGGCATCTGCAGCACCCGGCCCACGTCGCGCAGCACGGCCCGCGCCTGAAGCGTACCGAAGGTGATGATCTGGGCCACCCGGTCCTTGCCGTAGCGGTCCTGAACATAGTCGATCACCTCTTCGCGCCGCTCCTGGCAGAAGTCGATGTCGAAGTCGGGCATCGAGACGCGTTCGGGGTTCAGGAACCGTTCGAACAGCAGGCCGAACCGAAGCGGGTCCAGATCGGTGATGGTCAGCGACCAGGCGACCAGCGACCCGGCGCCGGAGCCGCGCCCCGGTCCCACGGGAATGCCGTGGGTCTTCGCCCATTTGATGAAGTCCGACACGATGAGGAAGTAGCCGGGGAAGCCCATCTGCTGGATAATCCCGACCTCCCATTCCAGGCGGGTCCAGTATTCCTCTTCGGGTACGGCCGGCGTGACCTCGGTCAGGCGGACCTTGAGCCCCTCGCGCGCCTGGTGGGCCAGTTCATCGGCCTCGGAGCGCCCGGCGCCGGTGTCGAAGCGCGGCAGGATGGGCGCGTGCGTATTGACCAGAAAGGCGCAGCGCCGCGCGATGTCGATGGTGTTGTCGCAAGCCTCAGGCAAGTCGGCGAACAGCTCGCGCATGACGGCGGCCGGCTTGAACCAGTGTTCGCCGGTGATGCGGCGGCGATCCTCCTGTCCGGTGAAGGCGCCATCGGCGATGCACAGCAGGGCATCGTGGGATTTCGCCTGCGCCGCCTTGGCGTAATAGACGTCGTTGGTGGCGACCAGCGGCACATCGTTGGCGTAAGCCCATTCGACGAGGCCCGGCTCGGCGCGCTTTTCGTCCTCAAGCCCGTGGCGTTGGAGCTCGACGTAGAAGCGGTCGCCGAACGCCGCCTTCATCGCCGCCAGAGCGGCGGCGCCCTCGGCCTTCTTGCCTTGGGCGAACAGCGGATCGACCGGGCCATCCGGCCCCCCAGACAGCAGGATCAGGCCTTCCGAGCGGGCGACCACCTGCTCCCAGGCCACGCCCGGCTCGGCCATCTCTCCGGCGTCCAGATAGGCGGATGACGAGAGGGCGCACAGGTTCAGCCACCCGGCCGTATCCTGAGCCAGCAGAACCACGGTTGGAACCTTGGCCCAGCGGGCGTTGATCTGGCCGCCCATGCCGAAGACCGGCAGGGCGCAGGCCACGATCGGCTGAACGCCCGCATCCTTCGCCGTCTGGCTGAACTCCAGCGCGCCAAACAGATTCGCCCGGTCCGCCACACCGACCGCCGGCATCCCGGCGTCGGCCGCCAGCTTGCCCACCTTGGCCGCCTTGATCGCGCCTTCCAGCAGCGAATAGGCCGAGCGGACCCGCAGATGGACAAAACCCTGACTGTTCACCGGCTCGTTCACGCCTTCTTCGACCCTGGCCCGCTGAAGAGCCCTACTCTACCCTGAGTCTCATATCGGGCGGCGCGCGGCCATTGCAAACCGGCCGCCCGACAGATCGGCTGTGGATCGCGGGCTTCAGACGGTCCGCGAAAAACACCGTCTAAAGTGTCTAATTCGTCTGATCTCAGGCGGTGACGCTGATCGCCACAGTCCAGACCATCCAGACGAAACCGCCGCACGACGCCAGCGACAGCATATCCCTCATCAAACGCGGCATGACCTTGGCTCCGAGACATCCAATATGTTCCGTTAATGTTCTATGTTGGCGTTTTGTTCCGGTCAAGTCGTTCTGGGGAAACCGTTTGCGCATCGCCGTCGTAGTCAATGCAACAGGAGATGAGACCATGTCTTTTCGCACAACCGCCCTCGCCGCCGTTGCATCCTTGACCGTCGTTGCGCTGGCGATCGGCGCGCCGCTAGCCCGTCAGGCCGAGGCGCAGACGGCGCTTCAGACCGCGATCTTCGCCGGCGGCTGCTTCTGGTCGGAGGAGAAGGCCTTCGATGACGTGCCGGGGGTGCGCTCGGCCGTGTCCGGCTTTGTGGGCGGCCATACCGCGAACCCGACCTATGAGCAGGTGGTGCGCGGCGGCACCGGCCATATGGAGGCGGTGCAGGTCACCTTCGATCCGCGCGTGGTCAGCTATCGCACCCTGGTCGATCGCTATTGGCGCACCATCGACCCGACCGATCCGAACGGTCAGTTCTGCGACCAGGGGCCGTCTTATCGATCGGCCGTCTTTGCGACAGCGGCCCAGCGCGCGGACGCCGTCGCCTCACGCGATGCGGCGATGCGGGTGCTGAGAAAGAGCTTCACGACCCCGGTCGTCGGCGCCCAGCGGTTCTGGCGGGCCGGCGAAGAGCACCAGAATTACGCCAAACGCCACGTCGCCAGCTATCAGGCCTACCGGATCGGATGCCGCCGCCCCGAACGTCTGCGAGCGATCTGGGGCGACGCCGCCGTCAGCTGATCGATCGGCGTTGGGTCAGTAGGCTTGGCTCTGGGCCTCGCGCTGTTCCAGATGACCGTCCTTCAGGGCGAAGACGCGGTCCATATGGCCGGCCAGCTCCATATTGTGGGTGGCGATCAGGGCGGCCACGCCTGTGGTCTTGGCCAGGTTGCGCAGGGACTCGAACACCGACTGGCTGGTGGTCGGATCCAGATTGCCGGTCGGCTCGTCGGCCAGCAGCAGGCGCGGGCCGTTGGCCAGCGCGCGGGCAATGGCGACGCGCTGCTGTTCACCGCCCGACAACTGAGCCGGCTGGTGCGTCAGACGTTCGCCTAGCCCCAGGGCCGTCAACGTGACCTCGGCGCGCTTGCGCGCCTCGTCTTGGGACACGCCTGCGATCCGCATCGGTAGGGCGACATTGTCGCGCGCATCGAACTCGGGCAGCAGGTGGTGAAACTGATAGACGAAGCCGATCCGGCCCAGGCGCAGACGCGTGCGGGCGCGCTCGTCCAGATCGCCGACCTGTTCGCCGTCGATGGCGACCGTGCCGCTGGTGGGTTTCTCCAACAGGCCGGCGGCGTGCAGCAGCGACGACTTGCCAGAGCCCGACGGTCCGATCAGTCCGACTAGTTCGCCGGGATAGACGTCCAGATCCACGCCCTTCAGCACGGTCAGGCCGCCTTGGGCCGTGTCATAGGTGCGGGTCAGGCCACGCACCGAAAGGATGGGAGCCTTACTCATAGCGAAGCGCCTTCACGGGATCGATGCGAGACGCGTTCCAGGACGGCGGCAGGCTGGCGATACAGCTCATCAGCAGGGACCAGAAGGCCACCCAGGTCACGTCCACCGGATCGACCAGGGCCGGGATGGCGTCCAGCATATAGACGTCGGAATCGAACAGCTTGGTCTGCAGGACGAACTCCAGGAAATGCTGGATTGAGCCGATGTTCCAGCAGAACAGCAGACCCAGGATCAGGCCCGCGATGGTGCCCGCGACCCCGATCATGGCGCCGGCCATGAAGAAGACGCGCAGGATCGCCGAGGGACTGGCGCCGATGGTGCGCAGGATGGCGATGTCGCGGCCCTTGTTCTTCACCAGCATGACGATGCCGGAGATGATGTTCATAGCGGCGATGGCGACGACGAGGCCCAGGATGATGCTCATGGCCACGCGTTCGACCTTCAGCGCGCCATAGAAGGCGGCGAGGCGCTCACGCCAGTCGCTGACGACCGAGCCAGGGCCGGCGGCGTCGCGGATGGCGGCGGTCAGGGCGCCGACCTGATCGGGATCATCGACCTTGATCTCGATCGCGTCCCAAACCCCTTCCTTGCCGAAAAACAGTTGCTGCTGCTCCAGAGGCATGAAGATGAAGGCGCGGTCGTAATCGGCGGCGCCCGAGCGGAACAGGCCGCCGACGAAATAGGTCTTCTCAAGTCCGCCGAGGTTGCCGAAGGCGCTGTCGGCCCCGGTCGGCGAATACAGGGTCACCGGATCGCCGACGCGCAGGCCCATGGAGTTGGCGAGGGCCGCGCCGACCAGAATGCGGTCGCCGCCATAAGGGCCCTTGCCGAAGCTGGCGCGTTCCTGCGGGCTTAAGCTGTCGAAGACATACTGGGTCTTGGCCAAATCTTCGGGGCGGATGCCCTTGGCGATGGCGCCGGTCGTATAGCTGCCGACGCGGATCAGGCTTTGCGCCTCGTTCAGCGGACTGGCGCTGGCGACGCCCGGCACGGCCTGGATGCGTTTCAGCGCGGCTTCGCGATCCGGCGAGGTCAGGACCTGCCCCTGCACATACATATGGCCGTTGAACGCCAGCATGCGGCCCAGCAGTTCGCTGCGGAAGCCGGACATGATGCTCATTACGCTGATCAGCACGGCGACGGCCAGCATGATGCCGATGAAGCTGATGACGGCGATGGTGGCGACGCCGCCTTCCTTGCGCTTGGCGCGCAGGTAGCGCAGGGCCAGGCCGATCTCCCACGAGGAGAAGGCGCCGGACGGACGAGACGGCAGGCTCAAGCGGTCAGCCTTTCGATAGCTTCGGCGAGCGGCACGGACACCTTCTCGCCGGTGGCGCGGCGTTTCAGTTCGACCACGCCGTCCGCCAGACCCTTGGGACCGATGGTCAGCTGCCACGGCACGCCGATCAGATCGGCGGTGGCGAACTTGCCGCCGGGACGTTCGTCGGTATCGTCGTACAGCACGTCCTTGCCGAGTTTTTCAAGCTGGGCCACCGCGTCCTCGCAGGCGGCCGAGACGGCCTCGTCATTGGCGCGCAGATTGATCACGACCACGTCGAACGGCGCGACCGCGTCGGGCCAGATGATGCCGCCGGCGTCGTGGCTGGCCTCGATGATGGCGCCCAGCAGGCGTGACACGCCGACGCCGTAGCTGCCCATGTGGACCTCGGCGTCCTGCCCGTCAGGCCCGGCGACCTTGGCCTTCATCGGGGCGGAATATTTCGTGCCGAAGTAGAAGATGTGGCCGACCTCGATGCCGCGCGCCGACAGGCGGTCGCCTTCGGCGGTCTTGGCCTCGAACTGCGACGGATCGTGCATCTCTTCGGTGGCGGCGTAGAGGGCGGTGCGTTCATCGAACACGGCCTGCACGGCCTCCGGGCTGAAGTCGTCGCCGGGCGCGGGCATCTCGACCAGCTTGCGGTCGCAGAAGACCTCGCTCTCGCCGGTGTCGGCCAGGACGATGAACTCGTGGCTCAGATCGCCGCCGATGGGGCCGGTGTCGGCGCGCATCGGCACAGCCTTCAGCCCCATGCGGGCGAAGGTGTTCAGATAGGCGACGAACATGCGGTTGTAGGCGACCCGGGCCTCGGCCTCGTCCACGTCGAACGAATAGGCGTCCTTCATCAGGAACTCGCGCCCGCGCATCACGCCAAAGCGCGGACGGCGCTCGTCGCGGAACTTCCACTGGATGTGAAACAGGTTCAGCGGCAGCGACTTGTAGGACTTCACATAGGCCCGGAAGATGTCGGTGATCATCTCCTCATTGGTCGGTCCGTACAGCAGCTCGCGCTCATGCCGGTCGGTGATGCGCAGCATCTCGGGGCCGTAGGCGTCATAGCGGCCGCTCTCGCGCCACAGGTCGGCCAGTTGCAGCGTCGGCATCAGCAGTTCGACGGCCCCAGCCCGCATCTGCTCCTCGCGCACGATCTGCTCGATCTTTCGCAGCACCTTCAAACCCAGCGGCAGCCAGGCGTAGATGCCGGCGGCCTCCTGCTTGATCATGCCGGCGCGCAGCATCAGCTGGTGCGAGACGATCTGGGCGTCCGAAGGAGCTTCCTTCAGCGTGGGCAGGAAAAAGCGCGACAGGCGCATGGTCGGGAATCCTAGGCGTAGAGACGGAACAAGGCTTTAGCCGCTCGGACGGGGCGAAAGCTAGGCCGATGCGTCGTTTAGACGGCCGGGCCGCTGGCGAAGTTCGGCAGGGGCAGCCAGCCCGTGAAGATCAGCACCATCACGAACGCCCAAACCACGGCCGAGACCCAGGTGGTCGTCAGAAACTTCTTCTTCAGATTGGGCGTCTTCGGCGCGCCCCATTGTGAGCCGTCGGTCGGCGGCTCGTGCGTCTCGCTGGCCGTGCCGAGCGGCAGAACGGCGAACAGCACCGTCCACCAGGCGATGATGTAGATGCCGACCATGGTGAAGACGCCGATGGGCATGACGGACCTCTAGGGATGGGGCCGGCCGACGCCGTAGCGGGCCGCCAGATAGGGAGCGATGGCGTGATCCTGAAGAAACCGCCGGCCGGTCGTTTCACTGACTTGGGCCTCGGGCCAATCCAGCGCGCCGTCCAGGATCAGGATGGGGCAGCTCTGATGCGCCTCGCCGACCTGGTCGATGACCGGCTGGCGCGGGCGCGGATGATCCAGATAGACGACGTCCAGCGCATCGCGAAGCCGAGGATAGAAGGCCAGCACGCCCTCGATATAGGCGCCGGGCGGGCAGAACCACGGACCGCCCTGATCGTCGTGCCAGTCGGGGTTCAGCAGGAAGAGTCGTTCGATCATCGGCGTGGATATATCTGAGTTGAGGCCGTCGGCGCGACCGCTATTCGCACGATGCGCCAAACCCCGGCGCACGCAGGGCCAGAAGGATCGAAGAACGCGCCTGCTGCGTGATCGCCCCTGCGCCTTGCAGCACGCAGCCGACCGCCGTGTTCGAGTTGGGCGCCAGAAGGCCGTAGGTCAGACCTTCCTGCGCCAGCCGCGCCTGAGCGCCCGTCAACGTTTCGACGGCCGTCGCAACGCGCACCGGATCGTTTGTGATGCGCGTCATCTCGTGCAGCGCCTCGCCCGAGCTGGGAAAGTCATAGGCGTTCGGATCAAACGGCGCGATCTCGGCCGACAGGCGTTCGGGATGAATGTCGATGCCGAACTTGGCGTTCTGGCTGGCTGAGAAGGCGATGGCCGGCCCGCTTTCGGGAACGACCAGAATATAGGCGTGGCGCGGAAACAGCAGATATTGCGCCATGAACTTGGTTACTGGCACCAGCGGCATACCGTCCGGTCCCAGGGCATGGGCCCCGACATAGACGCCCGACGGCACGCTGCGCGCATCGATCCGGCCGTTCAGCTTCAGGATGCGATCGACCATGACGTGGTCGAGCAGAAAGACGCCGTCCTCCGCCTCGCGCTCCAGATAGGCGTGGATGGCGGCGGTGTCGGGCGCCGGACCCAGATCGCGACCATAGACGGTCGGAAAGGCGGTCGGCGACATCGGCTGGCCGTCGGGCGGGCTGAACCACAACACGCGCAGTTCGTGAACCGTCCGCGCCAGAGGGTCTTCGCCCCGGAACGTCGACAGGCTCAGCGCCAGATTGACGAAGGCGAACAGGGCGACGAAGCCGACCAGCCCCTGCCCCGCAATCACCGCCCACCGCCGCCAACCGCGCAGCGGATGACGGGCGTGCCGAATCCGCTCCAGCAGGCGGCGCGCACGGGCAAGCTTTTTCGACATGCGTTTCCCCGACCGTTCAGGCGCACGACCAATGCGCCCGAACGGTCAAGGTTGCATCAGACGCGCAGGACGACCGTCTCGACGATGGGACGACGATCCCAGATCTGCTGGCTGGCCTTTTTCAGCACGCGGGCGACAGCCTGTTCGATGACCATTTCATCGTCCAGCGCATCGCCTTTCAGGCTCTTGACCACCTGTTCGACGCGCTCGGCCAGCTTGTCCAGCGCATCGCCGAGCGGCGTGGCCGTGTCGCCGGGCAGGCCGACGCTGCGGATGTCGATGTCGCTGGCGATGCGACCGCGCTTGTCCAGGGCGAAGCTGACGATCAGCACGCCGTTTGTCGAGGCGTGACGACGCTCCTTCAGGGCTTCGCCCTGCTCGGTCACCAGCATGCCGCCATCGACATAGAGGCGGCCGTTCGGCACCTCGTCGATGATCTTGGCCGGGCCAGGGGCCAGGCGGACCATGTCGCCGTTGCGCGGCGTCACCGTTTCCGGAACGCCCATGTCCTTGGCCAGATTGGCGTGTTCCAAGAGGAAGCGACGCACGCCGTGGGTCGGCACCGCAATCTGCGGCCGGGCCCATTCGTACATCTGCTTCAGCTCGTCACGGCAGGGGTGGCCCGAGACGTGGATGCCGGGGTGATCTTTCTCGGTGTAGAGGCGCACGCCGCGGTCCGCGAGCCGGTCCTGCAGATTGCCGATCGCCAGTTCGTTGCCGGGGATCTGACGCGACGAGAAGATGCAGTGGTCGCCCAGGCCCAGTTTCACGACCGGGTGGGTGCCGTCGGCGACGCGCGACAGGGCCGCCCTCGCCTCGCCCTGGCTGCCGGTGCACAGATACAGGATCTGATCGGCGGGCCAGACGCGGGCCTCCTCGTCCGACAGGAAGGGCTTCACGTCCTTCAGCATGCCGACGTGCTTGGCCGCCGCTGTGATCCGGTGCATCGACCGGCCGGCCAGGGCCACGCGACGCCCGCAGGCCTCAGCGGCGCGGATCACGCTGTCCATACGGGCGACGTTGGAGGCGAAGCAGCCGACCGCAACACGCCCCTTCAGGCTGGCGATCAGCTTGGAGATGGCGACGGCGACATCGCCTTCGGACCCGGCGACGCCCGGCACGAAGACATTGGTCGAATCGCAGACCATGGCCAGCACGCCTTCGTCGCCCAGGGCGCGGATGACGGGGGCGTCGGTCTTGCTCCCGATCACCGGCTGGTCGTCGATCTTCCAGTCGCCGGTGTGGAACACCATTCCCAGCGGCGTATCGATGGCCAGGCCGCTGGGCTCGGCGATCGAGTGGGTCATGTTGACGAAGGTCACGCCGAACGTGCCGATATCGACGGTCCCGCCCAGCGGTACCTCGATCAGTTCGACCTCATCCAGAATGCCGCGCTCGCGCAGCTTGTCGCGGATCAGATAGGCGGTGAAGGGCGTGGCGTAGATCGGCGCCTTGATGCGCGGCCACAACCAGCCCAGAGCGCCGATGTGATCTTCGTGCGCGTGGGTCAGCACGATGCCCTTGATGTTCTCACCCTCCAGGAAGGTGGGATCCGGCACGATCACGTCCACGCCGGGCGTAGACAGGTCGCCGAAGGTGACGCCGACATCGACGATCAGCCATTCACGGTTCGCCTCTGGGCCGAAGCCATAGGCGTTGAGGTTCATACCGACCTCGTCCGAGCCGCCCAGCGGCAGGAAAACGAGTTCGTCTTGGGTTTGCTTTTTCATTCAATCAGTCAAATGGGCGTTACGACGCCAGATTTCGAGGAGGCCGCGAATAGTCAGGTCGGGATCGAAGTGATCGATGCTGTCGGTCGCGCCTTCGAACAGGCTGGCGACCCCGCCGGTGCCGACGACGATCATGGGCTTGCCCCACTCCGCCTTGATGCGCCCGACCAGGCCTTCGATCAACGAGATATAGCCCCAGAAGACGCCGGACTGCATGGCCTCGACCGTGCCCTTGCCGATGACGTGTTCGGGTTTCTGAATGGCGATGCGCGGCAGTTTGGCGGCCGCTTCGTGCAGGGCCTGAAGCGACAGATTGATGCCGGGCGCGATCAGACCGCCCTCGAAGGCGCCGTCGCCCGACACGATGTCAAAGGTCGTCGCCGTGCCGCTGTCGATCAGCAGAAGGTCGCCGGGATACATCAGCGAGGCGCCCACAGCATTCACCAGACGGTCGGCGCCCGCCTCGCTGGGCTTGGCGATCCGCACCTCGATGCCCAGCTCGGCGTTCTCGCCGATGACCAGCGGTTCAATGTTCAGATAGCGCCGCGCCAGATTGCGCAGGTTGAAGATCGACTGCGGTACGACGCTGGAGATGATGCAGCCGCCGAGCGCATCGAACTTAAGCCCCTTCATCACCATCAGCTGGTTCAGCCAGACCGCGTATTCGTCAGCCGTGCGACTAGCCTCGGTTGCGGCCCGCCATTGGGCGATCCAGTCCGAACCGTCATGGACGGCGAACAGCGTGTTGGTGTTGCCCTGCTCGATGGCGAGAAGCATCAGGCGGCTTTCCCGAAGAAGACGTCGCCGGCGGAGATCAAACGCACCGAGCCGTCGGCCAGACGCAGGCGCAGGGCGCCGTCCGGCTCCACGCCCTCGGCCAGGCCTTCGATAGTCTCATTGTCCAGACGCGCCACGCAGGGGCCGTTCAGCCCCGTCAAACGGCTGGTCCAGGCGTCGAGCACCGGCTCGAAGCCCATCGTCTGCCAACGTCCCCACCAGACGGCGAAGGTCTCGGCCAGGATTTCGGCAGCGGCCTCGATCGGCGGGACATAGGCCAGGTCGGCGCGCAGACGTTCGGCGACCGAGGTCGCCCCCCGTTCGGTGCCCTCGGGCGCATGGGCCAGGTTCACGCCGATGCCGACCGCAAGCCAAAGGTCGCCGTTCGCATGCCGGCCGGATTCGACCAGGATGCCCGACACCTTGACCCCGTCCAGCAGGACGTCGTTGGGCCATTTGATCGAAACGAGCGCGGGCGAGACGAAGACGTCCAGCAGGTCCGCGACGGCCAGGGCCGCGATGAAGGTGGCCTGGGCCGCCTCCGCCGCCGACTTGGGCGTGGTGATCAGAAGGGTGGCGGCCAGATTGCCCTGATCGGTGTCCCACTTGCGACCCCGCCGACCGCGGCCGGCGGTCTGGCGGCGCGCCACAATCCAGCGCGGGCCCGCCTCTCCGGCCTCGGCGAGGCGGCGCGCCTCGGCGTTGGTCGAGTCGATCTCGTCGAGGATGACCAGTGGGACGGGCGCCAACGCCCTACCCGTTCCCGAAGCCGGCGCTCGCAGCCTTGGTCAGCGGCTCCAGCCAGGTCAGACCGACGATCACCAGCGGGAAGGCGAAGGCGGCGCAGGCCCACCCGATCCACTTCGCCTCGACCGGCGCGGCATCGGTGGCGATGTCGTCCACCGGCGCATCGAACCACATCAGCTTGAGGATGCGCAGATAGTAGAAGGCGGCGACGACCGAGGCGACCAGACCGGCGGCCGCGACAGGCCACAGCCCTGCAGCGGCGGCGGCGCCGAACACATAGTATTTGCCCCAGAAGCCCGAGAACGGCGGCATGCCCAGGACCGACAGCGACAGGATGGTCAGGGCCACGGCCGTCAGCGGACGATCCTTCTTCAAGCCAGCCAGATCGGCGATGCGGCGGATCGGACGGCCCGACTTGGACAGGCTGAGCAGGATGGCGAAGAAGCCCAGTTGATCGATGACATACAGCGTCATGAACATCAGCATGGCCTGCAGGCCCTCGGCCGTGCCCGCCGCAATGCCCAGCAGGGCGTAACCGATGTTGGCGATCGAGGAATAGGCCAAGAGGCGCTGGATGTCCTTCTGCGCCAGACCGCCGAAGGCGCCGACGACGAAGCTGATCAGCGAGATGGCGATCAGGACCTGCGACCACTGGGCGTGGGCGTCGCCGAAACCGTTTTCCAGCGCGCGAGCGATCAGCACCATGGCCGCCACCTTGGGCGCCGTGGCGAACAGGGCCACGACCGGCGTCGGCGCGCCCTCATAGACGTCGGGCGTCCACATGTGGAACGGCGCGGCCGAAACCTTGAACGCCAGGCCGCAGATCAGGAAGACCAGGCCGAAGACCAGACCCGGGCCGGGATTGTCGGCGGCGACGGCGGCGATGTCCTCGAACCGCATCGAACCGGCGAAGCCATAGATCAGGCTGGCGCCATACAGCAGCAGGCCCGACGACAGCGCGCCCAGAACGAAATACTTCAGGCCCGCTTCCGACGCCTTGACGTCGTTGCGGTGGAAGGCGGCCAGAACATACAGGGCCAGCGAGTGCAGCTCGATCCCGACGTACATGGAGATCAGGTCGCCCGAGGACGCCATCATCCCCATGCCGGCCGAGGCCAGCACGATCAGGACCGGATATTCGAACTTGGCGATGCGCGTACGCTTCATCCAGCCGTCGCCCAGCACGACCGCCACGGCGGCCGACAGATAGATCAGGCTCTTGGCGTAGATGGCCAGAGGATCGGCGACATAGGCGCCGTTGAAGGCGACGCCCCACGGTCCGACGATCGAGATGACCGATGCGGCGATCAGCAGCAGGACCGACAGGATCGAAATCAGACGGGCGCTCTTGTCGCCGATGAAGGCGCCGACCATCAGCAGGACCAGGGCGCCGACCGCGAGGGTGACTTCCGAGGCGGCGAGATGCAGGGCGGAGGATAGATCAGGCATCTGTAAGTCTCACCCGCCGATCGCGGCGCGATACGCGCTGGTCAGGGCCTCGACGGCAGGCCCGGTGTAATCGAGGACGGAGGCCGGATGGACCCCCAGCCAAATGGTGCCGACGATCAGAGGCACGAACAGCAGCAGTTCGCGCTTGTCGATGTCGGTGATGGTCTCAAGCTTCGGATTGGTGATCTCGCCGAACATGACCGCGCGGTACAGGGTCAGGGCATAGACCGCCGAGAAGATGACGCCCGAGGCCGCGACCAGCGCCGCCCAGGTCGAGGCGTTGTAGGCCCCCGTCATGGTCAGCACTTCGCCGATGAAGCCCGAGGTGCCCGGCAGGCCGACGTTGGCCATGGTGAACATCAGGAAGATGGCGGCGTACCACGGCATCTTGGAGGTCAGGCCGCCGTAGAAGGCGATCTCGCGAGTGTGCATCCGGTCGTAGACGACGCCGACGCACAGGAACAGCGCGCCCGAAATCAGGCCGTGGCTGATCATCTGGAAGATGGCGCCCTGCATGCCGATGTCGTTGCCGGCGAAGATGCCCAGGGTCACGAAGCCCATGTGGGCCACGGACGAATAGGCGATCAGCTTCTTGATGTCCGTCTGACGCCAGGCGACCAGCGAGGTATAGACGATGGCGATCACCGACAGGGTGAAGACCAGCGGCCGGAACATCTCCGACGCCATCGGGAACATGGGCACGTTGAACAGGATGAAGCCGTAGCCGCCCAGCTTCAGCAGAATGCCCGCCAGGATGACCGAACCGGCCGTCGGCGCCTGAACGTGGGCGTCAGGCAGCCAGGTGTGGACCGGCCACATCGGCATCTTGACCGCGAACGAGGCGAAGAAGGCCAGCCACAGGATCGGCTGGACGGCCGGATCGAAGGCGAAACGCTTCAGCTCGGGAATGCTGGTCGTGCCCGCCTCATGCGCCATCCACAGCATGGCCAGCAGCATCAGGACGGACCCCAGCAGGGTGTAGAGGAAGAACTTGTAGGCCGCATAGATGCGGTTCTGGCCGCCCCAGATGCCGATGATCAGGAACATCGGGACCAGGGTGCCTTCGAAGAAGATGTAGAAGAGGAACAGGTCCAGCGAGGTGAACACCCCGATGACCAGCGTCTCCAGCACCAGGAAGGCGATCATATATTCGACGACGCGCGTCTCGACCGACTTCCAGCTGGCCAGGATGCAGATCGGCATCAAGAAGGCCGTCAGCAGCACGAACAGGATCGAGATCCCGTCGACGCCCAGGTGATAGCTGGCGCCCGCGAACCACGGGACCATCTCCACGAACTGATAGCTGGTGTTGGCCGGATCGAAGCCGGCGACCAGCACGACCGACACCGCCAGGGTGACCAGGGTGGTGATCAGCGCGATCCAGCGCGCGGCCGGCGCGGCCGCATCGGCCGACTTTGACGTCAGCCGGGCGGCGAAGATCGCCAGGGCCCCGACCAGGGGCAGGAATGTAACGAGGCTCAGGATGTAGGGCACGAGATCAGGCTCCCCACGCGAGGATGGCGAAGGTGAGCAGACCAGCCACCCCGAGCAGCATCACGAAGGCGTAGTGATAGACATAGCCGGACTGGATCTTGCCCAGTCGAGCGGCGGATTTCAGCGACACCCAGGCGGCGCCGTTCGGGCCCAGACCGTCGATGATCTTCACGTCGCAGATCTTCCAGAAGAAGTTCCCGATGGCGCGGAAGCCGCGCACGAAGACGAAGTCGTACAGCTCGTCGAAATACCACTTGTTGTAGAGGAAGCGGTAGATGACGCCGTTCCGCTCGGCCATGCGACGACCCATGCCCTCGCGAGCGACGTAGATCCAATAGGCGAAGGCGGTGCCAATCAGCGTCAGGATCAGCGGCGACCATTTCACCCAGGTCGGGACGTCATGGCTTTCGTGCAGGACGTGGTTGTTCGCACCGGTGAAGATCGCACCGCGCCAGAACTCGCCCTCGTGGTGGCCGATGAAGTGCGGCGCGAAGACGAAGCCGGCCGCAACGGCGCCGACCGACAGCAAGATCAGCGGAATCAGCATGACCAGGGGGCTCTCATGCGGCTTCAGCGGGCCATGATGACCGTGGTCGTCATGCGCATGATCGTCGTGATGATCGCCGACCGGCTCGGAATGGGTTTCCAGCTGCGCGTGGGAAGCGTGGTCGTCAGCATGATGGGCGTCGCCCTCTTCCTTCCACACCGGCTTGTTGTGGAAGGTCATGAACACCAGGCGCCACGAATAGTAGGCCGTCAGACCGGCGGCGATGATGCCGACGAAGAAGGCGAACAGGCCGATGGCCGAGTGACCCGAGGCCGCCGAGGCATAGGCGCTCTCGATGATCGAGTCCTTGGAGTAGAAGCCGGCGAAGCCGCCGACGCCAGGGATGCCCAGGCCGGTGATGGCGATGGTGCCGATGGTCATCACCGCATAGGTGACCGGCAGCAGCTTCCACAGGCCGCCCATCTTCCGCATGTCCTGCTCGTGGTGCATGCCGTGGATGACCGAGCCGGCGCCCAGGAACAGCAGCGCCTTGAAGAAGGCGTGCGTGAACAGGTGGAACATGGCCGCCTGATAGGCGCCGACGCCCGCCGCGAAGAACATGTAGCCCAGCTGCGAACAGGTCGAATAGGCGATCACCCGCTTGATGTCGTTCTGGGTCAGGCCGACCGTGGCGGCGAACAGGGCCGTGATGGCGCCGATGATGGCGATGATCTGCGACGCGCCCGGCGCATATTCATAGATCGGGCTCAGCAGGCAGACCATGTAGACACCGGCGGTGACCATGGTCGCGGCGTGGATCAGCGCCGACACCGGGGTCGGGCCTTCCATCGCGTCCGGCAACCAGGTGTGCAGGAAGAACTGGGCCGACTTGCCCATGGCGCCGATGAACAGCAGGAAGCCGGCCAGATCCAGCGCGGACCACTGGACGCCAAGGAACTCCCAAGTCGTGCCGGCCTTGGTGGCGATCAGCGGGAACAGTTCGGCGAAGTTGATGGTGCCGTACATCCAGAAGATCGTCATGATCCCCAGCACGAAACCGAAGTCGCCGACGCGGTTGACGACGAAGGCCTTGATGGCGGCGGCGCTGGCCGTCGGCTTCTTGAACCAGAAGCCGATCAGCAGATAGGACGCCAGGCCCACGCCTTCCCAGCCGAAGAAGATCTGCATGAAGTCGGCCGCCGTCACCAGCGCCAGCATCATGAAGGTGAACAGCGACAGATAGGCGAAGAAGCGCGGCCGGCTGTCGTCCTCGGCCATGTAGCCCCAGGAATACAGGTGAACCAGCGAGGACACGCTGGTGACCACGATCAGCATGGTCGCCGACAGGGCGTCGATGCGGATCGACCAGGCCGACTGGAAGTCGCCCACATTGATGAAGGGTGCCAGACGGATGGTGAAGGGCTCCATATGGCCCCAGGTCCATTGGCCGAACACCGTCCAGGCGACGGCGCACGAGAAGAACAACAGGCCGGTCGTGACGGCCTGCGACGGGATGTTGCCGATCCGACGTCCGAAGAAGCCGGCGATGGCCGCGCCCAGCAGCGGGGCGAAGATCCCGAGAATGACGAGGGTATGGAAGGTCACGCTCAGCCCTTCATCACGGAGGCGTCGTCCACGGCGATGTCGCCGCGGTTACGGAAGAAGGTCACCAGGATCGCCAGGCCGACGGCGGCCTCGGCTGCGGCGACGGTCAGGACGAACATCGCCATGATCTGCCCGCTGATCTCGTTCAGATAGGCCGAGAAGGCGACGAAGTTGATGTTCACCGCCAGGAGGATCAGCTCGATCGACATCAGGATGATGATGACGTTCTTGCGGTTCACGAAGATGCCGAACACCCCGATGGTGAACAGGATCGCAGCGACCGTCAGATAGTGGGTCAGACCGATCATCAGAGAAGCTCCTCGGCGCTGACGCCTTCGCCCGTGGCGGCGGACTTGATCTCGACCGACTTGCGACGATCGCGGTTGACCTGGTCGCCGGGGTTCTGGCGTTTGATGTGCGGCTTGTGGCGCAGCGTCAGGGTGATGGCGCCGATCATCGCGATCAGCAGCACGATCCCGGCCGCCTGGAAGAAGTAGACATAGTCTGTATAGAGCACGCGGCCGATCGCCTCGACATTCGTCACGCTGGCGTCCGGCGCGCCCGGCGCCGGCAGGCCCGCAGCGGCGCCGCCCTGAACCACGGCGACCGAGACGATGATCATCTCGACCAGCAGCACGGCGGCGATGATGGCGCCCAGCGGCAGATAGCGCGCGTAACCTTCGCGCAGCTTCAGGAAGTCTACGTCCAGCATCATGACGACGAACAGGAACAGCACCGCGACCGCGCCCACATAGACGACGACCAGCAGCATCGCCAGGAACTCGGCGCCCAGCAGGACGAAAAGACCGGCCGACGAGAAGAAGGCCAGGATCAACCACAGCACGCTGTGCACCGGGTTGCGCGCGGTCACGACCAGAAGGCCGGAAACCGTGGCGACCGCCGCCAGCAGATAGAAGGCTATGCCTTGCAGCATGTCGGGACGAAGCCCCTTTCGTATCGGCCGCGACCCCCTTTCAGGAATCGACGACCCGTTTAGCGAGATGCGCCTTAGCGGTAAGGCGCGTCGAGTTCCAGATTCTTGGCGATCTGCCGTTCCCAGCGGTCGCCGTTATCGAGCAGGCGTTGCTTATCGTAGAGCAGCTCTTCGCGCGTCTCGACGGCGAACTCCGAGTTCGGCCCTTCCACGATGGCGTCCACCGGGCAGGCCTCCTGGCACAGGCCGCAGTAGATGCATTTGACCATGTCGATGTCGTAGCGGGTCGTGCGGCGGCTGCCATCGGCGCGCGGCTCGGCCTCGATGGTGATGGCCTGGGCGGGGCAGATGGCTTCGCACAGCTTGCAGGCGATGCAGCGTTCCTCGCCGTTCGCATAGCGACGCAGCGCGTGCTCGCCGCGGAAGCGCGGCGACTGCGGATTGCGCTCGAACGGATAGTTCACCGTCATCTTGGGACGGGCCATATATTTCAGCGACAGACCGATGGCGCCGATGACGTCCAGCATCATCGCGCCCTTGGTCGCCTGGACGATACGGGTGAACATCAGGGCTTATCCTTGGGGGCGGGCGTCGTCTTGGGGGCGGTCTGGCTGGCGCGCCAGTCCTGTTCGATGCGGTCCTGGCGTTGCTGCCATTGATAGCTCGACTCGGGCATGCGCGACGGGTCGGGCGCGCAGGCGGCGGTCATCGCCACAAGACCGAGGCCGATGATAGGGCCGCGCATCACGACCCCACCACGAAGACGCGCCAAGCGGAAACGATCACGACCGCGACCAGCGACGTCGGCAGGAAGATCTTCCAGCCCAAACGCATCAGTTGGTCATAGCGATAGCGCGGCACGAAAGCCTTCACCATCGAGATCATGATGAACCAGAAGACCGTCTTGGCCATGAAGGTCAGCAGATAGATCGTATAGGCGATCCAGGCCGGCAGCCCATCCATCCACGCCTGCGGCACGCCGGGGTTCCAGCCGCCGAAGAACAGCAGGCTAATCATCGCCGACATGAAGACGATGTTGACGTACTCGCCCATCATGAACAACAGATACGGCGTCGAGCTGTATTCGACCTGATAACCGGCGACCAGTTCAGACTCGGCCTCGGGCAGGTCGAACGGCGGGCGGTTGGTCTCGGCCAGGGCCGAGATGAAGAAGATGATCGACATCGGGAACAGGATCACCACCAGCGGCCAGGTGTCGGCGCCGCCGCCGAAGCCGTACCAGTTCCAGAACATGCCCTTCTGGCTATCGACGATCGCCGACAGGTTCATGGTGCCGGCCAGCAGGATCACATTGATGATGATCAGGCCGAGCGAGACCTCATAGGACACCATCTGCGCCGCCGAACGCAGCGAACCCAGGAACGGATACTTCGAGTTCGAAGCCCAACCGCCCATGATGATGCCGTAAACGCCCAGCGACGACACGGCGAAGATGTACAGGATGCCGACGTTCAGGTCCGACACCACCCAGCCCGGCGCGAACGGAATGACCGCCCAGGCCATGAAGGCCAAGATGACGGTGATGATCGGGGCGATGATGAAGACCGCCTTGTCCGCGCCGGCCGGGATCACGACCTCCTTCAGCACGAACTTGATCATGTCCGCGAAGGATTGAAGCAGGCCGAAGGGACCGACGACGTTCGGGCCCTTGCGCATCTGCACCCCGGCCCAGACCTTGCGGTCGGCCAGCAGCAGGAAGGCGACGGCGATCAGCACGCCGACGGTGATCAGCAGGACCTGGCCGACCGTGATCAGCGTCCAGCCCAGAGGCGTGGCCCAGAAGGAAACGGGGTCCATGGCTTACTCCGCCGCCATTGCGACCGGCTGGGTCCGCAGGGCGGACAGCTCGGCCATCGTCGCGCTGGCGCGCGCTATCGGATTCGAAAGATACGGGTCGGTCACGACCGAGACGAAGGCGCGGTCGCCCAGATCGCCCTTGGCGCCCAGGGCCGCCACGTCGAACGTCGCCGGCGCGGGCAGATAGTCGATCCGACCGAAGGTCGGATGATCGCCCATCAGCTTGGCGCGCAGTTGCTCCAGCGTGTCGTAAGGCAGGGTCTTGTCGACGCGCGCCGACAGGGCGCGGATGATGGCCCAGTCTTCCTTCGCTTCGCCCTTGGGGAAGACGACGCGTTCGGCCATCTGCACCCGGCCCTCGGTGTTGACGTAAAGGCCGGCCTTCTCGGTGTAGGCCGCGCCCGGCAGGATCACGTCCGCGCCGTGCGCGCCGCGGTCGCCGTGGCTGCCAAGATAGACGCGGAAGGCGTTCGAACCGGTCGGATCGACCTCGTCTGCGCCCAGCAGGAACAGCACGTCCAGCGCATCCGGCTTCAGCATTTCGGCGACGGTCAGGCCGCCCTCAGCCGGCACGAAGCCCATGTCCAGACCGGCGACGCGCGACGCGGCGTGGTGCAGGACATTGAAGCCGTTCCAACCGTCAGCTACGACGCCGACCTTCTTGGCCAGGGCGCCGAGCGCGTTCAGGACGGCCGGACCGCCCTCCCCGCCCAGCGCGCCGGAGCCGACGATGATCGCCGGACGCTCGGCCTTGGTCAGGAAGTCCAGCGCCGACTTCGGCAGCTTGGCCAGGGTCTGCGTGCCTGCGCCCAGATAGGCGTAGTCGAACGTCAGGTCGGCCTGTTCGCCGATCAGACCGATCTCCATGTCGCCCTTCAGCCAGGCCTTGCGCAGGCGGGCGTTCAGCAGCGGCGCCTCGGTGCGCGGATTGGCGCCGACGATCAGAACCGCGTCAGCCTTTTCAATACCTTCTAGGCCGGAGTTGAACAGCCATCCCTCACGAGGGCCGTAACCCACGGCGGCGCCGTCCTGTCGGCAGTCGGTGTTGTTGGAGCCGAGCGCGCGGAACAGATCCAGCGTCGCCTTCATCGACTCGGCATCCTGCAGATCGCCGGCGATCACGCCGATGCGGTCGGCCGGCGCGGCCTTCAGCTTGGCGGCGACGGCGTCCAGCGCCTCATTCCACGACGCGGCGCGCAGCTTGCCGTTCTCACGGATCCACGGACGGTCCAGGCGACGCGCGGTCAGGCCGTCGACGACATAGCGGCTCTTGTCCGACAGCCACTCCTCGTTGATGCCCTCGTTGACGCGCGGCAGCACGCGCATGACCTCGGACCCGCGATAGTCGGCGCGGATGTTCGAGCCCAGGGCGTCCATGACGTCGATGGTCTCGGTCTTCTTCAGTTCCCACGGACGATAGTGGTATTGCCACGGACGGTGCGTCAGGGCGCCGACCGGGCACAGGTCGTTGACGTTGCCCGACAGTTCCGAGGCGACCGACTTCTCCAGATAGGTCGTGATCTCGGCGTCCTCGCCGCGCGAGATCATGCCGATGTCCGGCACGCCGGCGACTTCGGTGATGAAGCGGACGCAGCGCGTGCACTGGATACAGCGCGTCATGAAGGTCTTGATGGTCGGACCCATCGCCTTTTCTTCGACCGCGCGCTTGTTCTCCGAATAGCGCGAACCGTCGCGGCCGTAGCCGACCGACTGGTCCTGCAGGTCGCACTCGCCGCCCTGGTCGCAGATCGGGCAATCCAGCGGGTGGTTGATGAGCAGGAACTCCATCACCCCTTCGCGGGCCTTCTTGACCATCGGCGTGTCGGTGAAGATCTCCTGCCCTTCGGCGGCCGGAAGCGCGCACGAAGCCTGCGGCTTCGGCGGTCCAGGCTTCACCTCGACCAGGCACATGCGGCAGTTGCCGGCGATCGACAGGCGCTCGTGATAGCAGAAGCGCGGAATCTCTTGTCCGGCGCGTTCGGCGACCTGGAGCACGGTCATGCCGGGCTCGAACTCGGTTTCGACGCCGTTGACCTTGGCGATAGGCATCAGCGGGCCTCTTGCTTGGCGGCGGGAGCCGCCATTTGTACATCCACGGACATCGGCTGACCGTCGCGGAACAGGCCCGCGCCGTCGGCTTGCGCCCGGCATTCGAATTCCAGCCTGCCGCCATCGACCGGCGCGCGCCACGACACCTGGGCCGTGCGTTCGCCGGTGGCGGTGAAGGCGACCGCGTCGCCTTCCTGGCCATACATGCGGTTCACCACGTCGCGGCACGCCGCTTCGAGGTTCGCCGGAGCCGCCGAAGCCGCTTGAGCCGCGACCGGCGCAGCCTCGGCTGACGCCGCCTCGGGCGCTGGCGGGGCTTCGGGCGCAACCCTTCCCCCCTCGTCGCAAGCGGCGAGAATCGGAAGCGTCAGCAACAGGGCGACGGCGAGGCGCATCTCTACTCCGCCGCGATCGCGTGGCCGGCGAAGTTCGCGCGGCGGCTGCGATAGTTGGCGATCCGCTCTTCGATCTCGTGACGGAAGTGACGGATCAGGCCCTGAACCGGCCAGGCGGCGGCGTCGCCCAGGGCGCAGATGGTGTGGCCCTCGACCTGTCCGGCGACGTCCAGCAGCAGATCGATTTCCGACGGATCGGCTTCGCCCACGGCCATCCGCTCCAGCACGCGCCACATCCAGCCGGTGCCTTCGCGACACGGCGTGCACTGGCCGCAGCTCTCGTGCTTGAAGAAATAGCTGATGCGGGCGATCGCCTTCACGATGTCGGTGGACTCGTCCATCACCGTCACGCCGGCGGTGCCCAGCGACGAGCGAACCTCGCGCATGGAATCGAAGTCCATCAGGACCGTCTCGGCCTGTTCGCGCGTGATGACCGGGCAGGACGCGCCGCCGGGGATGATGGCCTTCAGATTGCTCCAGCCGCCGCGCACGCCGCCGCCGTGATCCTCGATCAGCTGACGCAGCGGGATCGACATGGCCTCTTCGACCACGCAGGGCGTATTCACATGGCCGGACAGGGACATCAGCTTGGTGCCGGTGTTGTTCGGACGGCCGAAGCTGGCGAACCAGTCAGCGCCGCGACGCAGGATCGTGCCGACGACGGCGATCGACTCGACGTTGTTCACCGTGGTCGGGCAGCCGTAAAGGCCCGCACCGGCCGGGAACGGCGGCTTCAAACGCGGCTGACCCTTCTTGCCTTCCAGCGATTCCAGCAGCGCCGTCTCTTCGCCGCAGATGTAGGCGCCGGCGCCGTGGTGGATATAGACGTGGAAGTCCCAGCCGTGGACGTTGCCGTCGCCGATCAGCTTGGCCTCATAGGCCTGCTCGACGGCGGCTTCCATGCGCTCGCGCTCGAGCACGTATTCGCCGCGCAGATAGATGTAGCAGGCATGCGCCTGCATCGCGAAGCTGGCGATCAGCGCGCCTTCGATCAGCAGGTGCGGATCATGGCGCATGATCTCGCGGTCCTTGCAGGTCGCGGGCTCGGATTCATCGGCGTTGATCACCAGGTAGTGAGGACGATCCTTCACTTCCTTGGGCATGAACGACCACTTCAGGCCGGTCGAGAAGCCCGCGCCGCCCCGGCCGCGCAGACCCGAGGCCTTGACGTTGTTGATGATCCAGTCGCGGCCAAGGTCCAGCATGTCCTTGGTAGCGTTCCAGGCGCCGCGGTTCTTCGCCCCGTCCAGCGTCCAGTCTTGGAAGCCGTACAGGTTGGTGAAGATGCGATCCTTGTCTTCGAGAATGCCGACCATGGCCCTCAGAGTCCTTCCGCCAGACGGCGCTTGTGGTGGCGCGTGCGCATCCAGATGGCCGCGATGACCATCACCCAGCCCGCCGCCAGCATGAAGTAGGAGAGATTGACCGCCCAAGGCCCGACTGCGCCCTGACGCGAGATCAGGATCAGAACGGCCGCGCCGACGACCATGGCCAGGCCGCCCGCGCGCAGCGGACGCCCGACGTTGCGCAGTTCCTTGCGGTAGGCTGCGCGGCCCTCCTCGGTGTTCAGATCCGGCGGCGACATCAGGCCGGCGCCTTCTCGACCGGCGCGGGGTCGCTGTTCGGCAGCTTCTTGATCGGCTTGGCGGCCGAGCCGTCATACAGCGTCGCATCGAGCAGGGTCTTGGGCCCGCCTTCCGGCGCCGCATTGTTGCGACCGATGTAGGAGCCCGGCTCGGGCGTCTTGCCGGCGGCGAAGTCGTCGATGATGCGGCCGATCGTCTCGGGCGTCAGGTCCTCGAAATAATAGTCGTTGATCTGGGCCATCGGCGCGTTGGAGCAGGCGCCCAGGCACTCGACTTCCTGCCAGGTGAAGCGGCCGTCGGCGGACAGATGATCCTTGGGACCGATCTTTTCCTTGCAGACGCGCATCAGGTCATTGGCGCCGCGCAGCATGCACGGGGTGGTGCCGCACACCTGGATCAGCGCCGTCTTGCCGACAGGCTCCAGCATGAACATGGTGTAGAAGGTCGCGACCTCCAGCACCCGGATGTAGGCCATGTCCAGCAGCTCGGCGATCGCGCGGATGGCGGGTTCGGACACCCAGCCTTCCTGCTTCTGCACCAGCCAAAGGATCGGGATCACCGCGGACTGACGACGCCCTTCCGGATACTTCTTGATCCACCATTCGGCCTTGGCCGTCGTATCGGCCGAGAAGGCGAACGAGGCGGGCTGTTCCTTGGCGAGACGACGAACGCTCATCGGTCCACTTCTCCGAAAACGATGTCGAGCGAGCCCAGGATGGCGGACACGTCGGCCAGCTGGTGGCCGCGGTTCATCCAGTCCATCGCCTGCAGCGAGCGGAAGCCCGGCGCCGAGATCTTCACGCGATAGGGTTTGTTGGTGCCGTCCGACACCAGATAGATGCCGAACTCGCCCTTGGGCGCCTCGACCGCGGCATAGACCTCGCCCTCAGGCGTCTTGAAGCCTTCGGTGTAGAGCTTGAAGTGGTGGATCAGCGACTCCATCGAGCGCTTCATCTCGCCACGGCGCGGCGGGACGATCTTGTTGTCCTCGACCATCACCGGCTCGCCGGGGCAGTTGCGCAGCTTGTGGATGCACTGCTCCATGATCCGCACCGACTGCTTCATCTCCTCGATGCGCACCAGATAGCGATCCCAGCAGTCGCCGTTCTTTCCGACGACCACGTCGAAGTCGAGCTCGGCATAGCACTCATAGGGCTGCGACTTGCGCAGGTCCCAAGCGATGTCCGAGCCGCGCAGCATCACGCCGCTGAAGCCCCATTCCAGGGCTTCCTGCTTGGACACCACGCCGATGTCCACGTTGCGCTGCTTGAAGATGCGGTTCTCGGTGACCAGGCTTTCGATGTCCTTCAGCGCCGGCGGGAACTCGTGGCACCAGCGGCCGATGTCGTCGATCAGGTCCATCGGCAGGTCCTGGTGGACTCCGCCGGGACGGAAGTAGTTGGCGTGTAGACGAGCGCCGCAGGCGCGCTCGTAGAACACCATCAGCTTTTCGCGTTCCTCAAAGCCCCAGAGCGGCGGCGTCAGGGCGCCGACGTCCATGGCCTGGGTCGTCACGTTCAGCATGTGCGACAGGATGCGGCCGATCTCCGAGTACAGGACGCGGATCAGCTGCGCCCGGTACGGAACCTCGATGCCCAGCAGCTTCTCGATGGCCAGGCAGAAGGCGTGCTCCTGGTTCATCGGCGAGACGTAGTCCAACCGGTCCAGATACGGCACGTTCTGGAGATAGGTGCGCGCCTCCATCAGCTTTTCGGTGCCGCGGTGCAGCAGGCCGATGTGCGGATCGACGCGCTCGACGATCTCGCCGTCCAGCTCCAGCACCAGGCGCAGCACGCCGTGCGCGGCCGGGTGTTGCGGACCGAAGTTGATGGTGAACTTGCGGTCTTCCATCTCGCGCGCATGGGCGGTGCGGGTGTCGAGATCGTCCTCGAACACATCGACGCCCAGCGGCGGCAGGGTGGGGTTTCCGTCAGCCATTACGCCTGGCCTCCCGCCTTCTCGTCGCCGGGCAGTACCGGCGCGGGGTATTCGGCGCCCTCCCAGGGCGACAGGAAATCGAAGGTGCGGAACTCTTGGGTCAGCTTGACCGGCTCATAGACCACGCGGCGCTGTTCCTCGTCGTAGCGGACCTCGACATAGCCCGTCATCGGGAAGTCCTTGCGCAGCGGATGGCCTTCGAAGCCATAGTCCGTCAGCAGGCGACGCATGTCCGGATGGCCCGAGAACAGCATGCCGTACATGTCGTAGGCTTCACGCTCGAACCAGTTGGCGGCGGGATAGGCCGAGATGACCGACGGCACCGGCTGGGTCTCGTCGGTCGAGACCTTGACGCGCAGGCGCGCGTTCCGCGTCATCGACAGCAGGTGATAGACGACCTCGAACCGCTCCTTGCGATCCGGATAGTCCACGCCGCACAGGTCGAGCAGTTGTTGGAAGCCGAACTGATCGCGCAGGGTCGTCAGCACCTCGACGATCCGCTCGCGCGGCGCGACCAGGGTCAGTTCGCCGAACGCCACCTGGGCCTCGACGCCCAATGCGCCCACCATCTCGGCGCCCAGCGGCGTCAGGGCGGCTTCGTGTTGCGCTTGAACAGCCAGAGAGGTCATCGGTCGATGGTCCCAGTGCGACGGATCTTCTTCTGCAGTTGCAGCAGGCCGTAGAGCAGCGCCTCGGCCGTCGGCGGGCAGCCGGGCACATAGACGTCGACCGGCACCACGCGGTCGCAACCGCGCACGACGCTGTAACTATAGTGGTAGTAGCCGCCGCCGTTGGCGCAGCTGCCCATCGACACGACATAGCGCGGATCGGGCATCTGGTCGTAGACCTTGCGGATGGCCGGGGCCATCTTGTTGGTCAGGGTGCCCGCGACGATCATCAGGTCCGACTGACGCGGGCTGGCGCGCGGCGCCATGCCGAAGCGCTCGACATCGAAGCGCGGCATCGACATCTGGATCATCTCGACGGCGCAGCAGGCCAGGCCGAACGTCATCCACATCAGAGAACCCGTGCGGGCCCAGTTGATGACGTCGTCGGCGGCGGCGACCAGATAGCCGCGCTCGCCGAGCTCCATGTTCACGGCCTCGAAGAACTTGTCGTGAACCTTGGGGTCATAACCCTCGACGGTCGAACGCGCGCCAGCGCCGGCCGGAACCAGCGGCGCGCCCGATGCGGACACCAGGCCTGCGGGCTTGGAAGCGGCGACTACTCCCATTCCAGGGCTCCCTTCTTCCATTCGTAGATGAAGCCGATGGTCAGCACGCCCAGGAAGACCATCATCGACCAGAAGGCGAAGACCATGCCGGCGTGCGACAGATCGAACATCGACACCGCCCACGGGAACAGGAAGGCGACTTCCAGGTCGAAGATGATGAACAGGATCGACACCAGATAGAAGCGGATGTCGAACTTCATCCGGGCATCGTCGAAGGCGTTGAAGCCGCACTCATAGGCCGACAGCTTCTCGCTATCGGGGCTTTTCGGCGCCAGCAGCAGCGGCAGGACGATGAAAAGAATGCCGATGAAGGCGGCTACGCCGGCGAAGACCAGGACCGGAAGATATTCGAGAAGGAATGCGTTCATTCGAAGAACCTCGTCCGCCGGGGAGAGGCGGGATTCGGCGCTTCTTAGACCCAAGACCGCCGCCGTTCAAACCCCTGCGCCCATTGGATTTTCATTGAGAATGGCTCGCAACTTTGCGCGCCATATGTCGCAGGGCCGACGCTTGCGCGTCGCAGGGCTGCAAAGGCCTATTGGCGGGCCGATCGCGTAACCGAAAGTCATCCGAATGAGCCTAGCCAGCCGCGCCCTGAACGCTGTCGAACGGATCGGCAATCGACTTCCCGATCCTGTCTTCCTGTTCCTGTGGCTGATCGGCGGTCTGATCGTCCTCAGCATGGTCGGCGCCGGCCTGGGCTGGTCGGCCGTCAATCCGGTCACTGGCGATCAACTGGTCGCCAAGAGCCTGCTGTCGGCCGAGAACCTGGAACAGTTGATCATCGGCATGCCGCGCACCCTGGCGGACTTTCCGCCCCTCGGCATCGTCATTACCATCATCTATGGCGCTTCGGTCGCCGAACGCACCGGGATGTTCGCGACCGCCATTCGCGGCGCCCTGCTGAACGCCCCGCGTTCCATACTGACGCCCGTCGTCGTGATCACCGGCATGGTGTCCCATCACGCGTCGGACGCCTCCTATGTCGTGGTCATCCCGCTGGCGGCCGTCATCTTCGCCGCTGCGGGCCGCCACCCGCTGGCGGGTCTGGCCGCAGGCTTCGCCGCCGTGTCGGGCGGATACGCCGGCAACCTGTTTCCCGGCGCCAGCGACGCCCTGATCCTGGGCATCACCGAGCCGGCCGCCCGCCTGATCGACCCGTCCTATTCCGTGAACATCGCCGGCAACTGGTTCTTCATCGTCGGCGTCGTCTTCGTCTTCACCCCCATCGTCTGGTTCCTGACCGACCGGGTGATCGAGCCGCGCCTCGGCGTCTGGAAGCCGTCAGAGGGGGTCGCCGCCCCGAACGCTTCGGAAAAACAGCCCCTGACCGCCGCCGAAAAGCGCGGCCTGAAGTTCGCCGGCCTGGCGCTTCTGGGCATGATCGCGCTCTGGGCCCTGCTGACCTTCATACCGGGCTCGCCGTTCGTCGATCTCGAGGTGGACCCGGAGCAGAAGTTCAATCCGCTCTACAAGTCCCTGGTCGCCTTCTTCGCCATCACCTTCTTCGTCACCGGCGGTGCCTATGGGGCCGGAGCCGGCACGATCCAGTCGCACCGCGACATGGTCACGATGATGCGCGACGGCATCGCCCAGTTGGCGCCCTATATCGTGCTGGCCTTCTTCGCCGCGCACTTCGTGGCCATGTTCAACTGGTCGGGGCTGGGGCCGATCCTGGCGGTCAATGCGGCGGCGGGTCTGAAGACCCTGGCCCTGCCCGCCCCTCTGCTGCTGATCTGCGTCGTCTTCGTCTCGTGCTTCTTCGATCTGTTCATCGGTTCGGCCTCGGCCAAGTGGTCGGCCCTGGCGCCCATCGTGGTGCCGATGTTCATGCTGCTGGGCATTTCGCCCGAGATGACGACCGCCGCCTATCGCATGGGTGATTCCGTCACCAACATCGCCACGCCGTTGATGAGCTACTTCCCGCTGATCCTGACCTTCGCCCAGCGCTGGGATCCGCGATTCGGCCTCGGTTCCTTGATGGCGACCATGCTGCCCTACGCAGGGGCCTTTCTGGTCGCCGGTCTGGCGATGGTGGCGGCCTGGGTCGCCTTCGACCTGCCGCTGGGGCCGGGCGTCGGCGTCCACTACGAGCCGCCGCCTCCCGCCGTGGCGGCCCATGAGCCTGCCGACGGCGGCGTAGCGGGCCCGCACAGCCCGCCCCAGGCGGCGATCGTCACACCGTCCACAGCCCCGTCGCGTTGAGGGGCGCGTTTCTCCCAAAAGGTCGCTTGACGCGATGTGTCAGCCCGCCTAAACGACGCCCCTCGCCGGGGCGCACAGCCGCTTCGGCCGGGAAACGCGGGTGTAGCTCAGTTGGTTAGAGTGCCGGCCTGTCACGCCGGAGGTCGCGGGTTCGAGCCCCGTCACTCGCGCCACTCTTTCTAGAAATAGAAGAGTGGCGCACACCGCCTTCCCAAAAAGCTTTCGAAACAGCTCAAAAGTTTCGACCTGGTACGCGGGTGTAGCTCAGTTGGTTAGAGTGCCGGCCTGTCACGCCGGAGGTCGCGGGTTCGAGCCCCGTCACTCGCGCCACTTCTTTTCAAGACATCGATAAAAGAAGTGGCGCGCTCCCGTTTTCGCAAAACGCGCCATTCGAACGGGTAAATGCCCTGGCCGCCTCAGTGCAGCGGCAGTGCAACATCCGGGCTCACGAACGCCGCTTCCCCCGTCAGCTCGCCATAGACCATGCACAGATCTTCGAAGACGCGATTCCAGGCGAACTGGCTGACCGCCTTTTCGCGCGCCGCCCGGCCGATCGCTTCGATATCGCGCGCGAACAGGGCCTCGACCGCCTGGGCGTAATCGTCGGCGTCCGCGCTGGCGGCCAGTTGCCCCACGCTCTCGTCGACCGTCTCGGCGACGCCGCCCGCATTGACCCCGACCACGGGCCGTCCGCAGGCCATGGCCTCCAGCACGATTAGCCCGAACGGCTCCTTGTCATTGGCGTGTACGAAGGCGTCGCAGCTGGCGATGATCTTGGCGACCGCCTTGGGATCGCTTTCATAAGGCATGGAGATGACACGGTCCTCTTCCGGCATCCCCGCGCCTGCACCGACCAGCACCAGATGATAGGGCGCGCCCAGCTTCTGGACCGCCTCGATCAGCACGTCCACATTCTTCTCCTTGGCCGGACGACCGGCGAAGCACAGCAGCCGCGCGTCATCGCCCAGACCCAGCTGTTTCAGCAGCCACTGCCGGTCACGACGGTCCGGACGGAAGGTGTCGATCTCCACGCCCAGAGGCCGGATGACGATGTTGTCCACACCGGCCTCTTCCAGGCGCCGCGCGATAAAGCGACTGGGCGAAACAACCCGGTCGAACTGTGAAAACAGCTTCGCCCAGCGCTTCTCCACCGGCTTTTTGGCCCACTCGCCGAAATGCAGCGCCGCCAGCCCGGCCGGATCGGAGTGGCAGAAACCGACGACCGGGCAGCCGACCCGCTGCCCGGCCTCCAAAGCCCCCTGCCCCGGCGTGTACGGATCTCCGGCCTCAATGATCGACGGCTTCATCGCCGCAACCCAGGCGCTCCAGCGCTTCACCGAACTGGGCCAGCGATAGCCGTCGCCGAACGGCAGCTTGGTGGCCCGAAGTTGCACGATGCCGTCGGCTCTCGCCTTGTGCCGCGCGCCGGGCACGATCAGCGAGTGACTGACCCCCGGCCGATTCGCCTCGATCCACGCCTTCTTGGACAGGATATAGCGCTTCACCCCGCCCGAGCGCGGCGCATAGAGCATCGTGGTGTCCACTAGGCGGGGCCGCTCGTCCATCGCCGCCGCCTTCATGGCCCGCAGCGTATCGGCGACTTCCACGTCCAGCCCCGGAATCAGTCGGAGTTCGCTTTCCTGGACGTCGAGGTCTGTCATGCTCATGGAGTGTTCTCGCCTGGTCTGGGCTGTCGAACGCCGGAGGGGTTCGATGGATGCGTCCACGGGACGCGGCCTTTGGACCGTTCGACGCCCGTAAACCCGGGCGCGGCAAAGCTCAAGTGCGCGCCGTCGCGATTTCCTCCGCATTCGGCCTATCGGGCATCGACGAACGAATGCGGGTCGCCTTACGGGATCGCCCCAAGACCATCACGGCCTTGCATTCGCCTCAAATTCGATAAACTTGGAACGCTGGCGCGGACCCTGCTATGGGGTCTCCCGTAACGTGACGCGTGACCACCAGGGGTTTCTACCGAATGCGTATTTTGCTCGCGACCGCCGTGGCGATCGCCCCCTTGATGGTCGCCACCGGATCCCAGGCCGAGATCGTCATCTCGAACGCCCGGACTACGCCGATCCAGACGTCCAATGCGACGGGCACGGCCGCCGACAATATCCGCATCGCCAGCGGCGGCAGCGTCGCGGTCGCCTCCGGCGCGGCGGTTACGCTCAACAGCAACAACACGGTCGATCTGGACAGCGGCGGCTCGATCACGATGGACAAGTCGGCCGACGGCTCGACGGGTCTTCTGGTCAACGGCGGCAACACCAGTTCGGTGATCGTCGGCGGCTCCATCACTGTCAACGACACGCTGGAAACAGCGGACATCAAGGACACTGACGGCGACGGCGATCTTGACGGCCCGTTCGCCACCGGAACCGGCCGCTACGGCGTGCGGGTCACCGGCGCCTCGCCCTTCACCGGCAACATCCTGGTCGAGGGCACGGGCGCCATCGCCGTCGAAGGCAACAACTCCTACGGCCTGTCCGTCGAATCCGCGCTGAACGGCAAACTCCAAAACCTCGGCACAGTCCGTGTCACCGGCAACGACAGCACCGCCATCCGCACGACGGGTCCGATTTCCGGCAACGTCGATCTCGCCGGCACCATCTCCGCGCTCGGCGCCAATGCGACGGGCGTGTCCATTGAGGGAGCTGTTTCCGGCGCGCTGAAAATCCACTCCACCGTAATCGCCACCGGTTATCGCTACACCACGCCCCCCCCCGTGCGTCCCACGACCGGGACGTTCGATAATGCGACGACCCTGTTCCTCGATGAACTGGATGCCGACGATCTCTTGCAGGGCGGCCCGGCCGTCCGTGTCGGCGCCAACGTCGCCGGCGGCGTCCTGCTGGACAAGGCGTTGGCCTATTCCGATGCGGGGATTGAGGGCGATGATGACAAGGATGGCGTCAAGAACGGTGACGAGGACGATGACGGTGACGGCATCAAGAACCGTGATGACTCTGATCGCGACGGCGACGGCATTCCCGACGCCAGCGAAACAAATGCGTCAATCACCTCGTTCGGCGGCGCCCCGGCCCTGTTGATCGGTTCCACGACAAATGCAGTCAACATCGGAGCCGTCGGCGTCGGAGATTCGGCTTACGGCGTGATCAACCGCGGCACAATCACCGGAGCCGGATTGTATTCCGGCGTCGAATCGCGGGCGGTTCAGCTTGGAGTAACCGGCGGGCAGGCCGTCAACTTGGCGGGAGGCTTGCGCAACGAAGGCACGATTGGCTCGTCTTCGCTCGACGCCAACACGACTGCCATCTTGGTAGGCTCTGGCGTTACGGCGCCAGCGATCTTCAACATGGGCACAATCCAGGCCGTCGCTTCTGGCAGCCGAACCGAAAACGCCACTGCCGTCTTGATACAATCAGGCGCAAATGTGGGATCGCTAACCAACATCGGCAACATCCTTGGATCGTTCATTGGCAACCACGGCTCAGCTGTCGCCATTCGTGACCAATCGGGTAGCCTGAGCCAGATCAACAACGCCGGTTCGATCGTCGGTTCCAGAACCGTCAGCACCACCGACACGACCGCTGTAGATGGCGCGCTCACAGCCATCGACCTGTCAGCGAACACGTCCGGCGTAACTCTGCGCCAATATGGCGTCGTGGCCGCCTCAGGCAGCACGGCGACCGATACAGACGGCGATGGTGTACCGGACGTGAACGAACCCGCAATCGTCGGCGCGATCTTGCTTGGATCCGGGGCGGACACGCTCAACATCGAGAACGGGGTCATCACCGGCGATATAGATTTCGGCGCAGGTGCGGATCGCCTGAATATCAGCGGCGGCGCCTTTGTGATCGGCGCCATCAAAAACTCCGACGGCTTGCTGGACATCAATGTGTCCAAAGGCACGTTGGCCGCAACTCAGACGACAGCCACGGCCATTTCCAACCTCAATATCGGGGCTGAAGGCACACTTTTGGTCAATCTTGACCCCGCCAACGACCGCGCCGGCGGCTTTAATGTCAGCGGCAATGCGACCCTGGCGACAGGCTCCACCCTGGGCGTCCGCTTCTCGTCGCTGATCGATCAGCCCGAGCGGTTCAACGTCATCACCGCCGGCACGCTGAATGTGGGTCAGATCAACCAGACCCTGCTGTCGGACAACTCGCCCTATCTTTACGTCGTGCAGGGCGGGGTGACCGGCAACACCGTCTATGTCGACGCGCGTCGCCGCACGGCTTCCGAGGCCGGTCTGATCCCGGTCGAGGCGTCCGCCTACGACGCCGTCTATGGCGCGCTGGGGTCCAATGAGGCCCTGCGCAACCTGTTCCTGTCGCAGACGTCGCGCGACGGCTTCATCGACGCCTACGAGCAGATGCTGCCCGACCACTCCGGCGGGCCGCTGATGTCGCTGTCGGCCGGCGTCGATGCGGTCACCCGCGCGCTGACCGGCCGCAACGCCGCCGCTGCGCCTGGTGAAACCAGCGCCTGGGTTCAGGAGATCAACTTCTACGCCGACAAGGACAAGACCGATTCCTACGGTTTCCGGTCCGAAGGCTTCGGCGTAGCCGGCGGCGTCGAAAAGGGCACCAACCTGGGCGCCGTCGGCATCTCGGCCGCCTTCACCTCGTCCGACATCAAGGATCCCGAGGCCGAAGCCGAAGAGGTCCTGTCCGCCAACCTGCTGGAGCTGGGTCTCTACTGGCGCGCTCAGGGTCAGTATTGGACGACCTGGGCCCGTGCGGCGGGGGGCTACGCTTCCTTCAGCGCCGATCGCTCGCTGGTCGCCACCGGCGTCTATCTGAACAACAAGTCCGACTGGCATGGCTGGACGGCGGCGGTCGCCGGCGGCGCCTCGTATGAGCGCAACTTCGGCCGTCTGAACATCCGCCCCGAAATCTACGGCGAGTATTTCAGCCTGTCGGAAGGCTCGCGCAGCGAGAAGGGCGGCGGCGACGGCTTCGATCTCGACATCGATTCGCGCGACAGCCACATCTTCTCGGCGGTGGCGGCGATGAACGTCGGCTATGGCTTCGGCCGCAATGGCTGGATCCGTCCAGAGCTCCGCGTCGGCTATCGTCAGAACATCTCGGTCGACGCCGGCGAAACCATCGCCCGCTTCGCCAGCGGTGGCCCGGACTTCATCCTGTCGCCGGACGCCATCGAAGGCGGCGGACCGATCCTGGGCTTGCGCCTGAACTTCGGCAACGAGCTGGGGATGCTGTCGCTGACCGGCGACGCGGAGCTGCTGGAAGACTACGTCCGCTACTCGCTGCTGCTGCGGGCCAGCTTCCGCTTCTGATCGGAAGACACATAGCCAGAAACACGAAAGGCCGCCGGAGCGATCCGGCGGCCTTTTGTTATGGTAGGCGGCGACGGGTTCGAACCGCCGACCCTCTCGGTGTAAACGAGATGCTCTGACCAGCTGAGCTAGCCGCCCTCAAATCGGAGACGGGCTTATGCCCTTCCCGCCTCAACCGTTCAAGGCGCTTTTCAAACCTTCTCCTGGGCGAAAGCGCGCGGTGCGCGACGCCGGGCGTGCGACCGCCGCGCCGGTCTGCGGATTGCGCGCAACGCCAGCCTTGCGGTCCACGGCGACGAAACTGCCGAAGCCGATCAGCTTCACATCCGCACCCCGCGTCAGCGACTCGGTCACGCCGTCGGTAAACGCCTCCAGCGCCGTCTTGGCCTGGTCGCGGCTGATGTTCGCCGCGCTGGCCATCCGGCCGATCAGTTCCGCCTTGGTCATCCATCCCCCTCCAGAACGAATCACTAAAGGACAGATCGGCGGTTGCGTCAAAAACGAAAACGCCGCCGGTGGGATCACCGGCGGCGCTCGCTGTTCAACTCAGCGTTAGTGGCTGACCGCCGCCGCCGGTCCTTCCGGAGCCGCGACCGGGGCCGGCAGGGGCTCGGCCGCCTCGTCCCACTCAACCGGCGTCAGGGTGCCGACAAGCGCCCACTTCAGCGCCTCGTCCGCCGTGGAGATCGGCACGATCTCCAGCGCCGACTTCACGTTGTCCGGCACGTCGGCGAGATCCTTCTCGTTCTCCTGCGGGATCAGCACCGTCTTGACGCCGGAGCGCAGGGCCGCGAGCAGCTTCTCCTTCAGACCGCCGATAGCAGTGACTCGGCCGCGCAGGGTGATCTCGCCGGTCATGGCGATATCCTTGCGGATCGGAATGCCGGTCAGGACCGAGACCATGGCCACCGTCATGGCGACGCCGGCGGACGGGCCGTCCTTGGGCGTAGCGCCGTCCGGCACGTGGACGTGGATGTCGGTCTTCTCGAACACCGGCGGCTTGACGCCGAAGGCCAGGGCCCGCGACCGCACATAGGAGGCCGCCGCCGAGATCGACTCCTTCATCACATCCTTCAGATTGCCGGTCACCGTCATGCGGCCGCGACCGGGCATCTTTATCGCCTCGATGGTCAGGATGTCGCCGCCGAACTCGGTCCAAGCCAGGCCGGTGACGATGCCGACCTGATCCTCCTCGTCCGTCTCGCCATAGCGGAACTTCTTGACGCCCGCATAATCGGCCAGCTTGGCCTCGTCGACCGTGATCGACTTGGCGCCGGTCTTGGCCATTTCGCGCACGGCCTTGCGCGCCAGTCCGCCCAGAGCGCGCTCCAGCGAACGCACCCCGGCCTCGCGGGTATAGTAGCGGATCAGGTCGCGGATCGTCTCGTCCGGCACGATCAGTTCGCCGTCCTTCAGGCCGTGGTCCGCCAACTGTTTGGGCAGGACGTGACGCTTGGCGATCTCGACCTTCTCGTCCTCGGTGTAACCCGACACCCGGATGATCTCCATCCGGTCCATCAGCGGCTGCGGCATGTTCAGGCTGTTCGCGGTCGTCACGAACATGACCTGCGACAGGTCGTAGTCCACCTCCAGATAATGGTCGCCGAAGGTCGAGTTCTGCGCCGGGTCCAGCACCTCCAGCAGGGCCGAAGACGGATCGCCGCGCCAGTCCGATCCCAGCTTGTCGATCTCGTCCAGCAAGACGAAGGCGTTGGTGGTCTTGGCCTTCTTCATCGACTGGATGATCTTGCCGGGCATGGAGCCGATATAGGTCCGGCGGTGGCCCCGAATCTCGCTTTCGTCCCGCACGCCGCCCAGCGACATGCGGACGTATTCACGCCCCGTCGCCTTGGCGATGGACTTGGCCAGCGAGGTCTTGCCGACGCCGGGAGGACCGACCAGGCACAGGATCGGGCCTTTCAGGCTGCCGGTGCGGGCCTGGACCGCCAGATATTCGATAATCCGTTCCTTGACCTTCTCCAGACCGAAGTGATCCTCTTCCAGGATGTCCTCGGCCTTCTGCAGGTCGATCGGCTTCTGCTTGGCCTTGCCCCACGGCACGGACAGCAGCCAGTCGAGATAGTTGCGGACCACGGTCGATTCCGCCGACATCGGCGACATGTTGCGCAGCTTCTTGACCTCGGCCTCGGCCTTGGTGCGGGCCTCCTTGGACAGGCGCGTCTTACGGATGCGCTTCTCCAGATCCATGATCTCGTCGCGCGCGTCGTCGGTCTCGCCCAGCTCGCGCTGGATCGCCTTCATCTGCTCGTTGAGATAATATTCGCGCTGGGTCTTCTCCATCTGGCGCTTCACGCGCGAGCGGATCTTCTTCTCGACCTGCAGGACCGAGATTTCACCCTCCATCAGGCCATAAACCTTCTCCAGCCGCTTGGGCACGTCGAAGGTTTCCAACAGGCCCTGCTTGTCGGCGATCTTGACCGACAGATGGGCCGCGACCGAGTCCGCCAGCTTGGAGGCGTCGGTGATCTGGGGGATGGAGCTTAGGGCCTCGGGCGGGACCTTCTTGTTCAGCTTCACATAGTTTTCGAACTGCTCGACCACGGCGCGCAACATGGCCTCGGCCTGCGACGCGTCGCCGGCTTCGTCTTCGATCTCGACGGCCTCAGCCTCGAAATACTCCTCACGATCGGTGAAGCGGGTCAGGCGCGCACGACCCTTACCCTCGACAAGCACCTTGACCGTGCCGTCGGGCAGTTTCAGCAGTTGCAGCACCGAGGCCAGCACGCCGATGGGATAGATGGCGTCAGGCGACGGATCGTCGTCGACGCTGTTCTTCTGGGTCGCCAGCAGGATCTGCTTTTCGCCCTTCATGATCTCGTCCAGCGCCTTCACCGACTTCTCGCGTCCGACGAAGAGCGGCACGACCATGTGCGGGAAGACGACGATGTCTCTCAGCGGCAGGACGGGCAGGATTTTTGGTTCAGTCATGATGCGTACTCCTGGGCCATTGATCATCTCCGGCCCGCCGCCAGGGTCCGCCGGGCAAGAGGCCCGACCGGCGCATGACGGCCCGTCGATTCCGACGGCGTTCGGATGAGTATGTGGTTTGAAAGACCCGCGGTTCAAGCGTGACCGCGGAACGGCCCACATCTGCGTGGCCACAAGCCCTTCCGATCGCGTCTCTTTAGGTCCGCATTACGCCCGGCGGCGCTTTCGACATGGCCGCTTTACGGGGATCGGGCGTCTTCTGCCGCTCCAAGGAGATGACCATGAGCCGTTCCCACCTGCTGGCCGAGACCCTGAAACGTCCCGCCCCGGCGCCGACAACCCTTCAGATGGCGATGACCTTCATCGGCGCCCTGTTCGGCGCCCCGATCCGCAAGGGCCGCGCGCGATGATGCAGGGCCATGTCGAGGGCGGCGTGATGCGCGCAGCCCCTCCCCGACGCTATCGTGTCGTGCCTCGCGCCAGCGGTTGGGCCGTAGCGATCAACAACGCCTGCACCCGCCCCCTGCCCGATCGCATCTCGGCCGAACGTCTCGCCGCCCGACTTCAGGCCGAGGCCGACCGCCTGAACCGCGACCAACATCGCCTGACACAATGATAACGCCCCTAGCCTCGCCACCCGCCGTTGAAACCCTGACGATCCAGCCTGTCGGCGATCGCTGGCGCATCACCTCAAGCGACGGCCTGTTCGAAGGCGTCTTCACCGACGCCAAAAGCGCCGTCCGATGCGCCAGAGCGGAGGCCGAGGCGCACCCAGGCCATGTCCTGATGCTGGCCGAACCCGCCTGATCGCCTCAGATCAAGAAAAAGGCCGGAGCGATCTCGCTCCGGCCTTCGTCATTTCAGGACTTTTCGCCGATTCAGGCGGCGCCGTCGGCCTTCTTCTTGGAGGCTTCCGAATAGATCAGCAGGGGCTGGGCCTTGCCGTCGATGACCTCGGCGTTGACCACCACCTCTTCGACGCCTTCAAAGGTCGGCAGCTCGAACATGGTCTCCAGCAGGATACCTTCCAGGATCGAGCGCAGGCCGCGTGCCCCGGTCTTGCGGGTGATGGCCTTCTTGGCGACGGCGATCAGCGCGTCGTCGGTGAAGGTCAGTTCGACATTCTCCATCTCGAACAGGCGCTTGTATTGTTTGACTAGGGCGTTCTTCGGCTCGGTCAGAATGGTGACGAGCGCCGTCTCGTCCAGGTCTTCCAGCGTCGCCAGAACAGGCAGGCGGCCGATGAATTCGGGGATCAGGCCGAACCGCATCAGGTCGTCAGGCTCGACACCCTTCAGGATATCGCCCGTGCGGCGTTCGTCGATCTCCTTGACCTTGGCGCCGAAGCCGATCGATGCGCCGGATCCACGCGCCGAAATCACCTTTTCCAGGCCGGCGAAGGCGCCGCCGACGATGAACAGGATGTTGGCGGTATCCACCTGCAGGAACTCCTGCTGCGGATGCTTGCGGCCGCCCTGCGGAGGCACGGAGGCGACGGTGCCTTCCATGATCTTCAGCAGGGCCTGCTGCACGCCTTCGCCCGACACGTCGCGGGTGATCGACGGGTTGTCCGACTTGCGAGAAATCTTGTCGATCTCGTCGATGTAGACGATGCCGCGCTGGGCCCGCTCGACGTTGTAGTCGGACGCCTGGAGCAGCTTCAGGATGATGTTCTCGACATCCTCACCCACGTAACCGGCTTCGGTCAGGGTCGTGGCGTCGGCCATGGTGAAGGGCACGTCGATGATGCGCGCCAGCGTCTGGGCCAGCAGCGTCTTGCCCGAGCCCGTCGGCCCGATCAGCATGATGTTCGACTTGGCCAGTTCGACGTCGTTGTTCTTCGTCGCGTGATTCAGGCGCTTGTAGTGGTTGTGGACGGCGACCGAGAGCACCTTCTTGGCGTGCGCCTGGCCGATGACATAGTCGTCCAGCACGTCGCGGATTTCCTTGGGCGTGGGCACGCCGTCGGTCGTCTTCTTGAAGCCGATCTTGTGCTCTTCGCGGATGATGTCCATGCACAGTTCGACGCATTCATCGCAGATGAACACGGTCGGGCCCGCGATGAGCTTGCGGACCTCGTGCTGGCTCTTTCCGCAGAACGAGCAGTAGAGGGTGCTTTTGGCGTCGGTGCCGGCTGCTTTGGTCATAGACCCTTATCTCACTCCCGCGGGGCGGACCGAAATGGCCCGAAACGCGCTTCCCTCACATTGATTCCAGCACTCTGGATGCGAAGGTCTTCAAAAAATGACAATCACCCATCACACGTTCCGGAACAACCCCGAAGGCGGCAAGGGATTGTTGCAGTGCGTGGATGGATCAGTGTCGACGGGGATCAAGGCGAATGTCTGACATGGGTATTGTGCAGGAAATACGCCAGTCCACGGCGAATGGACGCACGATCGTCGCTTTCGATTTCGACGGCACGCTGACGATTCGCGACAGCTTTACCGAGTTCCTGCGCTGGCGCGCCGGTCCGGGCGCCTGGGCCTTGGGTTTGGTCAAGCTGGCTCCCGCGCTGGCCGTTTACGCCAAGGATCGCGACAGAGGACGCATCAAGGCGGCCTCCGTCAGGGAATTCCTGCTTGGCGTGAACCGCCAGACGCTGGAAGCGGAAGCCGCAGCCTTCGCCGAAGAGATCTGGCCCCGCTTCATGCGCCCCGATGCGCTTGAGGTTTGGAACGACTGGGGCCGACGCGGCGCGCATCGCGTCATCGTGACCGCGTCGCCCACGACGACCGTCGCGCCATTCGCCCGAAAGCTGGGGGCCGAGGCTCTGCTGGGCACCGCGTTCGTCTTCGATGCGGATGACCGAATCACCGGAGACTTCGGCGGCCCCAACTGTCGGGGTCAGGAAAAGGTGCGGCGGCTGAAGGCGGCCTATGGCGAAGACATGACCCTGACGGCCGCCTATGGCGACACCTCGGGTGACACCGAGATGCTGGCGATGGCCCAGCAGCCAGGTTTTCGGGTCTTCCGTCAGAAGCCCTGAGGATCAGTTCCCGTCGGCGTCCACGTCGAACACCATCGCCTTGCCACGTGACGTCGGGTCCCAGCCCGCCTCGATCGCCGAGGCGACGGCGGTGCGGACAGCGTCGATATTGACGCGCTGCTTTTCCACGTCCGGCCGGCCGTTGGGCCGAAGCGGCGGCGGGAACTGGACGATCGCTTCGCGCTTGAAGTCTGCATGGCGAAGGGAAACGGCCATGCCCTCCCAGACGTTGCCGCCCTTTGGCTGAGGTTGGCGACGAAGCTCCCAGACGTAGCTTTCACCATCGACATCGACCGTGCCGCTTTGATCTCGTGTGAACTGCATGACGGCTCCGATAGCACAAAATGAAAAGGGCGCGCCGCAGTGGGCGCGCCCTCTTGTCTTTCGACAGCCGTCCTAGTTGCCGGGCGTCTTCACGCCGTCGGCGTCGGCCTGCTCGCGGCGATCATAGACGTGGTCAACGATGCCCCAGGCCTTGGCTTCCTCGGCCGACATGAAGTGGTCGCGATCCAAGGTCTTCTCGACCTCCTCGTACGTTCGGCCGGTGTGATGGACGTAGATCTCGTTCAGACGACGCTTGGTGTAGCGAATGTCGGCGGCGTGCAATTCGATGTCCGAAGCCTGACCCCGGAACCCGCCCGAGGGCTGGTGAACCATGACCCGCGCATTCGGCAGGGCGATGCGCTGGCCAGCAGCGCCCGCCGTCAGGATCAATGAGCCGGCCGAGGCCGCCATACCCATCACCACGGTCGAAACCGGGCTCTTGATGTATTGCATGGTGTCGTAGATCGCGAGCGCCGAGGTCACCTGACCGCCAGGGCTGTTGATATACATGCTAATTTCCTTCTTCGGGTTTTCCGATTCAAGGAACAGCAGCTGCGCGCAGATCAGCGACGCCATACCGTCCTCGAACGGTCCCGTCAGGAAGATGATCCGCTCGCGCAGCAGACGCGAGAAGATGTCGAAGGAGCGCTCGCCGCGGCTGGATTGCTCCACCACCATCGGCACCAGGTTCATGTTCATCAGTTCGATCGGATCGCGCATTTAGCCTTCTCGGATGCAGTGGCGACGATTCAGCGTCGTCAGCCGGTTATGCTGCATATCGCGTTCGATGACACCCTTCGCAAGACGCCCGGTTCATTCGAACTGCGCGTCTTGCTGGTTCGCCGCTGCACGACGTCCTTTTTGCAGCCGCTCCGCCACGGCGGCCTCCTGCGCAGCGGCGGATGCGCGATCGGGTTCCGCTTCATAGAGAGCTTGCAGATAGGCGCGATCCCAGTCCGTGAGGCCGGTCACGTTCTGGGGATCGCCGAACAAGTTTAAAACCGTGGGCTGATCGGAATAGTCGGCGCGCGGATCGACCTGAGCCAGGACAACCATCGCGGCGTAGTCCATCAAAGCCGGCAAAAGCACGCCATCGGCCTTGGTCATATCAATGACGACGGTCGCAGAATTCAGGTCATACCGCAGAGGCGACCTCATACGGCTGATGTTCCGCGATCCAATCGAAGGCGGCGCTTCACCGGAGACACGGGCCGCCAGTTGGCCCGTGTCTGCTGAGACCGGCAGGGAAATGTGCCACCATCGCACTGGCGCATCGCTGGTTTTGAATCGTTCCAGCGCCGCCAAACCCATGTTCGTGTTGTCGATCGGAGGACGGAAACGACGACGCCAACCTTCCACCAACGCCGATGCGACGCTGGGACCATCTTCCGTGGCGATGATGAGCACATTGGCCGAGCAGCCAGGCTCGCCCACGCGAATTTCAAGGTCATGAGCGATTTCGCCGATGCGATCCGCAAGCATCTGACCATAGGGCGCCTTCAATCCGGCGACGCTGACGCACAGCGGCGTATTCCATCGTCCAAGCCGAGCACCGGCGGGCGCGGTCGCGACCCGCTGAACAAACTGGCGCGCGGCCTGCCGCGGCGACTGACCCTCGACCGTGATCTCCTCCAAATCTGCCGGGGGCGGCTGTCCCGGACCCTGCGCCTGTGCGCCTGCGGTGATGAGGGCGGCCAGAGCGACAGCGGAAAAAGACATTGACGGCATACCTGAAAAGCAAAATGGGCCCGCACTGCGGACCCATTCGACTTACAATCCAGACACCACAACCGCCAGTTACGGTCGTGTAATCGAGCGGAAAATCAGCCCTCGTCCTCGTCTTCCTTCAGCAGCTCTTCCTTGGTGATCGGCTTGTCGGTCACGTCGGCGACGCCCACGATCAGGTCCACGACCTTCTCTTCGTAGATGGGCGCGCGCATCTGGGCGGCGGCGTTGGGGTTCTGGCGGTAGAAGTTCAGGACGGCCTGTTCCTGGCCCGGATAGTTGCGCGCTTCCTGCAGGATGGCGGCGTTCAGTTCCTGGTCGGTGACCTGAACGTTGTTGGCGCGACCGATTTCGGCCAGCACCAGGCCCAGACGAACGCGGCGTTCAGCGATCTTGCGGTATTCGGCCTTCAGGTCTTCGTCCGACTTGGCGGCGTCTTCTTCCGGCAGACGACCAGCGGTCTTGTCGGCCTCGACCTGCTGCCAGATGCCGTCGAACTCGGCGTCCACCATCTTCGGCGGCAGCGGGAAGTCGTGGGCCTCATCCAGTTGGTCCAGCAGGGCGCGCTTCAGCTTGAAACGGGCGGCGCCGGCGTACTGCTGGTCCAGGTTGGACTTCAGCAGTTCCTTCAGCTTGTCGAGCGACTCCAGACCGATACGGGTGGCGAACTCGTCGTCGATCTTGGATTCGGCTTCCGCCTTAATGGCCTTCACCTTGATGTCGAAGGTGGCCTTCTTGCCGGCCAGATGGGCGGCTTGATAGTTCTCGGGGAAGGTGACCTCGATGGTCTTCTCTTCACCGACCTTGGCGCCCGTCAGTTGCTCTTCGAAGCCGGGGATGAAGCGGCCCGAGCCGATCACCAGGTCCGCGTCCTCGGCGGCGCCGCCTTCGAAGGGCTCCCCGTCCAGCTTGCCCAGGAAGTCGATCGTCAGTTGGTCGCCCTCGGCGGCCTTGACCGTCTTGCCCGTCTTGTCTTCGTAGGTCTTGGCCTGACCGGCCAGTTCCGTCAGGGCCTCGTCCAGATCGGCGTCCGACGCTTCGTAGGTCGGGCGTTCCAGCTTCAGGGTCTTGGGATCGACCGGCTCGAAGTCCGGCATGATTTCCAGCGACATTTCATAGGCCAGGTCTTCCTGACCGGCGATGACCTTGTCCATGTCCGAGGTCAGCTTCATCTCGGCCGGCGCGGCGGGACGAATCTTGGCTTCGTCGAGCGCCTTCTGGCTGGTTTCGTTCAGCTCGGCGTTGATGATCTCGCCCATGAACTCACGGCCGAAGGTCTTCTTGACGTGAGCGACCGGCACCTTGCCCGGGCGGAAGCCCTTCAGCTTCACCTGCGGGGCGACTTCCTTGACGCGGGCTTCGAGCTTTTCGTTCAGCTCCGCGACGGGAATGGTGACCGCGATCACGCGGCTGAGGCCTTCGTTCGACTTTTCGACGACTTGCATGGTCGGGATTCTGACGCTCTGGGGCGCATGAGCCATCGAGACGGCCGGCGCGGAATGGATAAAGCAAGAAGGCCGCCCCGTGTGGAGCGGCGCCTCGAAGCCCGCCCTTATGTCGAGAAGGGCCCGAAAGGTCAACGCGGGCGTGGTCAGAGCCGGTGGTTTCGCGGCCTTTGCGTGGCTATGTTGACCAAATGAGCCAACCCGCCTCCCCCATCGGCGTCTTCGTCACGCCCGTCACCCCGCTTCAACAGAACTGCACGACCGTCTGGTGCACCGCCACCAACAAGGCCGCCGTGATCGATCCGGGCGGTTCGGTCGATGCAGTCCTGGGCGAGGTCACACGGCGCGGCCTGACGCTGGATCAGATCTGGATCACCCACGGCCATCTGGATCACGCGGGCGGCGCAGCCGAAATGCAGGAAAAGACCGGCGTCCAGATCACAGGCCCTCAGAAGGCCGACCAGTTCTGGATCGACCGAATCGTGGAAAGCGGCCGGATGTACGGCCTGCCCGACGCTCGCCCCTTCACGCCCGACCGCTGGCTGGAGGATGGCGACACGGTATCGTTGGGGGAAACGATCTGGGAGGTGCGTCACTGCCCCGGCCATACGCCCGGCCACGTCATCTTCTTCAATCGTGCGGCGCGATTCGCTCAGGTCGGCGACGTTCTGTTCAAGGGTTCGGTCGGCCGCACCGACTTCCCGATGAGCGACCCGCCGGCCCTGATCCGCTCGGTGATCGAAAAGCTCTGGCCGCTGGGCGACGACGTCACCTTTGTGCCGGGCCATGGGCCGATCTCAACCTTTGGTGAAGAGCGAAGGACCAATCCGTTCGTGTCTGACGCCGCAATGCGACAGGCCCCGATCCAGCGTGAGCCGTCGGGGCCTGCCTGAGCCTGCTGATCGCGTGACTTATCGGCGCAGGATCATGCCGATGATGACGCCGATGCCCAATGCGTAGAGCGTCGCCTTCAGCGGATTGTCCTGAATGTCTTCCTGCACGCGATGGACGCGTCCGGAAATCTTCTCGCGCACCAGGCCCGCGTCTTCTCTGACGGCCTGACGGACCGACGTGGTCTTGCCAAAGCTGCGGCCCTCGCCTTGGGCGAGGATTGCGTCCGCCTGTCGGTCCAGACGTTGGGTCAGATCATCGTCCTCCAGGACGATGTCGTCGGGTGATGTCGCGCTTATCGGGGTGTTGGTCATGTCGATCTCCGTGCTTCGCTGAACAAACCGGCGTTGCGACCCATGGTTCCTTTTTGAACGCGGGCGATCGGGGTGCGTTGGTTGATCGCACAAGGAGCCGCTCATGACCTATATCGAACCCACTCCGACCACCCCGCAACCCGAGATCCAGCCTGAGCCGGCGCAGCAGCCGGAAATACAGCCTTCGGACACGCCCGATGAAGTTCCGCCGATGGAACCGGACGGTGGCGGAGAAGGTGATTCGCGGCCTTACGGCGCTGGCTGAAGTCAAACTCTCGCGCGCTTGAGGATCGCGACAGTAAAACGGAGTTCCCGACGGAACCGTCACCGAGTCACTGGGTTCACTTCAGCAAGCGCAACGGCAGCACTGAAAGGAACACGATGGACAGCCAACCCACACGCCCCTCCGGCGTTTCCAAGCGAGGTTTCGCCTCCATGGATCCCGAACGGCAGCGCGAAATCGCGCGCAAGGGGGGCGCCAGCGTCCCCAGCGAAAAACGCAGCTTCTCCCAGGACCGCAGCCTCGCCGCGCAGGCCGGCCGCAAGGGTGGCGAAGCGTCGCACGGCACCAAGAAGGATGCGGACGCAACCGACGGGCAATAGTCGGCAAGACTAGATACAAACAGGGCGGCCCATCGATCGATGCGCCGCCCTTTTTCTTGTCCGCGATTAGCCGCGCATTCGGCTCAGGCGCGCAGGACCGCCAAGGCCACGCTCGGCGCCGGAGAGGTGTCGATGCGAACGACCGTCCAGCCGGCGGCGGCCGCCATGGTCTGGATCGATTCAGGCGTGAACTTGCGCGAGCTTTCGGTGTGGATCGTCTCGCCGGTCATGAAGCGGAATGTCCGATCTCCGATGCGCGCGGTCGTTGGCGCCATCGCTTGCAGATGCATTTCCATGCGCGAGGCGTCCGGGTTCCACACGGCGCGGTGAACAAAGGCGTCCACGTCGAAATCAGCATCCAGCTCAGTGTTGGCGCGGATCAGAACATTGCGATTGAAGGCCGCCGTCACGCCCTGGCTGTCGTCATAGGCGGCGACCAGGATCGCAGGGTCTTTGACCAGATCGACGCCCAGGATGAACAACGCCCCCTCGCCCAGCATCCGACGCGCCTCGGCCAGGAATGCTTCGGCCTCGTCCGGTTGCAGGTTGCCGATGGTCGAGCCGGGGAAAAAACCGATCCGCCGTCCCGACGGCAGGTCATCGGGCAGCGGCGCCAAATGCTCGAAGTCCCCCAGAACCGGCTGTACGCGCAGCTTCGGATAGTCGGCGCGAACGCGAATGGCGGCGTCCGTCAGAGCGCTCTCGCTGATGTCGAGGGGGACGTAGGCGCCGAGATCGACAGCGGCGTCCAACAGAATCCGCGTCTTCTCGCTGGCGCCGGATCCGAATTCGACCAGCACCGCGTCGGGGCCGAAGTCGGCCGTCAGCTCCGCCGCGCGATCACGCAATAGCGCCATTTCCTGCCGGGTCGGATAGTATTCGGGCAGCACGGTGATGTCTTCGAACAGACGTGACCCGTCCGCGTCATAGAACCACTTCGGCGGCACGGCCTTTTGCGCGCGCGACAGCCCTTCGATCATATCCTTTCGAAAGGCAGTGGTTTGGGCGTCGTCCGCGTCGGCGTCGCGCGCCACGGTCCGGTCTTCAGCCAGTCTCAAACCCATGAAGGCCCACCTCTGTTGGGGATAGAAGAAGTTGCGATAGGTGATGCGGTCATGGCTTGGCGGCGTGGCGAATGATCCGCCCCGCAGCACCATCTGATTGGCCATGAACTTGCCGTTGTATTCGGCGGCGGTGCCCGGCGTCGGCTGGAAGCCGGGATAGGGCGCATAGGCGCTGGACGTCCACTGCCATACTTCGCCAGCCAGGTTCGAGAACGCGTCAGGCGAAGAGGCGGCGGCATGTTCCCATTCCGCCTCGGACGGCAGGCGCTTGCCGGCCCATCGGGCATAGGCGTCAGCCTCGTAAAAGCTGATGTGGCGAACCGGCGCGGCAGGATCGACAGGTGTACGCCCGGTCAAACCCATCACGGTCCAATCGCCATCCTCGAAACGCCAGTAAAGCGGCGCGGCCCAGCCCTCAGCCTTGACCGTCGCCCAGCCGTCCGACAGCCACAGGTCGGAACGCGAATAGCCGCCATCCTGGATGAAGGCGATCCAGTCGCCGTTCGTCACCAGATCCGCAGCCAGAGCGAACGGCTCCAGCCAGACGCGGTGCGCAGGCCCCTCATTGTCGAAGGCGAAGCCCGCCTGGTCGTGGCCGATCGTCACCAGACCGCCGTCGAACGCCACCGTTCCTCCGCGCCTGATCTGGAGCATCTCGGCTCTGGGCTCGATCTCATAGGCGGCGGGGTCGAGCGGAGAGCGCGACATCAGGTTCAGCACATCCATCAAGAAAAGCTCCTGATGCTGCTGATCGTGGTGCAGACCCAGCTCGAACAGATAGCGTTGATGTCCGCTGGTCTCACCCTGCGCCAGCTAGGCGATCATCCGGCGGTCGATCTCTCGGCGATAAGCCAGAACCTCATCGACGGACGGACGGGTCATCAGTCCGCGCTGGTCACGCCTGACCCGCTCGCCCAAGGCCTCATAGTAGGAGTTGAACAACTGCTGAAAACGCGGATCGACAGGCTGGTATTCAGGATCGGACGACAGGATCATCGCCTCGAAAAACCAGCTGGTGTGCGCCAGATGCCATTTGCCGGGGCTGCAATCCGCCATCGACTGGGCCGACAGATCTTCGGCAGACAAACCTTCAGCCAGATCGATCATGCGTGAACGCACGGCCTTGAACCGCGCCACGTCAGACGTAAGCCGCGGGTCGGGCTCGGAGCGCGCATTCATGTCAGCTGTCCCGTCCGACACCAGCCCCAGCGCCTTGTCAGTGGATTGCAAACGCACCAACAAGGCCAAGGTTCCCAGAGACTTGGTGTCCGAAACCGCACATCAGCGCATCGGGCGGCCGCCATGTTTGGCGTATTCCAACCGCGCGATGGTGCGATTATGCACCTCATCCGGGCCGTCGGCGATGCGCAGGGTGCGGACACCCGCGTAGAGTTCGGCCAGGGGCGTATCGCCCGACACACCGGCGCCGCCGAACGCTTGGATAGCGTCGTCGATGATCTGCAAGGCCATCCTGGGCGCAGCGACCTTTATCTGGGCGATCTCGGAGCGGGCGTTCTTGGCCCCCGCCTGATCCATCATCCAAGCCGCCTTCAGCACAAGCAGGCGGCACATCTCGATGTTGGTGCGCGCCTCCGCGACGCGCTGTTCCCAGACCGAATGCTCGGCCAACTGCTTCTTGAACGCCGTTCTGTTCAGCAGCCGCGTCACCATCAGCTCCAGCGCCCGCTCGGCCGCACCGATGGTGCGCATGCAGTGGTGAATACGGCCCGGGCCAAGCCGCCCCTGGGCGATCTCGAAGCCCCTGCCCTCGCCCGCGATCAGGTTCTCGACAGGCACGCGGACGTTCTCCAGCACGACCTCGGCGTGGCCGATCGGCTTTTCGTCATAGCCGAACACCGACAACATCCGCTCGACGCGGAATCCCGGCGTGTCGGCGGGCACGATGATCTGCGACTGCTGGGCGTGGGATGCGGCGTCGGGGTCTGTCTTGCCCATGACGATGGTCACGGCCAGATTCGGATGGCCCATATTGGTCGACCACCATTTGCGGCCGTTGATGACATAGTGGTCGCCGTCCCGCTCGATCCGGGTCTGGATGTTGGTGGCGTCGGACGAGGCGACCTCAGGTTCGGTCATCAGGAAGGCCGAACGGATTTCACCCGCCATCAGGGGTTTCAGCCAGCGCGCCTGCTGCTCGGCGTTCCCGTACATATGGAGCACCTCCATATTGCCGGTGTCGGGGGCATTGCAGTTGAACACCTCGGCCGACCACAGATGCCGCCCCATCATCTCGGCCAGCGGCGCGTATTCCAGATTCGTCAGACCCGCTCCGTGGTCGCCGGGCAGGAACATGTTCCACAGTCCAGCTTCCTTCGCGGCCGCCTTCATCGTCTCCATGACCGGCGGCTGACGGTTCGAATCCTCGCGCACCTGGGCGAAATATTCGGCTTCGCGCGGGATGACCTGCTCGTCCAGGAAGCGACGGACGCGGGCGTGCCAATCCAGGGCGCGGTCGGAATGTTTGAAGTCCATGTCGTTTCCTCTTTCCCGTTCGCGCTTCTATCGAGCGCTCGATACGAAAACGGCGCGGCCCCTGTTCGGGAGCCGCGCCGCCATAACTGGTCGTTCAGACCGGCATCAGCGCTTCAGCAGCGGAGCCAGCTTCTGGGCGATCATCATGTCGCCGGCGATCTTCAGCTTGCCCTGCATGAAGGCCATCATCGGGTCCAGCTTGCCTTCCGACAGCGCCATGAAGTCATCCCACTTCATCGAAACGGTGGCGTCGGCGGGCTTATCCTCGTTCGTCACCGTATTCGGCGTGGAGGCGCCGTCGATGAAGATCTTGCCCTCGTCGCCGAGGTCGAGCTTGACGGTCTTGCCGAGGCCGGAGTTGTCGCCGACGGCGCCGCGGATGTGTTCGGTGACTTGTGCGAGATCGGGCATTGGGGGCGTCTCCCTGTTGGACGTTGTGAACTACGGGTTAGCCCGCATCGGCGGGGGCGCCAAGATCACGTCGGGGAAAGGTCTGATCACTTCTCCGGATCGCCGTCGCGGAACCACCATTTCATCACCAGCACGCCCGACGCCATCACCAGCGCGCAGGCGTTGGCGACCGTGACAGGCCAGGCCTGCGTCATGACGCCATAGACGACCCACAGCACAAAACAGGTCACCGTCAAGGAGTAGGTCTTCAAGCTGACCGACGACGCGTCGCGCTCCTTCCAGATCTTGACCGCCTGGGGCGCGAAGCTGGTGATCGAGCAGATCGCAGCCGCTGAGCCGACGATATTGGCGATCAGGTCGCTCATGCCGCGATCGTCGACATGACGTTGAGGCTAAATCTGCGCATGCCGCACTCTCGGCGGCCGCCCCAATGAATGTCAGCGTCGAACGCCAGGCGGCGGCCGTCTGGCCTGGGTCACCTGTTCGAAGGCATAACCCAGCGAAAGGATGCGCGCATCGTCCCATTTCCCGCCGAGGAAGCTGATTCCCACCGGCATTCCCCGATCAAAGCCCATCGGCACGGTCAGGTGCGGATAGCCGGCGACGGCGGCCAGCTGGCTGGCCGATCCCTGCATATCGTCGTCGTCCTTGGGATCGTTGGTCCAGGCGCGCGACGTGGTGGGCGCGATCAGGGCGATCACGCCATTGTCACTCATCAATCGATCAATGCCCTCCGGCCCCGCCAGTCTGAGCGAGGTCGCGCGCGCCTCCAGATAGTCAGCGTCGGTCAAATCGCCCATCGCCTGGGCGCGCTCGAAGGTGTCCTGGCCGAACAGCACTGTCTCGCGCGGTTCGGCAGCGTTGAAGGCGATAACGTCGGCCAGGGTGCGTGTGCGGACCTGCTGCGGGTCGGTCGAGGCCAGATAGACGTTCAGATCGTGTTTCAGCTCATAGAGCAGCACCTTGAACTCGGCCGCGCCTATGGCGCGACCGTCCGGCCCCTCGGGCAGATCGACCAGCACGGCGCCGGCATCGCGCAAGGCCTTCAGGTTCTGCTCAAACACCGCCTGCGTTTCGGGCGAGTAGCCTTTCAGGAACCGCATCACCCCGATCCGCGCGCCGCGCAGCGCGTTGGCGTCCAGCCCGGCGGCGTAGTCGATCTTGCGCGCATCGGCCTCCACCGTCGCCGGATCGGCCGGATCGGACCCGGCGATGACGGTCAGCACCTTGGCCGCATCCCTGACGGTCGTCGCCATCGGCCCGGCCGTGTCCTGCGAATGGCTGATCGGCACGATGTGGGTGCGCGAGACCAGGCCCACGGTCGGCTTGAACCCGACCACGCCGTTGACCGACGCTGGGCAGGTGATCGACCCGTCCGTCTCCGTTCCAATGGCGACGGGCGTCAGCCCCAGCGCCACCGCCGCCCCGCTGCCGGACGATGATCCACAAGGCGTGCGCGCGGGATCATAGGGGTTGAGGGTCTGGCCGCCGACGGCGCTCCAGCCGCTGATCGAGTCCGACGAGCGGATATTGGCCCACTCCGACAGGTTGGTCTTGCCGACGATCACCGCCCCGGCGGCGCGCAGGCGCCCGACCAGCGGCGCGTCCCGTCCCGGCGCATTGTTCGCCAGCGCCAACGATCCGGCTGTGGTCGGCATGTCCGCCGTCTCGATATTGTCCTTCAGCAGGATCGGCATGCCGGAAATCGCCGACACGCCCCGGCTGGGTGATGTCGCGGTCCAGACCAGCACCGAATGGGCGCTGTCGTTTGCCCGCCCCGCCGCGACCACGGCGGATGCAGTCGGATAGGCGCCCTGCCCGGTCGCGCAGCCCGCAACGGCCAGCGCGACCGCAGCCGCCAGAATCAGTCGGCCTTGAATTCGGCCCGCTTGCCGATCGTGCGGTCCAGGAAGTCGAGATAGGTGCGCCATTGTTGCAGTTGCCTCGGATCGCCGCGGACGCCGTGCCGCTGGCCGGGATAGAGCATCATCTCGAACGGCACGCTCTTGGCCTGCAAGGCGTCGATGACGCGCGTCGCATTGCCGAAGATGACGTTGTCGTCGGCCATGCCGTGCAGCAGCAACAGCCGCCCCGTCATATCGTCCAGCCGCGGCAGGACGTCGGTGGCGGCATAGCCCTCCGGATTGGCCTGAGGCGTGGACATATACCGTTCGGTATAGTGAGTGTCGTACAGGCTCCATTCCGTCGGCGCCGCGCCCGCCAGGGCCGAGGCCAGGCCGGCGTCCTTGTCCGTCAGTGTCAGCAGGCTGAGGAAGCCGCCGAAGCTCCAGCCCATCACCGCGATATGGTCGGCATCAACGTAAGGCAGGGTCTTCAGCCATTGCGCGGCCTGGGTCTGATCCTCGACCGCCGGAATGCCCAGACGGCGATAGATGCTGGTCTCGAACGCCTGCGACCGGTCGCCTTCGCCGCGATTGTCGACGCGGAACACGATGTAGCCCGCCTCGGTCAGCAGTTGGTTGGTCAGCGGCTGCCAGCTCTTCTGCACGCCCGCCCCGGTGCCGGGGCCGCCATAGACCTGCATCACCACCGGATACTTCTTGGACGGATCGAAGTCGGGCGGCGTGGTCATGCGCCACACCAGGCTCTGGCCGTGGCTCTGCATCGTGCCGAACTCGGGCGTGCGCAGGCGTGAGACGTAAGGGGCGAACGGATGGGTGGCGTCGAGCTTGTTCTCTTCGATCCAGCGCACGCGCGTGCCGTCGATGCGATAAAGCGCCGACTGCGTCGGCGTCGACGGGTCGGAATAGTTGCCGACATAGGCCGTCGCCGGCCCGTTCACCGACACCGTCCACCAGCCGCCGCCCGGCGTCACCGCGACCGGATCGACCGTGCGGTTCAGATTGGCGCGGAACATCTGCTGCTCGATCGGCAGCTCCTTGCCGTCGCGCATCGAGGCGGTGAAATAGACATCGCCGGTCTGCTCGTTGACGCCGTCCAGATGTTTGACCGGATAGTCGCCGCGCGTGATGGCCCGCAGGCGACGCCCGTTGCGGTCGTACAGATACAGGTGCCGCCAGCCCGAATCCTCATTGGACCAGATGAACCGGCCGTCAGACAGGACGCGGAAGTCGTCGTTCAGATCGACCCAGGCCTGCGCCTTCTGGCTCAGGATCACCCGTGATGCGCCGGTCGTCGGATCGACGCTCAGCAGGTCCAGTGTCTTCTGGTCGCGCGACTGACGCTGGACATACAGGGTCTTGCCGTCGCCGGACCAGTTCACCCGCGCCAGATAGATGTCGGTGTTGGATCCCAGGTCCACCTTGACCCGTCCCCGGCCCTGCAGGTCGCGCACATACAGTTCGACCACCGCATTGGGCCGGCCTGCGCGAGGATAGCGTTGCTCCACCATCGTCGCGCCGCCGCCGGTGATCTCGAAGCGCGGCACGATGTCGACCGGGCTCTCGTCCACGCGCGTCATGGCGATGTAGCGCTCGTCGGGGCTCCACCAGTATCCGGTGTCGCGATCCATCTCCTCCTGGGCGATGAACTCGGCGGTGGCCCAGGTGATCAGGCCCGCGCCGTCGTCGGTGATCGGCGTCTCCTTGCCGCTCGCCAGATCATAGACGACCAGATTCTGATCGCGGACATAGGAGACATAGCTGCCCTTCGGCGACACCTTGGCGTCGATCTCGTCGGCGGGCGTCTCGGTCAGGCGGCGCACCTTGCCGTCCGCCCGGTTCGCCAGGAAGATGTCGCCTTCCAGCGGCGCCAGGATGTAGCGGCCCTGCTGGTCCCACGAATATTCGACCACGCCGCGCGCGCTGATCCGCATCCGCTCGCGTCGAGCCTTTTCAGCCTCCGACAGTTCGCCGGCGTCGGGCACCAGCGCCCGTGCATCGATCAGCTTGTAGGGTTCGCCCTCGCCCGTCGGCGCGGCCCACAGGTCCTGTACGTCCACATTGTCCTCGCGCGAACGCAGGAAGGCGACCAGCTGCCCATCGGGCGACAGGCTGACCCCCTTGGCCACCGGCCCGTTCAGGCTGGGGCTGGAAAACACCCGCTCGGGCGTCAGAATGTTGGAGGGCGTCTCCTGCGCAAGCGCCGAGCTGGCGGACAGGAGGATGGTCGAGGCGAGAAGAAGGGTGCGCATGGGTCGGGACGCTAGCGGTGCTTCTGCAAGCCGTCACGAGGAAATGTCGTCGCCCGGTGAAAGGCTTGTCCTTCCCTGCGAGGAGTTCTCAGATTAGAGAGACGGCACGATGACTGACGCCGCCCTTTCCCCCGCCCCCGCGAAAGCCAGCCCCTTCAATGAGCTTGAGGTTTTGTGGGTGCGCCACTGGACCGACAGCCTATTCAGCTTCGGCGTCAAACGGCCCGAGGATTTCCGCTTCCGCTCGGGCGAATTCGTGATGATCGGCCTGCCCGGCGAAGCCAAAGACGGTGTACCGGGAAAGCCTGTCCTGCGCGCCTATTCCATCGCCAGCCCCTGCTGGGCCGAGGAGCTGGAGTTCTTCTCGATCAAGGTCGCCGACGGCCCCCTGACCTCGCGCCTGCAGAAAATACAGCCCGGCGACACCGTCCTGATGGGCAAGAAGCCGACCGGCACCTTGGTCCTGGACGCCCTGACGGGCGGCGAGCGCCTGTTCCTGATCGGCACAGGCACGGGTCTGGCGCCCTGGCTCAGCGTCGCGCGCGACCCAGAGACCTATTCCCGCTTCGGCCATGTCTATGTGATCCACACGGTCCGCAGCGTCGCCGACCTCGCCTACCGCGACTTCTTCACCCGCGAGATCCACGACGACCCCCTGATTGGGGAAGAGGCGCAGGCGCAACTGACCTACTACCCCACCGTCACCCGTGAGGACTTCGAGACGCCCGGCCGCATCACCGACCGCATCAAGTCCGGCGACTTCTTCCGCGATTTGGGCCTGCCCGAAGGGTTCGACCCCGCCCGCGACCGCGCCATGCTGTGCGGCTCCATGGCCATGATTAAAGAAGCCGGCGAACTGCTGGAGACCTATGGCCTGAAGGAAGGCTCCAACGCCGAACCGGCGGACTACGTGCTGGAGCGGGCCTTCGTCGGCTGACGACTTGGCTTGGGCGGCCTGACCCGCTAACCCCACGCCCATGTCAAAGCCTGCACTTGTCGCCGTCGATCCCCGCGTCGATCCGTCCGAATGCCAGTCCATGGCCGAGGTCCGCCAAGGCGTCGACGCTCTGGACCGCGCTCTGGTCGCACTGCTGGCCGAGCGCCAGCGCTACATGGACGCCGCCGCCCGCATCAAGCCCGACCGCGACGCCGTCTTCGACCAGGCCCGCATCGACGACGTGGTCGCCAAGGTTCTGGCCTCGGCCGAAGCCCACGATCTGTCACCCGACATCGCCGAACCCGTCTGGCGCCTGCTCATCGACCGCTGCATTGCCCACGAGTTCGCCACCTACGACCGGACTCGCAGCTAGGACGGCGCACGCCTGCCATCCTATCCGCGAAAAAAGTTCGGCCTAGTTTCAACCGATTAGGTCGCAGCAGCGTCAATCGACCTGCCGCTCCATCTGGGCGCCGTATAATGGGCGTCCGGTCTTTGAAATCGCGACGTGCCTCGCCTGCTGGAAATTGTACTTTCTTGCACTTTGCACGCGTTTTCGGAGTGCAGTGCAATTTCGTCCGCTTCGCCTCAGCCCTTGAGACCGCGCAGCATAAGTTCGTGCCGATAGGCCGCGACATCGGCCAGCGCCGCTTGCAGAGCATCGCGCACCCGCTCGACCGCCGGCGCGGCCAGTTTCTGATCCACAGCTTCCGCCTCGGCGCAGATCGCCGCCAGGTCGCTCGCGCCGATGCCCGCCGCCGCGCCCCGGAGCGTATGAACCCCGTCGCGCCAGCCCTCGACCTTGGGATCCAGCATGACGGACCACAGGCCGGCCTGATTGACGAACAGGCCCAACACCTCCTCGTTGATGGCGTCGTCCCCGCCCGTCATGCCGTTCAGCACGGCGAAATCGACCGCGCCCGTCAGATCGCGCAGCGCCATCAGGCCGCCGTCTCCTCGCCCTTGGCCAGGCGCGAGTTCCGCGACGACCACAGCAGATAGATCGCCACGCCGACCACGTTCCAGACCACGAACCCGATCTGCGTGACCGGCTTCAGGCTCAAAAAGAAGACCAGGCAGCCGATCACGCTGACCGCTCCAACGACCGGCCATAGCGGCGCCTTGAACACCCGTTTGCGACCCGGCTCGCGGATGCGCAGCACGATCAGGCAAACACCGACCGAGCAGAAGGCCGCCAGCGTCCCGGCGTTGGCCAGAGACGCCAACTCGTCCAGCGGCAACAGCCCTGCCAGAATCGCCACGACGATGGCGGTGAACACCGTCACCACCGCCGGCACGCCTCGGCTCGACACCTTGGCCAGGCGGCGCGGCAACAGGCCGTCGCGCGCCATGCCCAGGAAGATGCGGCTCTGACCGAACAGGAAGGCCAGAAGCACGGTCGGAAGCGCGATCACAGCCGCCGCCGCGATCCATTGGGCCGCCGTCCCCTGCCCCATCTGGCGCAGGATCAGGGCCAGCGGCTCGGGGCTGCTGGCGAAGGTCGCGACCGGCCGCGCGCCGATGGCTGCGGCCGCGACCACCAGATACAATGCCGTGCAGACCAGCATGGAGCCGACGATGCCGATGGCCAGGTCACGCTCGGGCTTCTTGGTCTCCTCCGCCGCCGTCGAAATGGCGTCGAACCCGTAGAAGGCGAAGAAGATGATCGCCGCCGCCGCCATCACCCCGGTCTGGACGAAGGGCGCGCCGAAGCCGTTGGGCATGAAGGGCGTGAAATGCTCGGGCTTGAACGCCGGCAGGGCGATGGCGACGAACACCACCAGCGCCGCGATCTTGATCAGGACCAGCACCGCGTTCAGCGTCGCGCTCTCCTTGGTGCCCAGCAGAAGCAGGCTCGTGACCACCCCGATGATGGCCACGGCCGGCAGGTTGATGATCCCGCCGGCATGCGGCCCGGCGACCAGCGCCGTCGGCAGATCGATCCCCAGCCCGCTCAGGAAACCGACCGCATAGCCGGACCAGCCCACCGCCACGGCGCTGACGACCAGCGAATATTCCAGGATCAGGCTCCAACCCACGATCCAGGCGATCAGCTCGCCCAACACGGCGTAGGAATAGGTGTAGGCGCTGCCCGCCGTCGGCATCATGGTCGACAGTTCGGCATAGGCCAGGGCCGCGCAGGCGCAGACCAGTCCCGCAAGGCCAAAGCTGATCAACACCGCCGGGCCCGCCAACCCCGCCCCCACCCCGATCAGCGTCAGGATGCCGGTGCCGACGATGGCCCCCACGCCCAGGGCCAGCAGGTGCGGCCAGCTCAACGTCGGCTTCAGCTTCGGTCCGTCGTGCGGCGCCATCATCGCATCGATCGATCGACGCCGGTTCCAGAAGGCCATGCTGTTCGCTCCCCCGCCGCTTGCCGCGGCTGATTCCACGCGGACCATACTCCGTCGCAGAAAGTTTGCGAAAGCGCTTGCCAACCCCCGAACCGCTGGGTAGTAGGAGCGCCCTTCGGCGATGGCTTTGGCCCCGCCGAAGACACGATGATCGGTGTGGGTGATTAGCTCAGTCGGTAGAGCAGCTGACTCTTAATCAGCGGGTCCACAGTTCGAACCTGTGATCACCCACCATCGTCTCTCTTGTTTTTGCTAGAGAAAATTTCCCACCTTGGGGGAGAGACTATGTGCTCTCAGCCGTAGTTGGGAAAATAGTTGGAAAACCCGCTCTCGCTTCGAGCTTCTTGATCGCAGACACAGCGAGGGAATGATCGCGCTTGAGATAGTGGCCATCGAGGATCGCACCGACGTCTCGCAGGCTATGACCCGTGATCGTAGCGATCTCAGCTTCGTTGCAACCAGCCATCGCTAAACGAGTCACCGCCGTTCCGCGCAGATCGTGGAACGTGACGTCGGCAATGCCAGCTTTAGCGCAAGACTTTCTCCACGACGCTCGGAAACCAGACTCGGTCCAAGCCCGTCCCGCTTCAGTGGTCAAAATCGTCTCGCTGTCGCCCGTATGGATGGCGAGCGTCTCGAGGGCCGCCCTCAGAGGGGCGCCGACAGGGATGGCCACTCGCGCCTTTGTTTTGCGCTGCTTGAGCCGAATGACATCGCCATCATAGTCGCTCCAGCTCAGCCGCAGCAGATCCCCCTGCCGCTGACCGGTCCATAGCGCGAGAAGCAACGCCAGTTGGAGATGGCGAGGGGCCTGCGCCAGGAAGGTCGCTTCATCATGCTCGGTCCAGACATTATCCCGTCGCGTCGCACGATAGACGCGCCCTTGTCGCTCCAATGGATTGAAAGGGGCGAGCCCCCGGTCAACGGACCAAGACAGAGCGCGCGCGAAGACGGTGAACCGGTAGTCAGCTGTACGTCGCGAGCTCAACGCTAAGCGGTCTCGCCAGGATAAGAAATCGCCCCGCACGCGCTTGTCGCTCAGCGCCTTGATAGGAAAGTCGCCGAACTCGCTGGCGATCGCACGAAGATGCTTTTTGTAATCTGTGCGCGTACGCTCGGCGAGAACGCGGAAGTCCGATGAGGACTCATAGGCGTCCAGTAGGGCGACGAGGGTATCGGACGGCTTGCGCCGACGGTCGGCGAGGGCCGCGTTGTAGTTTTCCATAAACTCGGCAGAGCCCAGCTCGCCCTCGATGCGCGGACCGCCCTTCCAAGCGTAGTAGTAGATGACCTTCGTTCCGTCGGCGCGCGTCTTGCGCACGACGTTGAGCCCTTTCAGCTTAATGCGCACCCCGCTTAGCCTTCCACTGATCATATGCACTTAGGACGGGCTCTACGTTCACCCCGCCCTTTGAGATGCGGATCACGCCGTCAGGCATTATCTCGACGCTGGTCGCGTCGAACCCCGCTTCATTGGCCCCTTTCAAGGCGCGCGCCACATCCGCCTTTGTGAATCTTGTTGAAGCCCTTGGCATTATCGCCCCCTACTCAACGATCGTGATCATGCGGCTGCGCGCGCCGAACAGGGTCGCGAGCTCTTCGAGCCGATCATCAGCAATCAGGGCCTGCTCCGCCCGCAGATAGACGAGCTGGACACAGAGATTGAGATTGATGGTTATGAGACCATCGAGCCAGCGATCCTGCCCGAGGGCTTCCTGGATGCTTTGCAGCTCGCTCGCGATGTCACTCGCTGATCCAACCAACGGAAACTGGTCGTCGGCGACAAGCGTCGTCTCTGCGATGCCGAAAGAGGTCACCACGCCGAGATAGATGGGATCGGTAGACTTGCGGTCGTTCTCGCTCGCGCGCTCGATGGCCACGTCGAAATAGAGATCGACCCACGCACGCGCGTTATTCTTTTTAACGCCACATCGCGCCAATGCGACAGCCGCCTCAAAGGCGATGGCGTCCTCAACCGTGAAATCCAGCCACCCCGAACCAGGAGGCCGCCCACGCATCGGGACATGTTTACGGGCCTTGAGAAGATTGAAGGCCTCCTCGCTCAACCCCACCAACTTCACTAGCTGCGATCTGCGCATGCCTTGTTTCTCCGATTACGAGCGAAAGGTATCATGCTGATATAACAATATCAATAGGATATTTTTTGAACGCGGCCGGCTCAGTCGGCGCTTTTTACATGCCTTTTCAATGCGTTATTGACATTGCACCAAATTGATGGTATAATGAAATGTCAGCCAAACACATCGAGATCAGTCCATGCTCAGCGAAATGCGCGGCTCACGGCCAGCGCGGATCGTGAGCATTCACGTCAAAGGCTCCCCCGCCACACGCCCCCGATCGACCGAGCTTCGCCTCGACTTTATGGTCACAATCATGCGCGCCATTCGGCGCCGGGGGTGGCGCGCTCTCGACGCCATCGTCTTCCCCGCTGGCTACCTTCGAACGGCAGACTGGCTCGCTCCGGCTCCAACCACACTCAGACGCGCGATGATCGACGCATCTGTCGGCGACATCTGCGTCCGGGCCGTTCGTAAGCTCAGTGAAGGGTCGCCCGGGTGCGTCATCGTGACAGGGATCGACACCAACCGGTTCCGCCCGTGGGGGTTTCGAGGAGACCAGGCTCTAGCGGCATTCAATCAGGATGGCTGTCTCGCGGTCGTCCGAAAAATCTTCCCGACAGATGGCGATACCAATGAATATGGTCGTGCCCCGTATCTCTTGGACCATGAGGATGCTCTCACCGAAGATCGTTTTCTGCCGCTCCCCAACGGCGACATCGCGATGCTGTGCCTCTGCTACGACAGCTTCGTCTTCTCCGAACTTGCGTTAGGTCCAACGACCAAGCTGCGAGCCATGCGATACAAGACGGCCGTTCCAGATGGATGGGACGACCTGACGCCAACGGAATCGTGGCTCTGGCTTTCAGACCTTTACCACCGAATTCGCACTCATTGGCCCCGCGTGCTCCTCAACCCTATCCACGGGTTCGACGCCCCCGGTCGGGAAGTCTTTTGGCATCGTCACGGGCTCGCATGCGCCAGCAGCTTCCTCGGCGGCGGCTTAGCAATCGGGGCAGCGCATTATCAAAGAACGCTACCAACCGAGGGCTTCGCCATGCTGGCGGCTTCACGGGCGCCGCCGGAGCAAGTCGGGCTCGCGAACTTTCGAACGGCCTACACGCATGCCCCGACAAATAGCTTCAGCGTTCGGGGCAGCGGCCGTCGCCCGATGAACGCATTTATTCAGCTCCACGAGGGCTGACTTCGACAGCTCTTACCACCCTGCCCTCGCGCCCTAAGCACGGGGGCATTTTTGCATGCCCAGAAAGGAACTTCATGGCCGGCAGACAAGCAAAGATCCTCACCAGCGGCGAGCTTCGGCGACTGCTCGCACACACTCGGCGCTCCCCGACCCCAGAGCGAGATCGCGTCATCGTGCTCCTCTCGGTCCGCGCCGGGTTGAGAGCCTGCGAGATCGCAGGGTTGGATTGGGCGATGGTGACCGACGCGAGGGGGCGAGTTACGGGGATTATCGAGTTGCGTGACGCGATCGCCAAAAAGGGTTCCGGTCGACGCATCCCTATTCACCCAGAACTCAGCCAGGCTCTCACCAAGCTGGCTCCGCCCCAGGCCAGAACCGGCCCGGTCGTGCGATCCCTTCGCGGCGGTCATATGCGAGCCAATAGCATCGTCAACTGGTTCTGCAGCGCATTCCAGACCATCGGGGCAGCCGGGTGCTCATCTCACTCGGGACGAAGAACCTTCGTGACGGGCGCCGCGAAGGCCGCGCATCGCGCTGGGGCCAGTCTCCGCGATGTCCAGCTTTTAGCCGGGCATCGTTCGATCGAAACAACGCAGAGATATATCGATGGCGATAGTCGCGCTCAGCACCGACTGGTCCACACGCTGTGACCCGCTCGCTTTCTGAGCTGATCGACCCAGTCACGATCAGCATTCAATCCATCGCGTTTGTCCCCGATCTAGAAATCGCGGGGATCGACCTCGATGGTGGCCATTCGGTGCGGGTGACGATTCAAACCACTGCATCGGCTGATTTTCCGCGTCAGCTTTCCCAATCGAACGGGCTTGTGCTCGTTCTCACGCTGATGGCGCTGGATCGAATCTAGCGTCTTCGCCGCAAAAGGCATTTCCTCAAATGACAGAAGAAAAGACTGCGCGCATCCGCGCGCTGAACGATCAATTGCGCGCGTCCGGCCAGGGCGGGCTGGTTCTTGTAACGCGAGGGCTGTTGGAGTTTGGCTTTCCCTTCGCCGCTCAGGTTCGCGCTGCGATCGCGCGAGAAACAAACTTTCCTGCTGACAACGACCCTTATGACGAGCACGATTTTGGGGCGATCGATATCGAGGGCAACCGCGTCCTATGGAAAATCGACTATTACGATCTGGATCGACGGCACGCCTCTGACGATCCGTCAGACCCAAAGATCACCCAGCGCGTCATGACCATTATGCTGGCCGATGAGTATTGAGCGCCCCCTGCCCCATCTAGATGTGTTCCTGATGCATCGAAACGGCTTCTAGATCGGTCAACTGGGCCCAATTCTCCTTTTCCCCCAACAGCTGTTGTATGGATTATGTGGTCCTATTCGGCGCTTTTGGGTTCACCGACACGCGTCGCGACCATTGGTATCTTGGAAAGCTCACCAAGACCTACAAGCAGCCGACCCGCATCAACGTTAAGGGCGTCAGCCAACTTCAGAAACTGAATGACGTTGAGACGGACTCGTTCGGATTCAAATTTTCCAATCCAGGAATGATCGACGTCGAGCCGCTCAGCCAACTGGCGCTGACTTAAACCAGCAGCAACTCTGGCCTCCACAAGCCGCCTGACGAGCTCTCGGTGAGGCTCGGAAAACGCGACGTTCATCGTGGGGAGAGCTCAACCATCCCCTTCTCGCTAGACCCCGCCCAGGTTGCTGCTAAAAGAGCAGCACCTGGGCGACCTTTGATAGGATTTCACATGACCCGGCTTCCGCCGGCAGCCCTATTGGCTGCTATTCCCCTTTCGGCCTGCATCCCGCAATCGCCGGAGCAGGTCTGCGCATCGCCCCAAGTTCACCAGGACGTCATTTCTGTCCTGATCGCCAATCTTGGTGACTATCGTCTTCTTCTTGGAGATGGCGTCGACGCCGCTATCGCCCGGCGCTCTGACATCGCAGAGATCATCGCAGACGAGATCCAGTTCGCAGATATTGCCGTCGAAGGGCGAGATCCTCAGACCAAACGTGTCAGCTGTTCAACCACTGTCTCCCCTGCTTCAGGCGATGGTCAGAGCTATCGGTTGGAATTCACGCGCCAGAAGGAAGCTGGAGGCCGCGAGTATCTCTATACCACATCGATTTCGGATGGACCTGGTAGCCGGCAGACAACGTCCTCTGTTCCAGACGTTTGGTTCTTCGAGCTGGTCGCCAAAGCGACAAAGCGTCTTAGACAAGCCGGGGCTACGACGGATGCGGCGCAGCCCACCGATGAGCAGGCCAGGACATCCGATCCCTACTCCAGCGACCAAACGCTCTTCGAGCGCGGAGGTTTGAAGTTGGTCAGCAACAATGAGGAGAACGACGTCTTCTGCATTGGATGCGAAGGGTCGCGAAGCCGTCGCGCTCTGCGGTTGGGGCTCGTTCATTTCACGCAGGCCTGGGGCGACTTTGTGTTGTTGACCCAAAATACGGGCAACGCCGCAGGCGGCGGGACGACCTATGCGGTCAATCTCAAGACCATGAAGATAAATGATCTCCAGACAAACTCAGGCGCCGGCCCTACGTTTGAATTTCAAAGGTCTGACGGGGGAGTGATAATCGAGGTTTCTCAGAGCGGTCGAACACGACGACTTGTCCTCGTTCCAGCTACGGCTCGCCGCCAAAGGCCCGAGACAGACCCTGCCCCATCCGAAAGATCCGCACCTCGCTCTGACGACGAAATCCCTTCACTAAATCGGGATGTCTCAGGACCAAGCGCATCGCAGCCCTCAACCTTCACGCCTGCGTCCTGGATATCCCAGCCACAGCCTACCATGCCTCAACGCGCGATAGATGCAGGCGTCATTGGAGCGGCGCAGCTTCAGTGCGTCGTAACCACCGCCGGCCGCTTAGCCGATTGCGAAGCGCTTTGGGAAAGCCCGCCGCGATATGGCCTAGGTCCGGCAGCCGTCGCAGGAGCACTATCATCCGGAAGACTGCGACCCGCCATGTCGGGCAATGATCCCGTCCCTTCAACCATCCGTTTCCGTGTGACATTTGCGGCTCGATGACCATGCTCATTACAACACTGGCTTCGGCCCTGATTGCGGTTTCACCCGCCCCGCCTGAACTGGCTTCCCAGGGAACCGCTGGGTCTAAGAGCCGTCCAAGCTCGATCTCTGATTATCTTCTTTCAGAGTATCGTTCGGTCTGTAACGGCACCAATCCGCGAGGCGGACTAAATCGTATTAACGACCAAGACGAAGATCGCCACGTCCGGAAACTATTCGGCTGGACGCTAGTTCGAATGGCCGTGTCTTTGGAACGGGGACCTGAGCACGTTCTTCTGACAAGAGAGGATCGAGAGTGCTTCGTCACGCTGATCGAGCGTCTGGAGCAGGAGGATATGCTCGACGGTTTAGCGGAGCAACTAGACCAAGACCGGCTTGACAGCGAACAACATTAAGTCAGTCCCGCCTGCTCGATCTATCGCCCGTAATTCAGGACAGTTGTCCGATGGCATTCCCTTCCCTTTGACCGTTCTCGATCAACATGCGTGTGGGCCTCACGACGAGCAAAACAGCCTGGAGATGACCTCAGGGTAGAATAGGGAAAACGCCATGAGCGGGCGGCGGGTCGCCTCCCCGCCGCCCTTGAAGGCTAGTCTAGGAACTCAGGTCTTAGGACATACAGCCGTGGCTTCCCGCTGGCGGGAATTCTTTTCTGCCAACGTTCGCTTCCTTTTCCGCGCGTGAGCAACCCATCGCTCTCAAGCGATGAGAACGCCAACTCCGCGAGCTCCGCCCCAAGACTCTGACGGATGACCTTTGGTCGTAGTCCCACCACCATCTGCTTGCCCTTCATCACCCTCACGCCGAGCCACGATGGGTGAGTCTTAGCCTGCGCCCGAAGAGCTTTCTCGTTCGGTGCGGCCAGAAGCGCCCCCGTGTCCAAAAGCGCGGCTTTAAGAGCCGTGACAGCCGCCGCCGATGACATTTCAGTCGTCTCTCTCATCGCCCCTTCGAAAGAGGCCGTCACAGCGCGCCGTATCCGCCCCTCTTTCCACCTGAGGACGTCCCGCTCCTTGGCCATGACAAGCGCGGCATACAGCAGCCCAAACTTTGCCGCAGCGCGCCTTTTGACTGGGGTGAGTGCGTGGCTCTTTCCCATGAGTTTGACGAAAGACCGAGTGAGGCTTTGGACCCGCGCCTGGATTACAGCCGGCTCCTCCTTGGCCAGGGCTGCAATCCACGCTTCGATCGCGGTCCCATAATAAAGAGCGGCAGACTCTTTGAGGTCGTCAGCGATCGCTGCGCCGCCTCTCTTCTCCCCTTTTCGCACCATATCGAAAAAGCCCATCCCGCCTGCGGCGGGCACGAGATCGAAGCAGCGTGCTCTCTCCCCTCCAAGCTGAGGCATGTTCGCCTCCTTCGCGATCACCTTCGCCGATTTCTCGGAAGTGCATGTGACGATCACCTTGAACTCATAGTTGGCCAGCGCCGTCGCCACCTGCTGAGAGGTTTTACGCCCTCCGTTGCTACTGACCCCATAGGCCAGATGATGCAGCACAGCCTTCTTTTGACGAGGAAGGAGCTCAGACAGGTCACCGACAGGCATCATAAGATTGTTGTGACGCCCACCCTCCTCGTGAATTGCACGCTCAGTGCTATCCGGTGAGATCGGTTCCGACGGCGCACCTTGAACAGACATCGCAGCCGACTGCAGCGTCGATTTTCCGCTAGTCGTCGTTCCGATGAGCAGAAGCATGAAACTCTCGGGAAGGTTGCTGAAAGGGAGCAGCGTCGACGCAAATGCCGCTCCCACCATGGCAATGCCCGCCGAGCTCTGCCCGAGTGGATGGGCGACATGCTTCTGCCACTCGCCCAGGGACCCCTTCGAGGCGCCAAGCTTTTCCCGGCCTTTTTCCACGCCTGAATGAAACTCGTACTCCCTGCGGTTTCGGCCGAACGACCGCCTCGGCATTACGAAGCAGCCCATAGCGCGGTCAGACGAACGCCACCCGCTAAGTCCCGTACGCTTCACTTCTCTAACAGCTGCTTGATTGCTTAGCTTAGCGATGAGACCCTTCGCGTACTCTTGCTCTCCGAGAGGCCAGCCCGTGCCGTCGGCTATGCGCGACATTGCCTGTTTCGGCGTCAAAAGTTCCGAGGGCTTTATATAGACAAGCTTCTCGCATCCCGTCGTTGAGATGGCCTTGACCTCAAAGAGGACCGAGAGATCGCGTATGTCACGATCCGGGGTGAGCCGCCGACTGAGCGTCAAGCGCGCCAAGCGCCCCACATCCACACTACCAGTGCCATTTTGTGGAGCACGGGATCGATCTCGCGAAGATCGCATGTCCGAGACCCTGATCTGCTTTCCTGACTTAGTCCGCTTCGTAGTCATCATGTTTTCCTGAGACATGAGACATGCGACGTGAGGGCGACCTGATGGTGTCGTCTCACGTCTCATGCATGTTTGAATGGCGTCGCTATGGAGCGACGTGTTTTGGAGTGTTGTTTGGGAGATGGTCTGAAGGTCAGCGTGCCCGACGGGATGACCAGATCACTCGTTCATCGAGACTCTCTTTGACGAGACTCTTCGATAGCTGACGCAACTGAGGCGTCTTCAGGCGCAGCTTCCGAGAGAACCTGCGTGGTTTGCCGTCTACAGTTTCACCGAACCAGCTTGCCCGCTCGACGATGGAGGGGGCGCTGAACGACTTGAATATGTATCGCAAAGCTCCAGCCAGATCATGGATCTGACGCACCAATACGGGTCGATAGGCTATCGCATTGCTAGTGAGATCGATGAGGTCATGAACCGCCCTCGACGCACTTCGGAAGTTTGATGCTTTGACGGTAACGACGCCATGGAGCGTTAGCACCCAACCAAAACGCCCCTCTCCGCTGAGATAGTCGGCCTCGTAAACACCGACGAAATCGATAATCTCTTCGGACCCCGTCAGACGCTCGCAAAGGTAGTGCTGGAATGATCCTACCTCTGACTGCTTAAAGGGCCGCTTTTGAAGTTTCTCCGACACCACCGCCGTGAACATCACCGCGATGCAGCCGTCCGGTACCTCGCTCAGCAACGCGAACGCATCCCGCTCGTAATGGCGACGCTTGGCCATAGCGTGGAACTGGCAGTGAGATGGATCGAGTCTCGGTGCGCCATTCGCCATAACGCCGCGCGAGAAGTCCTCTAGAGAGCCAACACGTCTGAGCGCATCAGCCATCCAAATCTGACTGTTCAGGGCGGCTTCTGCACCGACGTCAGGATGTGCAGACCATTTGCTATTTTTTCGAGTTTTCATGATGTTTTCTCTCACGGGGAAAGCGGAATGCTCGCCCAACTCGAATTGTTTACAGTTCGCCAAAAATGGGGTTTTTCAGTTCAAAACAGACGTCTGTCTGCATTGACTTCGTAACAAGGATGTAGTTTTGCCTATTTTATCGATGACAGCTGTCTGCAGCGAAGCGCATAATTTCAATGGGTAAACCCACCAAAATTTTTGGCAAATGGCGTGACGAGTTCGAGGACATTTCCAACGAGCTTGGAGCCAAGATCAAGGGGGAGTTCAAACCCGATCGAACCGCTCGTCAGTTCGAGGGACTGGTGCACTTCAGAGAGCAGTGGAGTGAGGAGCGACTGGGTAAAATCGAACACGCGCTGGCAGTGTGGGCATACGATGAGGGAATCCCATTCGTGCCCACGCTAGGCCATGCGTCCGACATCTTGCTGGCTAGACTTGTGCTCAATCAGACGCGTGGCGTCGGGGCGGAATGGGGAAAGGCCCTTTATCGGGTCAGGACCGGATCAGTCAGCCTAAAGGATGCGCTGCATGATGGCGTCAGAGCGACGTCCACCGCCCCACTGATAAGACGCGGGCCTCCGTCGGCGCGACGTCGCAAATCGGGGTAACCAACGCCAGCGAGGTTACCCCCAAGTACTACCCTCCAAAATGACCGGGCCGCCGCGCCCAGCTAGCGGCCATCGCATCAAGGCGTTTTGTTTCGGGGATAGCTCGCAGCTTCGTCAAATCGGCCTTATCGTGAACCTGGCACAACACGTCGTGGAGACTGACGTACCCGAGATACTCGGTCGCGCTGCTCGTCCAACGCACGTAAGGGCACCCGCTGCTGCAGTTGGTCTCGCAGGTCCCGTCCCCCCATGCGGTCACCAATTTTTTGAACTTGCGACGCTCCTGCGCCGTAAACTCTCTTTGCGCCCCTATCTGAACAAGCTCAGACAGAGGCAAGGCCTCCGCTGTGAAATTGCACCCCATCCGCAACGTCTCCCTTGCTTGTGGTGTGAACTTAGCACGCTTCACAACCATGCGCTCAGTGGCTTTGTCTGGATCTACACTTAGATAGGCCTGCGCCGGCTTTGCGCCAGGAACGACCGTTTTTATTCACCCAGAAAGGCGAGCTTCGAGAGCTCGACCAAGCAACGTAAATCGGATCTGTGCGTCCCGCGCGGCGGCGATGCTGGGTCATTTGTAGACTATCGCCAGACCGTAGATTCGGAGATCCGCGCCCCTTGCCATCTCAACAACTCGCGTTACGTTAAAGGCATCCGGGAGGGAATAACCGGGCAGGCCCGTTCCGAACCTTCAGTGGCTCAGGGGCGGGCCGAACTTGGTTTTTGACCGCTGCGGCGAGTCTGTTTCGACAAAATTACAGGCCCTCCCCCCCCTACCAACGCCGGCTGACATGACCATGCGTTAAGGCTAAGCTGGCGCGTCGCGGCTCATGCCCGAACTGCGTCAGGCGGCCTGGCTGGGCGAGGACATCATCGGCCAGGCCGCATTACCGCCCTTGAGGGCTGCGATGGATGGAGTGGCACTGGATCGGAACGCAATGCGGGTCCACCAGATGTTCGCTGCCAGCCTGGCCGATGGCAGCAGTCGCTGGCGGGTTGTTCTTTCCCGGGTCGACATATCCGGGCGGATCGCAAACACAGCTCCCGTCAGCAGTCATGAAAAGGAGCGTGGCGCTTTCGAATTCCTTGGCGGCTTGCTGGGCAAGCCCGCTTCGCCTGCGACGGCGCCCGGGAGAGGGTGAATGGTTGGCCTCAGGCGGCGGTTTCCGTGTCGGCCGAGGGACGCGGTCAGGTGGGGCGGTCGGCCGGCCTCGTCGTTCACTGGAAGCTGACTCGTCGGAAGTTGCGCAGAACCGTGTCGGACGCGGCCCGCTGGTGCTCGCGGCGGTCGAGACCTGCGCCTGCGTCCGCCTACCCGCCTGCCCTGCGAACAGGAACCAATAGAGCCGCCTGCCCTTTTTGCTGGGCGCGCTAGGCGCATCATCAGGAGTTTGCACCATGGCCGAGAAAACCCTCGACACCCTGTTCCACGACACGCTTAAGGACATTTATTATGCCGAAAGGAAGATCCTGAAGTCTCTGCCGAAGATGGCCCGGGCCGCGCAGTCCCCCAAGCTAAAGGCCGCCTTCGAAAAGCACAGGGATCAAACCGAAGGCCAGATCGAACGCCTGCAGCAGGTGTTCGAGATCATCGGCAAGGCTCCCCGCGGCAAGACCTGCGACGCAATCGAAGGCATCCTTGCCGAGGGGGACGAGATCATGGAGGAGTACAAGGACACAGCTGCGCTCGACGCAGGCCTGCTGGCCGCGGCCCAGGCCGTGGAACACTATGAAATCACGCGCTACGGCACGCTTAAGCGCTGGGCGCTGGTGCTGGGTCTTGAGGACGCCGCTGCCCTGCTAGACGAGACGCTCGAGGAGGAGTCCCAGACCGACGAAGACCTCACCACGATCGCTGATGCTGCAGTCAACGCCGAAGCGATGCAACGCAAAGGCGCGTAGAGCCTCGAACCCCAACGGCCCCGTCGCACAGCGACGGGGCGTCAACCGGCCGCCGCAACTGACGATTTAACAATGGCTGGCAGGGGCGGCTTATCCGATGCAGTGACTCAAGCCCCGGGCGCCGGTTCCAGTGGCGTCCGCTCTTCGTCGGGAGAGACCTTCGCGAGGCCTGGCCTGTTTATCGTAACCTGATGAGGATAGGGGAAGCTCAACCCATGCGCCTCCAGGGTCTCCTTGATCGCCTTGGTCAGGTCGAACCGCGCATCGACATAGTCATCGGAGCTTGCCCAGCAGCGCAGGGTCACATTGACGGCGTTGTCCCCCAAACTGGTGACCTTGGCCCAGGGCGGCGGATCGTTCAGGACGCTTTGATTTGCCTGGGCGCACTCGATCAGGAGCCGCAAGGCCGTGTTCAGATCGTCGTCGTCATCGACGCCGAAGACGAGTTCGATGCGTCGATGGCCGGACTGGCTCATGTTGACGATCATCTCGCCGAACACCTTGCCGTTGGGCAGGTAAAGGGTCAGTCCGTCGAAATCGACGACCGTCGTGTTGAAAAGGTCGAGATCGACCACCTTCCTGTCGCCCGTTGAGCTCGACCTTGTCGCCGACCCGATAGGGTCTCAACAGGACAATCATCTCCCCGGGGGCGACGTTGCCCAGTGTGCCCTGGAGCGCCAGCCCGATCGCTAGGGACGCCGCCCCCAGGACGGCGAGCACCGACGTGGCCTGGACGCCGATCTGCTGCAGGATCGCAATTAACCCGATCGCGATGACGAGATAACGGACCAGGGCGGACACGAAGTCAGCCAGGGTCTCGTCAGCGGTGTGGTGGTGGGGCAGTCGGTCGACAGCTCTGTGCACTAGACGGGCCAGACGCTTTGATGCCCATAGCGTCACCGCCAGGATGAGGAGAGCGACGAGGAGGCGAACGGAATAGACGCCGACGACGCCGGCCAGTTCACGCGCCATGGGTGCGTCACCGGAAAAGGCGCTTTGCACGGTCCCCACGAGCCCCGGGTCGCCGGCAGCGACTGTCGTCATGCAAGGCTCCCTAGGTTGCCCACCGGTCAAGCCTGACGAAGGTTCTCGACGGCGGATCAGGGCTGTGTCCCGGACGCGACGGAACTTGCGGCGAGCTCACAGGTTTTACCGAATGGAACACCCCGCGAAGGCGCCGGGTTTGAGAGGGCTCTATGCAAACGACAGACTACGATTTCATCAGCTGGAACGCGCTCGTTTATGAGTGGGCGCCCAAGGCGATCGGCGCCGTCCTGATCCTCTTCGTGGCCTGGTTCATCGGCAAGGCGGTCAAGTGGGCCCTGGCCAAGGTAATCAACCGCATTCCCGGCGCCGCGAAGGCTACGGCGAGCGACAATCCCAAACACTCCATCGGCGCCAGCCTCGGCGATGTGGCCTTCTGGCTGATCCTGCTCTTCGGCGTCGTCGCCGCCCTCGGCGTCCTCAATCTGGGCCAGGTCGTCACCCCTCTCAACTCGCTGCTGAATCAAGTCGCCTCGTTCGTTCCGAGCGTTCTCGGCGCGGTGCTCATCTTCTTCATCGGCTTCGTGGTCGCAACCTTGGCCAAGCGCGTCGTTGAGGCGGCGCTGCAAGCCGCCAATGCCGACCGCTGGCTTGAGAAGTCTGGATTGACTAAGGCGACCGGATCGACGGGCGTAAGCTCGGCGACCGGCACCCTCGTTTTCGTCCTAATCCTCATCCCGATCACCATTGCCGCCCTCGAGCAGTTGGGCATCGAATCCCTGACCATCCCGGCGGTCGCCGTTCTCTCGACCGTCCTCGCAGCCATTCCTCACGTGCTCGCCGCCGCGATCGTTCTGGCCGTCGGCTGGTTCATCGGCCGCTGGGTCGCTCAGCTGATCGAGCGCGTCCTCCCTGCGACCGGGTTCGACCGCAGCATCTCGAGTCTGACCTCGCTGACAGCTTCGACTTCAACACCTGCGGCGCCGAATCCGGCCACGGCTCCCTATGCCGGTGACGTCACTCCTGCGACTGCGCGGGCTCTTGGCGGCGAGGTGTCGAATCCGATGACCCCATCCGGCATCGTCGGCAAGATCGCCATGGTCGCCATTGTCGCCTTCACGGCGGTGGAGGCGGCCAAGCTGCTGCAGTTCGGCACAATCGCCGTCACCCTCCAGGAAATCTTGGCGCTTGCCGGCCATGTCATCGTCGGTGGGATCATCATCACCGCCGGCGTGCTGATCGGGGGCGTTCTGGCAAACCTGATTAACAAGGGCACGGGCGGCGCGGACGGGTTCGCCTCCACCTTGGTGCGCTGGGCGACGATCGCTCTGGCTACCGCCATGGGCCTGCGGTTCATGGGGATCGCAGACGACATCGTGCTTCTGGCGTTTGGCCTGATCCTGGGGGCCGCCGCCATCGCCGCGGCTCTTGCCTTCGGGCTTGGTGGACGTGAAGCTGCGGGCAAGGTGGCCCAGATGTGGGCGGACAAGGTCACCAAGACGCCACTCCAATAACATTCCGTGTTATCGCCTACAGCGGGGCGGGCGCCAGCCGGCGTCCCGCCCCCCGCCCCACCCTCGGCGTCTTTTGGGAGGAAAGTCGTCCCTGGTGTCCAGCCTGACGTGTAGAGACCTTGAGCGCGCAGCGCTTGATCTTCTTCTTCAACATCTCAGCCTGAGCAGCGCAGGCTCTCCTGGAGGCGACCGGGATTGTGTTCTCGTTTTTGCCCGGTCTTTGAATGGCAGCCAGCTGGATGCCTCGATCCGCTATTTCGGCCAGGCAGGCTCACCGGCAACATCGCTTGCGACCGAAATTCTGACCGAAGTTCTAATTGAGCGGCTGGCCCTCGACGGAATCGAGGCTGCAACAGGCGCGCCGAGAGCCGAACTAACAGACAACCGCGCCGGGTCGCCGTCGGATCTGGCGGCTGAGGTGGCCCGGTTGCGGCGGGAGAACGGTCAGCTTCGGATGGAGCGGGACATCCTAAAAAAAGCCGCGCTCATCTTCGGAGCGACCTCCCGATGAAGTTCGGGTTCGTCGATGGGCATCGTCAGGTCTGGCCGGTCCGCGTGATGTGCGCGGTCCTCGGCTTGTCGTCCAGCGGATACTACGCCTGGCGCGGTCGCCCTGAGAGCCCAAGATCTGTCGCCAATCGCGAGCTGACCGAGAACATTCGCCTGATCCATGCCGAAAGCAGCGGCTGTTACGGCTCACCGCGTGTCCACGCCACCCTGCGGCGGCATGGGCGTCGGGTCGGTCGATCCCGCGTGGAGCGGCTGATGCGCCGCGCCGGCCTGCGGGGACTGGCGGCCCTGCCGCGTCGCGCCCGGACGACGAACAGCCGTCACGGCTATCCCATCGCGCCCAACAGGCTGGCCCGGAACTTCGAGGCGGCGGCTCCCAACCAGGTCTGGCTCGCCGACCTGACCTACATCCCGACCGGCGAAGGCTGGCTCTACCTCGCCGCCATCCTCGACATGCACACCCGCAAGATTGTCGGCTGGTCGATGCGCCAAACCCTGCACACCGAGATCGCCCTCGACGCACTCAACATGGCTGTCGAACGCCAGCGGCCCGCGACTGGGCTGATCCATCATTCGGATCGCGGGATCCAATATGCAGCAGAAACTTACCGCTTGGCTCTCGCCCGATCCGGCATCACCCCGTCGATGAGTCGCAAGGGCGACTGCTGGGACAATGCCCCGATGGAGAGCTTCTTCCACACCCTCAAAGCAGAGCGTGTCCATCACCGCGTCTACGCAACCCGAGACTAGGCCCGGCGAGGTCTGTTCGGATACATCGAGGGCTTCTACAATCCCCGTCGCCTGCACTCGTCACTGGGCTATATCAGCCCCGCCGAGGCCGAACGCAGAGCGGCTTAACCCCGTCCACTTTGCGGGGGAAGATCAAACATCTGAAGGCGCGCCTTGAGATGCGTCTGGCTGACTTCGCCACCTTGCGGATCATCAAGCACCAAGGCCGCAGCGACCAGCTTCCAAGGCACAGCCACCGTATTGAGGCTTTGAAGTTCAAAGCTCCGAAATCATGCTGAGCAAAGACTTCTGCGTCGGTTTGAGGCCCCTCGTCGCGCGAGGCGGACCCGGTCAAAACCGTGAGGCACAGAGCGAGGGTGAGGTGGGCTCTCATCGACTATCACCCTGGCTGAGGAGCAGGCCGACCGCCATCCCAAAAACTGCTCATCGTATGTCGACGACTGCCACTCCCCTCTTAATCGGGCTCCTGCGCTTGACGTGACCCCCATTTCTCATCCAGCCATAACGAGAGTCCTTTGGTGATCTGAGCTGGGGTTGTCGGGGTTGGCAAGAGGCCGGTCAGCGCAGCCCCCAACCAGCGCAGCGGACCGGC